>NZ_CP083387.1:2450962-3063703 GCF_020042345.1 Arachidicoccus terrestris
ATTTCTCTATTTGTTAACTGGTTTGAAAAAATCCCTTTTGTCTATAAACATCGGCTGTTAATTGACAGTCTAAAAGAATTTGACAGGAAGCTTTTACTACGTGTACTTTTACTGGCCTTTTGCCGGTATTCAGTTTTTATTGCTCAATACGTATTAATGTTTTACCTTTTTAACGTAATGATGCCTTTGAAAGAGGCCATCTGGTCGGTAAGTATCTTATTTTTACTGATAGCGATCGTACCCACGATTCCGATAGCCGAGTTGGGTGTGAGAGGAGAGATCAGTATTAAGGTCTTTGGGCTGTTTAGCAGTAATACACTGGGGATCGTGAGTGCGGCGGGCTTCATCTGGCTCATTAATTTAATCATTCCTGCTTTGGTAGGAAGTTTGTTTGTGTTAAGTTTGAGAATATTTAAGCGAACTGAGATCAAAGCGATGAAAACTGAATAAGGATACCAAAAACAAAGCAAGCATGAAAAAATTTTGGATAATAGGGTTAATTATAATGTGCTTTGCCTTTAAACCTGTGCAGCCGGGTGACAGCAGCATGTGTCATCTGAAAAACACTTCATTTAAGGCAGGGGAAGAGTTTACCTTGACAGTGTATTATTCTGTCGCAGGTATATATGTTAATGCCGGAAATGCGACCGTAAAGACCACGCTGACCCGTTTGAATAACCGCCCTGTCTATCATGTGGCCGCTGTTGGTAAATCCAATTCGTCCTATGACTGGATTTTTAAGGTTCGCGATAACTATGAGTCCTATATTGACACGGCTACAATGCAGCCGCTAAAATTTATCCGTAAAATAAGAGAAGGCAGCTATAAACGAAATGAGAATATTGTGTTTAATAAGCAGACCAATACCGCTGTTACCAATAAAGGCGTGTTTAAAGTGCCGGATTGCGTGCAGGATGTCGTCAGTGCTGTATTTACTGCCAGAAGTATCGATTTTTCCAAGTGCAAAGTGGGGGATAAAATCCCTTTTGAAATGTTTTTAAGCGATGAACTCTATCATCTCTATATCCGCTATCTGGGGAAAGAAAAGATCAAGACACGATATGGCACCTTTAATGCAATTAAATTCAAGCCTTTGCTCATCAAAGGAGAAATGTTTAAAGGCGGAGAAAAGATGACCGTATGGGTCAGCGATGACGCCAATCATATTCCGCTTCGGGTACAAAGCCCCATTGTTGTCGGCAGTGTAAAAGTTGATTTAACCGGATATAAAAATCTTCGTTATCCCTTAAGTTCACAAATTAAAGACTAAAGGGCTGCCGACAGGATGATGCTGTTACGTTAAATGCCCTTGATATATATTTTGTGCAAATCCGTTTCATAAGCCGTTACAGGCTTATGAAACGGATTTGCTCTTTCCCTGATTTATGCCAAAGGAGAAAAGGCTTATGGTCAGCAACGATAAATGATAGAATCTGAATGTGCTGCACTGAAATATTCAATATTTCGGGATGTTTTTATATGCCCGGAAAATACATGTCTAAAATATCCCATTTTTAAAAGTCCCAGATTAGAATCATCACATATATAAAATTTACGCATAACCCTGTGGTGACGGGCATTCTGGACGTTGAATCCAAATGTTTTAAATTGCCAAATTTTTCGACGAATATTTTACTCCTTTATTTTTGATATTTCCTGCTTTTTCACGCCTGTTATTTTGCTGTACTATCTGGCTTGATTACCTTTGCATCTGTATTGGCCGTGCCATATTCATTGCAGCAGCCCTCTACAGCATTCATTCGCTTTCAAGTGTCTACCCGTGTGGAATAGGTTAATTTTGCCCCGTCATCGGAAAAGCACTGATAGAGACGATGACGAACCTACTTCGTTGATTTGACCTGACTGTACATCTGCCGCTTTGCCATAAGCAGTAAGAACAGCCATCAATCCAAATATTATTGAAATCATGCCCTGGTCGTATAAGACCACATTAAAGGGGTACAGGCATTCTATTGTAAAAAAAATTAAATTGTGAAAAGCACGCACCTGAAAGCTTATAAATTTCGGATCTACCCCGAAGGGGAGCAGATTAATTTTCTGGCCCGGCAATTTGGCTGTTGTCGGTTCGTGTACAATTATGCCCTTGAACTGCGGCAAAAGACCTATGAAGAGACCGGCAAATCCCTGTCTTACTATGACACCACCAAAATGCTGCCTGTCCTTAAAAGCCGGCAGGAAACCGGGTGGCTGGGCGAGGTGATCGCCCAGCCACTGCAGATGGCCATGCAAAATGTAGAGGATAGCTATAAGCGTTTCTTTAAGGGACAGAACAGGTACCCCAGATTCAGGTGCAGGAGCGACCGTCAGTGCTTTAAGCTGCCACAGGGCTTCAGGGTGGAGGGTGACCTTCTCTGGCTCCCTAAACTGAAAACAGGGATCAGAATAAAAATAAGCAGGCAGATCAAAGGGAAAATATTATACCTGCATCTGTCCAGGACTACTACAGGCAACTATTATGTTTCCTTTACCTGTGAGGTCCCCAGGGAGATACTGGCCGGTACGGGTAAGGATACCGGTGTCGATGTAGGGGTCAAGGATGCCGCCATCCTGTCGGATGGCACCAGATATGAAAACATCAAACCGCTGAAGAAACTGGAGAAGAAACTAAAACACAGACAAAAGCAACTCTCCAAAAAGCAGAAAGGCAGCCAATCCAGGAAACGGCAACGCCGTATAGTAGCCCGGCTGCATGAAAGGATAAAGAACCTCAGGGAGGACCACCTGCATAAGATCACTACCGACATCGTCAAGAATCACGACACCGTCGCGGTAGAGGACATTGCGGTGAAAAACATGTTGAAAAACCACTGTCTGGCAAAATCCCTGTCAGACGCTTCACTGGGAAAGCTACTGACCCAGCTAGCGTACAAATGCGACTGGTATGGCCGGAAGTTCGTGAAAGTTGACCGGTTCTTCCCCTCTTCCAAAACCTGTCATGTCTGCGGGGAAAAGAAAGAAGACCTGACTCTGGCAGACAGGGCCTGGACCTGCAGCTGCTGCCATACCACGCATGACAGAGATGTCAATGCCGCCCGGAACATACTCAGGGAAGGTCTGAAAATATTGTCTGGCTGTGGTGCGCAGTCGGACACTAAACAAAAACAGGCGGAGGCGTCCCCACTGGGGGAGTCTGTGAAGCCTGAAGCAAAGGCTAAGCAAAAGGAGAAACCTGATGCATAGCTGAGTAGCAACAAGGGAATCAGATGGTGAAGTGCAACTATTAGATTGTTCTTTCTGAGGGAGGAGATATTGTTTGCCGGAATAAAGATTGTTAACTGAAAACTGATAAAATGAAAAAATACACGATAGACAGGACGTGTTCGGACCTTGCCAGACAGGCCTGTGAAACAAAGCCCGTACCAGCAGATAAAAGCGGTGTGAATGAGGGTAACGCAAGTATTCGGGAAGAAGAAGCGGGTGTTTTTGTAAACCCGCTCAGTGATGCGGGGTTCAAAATTCTTTTTGAAAAAAGTGGCGTTTCGGAAAATGCCACAGGGCTAAAGGAAGGGGAACTGTTACGTGATATGCTGAATGCATTTTTTGATGAACGGATAGCCCCAATTAATAAAGTGCGGTACAAGAACACGGAATTATTTGGAGAAACAATTAATCAGAGAAAAACAGTTTTTGATATATATTTTGTAGATGGAACAGAGCGTAACTTCGTGATTGAAATGCAGGATGAGAGAGACGAGTTTATGGTAAACAGGGCTCGTAATTATATATGCCGAGCCCATTCAAATGCACTGGAAAAGGGAAAGAAGTTCGAGCATCGTCAGGCACCCGTAATTGGCGTTGTAATTGCCAACTTTTACATGCATCAACAAAAAGAAATGCCCTGTATATCTGTTATTGAAAGCGCCGAATTGAAAGCCAGCCTGGTGGCTATCGAACTGACGAAGCTCGTAACGATTGAGTTGCCGAAGTTTAACAAGAGAATTGAGGACCTGAAAGATAAAAAGGATGTATATTTGTTCCTGTTAAAGAACATGGGGAAGCTTAAGGAAGTTCCCCCGCAATTTGATAACGACGATTACAGGCCATATTTGAGATTGCGAGAATTGCCAATTTAAACCCGAAAGATAAAATGATGTACGACAAAGAAAGAATATACGCGACCAAATGGCAGCATGTTGTTGAGACTGCCGTAAATGACAGTAAAAGAGCAATTGTTGAAAGCTTTTTGAAAGAAAACTGCTTGACAATAGCACAGATCGCTAAAGGCTGCGGATTGGAAATAGAAGAGGTAGAAGCAATAAATGATACCCTAAAAAATGCATAAGCAGGCAGTTAGAAGATGTATAAGCCAAGCTAAGTCGATGGCCGTGACGCAGATCATGAGCGTTCGGTCTCGCAGTGCAGCGGTAACCGTTAGAACCGGACGCTGGATGGCCCTGGCCGGGGGCTTCTCTCCATCAGATGACTTTTTTGTGATCCTTGCTCTGCCTGGCTAATCCATAAACCGGTCGCTGAGTTCCGGCGTCGGCACCATACAGTGATCTTTCTTGCCGTACCACCGGTAACGGTTTTTCGCGATAAAATTATACAGTTTGTCACGGACTGCGCGAGGGAGGATATAAAAAACAGTGGCTAATTTCCATGGAAAGCCCAATGCGCCCATAATTTCTAATACGGCTTTTGAACGGGTGAAGGCCTTACCGTTCAATATAAAGACAATTGAACCCCAATCGGGATCAGGTCCGGCGTTGCTACGTTGGCCAACCTCCGGATAGTTTTTTAATATTCGCTCTGCATATGCGGATTGCAGTGCTGCAAATTTAAATTTGCCTCCGGGATCATGGCGGATCACAAACTGAACGGAACGGTTGCAGAGATTACACACGCCGTCAAATAACAACAGGTGCTCGGGTATGTCCCTGCTATTTCCCGGCATGTGCTTTTATGAATTGGATGAAGTCATTAAGATCTGCCTCTGATTTCTTTTCAGCCACCAGGTCCCCTTCCATATAAAAATAGGTCGGATTCGCCCTGGCTGCCGTTTTTTCAACGACAGCGTCCAGTTGGAAAATGTGATCAGCTCCACTGATGAGGCTTTGGGCCTGGGTGGCCAACGGCGTGGCGATCATGACAGGCAGGCTTAACCGGTGCCCTTCCTGAATAACATTACCCAGGGCTGCTTTATGGTCCTCAAAATCATCAAAGAATCTAAACATGACCAGTATATATTTGCTGCCACCGCCCAATATGTCCTGGGTGGAATCTATACCATCTATAGATTTAAGGGAAAAATCTGTAATAGCCGGGATGGCGTTCCCTTTACGGATCAGCTTATCATAACGATCTACATATTCAAAGGTAGAGTCAAAGTTCTCCGGAAAATGGGCCGCATCAAATTCAACAACCTTTCCCTGATGTTTGTATCTGAAGGTAATGGCAAAACTGTCTGCTACTGCACCGGGAGGTACCTGCATCTGCTCGAGTAAATGATTCCCCTTTTTATAGGGCAGGCAGTCTACAAAAGGCAGATGCCTGAGTACATAGGACTGTACCGACAGGCCTAATATTAATGCCAGGCCCAATATCGCCACACAGGCTTTAATGCTGATGGCCGGTTGTATTTTGTGGCGGTAGATAAATATATAAAGCACCAGAATGAGCAGGACCATATCTTTCAGAAAAGACTGCACCGGCGTTAAAGGCAGACAGTCACCGAAACAGCCACAACTCTGAAATTTTCCGCTTAGCGCCGCATAGCCGGTCAAAAAACCAAAAAAGACGGTCAGTAGTAAAATCAGCCAGCTGAAGAGCCGCATCCTGTAACCTACGAGCATCGCCACGCCGAGAAGGATCTCAAACGTATTCATGGCAATAGAAAGGCTAAAGGTGCTCCAGTTGAGTGCATTCCACCCCCAGGCTTCAAAAAATTCCTGCATTTTATAGCTGAGCCCCAACGGATCATTGGCTTTAATCAACCCGGAAAAAATAAAGAGCACCCCGACGATTACACGTGTTACGGTAACGGCTGCCGGTACTGATGCTGTGTTTGTCCTTGAATGGTTATTCATTACACTTTTTTTGGGTGTGATTATTGGTATTCAGTATGCACAATTGCTTTCAGCCCGTTTAAAGGCCATTATAATATCTGGCCGGTACTTGACTTTATGCCGGCTGCGGTTTTTGCTTATTCTGTTGCTCGATAAGGATCAGTGCAAACGCGGCATAATTGAGTATATCCGTATAGTTAGCGTCCAGTCCTTCACTGATCAGTGTCCTGCCGTCATTTTCCAGGATCTGTTTCATGCGCAGAAGCTTCACCAGTATCAGGTCTACCAGGCTCTGCTGGCTCATTTCCCGCCAGGCCTCGCCATAATCATGATTTTTAGAGATCATGATTTCTTTTACGGCTTGTACTGTCTGATCATACAGGTCGGAGGCTTGTTCAACGGATAGTTCATCCACCGTTGCTTCCTTCATCTGTAGCTGAATCAGGCCGATGACCGCATAATTCAGGATGCCGATAAATTCAGAGGGAATGTCGTCCGCTACTTTCTGTTCTTTGATTTCCTGGAGATTGCGGATCCGCAAGGCTTTAATATAGATCTGGTCAATGACAGAGATGGTTCTGAGCACGCGCCAGGAAGTACCATAATCTTTGGTCTTCTTTATAAAGATATCTTTACATACTTTTACTGCCTGATCATATTGTTGCAAGGTAGCGGACATAGTTCACGTATTGGATTGTCACAAAAATAGAATAAATATGTTTACCCTGAACTGTAAAGGACGGCTTTTAACGCTTCAGAAGCCGGCCATTATGGGCATTATCAATGTTAATCAAGACTCTTTCTTTGCCGGCAGCCGGGAAGCAGATCCTTCGGCGGTTGCCGAGACGGCATCCCGGATGCTGGAAGCGGGAGCGGCCTATATCGATTTAGGAGGCCAGAGCACACATCCAAAAAGCCCAAGGATAGGTGCTGCAGCCGAGATGAACCGTGTCGTTCCCGCTATTAAAGCAATCCTGGAAAGACATCCCGATGCCGTGATCTCAGTAGACACATATTTCAGTGAAGTGGCCGGGGCTGCCGTGCAGGCGGGAGCGCTGATGGTCAATGATATAAGTGCCGGCAACCTGGATACCAATATGCTCTCCACGGTCGGTGAGCTGGAAGTGCCATACATTGCCATGCATATGCGGGGTAATCCCAATACCATGTCAACCCTGACAGATTATGAAGATGTCGTCTTAAGTGTCTTTGATTATTTTGTTACAAAAGCGGAAGCCTGTAAAGAAGCCGGTATTAAAGATATTATTCTTGACCCGGGATTTGGTTTTGCTAAAACACAGGTGCAGAATTATAATTTACTGTCCCGGCTCGATGCATTCAAAGTGCTCGAAAAGCCTATTCTTGTAGGGGTATCCAGAAAATCAATGATCTATAAATTTTTAGGTATTACTGCGGACGAAGCTTTAAATGCCAGCACAGTATTGCACACCTATGCATTAGAGCGAGGTGCGCATATACTCAGGGTGCATGACGTTGAAGCGGCCATAGAGGCCGTTCGCCTGCTGGCCATGCTGGATGAGTGCCGTTCTTAAATATCAGATCTGCGTGAGCCTGTACGTCGTACTAAAGGTCCGGCTTGCCCCCGCCTCCAATATAATTAACCCCGTCTTGTTATTCAGCGAATCGGGTATGGAAGACAGGTTTTCCACCGCAATGCTTTTCCTGGATGGCGGCGTATAGATCTGCAGATAAGGATAGGCTTCGTCGGGATAGACGCTCAAAGATAATCCGAGCTGCTCATCCTTGATCTCAAAGGCAGGCAGATCTCCGTCATAGGACGGCTGGTTGAGCGTAAAGCAATTGTCCAGCTCTGTATCTCCGAATACCTTAAATAGATTAAAGCTATTGTATAGACTTGTCTTCCCGTTGGGTAGCAATGCTTCGTCAAATTCAACCAATTCTTTGGAATCAAAGCGTATTGATGCGGTATTGATTGTGGCACCCAATTTAAAATAAGGGTGCCAGCCGTCATTGAGTGGCATATTGCCCGTACCTGTGTTGGTAACATGAGTTGTCACCTGCAGATCATTTTGGACCGAGAGCTTGTAAATAATTTCAATATCAAAATTAAAAGGAAAACCTTGGCTATTGTCCCTGTATTCATAGAGCAGGGACAATGTTGCCTTATTTTCATCTACATGGGTGGCAGATACTTTGAATGGAGCGTCGTAAAGCAGTCCGTGGATGGCACTGTCTCCCATATAAAATTTATCAATCTTATAATCTTTGCCTTCGAAGGAATATGCTCCCAGATGCAGCCGACAGACGAACGGACTCAGCTTCGCGCTGTGAAACCCATCGGTTATATTGGCTTTAGCATCGGTGACGTCTTCAAAACCATCAATGACGTTAATGGTTTCGCCCCCTTTCACAGGGATCGTAAATCTATTCAAAAGGGCCCCAAAGGTCAGGATCTCAGCTGTTGTACCGCTTGTATTGTCTTTCAATGTATAGCTTTGCTGATCCGCTCCGGGAATAATTTCAAATCTCATGTATGATAATGTTTATGATTTTAATGCACTGGTGATCGTCTGCTGTATTTCCTGCATTTCTGTTTCCGCCAGCTGCAGTTTACCTCTGGTAAAATTGGTGTCGTCCATTTCATTGATGGGCAGCAGGTGTAAATGGGCATGCGGCACTTCCAGTCCCACGACCGACAAGCCGCATCTTTTACAGTTCATCGTTTTTTCCAGGGCATGGGCAATGGGTTTGGCAAAAACCAGCATCCGGCTCAGATAAGTGTCATCCAGATCGAAGACTTTGTCGACCTCTACTTTGGGAATCACCAGCACATGGCCCTTCACCAGTGGTGCAATATCCAGAAAGGCATAAAAATAATCATCTTCGGCGATCTTATAAGAAGGGATCTCGCCTGCGATGATTTTTGAAAATATTGTCATAGTCTTTAATGTATTATGATGATGTAAATACAAGAGGAAAGATACAGAAAAATTGTTTCTTCTTATCTAACCTGCCGCACCTTAAAGTAGATACTCTCCAACGATGGGTATTCTTCTGCCTACGCCAAAGGCCTTGGGTGATACCCGGATGATCGGACAGAACTGGTTACGCTTATATTCATTGCGGTTGACCATCTTAAGGGTCCGGTCGACCAGGGCTTCGTCGGCGCCCGGTACGCCAAGGGCCTTGATTTCGGAAGGACCTTGCCGGCGCTCGATATATTGGTACAAAATCTGGTCCAGAACACTATAGTCGGGCAGAGAATCGCTGTCTTTTTGGTTCGGGCGCAGCTCTGCGCTCGGCGCTTTATCGATGATATGTTGCGGAATAATTTCTTTTTCCCGGTTGATATAGCGAGCCAACGCATACACCTGCAGCTTATAACAATCTCCCAGTACGCCCAGTCCACCGGCCATATCGCCATAAAGCGTACCATAGCCGGTTGCCAGCTCACTTTTATTGGAGGTGTTCAACAATATATAGCCCAGTTTATTGGCAATCGCCATTAAGAGATTGCCGCGGCTGCGGCTTTGAATATTTTCCTCAGCCACGCTAAACGGCAAATCGCCAAAAATGGGGCTTAATTCAGTTAAGAAAGCGTCGTAGATCTTATCGATGTGGATAATGTCATAAGGACTGTTAAGGTGCTGACTGAGCTGAACCGCGTCATCCACAGAATGGGAAGTGGAATAAGGGGAAGGCATCAGGATGGAGCGAACATTTTCAGGGCCGAGTGCAGCAGCGGCCAGCGCAATTGTAACTGCAGAGTCGATCCCGCCGGAGGAACCAATAATGGCTTTGGAGAAGCCCATCTTGGCAAAATAGTCCTGAATACCCATCACGAGCGCCTGATAGATCTGCCCGATGTTAAGTTCCGGTTCAAGTGTCAGGGGATTGATCTCATGCAAGGGAAGTCTGTCGGCTGTTTCCTGAACAGGGCCGGCAATGGAATTGTCCTGCTGGAGTGTTGTTCCGATTAAGGCTTCCTCAAATAAGGGCAGCTTCTTGACCATATTCCCTTTTTTGTCAAATACAAAAGAGCCTCCGTCAAAAACAATCTCTGTCTGAGAGCCAACTGCATTACAGTAGAAAACAGGAATCTGATACTTGAGCGCATTAGCCCGGATAATCGCCTGCCGGTCTTCATCATGGGTATAATCAAAAGGGGAGGCGGAAAGATTCACCATAAAATCCGGCTGCTGGGCCGTCAAGATATCCATAGGGCAGACCCTGTAGAGGGGGTTATCGCCGAGGTTCCAGATATCTTCGCAGATGGTAACAGCGATGCGCTGCCCTTTAAAATCCATGACTTCATGAAGGATCGCCTGTTCAAAGTAGCGATTTTCATCAAAGACATCATAGGTGGGCAGCAAAGTTTTGTGTTGAACCGCCTGGATCTTTTTATCGTACAACAGATAAGCAGCATTAAAAAGCCTTTTTCCGTTGGGGTCGGGATTTCTGGCGGGGGCGCCGACCAGAACACCGATGGTGTCCGCGTATGCCGCAATCTGGTCGATCGCCTGTTCTGAGCGCCGGATAAAATCCTCAAATTCCAGAAAATCTCTTGGCGGGTAACCGGTGATGGCTAACTCACTAAAAATGATGAGATCGCCGCCCTGTTTTTTGGCCTCCTGAATAGCGGCTATAATTTTCGCTGTATTGGCTTTAAAGTTCCCTATATGATAATTCTGCTGCGCTATAAATATCTGCATATATGCGTTTTTTGTGTTTCGCAGCGTGAAATTACAAACTAATCGCAAGAATTAACCGCCAATCTACGCTAATGGTGCCGGGATGGACCTAAAAGCGATGACTGTGCCGGCAGGGAGCCTACTGCTTAAACGCTAAAAAATCTTTTCGCAAAAGGGCCCATTCCCGTTTTAAGATACTGTAACAGGCCGTATTCCTTCTAAACCCATCATACATCAATGTATGGCATCTTAAGAGCCCCTCAAATTGCCCTCCGATTTTTTCTATAGCGTCGCGTGAAGCCGTATTCCTTTCATCAGTTTTGAATTCAACACGGACCGCCCCCAGTGTCTTAAAGGCAAATTCCAGCATCAGGAACTTACAATTCCTGTTGAGGCCTGTTCTCTGAAACTGTTTACTGTACCAGGTACCTCCGATTTCAAGCCTGTCGTTGACGTTCGATATATTTAAAAAGCTCGTACTCCCTGCATAGCGGTTTTGGATCTTGTCAAATACGCAAAAGGTATATCTGTTATGCAGCTTGCGTTCCCCGATAGCTTTGTCAATGTATTTTTTCAAAAGCACTTCGGTATGGACCGGATTTGGAGAATATTGAAGGAGGTCTTCCTGCTGACTGGTAAAATAGATCAAATTACGGGTGTCTGCGGCCGTTATCGGCCTCAGCAATACCCTGTCGTTTTCAAGTATAATTTCTTTATTAAACTGGAATTCCATCCGTATCAAAAAATAAATGAATGGATGATTAATCTGCCGGTTGCCGGTTGCAGGCTTCAAACCGGTCAATCATCTGTTTGCTGCCAATAAAAATAGGGGTTCTTTCATGAAAATCAGTCGGCTCAATCTCCATGATCCTGCGTGTGCCGTCGGTCGCCGACCCGCCACAAAGCTCGGTCAAAAATGCCATGGGGTTACATTCATACATCAGCCGCAGTTTGCCCTGAGGTTTGTTCTTTCTGGAAGGATACAGGAACATGCCGCCTTTTAAAAAGATGCGGTGCATATCCGCTACCATGCAGCCCGCATTCTTATTGGCGAAACGGCCATCCTGCCCGTCTATGGATTCATTACAATAGTTGAGAAAATTCCGGACTTTGTCGTCCACTCCATGATAGTATTTATAGTCGAAATGATAGGTCTTGCCGTCAACAGGCATCTGCATATGGGGATTACTCAGGTAAAACTCCCCTACGCTATTGTCCAGGGTAAAACCATTGACACTGTGTCTGCGTGTGCCATAGACAAACATAGTAGACGAGCCGTAGAGCACATATCCTGCTGCAAACTGATTCTCTCCTTTTTGCAGAAAATCCTCTTTGGTACAGGGCTCGCCCAATTTAGACACCCGGCGGTAAATACTGAAAATAGTGCCGATTGGGGCATTGACATCTGTATTAGAAGAGCCGTCCAGTGGATCCATCAATACAACATACTTGGACTGATTATTTTTGGGATCATCAAAAATAATCATTTCTTCATTTTCTTCGGAGACGATACCGGCACAATGAATACCATGACGCAGTACATTGATAAAGGTATTATTGGCCAGTGAGTCCAGTTTTTGAACGGTTTCTCCCTGTACGTTAACTGCCCCGCCATCTTCTCCCAGGATATCGGCAATCGCGGCCTTGTTGACCTGTACATTGACCATTTTAGCAGCCAGGCCAATGCCTCTGAGCAGGCCAGAGAGTTCGCCGGTTGCCTGAGGATATAAGCGTAATTGCTGGATCGTGAATTCGTCGAGTGTGATCATGGCGGAGAAGATTAATGATTATAATTAATGAATATTGAATAACTGAATTTGGGGAGCAAAGCTAAAATTATGTTAGCACACTAAAAAAGAAATCTATGAAACATTTGCATAAATTCTATGAAAGCAACTGAAAGGTAATTATTTAGGTATGCGGGGGCCGCGAAGGGCAGTTGTCATAAAATTAAAGCAATTGTGAATATTTATAAACTGTTAACAGAGTGCCGTCGGCTGGCGTGGCTGCACAACTCTTCCGTATCATAATATTATACGCTTCTGCTGTACTGCTAGAGTTTGCTATATTTGTTTCAGTTTGACAGACAATTCATATTCATGCAAGAACGAAAGCTGAAAGCAGATTTTATATTTGATGGCCAACGGTTGTTGAAAGACACCGTTTTGGTACTAAAGGCAGATGGAACAGTTTTGGACCTGGTGGGTGCCAATACGCTGGACGACACGCTGGTAGAATCACTGGACGGAATCCTGTCACCGGGGTTCGTCAACGCCCACTGCCACCTGGAACTCAGCCACCTAAAATCTGCTATCGAGACAGGTACCGGGCTTCCGGGTTTTGTCAGTCAGGTGATGCGTCTTCGACATTTTGACAAGGTAGAGATTCTCGCGGCGATTGCAGAAGCCGAGACGGAAATGTGGCAGTCCGGTATTCAGGCCGTCGGGGATATCTGTAATACCACCGATACTTTGGCGCAAAAGCAAAACAGCCCCATTCATTACCGTAACTTTATTGAGTGTCTCGGATTTTTACCCGAACAGGCCGGGGCGCGTTTTGAATATGCCCGCCAAAAGGTCTGGGCGCCCATGTTTGCACAGAACCCGGCAACCACGCTGGTCCCTCATGCGCCCTATTCCGTCTCAGGTGCCTTATTGGGGAAGATCAATGAGGCACTAAAAGATATTCCCAAAGCGCATGACAGGATCGTCACCATGCATAATCAGGAATCTGCGCCTGAGAATGCTTTTTTTCAGCAGGGAACCGGTGCGTTTATTGATTTTTACAGGCAGCTGGGCAGCGATATATCCTTTTACAATCCGACAGGGAAAACCAGTCTGCAGTCAGTCTTACCTTATATCACTACGGCCCAGGTCGTATTATTGGTGCATAATACTTTTACTTCCAGGGTGGATGTGGAATTTGCCTGTGAGCAGGCGGCCCGTCTGGGGCAGTCTATCTTTTATGTGCTTTGCCCCGGTGCTAATCTGTATATAGAAAAGAGACTGCCGGATATAACCATGCTTTTGGAAACAGGGGTGCCAATCGCTCTCGGTACAGATAGCCTTGCCAGTAATCACCAGTTAAGTATTGCCAGGGAAATGGGGTATCTTTTAAATGCTTATCCTCATCTGGGTAAGGAACAGTTATTAAGCTGGGCTACCTATAATGGCGCGCGGGCACTGGGTTTTGAAGATAAGCTGGGCCTTTTAGCGACCGGCAAAAAGCCAGGCATCCTGTTGCTGAGTGAAGGGCTGGATACTGTTCGGCGAATTGCCTGACCCCTTCCTTTCCTTATCAGGCTATTGAGGAGTATATTGATGTCAGCGTTAGTGATGGACCGATAACGTTTTGCATTTGTCTTTTGATGCACTAGCTGATTTACATTCTATTCTGAACTCTTTGTATAATTGCGCAACATATGCGGAGAATACCTATGCTAATCTCCGCATATGTTGCGGAGATTAGTATTCAAATGCGGAGATTAATGTGTCTTTTTGCCGTATAATTTGCGGAGAATGCATGTTTATCAATTAAAACAATGGCCATAATTTACCTGGGATTCGGCTGAGATAGCGCCGTTATTAGCGTCCGTTCGGTTTAAACAAGGTAAACTAATAGGGTATATCGACACTTAGGCAAATAATCTTTCCAGGCGTCCATCTGTATAATCCTGTACACACATCAGCACATTGCCGAGATGGGCAAAATCTTCCGGGCCATGGAAGGTCGTCACAACAACCGCCTTCATGCCACCCCGCTCTGCCGCTTCTACTCCTTTAGGAGAATCTTCAAAGACGATGCATTTTTCAGGGGCTATTTTTAAACCGGCTGCCGCACTCAGAAAGACTTCAGGGTCCGGCTTGCTGGTCCTGACATCTTCGGCACCGATGATCTCCTGGAATAAAGAGTGGAGCTGTAAACCATCCATCACATAATCTACGTTGGTTTTTGGCGCTGCTGTACCTATCGCCAGTCCAATCCCTGCTGCCCTGGCTTTTTGCAAAAAAGCGCCCAGCCCGTCGATAAGTTTTAGATGTGGGCGGAACGCATCCTGATAGGCCAGTTCTTTATTTAAGATGATTTCATGAAGCTCCTGTTCACTGAATTTATCCGGGCCAAAGACGCGGTCAAACATCTCTTCCGCTTTGCCATACATGTGCAGTTTGGTTTGTTCCATACTAAGTCCGGCACCCAAATCATTCAATACCTTATACCAGGCCCTGGTATGGTAATCCATGTCATCAATCATAGTGCCGTTCATGTCAAAAATAAATGCGCTCTCCATATGTGTTCTCTATGCTTATTTTCTGTTGTGTGTAACAACTGACCCGTCATTATTGCCGATAATCAGCGTTCCGGTTCTGTCTACAAATAGTCCGCATTCCACAACACCGGGAATCAGGTCGATCTTCGTTTGCAAATCGCGGGGTTCAAAGATGGCACCAAAATCACAATCCAGAATATAATTGCCATTGTCTGTGATATAAATAGCAGTATCCCGCTGTCTGAGATGTGGCTTTGCGCCTAATGCCTCCAGATGGTCAAATGTCCGCTGCCAGCCAAAGGGAATGACTTCCACGGGTAAATGAAATTTACCCAGAGTCTCTACATACTTGGACTGGTCTGCAATGATCACATAATGGTCCGTCATATAGGCGATGATCTTTTCTCTCAACAGTGCGCCGCCGCCGCCCTTGATGAGCTGCAGTTGGTGATCTGCTTCATCTGCCCCATCGATTGTGATATCAAGCCGTTTTAGGGTATCAAAGCCGGCCATGGGAATATTGAGGGATTTTGCGAGTTCTTCAGACTGAATCGAGGTGGCAATGCAAGTCACCTGCAGGCCTTCTTCTTTTACACGCTGGCCAATTTTCTGAATAGCAAAATAGGCTGTAGATCCTGTGCCCAGACCTACTTTCATGCCGTTTTCTATTAATGCAACCGCTGCATGTGCAGCCAACTGTTTAGGATTCATGATTTGTGTTTATTACCAGGTGGCCAGTACGGTTACCCCGCCAAGAACCGCCTGATTGAGTTCAACATTCACTTTGGTGCCCAAAGGTAAAAGCAAATCGACCCGGCTGCCAAATTTTATAAACCCCAGTTCGTCATTTTGCTTTACTTTTTCTCCTGTTTTGGCATAATTACAAATGCGTCTGGCCAGTGCGCCGGCAATTTGTTTTACCAGTATCTCGCCTTTGCCCGGTTGATTGATTACGATGCTATGTCTTTCATTGTCAGTAGAAGACTTCGGATGCCAGGCAGCCAGGTATTTGCCTTTATGGTACTGGTTGTATACGATCTCCCCGCTTACGGGGTAGCGGTTAACGTGTACATTGGCAGGGCTCATGAAAATGCTGACCTGCAGGCGTTTACCTTTAAAGTATTCCGGATCTTCAGCTTCTTCAATAACCACTACTTTACCGTCTGCCGGTGCGATGATCTTATTATCTCCAAACGTCATATTCCGCTCGGGGATCCTGAAGAAGGAGACGATAAATAGAAAGAGGATGATCAGGATCAGCAAAATAATCAGATAGATCCAGCCATATACCGGCATTAGGAAATAATTGGCAATCAGTGAGGCTACGGCCACAATAATGGCGGCCAGCACAATGGATGCGGTTCCTTCTTTATGTATTGTCATCTGAACGCAGATTATTTTTAAAATGAGTCGCAAAGATACGGCGCTTCGGGCGATTATCCGCCGCCAGGGGTGATTTAGCCATGGCCCGATCCGTTAATGAATTGTTGCCAGGCTATTTCAGGAAAGCGCTACCCAAAGCTGGGCCGCCAGCCATACCAATGGTGTTGAAACAATCAGGCTGTCGAACCGGTCCAGAAAACCGCCATGGCCTGGCATAAAATGCCCGCTGTCTTTCACCCCCGCTAATCTTTTGATCTTGCTTTCCAGCAGATCCCCGGCAGTACCGGCAATCGCTGCAATGGCGGAGACAACGATAAATAGCCAGCCTGCATTTTTATCCACAAAGTAATAGCCAATTGAAGAAACGACTATTATGCAGAGCAGACTGCCGCCAATGGTTCCTTCTAGGGTCTTGTTAGGGGATATTTTGGAAAAGGGCGTCTTGCCGATTAAAGATCCCACCATGTACTGCATGGTATCATTGATCCATACACCAGCCACCAGGGTCAGAGCAGCCATAAATCCAAGAGGATATTGCAGGAAATAGAAAAACCGGAGATGGATCATCAGTCCCCAGCTGAGGGAAATGTACAGCAATCCCAAAACGGCTCCTTTTAACAGGAGCGGCCGTAACGTGCCTGCCCGGGCCCAAAGAGAGATAAATTTAACAGCACCAACCACCATGATCAGTATGCCGATAAAATCGAGCTCGACACCGGCTATTGTATAATGATGGGGGAGGCAATAGACCAGAAAACCACAGCCGATCAGCCTGGGTAGGTTAGTAATTCTGAGATCTGCCGCCAAATATTTTGGATAGATCTTTTTAAATAACTGGTCAAATTCAGTCCAGCAGCCCCAGTGAATCACAAAAAACAGGATGGCGAAGGTCCAGGAGCTGATCAATAGCCCCGCCAGCATGATTGCTACAAATATAATGGCGGTAAGAGCCCTTGTTTTAAATACTTGTTGATTAAGTGCCATTAGTCGTCATATCGGTTTTGAGGGTGCGTTGTAGACAAAAGCGCACCCGGGGTATCTGTGCCATTTATTTGGAGGGCCAGTTTTCTAAAATAATAAAATAGAATAATAAGGGCCATCATCGAAATGATTTCCAGCGAAAGAGAGCTCTGGCCGTGCATGGCTTCTTTCAGAGAGCCGCTTTTAAGATTATGATAAAACAAGACCGCCACAATGACGCCATTATTGATAAAATGGATGACCATATTCAGCGCTATATTGCGGCCATAATAAAATACATAACCCAGTATCATACCGATAAAGAGCCGGGGCAGAAAGCCTATGTACGAGCCATGGATCGCGCTGAATATGACAGAGGTGATCAAAATGGCCCAAAATGGCTTTTTTATCCACCGGAGCATGATCTGTTGCAGACAGCCTCTGAACAAGAGCTCTTCAAAAAGGGCTGGCAGTAAGGCTATGAGAATCAATGATTTGATAAAGCCGCCCCAGGAATCCAACTCTAACATGTAGAGCATTTGCTGGTCGTACCGGGTCTCCACCTGGTCAAAGTGTGCTTTCAGGTCCGTTGATAATGGAATCTGATCCTGTAACCAGGAAACCAGATCCGTTGCGGAAATCGTCGCCACTGCGATAAAAATCACCAGTAACCATAGGCGCCAGGGCCGGCGATTTTTGATCATAAAATAGTCCGGATGGGGCCTTACAAATAAATTAAATAAAAACGCCGGGCCGGCGAAAATGCAGAAAGTGCTGATTATCTGCATCCACCTGGCCAGCTCTGCAAAGGCGGGATCCCCGCCGGTAATGCCTTCGATCGTCGCTCCGGGCGTAGAACTGATCATAATAAAGCTGATAATACCACTGAATAGCAGGCCAAAACAGACCATTCCCAGCAATATAAAGAATTGCCTGCGGGCGCTTACTTGTAATTTTAAAGGGGGGAATTGATCCATCCACAAACCGGTTTATGGTAATAAAAGATATTGAGTGTATTTTTGCAGCGAATATACGGCCAATATCCAAGATGGATGATCGCTGTATTGTTTAATTAGATATATGATAAAAATTGGTTCAATAGAATTACCAGACTTTCCCTTGCTGCTGGCGCCTATGGAGGATGTCAGTGACCCCCCTTTTCGTTCTGTGTGCAAAGTAAACGGAGCGGACCTGATGTATACCGAATTTATCAGTAGCGAGGGGCTGATCCGGGATGCGATCAAAAGCAGGAGAAAACTGGATATATATGAAGAAGAACGACCTATCGGGATCCAGATCTTTGGTGGGGATGAAGAGGCGATGGGCATGAGCGCCGCTATTGTGGACGCCGTAGGTCCCGATCTGCTGGATATTAATTTTGGCTGTCCGGTAAAGAAAGTCGTAACCAAGGGTGCCGGCGCCGGCGTTTTAAAGGACGTGGATCTTATGGTCCGGTTGACCAGTTCAGTGATAAAGCATACCAATTTACCGGTTACTGTAAAGACGCGCCTGGGCTGGGATGACCAGAGCAAAAATATTGAAGAGGTGGCTGAGCGCTTACAGGATATCGGGATTGCTGCGCTGTCTATTCATGGCAGGACCCGCTGTCAGATGTATAAAGGAGAGGCGGACTGGGCATTGATCGGCAAGATCAAAGACAATCCCCGCATCAAAATCCCGGTCTTTGGCAACGGGGATATTGATTCCCCTGAAAAGGCATTAGCCTACAAAAACCGGTATGGGGTAGATGGCATTATGATTGGCCGGGCAGCGATCGGCTATCCCTGGATCTTTAATGAGATTAAGCATTTTCTGGCTACAGGTGAGCATCTGCCGCTGCCTACCGTTCAACAGCGTGTAGCAGTTATTCGTCAACACCTCAAATACTCCCTGTCCTGGAAAGGACCTGTAGTCGGTATTCGGGAAATGCGTCGTCATTATACCAATTATCTGAAAGGTTTCCCCAATATCAAAGAATTTAAAAGCCGTTTGGTTCGTCTGGATACCTATGAAGAGATCGACGAAGTGCTGGAAGAAGTGCTGCGCTATTATGAAGGTTTTGTCGCCGAAAAGAATCTTTGGACGTTTGCAGAAGGTGCCCCTAACTGCGAAACAGCAAAGTAATAGAGAGATAGCCCAAGTGGTATCATTAATAACAAGCCGGCAGCAAGTAGAGAATGCTTACTGCCGGCTTGTTCAGTTTAACTGGTTTACTTAGGCGGACACCTGTTCCTTTTTGGACTTGGGTGAAAACATGCCTGGTACATATCCGCCTACTTCCGGGGGAAAGGCAATATTAAACCTGTTATAGGTATTAATGGCGGCAATGCCCAGGGTGAGATCCATCAGCTGACTGCCTGTAAAAAACCGGGCTGCCTCATCATAAATATCCTGAGGCACCTGGCCATTTTCCAGTTTGGTAACTGCCTCGGCCCAGTTAAGCGCCGCTCTCTCCTCTTCTGTAAAGAACGGCGTTTCCCGCCAGGCATCCATGACAAGTAAACGCTGCACGTTTTCTCCCGCTGCCAGTAAATCTTTAGAGTGCATATCCAGGCAATAAGCACAGCCATTGATCTGGCTGACCCGGTAATAGATCAGGTGCATGAGATTGACCGGTAGATCAGAGCGCATCAGGTGCGTACCAAAATGTTGTAAAGTGCCCATGACAGTTTTGCCATCACTGAGCAGGCTGATGCGGTTCGAATGCCTTTTTGTTGTCGTTTCCATAGTGTATTTCTTTTTAATGTTTTCTAATTATATATTATATATGGATACAACGAATGGCAAAGTCAAGATTGGACAAAAGGGCTGTAATTTTTGTAGTATTGGGAAGGAATCCGCCCCTTCAAATCCATTTAAAGGAAGGGATTTGAAGGGGCGGATAAAAGGGTGAAGCAAAAGAGGGCTTTAGTAATTAGTTAATCCTTTTATGTCCTGCCCCCACTTTTTATTCGGTTTGTTCCCCATTACAAATTCCAGGGTTGCGCCATTTTCAATGTCGCTGTGCCGGATAAAAGGCTTATTATAGATTTTGCCGTTCAATTTAACTGACTGAATATATATATTTTCATCGGAGATATTTTTTGCGGTCATTTTAAATACTTTACCATTTTCTAAATGAATGGTGGCGGATTTTAAGATCGGTGAGCCAATTTCATACTGACCGCTGGCTGGGTTGACGGGATAGAAGCCCATCGCGCTGAAGATATACCAGCTGGACATCTGACCGCAGTCTTCATTTCCGGAGTAGCCCGAAAATGAATTATTATATAGCTCCCTGAGGACTTTGGAAACATAATATTGCGTCTTCCAGGGCTGTCCGACATAATCATAGAGATAGGTGACATGATGGCTGGGTTCGTTCCCATGCGCATATTGACCGATAAAGCCGGATGCGTTACCATTGACCTCTTTAGGCAAGTCTTTAATGGTAAAAAAGCTGTCGAGTTTTTCGATGAAACCCTTTTTACCCCCTTCGAGTGCGATCAGTCCAGAGATGTCCTGAGGTACATACCAGAGATATTGCCAGGCATTGCCTTCTGTGAATGGGTTGCCACCGTTTCCACCATAGGCAAGCGGATTAAAATCCGGTAACCAGTCTCCTTTATCATCTTTGGCCTGGAAGAAGCCTGATTTTTTGTTAAACAGGTTTTTATAATAGCCGGATCTTTTGAGAAAATACTGATAGTCTTTCTCCTTGCCCAGCTTTTTGGCCAGCATGGCTACACACCAGTCGTCATATGCCATTTCCAGGGTAATGGAAACGGATTGGGATTGCTTGTTCTCCGGCATATAATGATATTTATCCCACAGATAGAATGGCGCGCCAGGATGGTTGGTGATAGAAGAATTCTTAACCGCTTCATAGGCCTTTTCTACATCAAACCCTTTGATGCCCTTAAAAATGGCATCTACGATCACCGGGATAGCGTGATTACCGATCATACAGTAATTCTCCTCACCCCAGAGTTGCCAGATAGGGAGATAGCCAAACGTCTCATACTGGCGAAGCATGCTGCGGATAAACCCTGCAGTACGGTCCGGCTGTAAGATCGTATAGAGCGGATGTGCAGCCCGGTATGTATCCCAAAGAGAGAAGGTGGAATAGTGGGTCTTATCATCTGCTTTTTTTATCGTGTAATCAGTGGCCATATAATCGCCGTTGACATCTGCGAGATTATTAGGTTGGGTATAGGCATGGTAGAGCCCCGTATAAAAGATTTCTTTCTGGGCTTTAGTGCCTTCAATAGACACCTGACTGAGCTGTTTTTCCCATTTCTGCCTGGCTTCTGCTTCAATCTGATCGAATTTCTTATCGCCGATTTCGGCCAGCAGGTTTTCTTTGGCGCCGGTTGTGCTGACAGAGGACAGGCCCACTTTAATGCGTAAAGGCTCGCCGTTTCTGGTATCAAAGTTCAATACAGCCCTGATATTGGTTCCATTGACTATCTTTTCATTGGCATACATACTGCCACCATTAAAGAGCTCATTGGACTGGATCGGTTGAGAGAACTTCGCGTAGAAATAGACTTTACGGAGATTGGCCCAACCGGTTAATATTCGGTATCCCTGAACCGTATAGGCATCGATCTGCCTGATCTCAGCATCGATGACTTTACAAGACCAGTATGGACGTTTTTTATTAAGCGTATGATTCAGATCAATGATTAGATGGGCCTTATCCGTCTTTGGAAAGGTATAACGGTGATAACCCGCGTGCTCCGTTGCCGTGAGTTCTGCATTGATATTATAGTCCAGTAGCTTCACCTGATAATAGCCTACATGGGCAGACTCCTGGTCATGAGAAAACCGGCTGCGATAGCCGCCGTCGGGGTTATCAGCTTTACCCGGCGTAGCATGTATTTCTCCAGTGGTGGGCATAAACAGTACATCAAATAAATCGGCAACCCCGGTACCACTTAAATGCGTGTGGCTAAATCCCACAATTGTTTTGTCATTATAGTCATATCCTGAAGCTGGATTGTCCGGGTTGTCCTCGGTGTCAGGACTTAATTGTACGAAGCCGAAAGGAAGGGTTGCACCCGGAAAATTACTGCCGGACAGACTGGATGCATCCACGGCTCCGGTACCGATAAACGGGTTTACATAACTGGTTACCTCAGTTGAAGCAGGGGTCTGTGCTTTGACGCTGAGGACGCTGAGAGAGATGCCTACAGCGCAAAGTAAATAAAGTATCTTTTTCACCGATTGGTTGTGGTTTATTGTAAAAAAATAAACCACAACTTTACGTCAATTCTCTTTGGGCTGGTATTAACCAATGTTAAATGGATCGTTAACGCAATGCGGCTTCCGGCACTCTTCAGGTAGTTTTTTTGACGTTAAAGACGAATCCGACACCATAGACATTGTCAATACTTACCATATCTGAGTGTTGCAATAATTTGCGTAGCCGGGAAATAAATACATCCAGACTTCTGCCCAGAAAATAGTCATTCTCTCCCCAGAGTTGTAATAAGATCTCCTCCCTTTTAAGCACTCTGTTGGGATGCTTGCACAGATAATGTAAGAGTTCCGCTTCCCTGACCGTCAACGTGATAGGCTTATCACCCTTGATGGAAAGCCGCAACAGGTCCTTATGCAGTATAATGTCCCCGACCGGAATATCATTTTTAGTTTCTGTGCTTTCCTGTTCAGGGGGTTGTTTGCGACGGATAATGTTTTTGATGCGAAGGACCAGCTCATCAATATCAAAGGGCTTGCTGATATAATCATCCGCCCCGAGTTTCAGACCTTTCAGGCGG
The DNA here is from genome assembly GCF_020042345.1 of Arachidicoccus terrestris. NCBI lineage: Bacteria > Pseudomonadati > Bacteroidota > Chitinophagia > Chitinophagales > Chitinophagaceae > Arachidicoccus > Arachidicoccus terrestris. Next base: position 2,474,034 of record NZ_CP083387.1, read on the forward strand.
TCCTTTTTCTCATTGCGGGCCGTGAGAAATAAAAAGGGAACAGAAACATCCTCTTTGATAATAAGTTCTGCCAGCTCAAAGCCGTTCATTTCAGGGAGCTGAATGTCAATGATTAGTATATCAAATATCTGTTTCTTTGTCAAAAATGTCCGGTAGGCATCCTTACCGTTCAGACACCAATGCACCTCAAAGTTCATCGCTTCTAAATATTGTTTGACGACGTTGCCCAGATCTTCCTGGTCTTCTACAAATAGAATTTTGTGTTTCATGTTTTGCAATATTTGCTACCCTTTGGGCATCATTATGATAAATTGTGTACCTCGGCCTTCTTTACTTTCTACATCGAGCGTCCAGCCATGCGCCAGAATGCATTGTTTGACATAGAACAGGCCTAACCCCAGTCCGTTAACATCTTCCGTGCTTTTATTTTTACTTCTGTAGAACTTTTCAAAAATATGACGGATGGTTTTTTGAGACATTCCAATCCCGTTATCAGAAATCGATAGCTGGATCATTTTTTTGTCCTGCTCGGCATGGATGCGGATCTTTTTGACAGGAGCGCTATTGTATTTGATCGCATTTTCCAAAAGATTCAGGATCGTAGTGGTAAACCAGAACTTATCCAATAAGACCAGAAAGTCATCCGGGATCTTGTCCAGTTTGATCTCTACATTTTTGCTGGTCAAAGTTAAGCGATAATCCAGTAATATTTCCTCCAGTAAATCTCCCAGGTAATAACTTTCTTTTTTCAAGGTGGCATTATTCATAACTGTTATGTCCAACACCTGACTGAAAATGGTTTTGAGCCGGCTTGTCTGTCTGGATATAATATCTGTGAGCGGAGCGATATTTTCCTTCTTTTCCAGGATCCGCTCATTTTGGAGGCTCTTGTTGGCGACCATAATAGTGGCCAGGGGCGTATGAAACTCATGGGTAATACTGTTCACGAAATCTGATTTCATTTCGGCAAGCTTTTTTTGTCTGAGCCAGTTGCGAAATGTGAAAAAGTAAATGATCATCACGGCCAGTAGTGAAAAGAAAGACAGTGCGAATGTCGGCTTCATCAGGCTAAGTATGGCCCATGTCCGGTTGGGGGAGTCTACATATAATTGGAAGGTGATCTGGTAACTATAGGCGTCCGGGGCGCTTACCGTTATCGACGTCACCTGGTTTTTCATATTGAGGTTTGCCAGGTTTCCGGAAACGGAAGCGCCCTCTGGTATAATATAACTACTGTGTAGTAGGGGCAACCTATGGCCATTTTGGAATAATATGATATAATTGCTTCCCGAGAAAGTGATACTGAGTGTCTTGATAACCAGCCGGTACTGAAGATCATGCTTGAGGTGATTTTCCTTCAGGATTTTTGCAAAAACGGTATCCATGGGGCTGGAAGCCCTTAGTGCCCTAAACAGACTGTCGCAGATCTTCTGCCGTTGAAGATTAAAGGCCGCCGGGTCATTTTTATAGAGAAATTCCAGCCGGCGCATGTTTTTGTGGATAAAACTATCGATAATCTTCTGGCCGCCGGGATATACTTTGTCATTGCGTATGTCTCTGGAGTATACTTGCTTGATCAACTGTTTCTCTGCATAAAAATAATGCTCATCTTTTAGCTTATAGGTATTGTATACCAAAAAAAACTGCACCCCGAGTAGGACCAGAAAGCTGAGGACCGCAATAATTTTATAGATCAGAATAGAGGTTGATTTCACGGGCTGCCCCATTGGTTTCAAATTTAAAAGTAAAGTTCCCTATTAATAATTGAAAATTATTAAAAATCCATTAACAATAATAGAAAGGCCTTCCTGCGGCTAAAGAGCTTCTAAACGAAAAGTTATGCATTTTAAAATGCAGTGGAATATGTTTAATATCGCGTTAAATAAAGTAATATCTGTTCCCCGGCGAGCCGTACCAGTTTGTATCTGACAAAACAATCAGCCAGGGGCTAACTGAACGACAATATATGGCAAAGAAAAAGAATCTTTTGGCAGTCCTTAACGTAATGTTATTGACCTGCAGTATTTTATCCGCGCAGCAAACAAAAAGTCATGCGTCCAAAGGATATGCAGGCAATCCTGTTTTCCCCGGTTGGTATGCGGATCCTGAAGGGGTGATCTATGGAAAACAATACTGGGTGTTTCCTACCTATTCGGCCAGGTACGAGGATCAGATTTATTTTGACGCGTTCAGTTCTCCTGATCTGGTGCATTGGACAAAACACCATAGTATTCTGGATACCAGTCAGGTAAAATGGGCCAAAAAAGCGATGTGGGCGCCGGCTGTCTTGGAAAAGGCAGGCAAATACTATCTGTTTTTCGGGGCGAATGACGTTCATGAAGGAGAAATTGGAGGTATCGGCGTCGCCGTGGCTGACAAGCCCGAGGGCCCCTATAAAGACCTTATCGGCAAGCCGCTGATCGGAACGATCCATAATGGGGCACAGCCCATCGATCAGTATGTTTTTCATGATACGGATGGAAGCTATTATATGTATTACGGTGGATGGGGGCATTGTAACGTCGTGCGCCTGAAACCTGACTTTACAGGCTTGATACCTTTTGATGACGGAACTATTTATAAAGAAGTCACGCCTAAAGGTTATGTAGAGGGGCCGTTTATGTTTATACGGAACGGAAAATATTACTTTATGTGGTCAGAAGGCGGCTGGGGCGGCCCTGATTACAAGGTGGCTTATGCCATTGCTGACAACCCGCTGGGCCCCTTTAAACGGATCGGTACCATTTTGCAACAGGACAGTGCCGTAGCCACGGGCGCCGGGCACCATAGTGTGGTCAAAGTGCCGGACGAAGACAGGTATTATATTGTCTATCATAGAAGGCCGCTGGGAGAAACGAAAGCCAATAGCCGGGAGACATGCATAGACGAGATGCATTTTGATAAAGCGGGCAGGATTCTGCCGGTCAAAATGACTTTTAAAGGGGTTAAGGCACACACCATCAAAAACTGAGGATATATATAAGTGATTAACCGGCAAACATGGAAAATTATTATTTCCATGATCGCTTCACCCGTTCACAGATATGCAGTTAACAAAGAAAGGATTTATGCAACTGTTAAGCGCCGGACTGTTATGGTCTGTCAGCTTAACGGCGATCGCTCAAACTGACGCAGGAGCGGCGGCTCAGGTGGCTCCGTTATATGATCTGCACTGCAATTACCTGGTCACGCCGCTGGGTATCGATGACAAACATCCGACTCTTTCCTGGAAAGGAAGCTCCGGAAATGCTAATGCCGCAGGCACTGCTGACCAGCCGCCGGCTCCCGGCTATTATGCCATTATTGTCGCAACGGATTCTGCTTCATTGGCAGATAAGCACACTGCCGCAAAAGGAACTGTATGGTACAGTGGTTTTCAGTCCGCTGACAAGCCTTTTTTGCGATATAATGGGCAACCACTTCAACCCTATACGCGTTATTACTGGAAAGTGATACACACCGGTGACACGATCCGTTTAACGGACGCGGCTCAGGCGATGAGTTACTTCGAGACAGGCCTGCAAAGCGTTTACAATTGGAAAGGCGCCTGGATTTCCGATAATCATCCCATTAGTTTCAAGCCGGCGGGCTATTTTAGAAAAGATTTTACATTACGCAAACCGGTAAAATCTGCCAGAATCTATATCGCCGCTGCCGGTCTGTATCAATTAACGCTCAATGGTCAGCCGGTTGGTGACCGGGAACTGGATCCTGTATACAGCCGCTTCGACAAGCGCCTGTATTATACCACGTATGACGTCACTGATGCGCTTGATAGCCGTCAGAATGCGTTAGGTGTTATTTTAGGGAATGGGTGGTACAACCTGCAGTCTACTGCTGTCTGGGACTTTGATAAGGCGCCTTGGAGAGCACGGCCCGCTTTTGTATTAGATATAAGAGTTGTTTACCGGGACGGAACGGTGGAAACGATCTCCACCGGGAAAGACTGGAAAACCAGAACAGGTCCGATCGTTTTTAATAGTATTTATACGGCAGAGCATCATGATCACCGGATCCGGCTGGATGGCTGGGATCTGCCTCACAAAAATGAAGACGACTGGCATAGGCGGCATGATTCCCTGTGGCAGGATGTCATCTACCGTTCGGCACCGTCAAAAAACATTACCTCATCCATGTTGGTGCCGATTCGTAAGTCTGCACCGATTGCTGCGGTAACGATGAACAAATTCAGTGATACGGATTATGTGTTCAACATCGGACAGAATATAGCGGGTATCAGCGAGATCCGTATAAGGGGCAAAAGAGGTACCGTTCTTCGGGTAAAACATGGCGAACGCCTATATAAAAATGGACATGTGGACCTCTCTAATATTGATGTGCATTACCGGCCGACGGATGATTCCGACCCGTTCCAGACAGATATCTATATTCTTTCAGGTCAGGGAGAAGAGACTTTCAGACCAAGGTTTGGTTATAAAGGTTTTCAGTATGTTGAGATCACCAGCAGCGAGCCTGTGCAGTTGGACAAGTCGTCAGTGACAGCCTATTTTATGCACAGTGACGTGCCGGTCGCCGGCCAGGTACATAGTTCGGATACATTACTCAATAAAATATGGGCAGCCACCAACCAGTCTTATCTGTCCAATCTGATGGGCTACCCGACTGATTGCCCCCAAAGGGAGAAAAATGGCTGGACGGGTGACGGACAAATTAATATTCAGACCGGCTTGTATAATTTTGATGCCATTACCGTTTATCAAAAATGGATGCAGGACCATTTGGATGAGCAACAGCCCAATGGTGTATTGCCTTCAATTATACCTACCGATGGCTGGGGCTATGAATGGGGAAATGGTCCTGATTGGACCAGTACGATCGCTGTTATTCCCTGGAACCTGTATTTATTTTATGGCGACGCCGAAGTGCTCCGGTCTTGCTATGACGGCATCAAGCGGTATGTCGATTATATCACCCGGATCAGCCCTGAGGGTATCTGCAGCTGGGGGCTGGGCGACTGGGTGCCTGTGAAATCTAAAACGCCGGTACCCTTTACCTCTACTATTTATTATTATACGGATGCCCGAATACTGGCTGAGGCGGCCCGGATTTTTAATAGAAAAGAGGATTATACAAAATACAGCACACTCGCAGAAAAGATTAAAAAAGCATTCAATGATAAATGGCTCAATAAAGAAACAGCCATTTACGATAAAGGATTTCAGACGGAAATGAGCGCTCCTTTATATTGGGGAATTGTGCCTGAGGCGTATGCAGTCCGTGTGGCTGCCGCTCTCAATAAAAGGGTGGAGCAAGACAATTACCATTTAGATGTAGGGTTATTAGGATCTAAGACCATTCTCGATGCGCTGAGTATGTATGGGTATCACAACTCGGCTTATAAAATCGCGGGCAACAAGACGTTTCCGTCCTGGGGATGGTGGATGGTCAATGGGGCGACCACCTTGTATGAAAACTGGAATATTCAGTCAAGTAGTGATATTTCCTTGAACCATATCATGTTCGGGCAAATAGGCGCCTGGTTGTATCGCGGACTGGGAGGGATTATTCCCGATCCTGAGTCACCGGGCTTTAAACATTCCATACTCCGGCCCGGCGTCCCCGACAGCCTGGAAAGATTTAGCGCCAGTCATACAACGCCCTATGGAAAGCTGGCCGTTTCCTGGGAGAGAAAAGAGAAAAGTAAAACAGTGGAGGTTCGCCTTGTGATACCGGCCGGTACTACAGCAACATTTTATGCTCCTGCAGGTTATGCACCTGTCAGAGGGGAAAGAAAAGATAAAGTAGCGGTCAAATGGGAGAAGGAAACGGAGCAACGGTCATTATATGTTGATCTGAATAAAGCGACATTATCCGGCGGAATATATACTTTTGTACTGGAAAAAATGAAATAACCAAAATAAATGCTTTAAGAATCATTAACACTGCATTGAACTTTGTTTGGCAACTGTAAGAAAAGTGAATAGCTAATTTCACTCCTGACTGCAGACAGACTGATGCGGCTATGTTTTAAAAATGAAACAGAACATGCAAAGATTATTATTTATCGTTTGTGGATGGCTGATGTTATCCGCGGTGGCAAGTGCACAAACTTCAGCAGGGGCAACTGATTATGCTGACCTGGTCAATCCTTTAATGGGGACGGATTCCAAGCCCAGCCTTTCCAATGGCAATACCTATCCGGCCATTGGGCTGCCTTGGGGAATGAATCTGTGGACACCGCAAACCGGAAAAATGGGCGATGGCTGGGCCTACCAATATACCAAAGACAAGATCAATGGGTTTAAACAGACGCATCAGCCTTCACCATGGATGAATGATTATGGTGCTTTTGCTATTATGCCGATTACAGGAACCGTCCGTTTTAAAGAAGACGACCGTGCCAGCTGGTTCTCCCATAAAGCAGAGGTCGCTAAGCCTTATTATTATAAAGTCTACCTGGCGGACGCTGACGTAACAACAGAGATCACACCTACCGAAAGAGCCGCCAGTTTCAGGTTTACCTTTCCGAAGGCAGACAGCAGTTCTGTTGTGATCGACGCATTGGATAAAGGATCCTATATAAAAGTCATTCCTTCTGAGAACAAAATCATAGGCTATACCAAACGCAATAGCGGAGGTGTGACTGATAATTTCAAAAACTATTTTGTAGTTGTTTTCGACAGGCCCTTTGACTATGTTTATACATACAAAGATAATAACCGGACAACGGCCCACGAACAAAGTTGCGACCACGCCGGCGCAGTGATAGGTTTCAAGAACACGGTAAAAGGACAGAAGGTACATGCAAAAGTAGCCTCATCTTTTATCAGTTTTGATCAGGCTGCACAGAATTTAAAAGAAATCGGTACCGATAATTTTGAGACTGTCAAGAATAAAGCCCATAAAACCTGGAATGAGGTACTGAGTAAGGTAGAAGTGTCGGGCGGTACGAGCGAACAGCTGAAAACTTTTTATTCTTGTCTGTATCGGATGGTTTTCTTTCCATTAAAGTTCTATGAGATCAATCAGGCCGGGAAAGTCGTGCATTATAGTCCATATAACGGTAAAGTGGAGCCGGGATATATGTTTGGCGGAACCGGATTCTGGGATACATTCCGGGCGCTGTATCCGTTTCTGAACCTGGTGTATCCGCATATTGTCCGGGAAATGCAGGAAGGCCTCATCAACGATTATAAAGAAGGTGGCTGGCTGCCTGAATGGTCCGCACCCGGGTACCGTAATATTATGATCGGTAACAATTCAGCCTCTATCGTCGCGGAATCTTATATAAAAGGGCTACGGGGCTATGATATTGAGACGCTTTATAAAGCGTTGATCCATGATGCCAATAACGAAGGCCCTATGCAGGCAGTAGGCCGTGCGGGTGTTAAATATTATAATGAATTAGGGTACGTGCCTTACGATGTTAAGATTAATGAGAATGCCGCCCGTACATTAGAGTATGCCTATGACGATTATTGTATATATACCTTAGGCAAAGCGCTGGGCAAGCCAGAAGCAGAGATTGATATTTATCGTAAGAGAGCGATGAACTACAAAAACCTTTTTGATCCGACACACCTGTTGATGCGCGGTAAAAATAAAGATGGGCAGTTTCAGTCGCCGTTTAATCCATTTAAATGGGGTGATGCCTTTACAGAAGGCAATAGCTGGCATTACAGCTGGTCCGTGTTTCAGGATGTAGAAGGGCTTATCGGCCTGATGGGTGGAAACGCGAAGTTTACGGCGATGCTGGACTCGGTATTTGTGATGCCGCCTACATTTGATGATAGCTATTATGGTGGGGTGATCCATGAAATCCGCGAAATGCAGATTGCCGATATGGGTCAATATGCGCATGGCAACCAACCGATTCAGCATATGATCTACTTATACGACTATGCGGCTGAGCCCTGGAAAACGCAGTATTGGGTCAGGGAAACCATGAACAAGCTATATAAGGCTACGCCGGACGGCTATTGCGGTGACGAAGATAACGGACAAACCTCTGCGTGGTATGTATTCTCGGCGCTGGGTTTTTATCCAGTAACACCCGCCAGTACACAGTATGCCACCGGAGCGCCACTTTTTAAACATGCAAAAATTCATTTTGAAAACGGTAAAACATTATCCATAGATGCTCCGGATAACACAGAAAATACCCGTTATATTCAATCTGCCACATTCAACGGGAAGACTTACACGCAGAACTATCTGGATCATTTCACGCTTCAGAAAGGAGGTAAACTGGTGTTGAAAATGGGCAGGACGCCTAACCGGCAAAGAGGAATTACAGCGAAAGATGCCCCGTTCTCCCTGTCAAATTTAAAAAACTAAGCAGACGATGTTGAAGAAAATTGCATTTATCGGATTGTTCGTATGTACTGTTACTGCGTTGCGTGCACAGAAACATTGGAGCAAGATATATTCTGACAGGGACCTGTCCAGAGATACGATTACTAAAAGAGGGATTACCCTTATTTTTATTAACAAGGAAAAGGAATTTTCCAGAGCGGAACAGCTGCGCATGCAAGAAACCTTTTTCAAGATCTACCCGCAGGAAATCAAGACTTATAACAAGAAGGCGGCAAAGAAGGTGGCAATGATCATTGATCCCGACTACACCGGTGTTGCTGCGACTTCCGGAAATGTGATCCGCGTGAATCCGCAGTGGATGGCGAAACATCCCGAGGATTTGGATGTGGTAACGCACGAAGCGATGCATATTGTTCAGGCCTATCAGGGGCATTCCGGCCCTGGCTGGATTACGGAAGGGATTGCGGATTATGTCAGACATCAGTTCGGCGTTAATAACAAAGCTGCCGGCTGGTCACTGACCCCATTTAATGCGAAACAAAGCTATACCAATGCCTACCGGATCACCGCGCGTTTTTTATTGTGGATTACCCAAAAATATAAAAAGCACTTTGTACGGTCTTTGAATACCGCCATGCGCGAAGGGACCTATACAGCGCGTTTCTGGAAAATGCAGACAGGTAAGACCGTGGATGAATTGTGGGCCATCTATAGCCAGGATCCGGTGATCTGAGATCCGATTTAATTACGATATGCAATAAACCTGATGACAAGCCATTGTTCTCAGGTTTTTTATGGAGTATACCTTTATTACAGCTGTTAACAATTATGCCGGTATTTTACAAGATTTTTGTTAAGCACAGAAGGAAAAATTACAGCTGTTTTATTTTTTTTTTGGGAAGCTAAGAGGGTCGTGAAATTCTATAAGGCCCTATTTATGGGGGTGTTGCATGTCAATTGTCTTATAAGTTTTATCTATCATTTAATGTTCGTTAATAATATAGAGAGTATCTATTAACACAGATGCTAAAAAAACCTTTATAGCTTTATGATTGGAATTTGATTTTTAACTCCACGTAAAACGCTATGAAAACATCTTATTTTCAAAGGATGCTTATCTGCATCCTTGTAGGCCTGTGTTCACACTCGCTACTTTTTGCGCAACAAAGAGTGCTTACCGGAACAGTAACAGACCAAAAATCTGCAGAAGGATTAAGCGGGGTATCGATATCCGCGCCCAAGACCATCGGCACATTAACCGACACGAAAGGCAATTATTCGATAAAACTTGACGGCTCAGTCGATTCACTCACTTTTTCATATGTAGGCTATCAATCAAAGATAATTCTGCTCGATTCCATTACAACGGATACACTGAATGTTGCATTGCTCCCTGAAAACGAATCATTGGAGCAGGTTGTTGTGGTTGGTTATGGAACACAGAAAAGGAAAGAAATCACTTCAGCCATTGCCAGTCTTTCTCCGGAAGACTTTAATAAAGGTGGCGTGAATAATCCCATGGACCTGATTCAGGGAAAAGTGGCGGGGTTATCCATTACCAATACAAAAGGCAATAATCCGAATGCCGGCCCTTCTATTCAGTTAAGAGGCGTAACATCTTTAACAGGTACCAATACTCCTCTCATCGTCATTGACGGTATTCCCGGTGGTAGTCTGGATCTGGTTCAGCAAGATGACATTGAATCAATCGATGTGCTGAAAGACGGATCTGCGGCCGCTATATATGGTACGCGTGCCAATGGAGGGGTTATTCTGATCACCACCAAGAAGGGAAAGAAAGGAGAAACGCAGTATAGTTTCAATACCTATGCACAGCGGGATTTCGTTGATAAACGCCCCGATAATCTTTCAGCTGCGGAGTTCAGGAATCTGATTAAGGAAGGCGTCATTGATGAAAGCCAGGATTTCGGCGCAACGACCGATCTTTTTGACGAGTTGGTCAATAAAGATAATTTAAGCACCTATTATAACCTGGCTGCTGCCGGCGGTTCCGAAAATGCGAATTACCGCGCTTCCGTTTTTTATCATGATGCGCAATCTATCGCTAAAGAAGACGGTAGAAAAGAGTTTGGCGGAAGGATCAGTCTGAATCAGACGGGATTAAAAGGCCGGCTTACTTTACAGACCAACTTAGCGGTTAATCTGAATAAGGCCAATTTACTGGGCGGCGGTACGCTTGAAGATGGAGGAGACAACTCCATCGGCAACTTTGAACAGGCGGTACAGTGGAACCCGACCGCACCATTGATCCAGCCCGACGGAACCTATACACAATTGCAGGCATTTAATAACTATAACCCGCTGTCAAGACTGGCATACCGGATTTATGAAAGAGACCAGTCTACGATATCCGCAGATTCAAAACTGTCCCTTGAAATAACGAATGACCTGAAAGCATCTGTATTTGGCTCATACACACGGAACCAATACAATGACAGGCGGTTCCGTTCTTCTAAAGACTGGGATCAGAGAGCTGAAACAAGTTATGGAGGCATGTCCTGGGCACAAAAGGCCAATTATTTGGACTGGACCAAGACGCTCGAGGCAACGGTCAATTACGATAAATCCTTTGGCAAAAGCGAAATTCATGCATTGGGCGGTTATAGCTACCAGTATGGAACCAGTGAAAACTATTCCGTAAGTAATGACGGCTTTCCAACCGATACTTATCTGGACTGGAATTTAGGTGCGGGCACCGGTATTAATAACCTGAACCTGCCAAGACCGGCATTAAGTAGTTATAAAGAAGACAATACATTGATCGCATTTTTTGGCAGGGTGAGCTATGCATTTGATAACCGGATCTTCTTACAGGCGATCTTAAGACATGAAGGCTCTTCCCGCTTTGGTATTAACAATAAATGGGGTAATTTCCCGGCCATTTCTGCCGGCTGGACACTGACCAACGAAGCATTCATGAAGGACGTTAGCTGGTTGAATTACCTGAAAGTGCGTGCGGGTTATGGTGTAACCGGTAATCAGGGTATTCCTAACTACCAATCTTTATATTTACTGTCTACCGGCGGCGTCTATCCGCAGGTGGCACCGGGAACCGGTTATGATCCGAACAGCCCTAATACAACGCAGTTCTTCCAGACCTATGGCATCCGCTGGAACGTGAACCCAAATTTAAGGTGGGAGAAAAAAGGAGAGTTTAATGCGGGGATTGATTTTGGCGTGGTTAACAACCGGATTTCCGGATCACTGGACTTTTACAGCAGAAAAACAAAAGACCTGTTGTATGCTTATACCGTCCCTCAGCCTTCTTTTGTCCAAAGTACCTTGCTGACCAATATCGGATCTGTTTCCAGCAAGGGTCTTGAATTGACATTGAATGGCAAAGCCGTCGATAATAAAGATTTCAAATGGGATGTAACACTTACCGGAAGCTACAACTCCAATAAGCTGACCAAGCTCTCCAGCGAAAACTTCAAAGTAAACTACCTGGAATTCGGAGGCCTGCCTTCTCCTGGTAACCTGGGCAACACGATACGCCTTTATGAGGGTAGCGCCATCGGCAACTTCTATGGATATCGTTTTGCCGGTTTCACCGATGACGGCAAGTGGCAGTTTTATAAAGCAGACGGGACACTTGGACAGGCAGGTGATATGAGCCCTGATGATCGGACGGTGATCGGAAATGGTGTGCCAAAGATCAATGCTTCCTTAGGCAACCGGTTTTATTACAAAGGCTTTGACCTCACTATCTTTTTCAGAGGGAAATTTAAATATGATATCCTCAACACACCTGCACTCTTCTTTGGTAATAAAAGATGGTTACCCAATAACTTGTTGAAGTCAGCAGTTACGACCTACAATCAGCTGGATGACGATCCTCAGTATTCTGACTATTACCTGGAGAATGGCAATTTTGTCAAGTTAGATAATATTACGTTGGGCTACACCTTTAATTTCAAAACAGACTACATTAAAAGTTGCTATCTCTATGTCACAGGTAGGAACATAGCCACTTTCACTGGCTATTCCGGATTGGATCCTGAATTGGAGGATACAGGATTCACAACGGGCATAGACAACCGGGGTTTCTTTCCAAGAACCAAATCATGGATGATTGGTCTGAACCTCAACTTTTAATATTATAAAGTGAACCTGAAAATAAAAAACAATGAAATACATAAATAAATGTTTTGGAAAGGTCCTTTTGCTAGCATTGACTGTTTTGGTGTTGGCTACAGGTTGTACAAAACTTACAGAAAATACCTATACAGATATCCAATACAATCAGTTCTATAAAAACAGACGTGATGTAATGGAAGCCGCATTACGGCCTTTTACCCACATGCAGGCATGGTTGGCGCCCACGGGGCAGAATGGTTATTATTATCATAGTGAGCTCTCTGCGGATCAGCTGGCCTGGCCGCAAAAAGGCAGACATGGGTATGATGGAGGGGATCATATCAGAATGCACTATCACACCTGGACCGCGGATGAAAACAGGATGCAGAATTGCTGGAGTCTGATCTGGACCGGTATCGGATTTTGTAATTCTGCGATTACTGATATTGCAAAGCTGGATACCGCCCAGGTTGGCATGTCCGAAGTGGAGTTGACGGCGGTTCTGTCAGAATTAAAAGTGCTGAGAGCATTTAGTTATATGAAAGCGATGGACCTTTGGGGTAATATCCCTATCTCTACAGATGTACCGGTCGGCAGCCAGATTGTGCTTACGGCCACCAAGCCCCGGGATTCAGTATTTGATTTTGTCCGCAAAGAATTGGAAGAGAATGTTCCAAAGTTACTGCCTAACAGCAATGAGCTGATCGGCCGGGTTTCCCAGACGGCCGGTTACGCGATGCTGGCGGAGCTTTATTTAAATGCACAGACCTGGAGAGGCGTGCCGATGTGGGATGAATGTATCAAGGCCTGTGATAAGATCCTGTCCGGTCAGGCGGGCGGCATTAACGGCGGTCCTGCTTTGGCGCCTGATATTAATGAAGTGTTTTCTAATACCAACTGGAGATCTAAAGAGCCGCTGTTTGAGATTGCCTATAGCAAAAAAGGCGGATTTACCTTTGACTGGACTGGTTTTTTCAGCAGCTATGACTATATGGAAGCGGCACTGGGCGTTGACTACAGCGGCTGGAATGCCTTTGTAACCACGCCTTCGGGATTTAATCAGTTTGACGACGCGGATTTGCGTAAGAAAGACTGGTTTCTGTTCGGCCCTCAGTATGAATTGGGGACAAAGACGCCTATATTGGGATCTGAAGAATATAAAGGTAAACCCATCGTATTTGTTAACTCTATCCGTAGGGAAAGTGAAGGGGATCACACAAGCGCCGGGGGAATGACCAAAGGCGAAGAGAACAGTGGTGCCCGTTTTAATAAATATAAATCCGGAAGACTGGGTGATCCTAACTACCGTGAAAATCATTATATCATCTATCGCCTGACTGAAATTTACTTTGATAAGGCAGAAGCCTTGATGCGTAAAAACGGCGGAAAAGCAACAGCAGAGGCTGTACAGTTAATCAACGATTCCCGGAAGCGCGCTTTTTCAGCGAAAGATTGGCCGTCCAAACAATATACAACCAGCAACTTCACATTGGATTCGCTGCTGGCAGAACGCGGCCGTGAATTCTTCTTTGAAGGAAAGCGCAGAGAGGACCTGATCCGTTTTGGAAAGTTTACGACAACAAGCTGGTGGGATCATAAAGCGGATAATGATCCTAATAAGGCATTATTTCCGATCCCGAATACGCAGTTAGGTGCTAATCCTGAGTTAAAACAAAACCCGGGGTACGAATAATAAGACCGCGTTTTAAATGGTGAATGAGGGGAGGCTGCTTTTAATTAAGTAGTCTCCTTTATTTTGTAGGCCCTGTCAAGTTATACACAAAGGGCTCATCTTTTTCTGAGGGAAGACTGTCTTATAAGCAAGGGCGTTTTAAGGATAATATTGGCCGTCAGGTTTATATCGATTCTTTCCTCAATATGCGCCAAAAGGTTCTTTGCTGCTAATTCGCCCATTTGCAGCCCCGGATAGTCTACTGTTGTTAAAGAAGGATCGATGATCCGGGAGATCATGTCATTGTTAAACCCGGCAATTAGAATATCGTTCGGGATCTGCTTACCGTTGTGTTTAAGTTCATGCATGCAACTGGCCGCGCAATGATCATTGGCAACAAATACACCGTCCGCTTCTAATTTTATAATGCTGTGAGCGGCGTTAATGCCCGCTTGTTCGGACAAATCATTGATGATGACAAGGCTATCATCATAACTGAGGTTAAACTCCGCAAGCGCTTTCCGATACCCGGCCAGTCTTTCTCTGTATACATTGCTTAGTTGATTGCCGGTGATATGTACGATTTTTGTGGCGCCTTGCTCGATCAGGTGCCTGGTGATGCTATAACCTGCTACTTCATTATTAATCGTTAAAACAGGAAGGTCACTGCCCGAAGGAGTACGGTCGAAAAACAGGACGGGAACGCCTTGTTTCTTCATAACATTAAAATGAGTAATGTCTCTGGTGTTTTCTGCGAGTGATACCAGTAATCCCGCTACACGGTTATCAAACATTGTCTGGACATTGATGGCTTCTTTGCTCACATCTTCCAGGGACTGGCTGATGAGCAGGTTATATCCGGCATCATTAATAACCTTTTCAATACCTGCGATCACCTGTGACATGAAATAACTGTTCAGTTTGGGAACAATAATGCCAATGGTGCTGGTTTTATTGTTCCTCAGGTTAATGGCGAAAGTATTGGCACGGTAGCCCATTTCCTGCGCCGTTTTAATGATTTTTTCCTGTGTGTGTTGGTTGACAGATGCGTGCCGTTTAAGCCCCCGGCTGATGGTAGAGGGTGCCAGGTGCAGCTTCTTGGCAATATCATAGATGGTCACGGGCTTACTTATCATATGTCTGTGGGATCTTTAAACAAATGTATTGGTTTTTACTGTAAATAATGCAATCGATTGTATTAAATCAATATAACGTTGCTCATTTTCCTGATAAATCTTTATCTCGAGTGAGCGTATTTGTTGCTCTCACATTATACCCGCCTGGGATGGCATATTTCCTATCCACTCATAACAGTCGATTGTGTTGCCGCCCTGGCAAGACGGCTATAGTAATAGTAAATGATGGTGTGATGGCCATAATCAGGACAGATCAAAGATCCGCTTTGCTTACCCGTTTATCATAAAAAGATGTTTTCCGGAGGAAACCTGAGTGACAATCCAATAACCGTCTTCGTAGGAGGCATTGACGGGGCGTCCATCCATCATAATTTGTACACCTTCTTTATCAGGGAAAGGCAAGTATATTGTAGCAGTTGTATTACCGGGTATCATGACCTGCATTTTGAACCGGTCACCAGCCTTTTGAAAGTCAACCTGAATGACCCCGTTTACTGTGCTGTATTTAATAGAAGCTTGTCCGAGTGTGCCGGGATGTGGTTGAATCCTTATTGCTTTAAATCCCGGTTTTGCCGGCCGGATGCCCATCAGATGACGGACAATATAGTTGGCAGGAGCTGTTCCCCATGCGTGGTTCCAGTCCTGATTGGGTTTAAACGCCTGCCCCCAGGCTTCCATGGTCATCGTGGCGCCTTCCTGCAACATATTTATCCAGCTTCTTTTATTCGTAGCGGTTAAGAGTCGTAAGGCATAGCCGGAACGGTCTTGCTCGCCTAAGGCTTCCAGTAGGAATTGCGCGCCATACACACTACAGGAGACACGACGTGATTTTATAAAGCGCAGTACATGTTTAATATTGTCTTTTGGTACCAGACCGAAGGCTAACGCAAACATATTGGCGTGCAAAGAACGATGATCTGTTCCGATACCGTCTACAACAAGCCCGGATGCAGGATCCATAAAATGGGCGATAAAAGATTTTCTGACGGCCTCGGCCTTTCTCTGATACAAACGGGCTTCAGACGGCTTTTGCAGCTCTTTCGCTATTGCTGCCATAGCCAGTAACCCGCGATAGTAAAAAGCATTGACAACCGCATTATAATCTGTAAAAACAAAGCCGTCCGTTTCTTTCTCAGTATGAGGCCAGTCAACGATATCCTTAAGCCCCCCATTACCGTCGAAGGTTTTATAATGGATGGATTTCAAAAACGCTGGTAATTGTTTCCCGGTTCGTGTACTGATCAGGCCGTTGTCTTCCTGTAGTGCAGTCAATGTCTTGGATTTCAGATCGGTGTAGATGCTAACAAGATTGCGGAGGTCACCACTGTACATATAGTCGTAGTAAGCGATCAGCGGATTTTGGAGCGACCATTCTGTAGGCCAGGTGGGATGATAGATCAAAAAATCCAATGTTCTTTTGGCCATATTAAATGCTGCATCGGAACTATAATGCGATAGCTGATTAATCAACGCATCCGCCTCATAGGGAATCCGCTCTCTGTCTCCATCCACATAATAACCTGTAAAGGAGGTTGCTTGAATGGTGTATTTACATAGCTCCCAAACGCGGTTTAAGTTACTATCCGAGCTTGTAAATTGGGTGGCATCATTGTCGAATGGCACATGGACTATATCTCTGCAGACCTGTAGAATCCTGTTATTTTTAAGATTGCCCATGATCTCCAGATACCGGAATGGCAGCACCTCCCCGATATAAGCTGGCATTTTAATAGCGTTAGGGCCGGTGTTCCTCTTATCGGCCAAAAGAGCAATTGCATAAGTATGCTGACCCTTTCTGAGCGCGAGCTTGATTTCCCGGTAGCGCACCGTTCCGGGAGGATCCGAATTAATAAAACCATTAACGCTCAGCATTTCTCCCAGCCGGACGGTCAATGAATCATCATGCTCTGCATCAACTTCTATCCATGGCTGACTAAATCCGTCTTTACCAAAATCGTGGAGAAGGATATTTTTATTGAGGGTTTTTGTACACACCGGGAACTGCCTGGTTTTGGTAACCACATATGAAGGTAAGGCGTAATCAGACAGGCTGTCACTTGTTCTAAAAGCCTGTATGGCGGAGTAGGCACTGTGTTTATTTTTTCCCCATACCCGCACCTGCCAAAAATAAACGGTGCCGGGTTGAAGCGCAGGACCGCCGTATTTAATATTAATATTGTTGCCGCTATAAACTTTTTCTGAATTCCAGATATCAGCATGCGCCTTTTGCAGGCTTTTCTCACTACTTGCCACCATTATCTGAAAGGCCGTCTGCTGCTTTATGAACGGGGGATCCACCCATGTAAAGCCCGGAAACTTGCTGTTTATTGCAGTGTATTGAAGGGAATCCTTATCCATTGTATGGATCGAGGCTAATGCGTAATTTGTTAAATGGCCGCGGGCATATACCCGCTCCGGATATCGCAGCAGATCAACCCTTAATTGTGTCGGAACTGCCAGGGGTATAGAAGGGGGGATCGGTTTTTGACAATGAGCCCACGCCGGCAAAATGATCAGACATACAATACTGCTCAGCAGATACGGCACCCTGATTTTTTTGTCCCACTTGAGATATACTTTAATTGTGCTTGACCCCATGGTGATTGAGATTAATTTTACTCTGGCAATGTAACGTTTTCAGAGGGATTTCTGCGTAATTCCGTTTATAAGATTCATCTTTATTAAATGCCAAAACCTGTGTTGACATTATTTCGGAAGAGCCTGCTATCTGATAACGATTTCAGCGGTATGCTACAAATGATTCAAAACCTTTTATCAAAACTTTATATAAAGAAAAGTAAATTTTTTATATTTGTCAAGGGAGTTAGCCATATCGGTTAATGCCATTATTCTTTTGATTGACATCCTTTCATCCTAAAAAAACTTCATCTATGACATCGAAACGATTATCGTCCAGACTCGTTCTGTGCATGGGCTTACTGTTGCTGTCTCTTGCAGGGTTTGCCCAAACCAAAACAATAACGGGCAATGTGACAAATGAAAAAGGAAATCCTGTTTCAGGTGCTTCTATTAAAGCGATCGGGACTACCTCCGGGACCTTTACTTCTTCGACCGGGGATTTCGAGTTGGATATTCCAGGCACGGTGACCCAGTTAGAGGTCAGTTATGTCGGATACGCTACTCAAACGGTAAGTATTGCCGGACTTACGACCATAAAAGTGCAACTTCAGCCTTCGGCTGATCAGTCGTTAGACGAAGTTGTTGTTATCGGGTATGGCCAGGTCAGAAAGAAAGACCTGACAGGTTCGGTTGCCAGTATCGGCGCGAAAGATTTTAATAAGGGCGTTATTACGGCACCTGACCAATTGATACAGGGAAAAACACCCGGTGTAATGATCATTAATAACACCGGACAGCCAGGAGGTTCTACTACCGTAAAGATCAGAGGTAATTCATCCATCAGGGCCGGTAATAACCCGCTGTTTGTACTGGATGGTATTCCATTATCTGGTACATCCGCAAGGCCTGGTGGTAGCGGAGGATTCAGTACGGACGGAGGTAACCCGCTAACCTACCTGAATCCCAGTGATATCGCGAGTATCGACATTCTGAAAGACGCTTCGGCTACGGCGATCTACGGATCCAGAGGTGCCAACGGCGTTGTAATTATTACCACTAAACGCGCTAAATCCGGAGAGCCCACCCTCACCGTCGCTGCTTCAGGCGGCGTTTCAAAGCTCTTAAAAAAACCTGACGTGCTGGATGCCGGTGAGTTTAGACAAGCTATTCAAAATTATACACCTGGTGACGTTGAGACCGCTGATTTTGGGAGTGACGTAGATGCTTTCCAGGAAATTACAAGGACCGCGCCGACACAGAATTACTATGGTGGTATCACGGGAGGCACAGAGAACGGACGTTACCGGCTATCTGTTGGTTTCTTAGATCAGAAAGGGATTATAAAGACCTCCGATTTAAAAAAGTATACCGCCAATTTAAGCAGTAATTTTAAGTTCCTCGAGAACAAAAGGCTGGGACTGGACCTGAATCTTCTGGTAACCCAAACCAATGAGAATCTGGCCCCGATCGATGTTGGCGTGGGGTTCACCGGGAACGTTATCTCTCAGGCCCTTCAATGGAACCCCACACGCCCCTTATATGATGCCAACGGGAACCCGACTTATGTCTCCTCTAATCAGATCAATCCCATGACCTCCCTTGCAGCTTATAAGGACAAAGCTACAGTGAATACCATCGTGGCCAGCATTTCTCCTTATTATAAAATAACGGACAATCTGGAGTATAAACTGATATATAGTGTTACCCGGCAGACAGGTAACAGGACAGGCCGGTATATCGCCGGGATGATTGATTCCAGCCAGATAGACAACGGAATGGCTTTTATCGGCAATAACACAGAAACCGATCAGCAATTAACGCAGACAGTGACCTACAATAAGGAGATTGCTGACGGGCTTAATTTAAACGCAGTTGCCGGTTATGAATTCCTGGATTATAAGATGCGCTGGAATTCTGAATCAGGTAGCGGATTTACCTATAACGGCCTGGATTTTTATGATTATCTAAATTACTCTACGGCCAATAACAGGGGAGTCAATTCTCACAGGGACCCCAGTAATCAACTTCAATCGTTTTTCTTAAGGGCGTCCTTTAATTATCTGGACAGATACCTGTTGACTGCAACTGTCAGACGTGACGGCTCCACAAAGTTTGGTGAAAATAACCGGTATGCCAATTTTCCTTCGGTAGCCTTTGCATGGAATCTATCCAATGAAGATTTTTTGAAAGGCAGCAGTGTAGTGGACAACCTGAAACTTAGATTAGGTTGGGGACAAACCGGGAACTCAGCTTTCCCATCCGGCGCTTCCAGAGACAGGTTTACCTTCGGGACACAATCCATTACACAGGCAAACTTTGGTAATCCGGACTTAAAGTGGGAAGCATCTACTACGCTGAATGCAGGTATTGATTTTGGCTTCTTCCAGAACAGGCTCTCTGGTTCGCTGGATTATTTTAATAAGAAAACAACGGACGCTTTATTTGAAAGCATTATTGCCCAACCGGCCCCTCCCAGCGGGAAAATATGGGTTAATCTGCCAGGAGAAGTTTCCAATCAGGGTTTTGAACTTTCCTTGACCGGCAATATTATCAGTCAGAAGGACCTTCACTGGAACCTTACTGCCAATGCTACCTATATCAAAAATGATGTGTCCGGATTGACGGGTTATTATTCAACTGCGGCGTTAAGAGGCCAGGGCTTTTCCGGGGTTTTAGGTCAGCGAATGGTGAATGACCAACCGCTGAATGTCTGGTATCTCGCTAAATACGCTGGCATTGATCCTGCTACCGGAACAAGCATGTATGAGGCTATGGATGGTACCGTCGGAACGCCTGCAACAGATGCCAAGTATGACCCGGCCTTAAATAAATTCTATGTAGGAAGCCCCAATCCTAAGTATTTGCTCGGCATCTCTACAGACGTGACCTATAAGAAGTTCACCGCTACCTTTAATATGAACGGTGCTTTTGGTCATTACCTGTTTAATAACACGATGGCTACTGTTTTGGGGTTGAGTAATCTTCCGGGCAGAAATATCGGGAATGTATATTTTAACCCATCTGCTAAAGAATCTGTTTCCAATTCCGCTTCTGCCTCTACCCGGTATTTGGAGAAAGGTGATTATATGAAAATGTCCAATATTACACTCAGTTACAGGGTCGGGGACATAGGAAAATCAATCAAGAACTTAAACATTTCCCTTACAGGGCAGAACCTGTTTGTCCTGACCGGTTACAATGGGTTTGATCCTGAAGTTAATACAGACGGGGCCAGCTCTGATATACCTTCTCTGGGGATTGAATATCTTCCATATCCACCTGCAAGAACGATTCTGTTAGGTGTCAACTTTTCATTATAATATTATAAATAGCTAAATGATAATTTATGAAAGCTTCAAAAATATATTTTACGATGCTCATTTTATGCAGCCTGATGTTTTCCTGTACCAAGCTCAATGAGGATCTGTATAGCGAACTAGAAGATGCGGGCAGTGTCTCCAAGTCGGTAGACGACCTGCTGACCAGCGCCTACTCCACCCTGAACGGGCCTTACCAACAGGATAACAGATGGGCACTCCAGGAAATAACAACCGATGAGGCGATGGCGCCAACCAGGGGGGGAGACTGGGATGATAATGGTATCCACAGGGCGCTTCATCTCCATTTATGGAATGCGGATAATTCCTATATGGCTAATACATTCAATGGCCTGGGAAACGCTATTTTCCAGGGGTCCAATGTGCTGCGTTTTAAACCTTCCGTTCAACAGGCCGCCGAGGCGAAATTTATCCGCTCCCTGGCCATGTTTGATATGCTGGATCTATGGGATCAGGTGCCATACCGGGAAAGCCTGGAATCTTTTAAAACACCTCCTTCCGTTTTGAAAGGTCAGGAGGCCATCGATTTTATCATTAAGGACATAAACGATGCAATGGGGGCCTTGCCTGACAAAACAGAAGCATATGTTGCCAATAAGAATGCAGCGAGGGTGCTTTTAATGAAACTCTATCTGAATAAGGGTGCTTTTCTCAACAGGCAGGCGCCGACATTTAGTAAGGAGGATATGAATAAAGTGATCGCACTTGCCAAGGAGATTACTGCCAGCGGGGAATACTCTGTTTCTGCGCCTGGCCATTATTTTGATAATTTTGCGCCTAACAATGATAAGATTTCCACTGAAAATATTTTTACGCTTTATAATGAAAATGGTGTAAGAGGAGGCAGCGTGGATAGAACCTGGAATACCGTTGCGCATTATAATATGTTACCTGGCGGATGGAATGGATGGTGCACACTTTCTGATTTTTACGATAAATTCCAAAGTAGTGATGAAAGAAGGGGCATCTATTATGACTATCCTGCAGATACCACTTCCAATCGTAAAAAAGACTATCATAGGCAGAACGTTGGCTTCTTTGCCGGCCAGCAGTATAACTGGACGACCAATAAGCCTTTAATGGCCAGAAATCCAAGTACGGCACCACTGGTTTTCACACCGGAAGTGACGCTAAGAACCTCCGGTGCCACGCTTGAAACGGCAGGAATCCGGCCTATGAAATATGCCTATGATTATAGCAGTACCGGGCAAAAGAATAATGATTGGGTTGTTTATCGATATTCAGATGTACTGTTAATGGAAGCAGAAGCTATTTTGAGAGGAGGAGATGGTACGGCTATTGAAGCGCTGGCATTGGTGAATAAGATCCGGATTAATCGAGGCGTTCTGCCGCTTACGGCTCTCACACTGGACAATTTGCTGGATGAACGCGGCCGCGAGCTCTATTGGGAAGGTTGGAGAAGACAGGATCTGATCCGTTTTGGTAAATTTCTGGAGGCCTGGCAGGAAAAGCCGGCTGACGCGAGCGCCAATACACTTTTATTTGCAATACCTGCACAACAGGTTGCCTCCAATCCGAATCTGACGCAGAATCCCGGATTCTAGTTAGTTCCGTAAGGAACAGAGGTTTTTTAATTAATGAACTCCCGCCATGCAGACGGGGGTTCATTATTTTGAAGGCCGATAGCAAAGACAGCCGAAGGAGGAAAACTATTTTTTAGTATCTGGCTGTCAATTAAATACAGGGACGATTGACAGTTGGGCAGGACAGTGCGGGATGGTTGGATAAAAAATTTCTTTTATAATTGCATTATAATCGGAATTTAACGAATGTTCACTTGTTTTTGGGTGGTAGTGGACTGACCGGGCTAAACGGCACATGACAGCAATTGCTTTTAACCGTTTGCTGGTAACGGGTGTATGCAATACAACCTGGCTTATTTTTAAATAAATTGTTCAAATTTTTATTCAAGCAGTAAATCAATGCATTCTCGTCATAAATGTAAAAACCGCATCTCTGTGTTTAAAAAAAGCCTGGGACTTGCTTTTGTTTCCTTTATAGCCTTGAGTACGAATGCTCATGCTCAATTGGAGTGGCCTGTTATTACCCAGCAGGCAAAGCCTTGGGCACGTTGGTGGTGGGAAGGTAGCGCCGTTAATGAAAAAGACCTTTCTGATGTTTTGCATCTCTACAAAGACGCAGGGCTGGGGGGCCTTGAAATAACGCCTATCTATGGGGTGAAAGGAGAAGAGGCAGATAATATTCTATTTCTCTCTAAAAAGTGGATGCAGGTTTTTGATTACACTTTGAAGGAGGGCAAAAAGCTGGATCTTGGAATGGACCTGGCAAATGCCACCGGATGGCCTTTTGGTGGCCCATGGGTAACAGATGCAGATGCCAGCAAATCCATGGAATTCAAACAGTATACACTGCAAAAAGGCGAAAGCATCCAAGAGCCGATTACCTTTATACAAAAGGCCTTGGTGCGTGGTGAACACAGGCCTGCGGTAGATATTTCATTGATAAAAGATCCTATTAGCCTCAATAGCAGTGCTGACCTCCAAAAATGGGCATTGGATCAGGTACGCTTTCCCGTAAAATTACCGCTGATCTGCCTGATGGCCTATGATGAGAAAGGCCGTCAGACGGACTTAACTTCTTTGGTAGATAAAACGGGCCATCTCAATTGGAAAGCGCCTGCTGACGGTTATAGGCTGTATGCGGTTTTTCAGGGGCTGCACGGAAAAATGGTAGAAAGAGCCGCACCCGGGGGAGAAGGCTTTGTAATTGATCATTTTTCCGCCGCCGCAGTAGACCATTATCTGGCGCATTTTGATTCAGCCTTTAATGGAGACGCATTAGATGGACTGCGCGGGTTTTTTAATGACTCTTATGAGGTGGACGATGCAGCTGGTGAAGCAGATTTTACGCCGAAGCTATTTGGTGAATTTAAAGCGATGCATGGCTACGATTTAAAGCAATATTTGCCCCTGTTACTGGATAAAGATAACGAGACTGAGCAGGCGTCGCGGGTGTTGTCCGATTACCGGGAAACCATCGGCGATCTGCTTTTAAGGCATTTTACGGAAAAATGGCAACATTGGGGAAAATCAAAAGAGAAGCTGATCCGCAATCAATCGCACGGTTCTCCGGCTAATATTCTGGATCTTTACGCAGCTGTAGATATTCCCGAAACCGAAGGGACAGATAAACTACGATTTAAGTTTGCTTCGTCTGCCGCAAATGTAACCGGAAAAACATTGACGTCCTCAGAATCTGCGACCTGGCTAAAAGATCATTTTCTTTCTTCTCTGGCGGATGTCAAAAAAGCAATTGACCTGTATTTCCTGGGCGGGGTTAACCATATATTTTATCATGGTGTGGCTTATTCTCCGGTGAACGCCGTCTGGCCGGGATGGTTATTCTATGCCGCCGTGCATTTTCAGCCGACCAACCCACAGTGGCATAACTTTTCTAAGCTTAATGAATATATCGCCCGCTGCCAGTCTTTTTTGCAAAACAGCGAGGCTGACAATGATGTGTTGCAGTATTTTCCGATTTATGATAGTTATGCGTCCAGAGGAAGATCATTATTAAAGCACTATGACGGTATGAAAGGCTTTGAGGGGACGGCGTTTAAAAGTAATGCGGAGTGGATGCTGAATAATGGATATAGTTTTGATTTTATATCGGATCGTCAGATCGGCCAACTGAGTTTTGACGATGATGGGATTAAAACTGCCGGAGGCCACTATCAAACCATCTTGGTTTCCGCAGTTACCTACATGCCGGAACGTACTTTAGAGAAGATCCTGCAACTGGTCAGAGCAGGTGCCACGGTACTGGTATATGATCATTTGCCTGAAAGCGTCAATGGGCTTGGCCGGCAGGCAGGCAGACAAAAGAAATTTGATAACCTGATTCAGTCGCTGCGTTTTGCTACTTCAAAGCGGGGTATTCAGAAAGCCTCGCTTGGGAAAGGAACGGTATTGCTGTCTAATGATCTTGCCGCTTTACTGGCGGCCGGGAAGATAAGAAAAGAGACCATCAGTGATCAGACAGGCCTTCAGTTTATTCGCAGAAAGCAGGGTAATGGTCATTATTACTTTATCGATAATCGTAGTGACAGTGCCTTTGAAGGCTGGGTAAGCTTGCAGGCAATTAAAAAAGGTGCAGCTTCTTATGCACTGTTTAGCCCTATGCGGCATAGTAGCGGGATAGCCCGTACCAGAGATATCAATGGCAAAAAAATGGTGCTGCTACAACTCCGGCCTTGGGAAAGTATTATTATTCAAGCGAGTACCGCCCCGGTCAGAGGGGCCGGATATGTCTATACAGAAAAGCTAGCTGACCCAATACCACTGAAAGGCACCTGGAAATTAAGCTTTAAATCGGGTGGGCCTGTCCTTCCTAAAGCTGTTACTATGAGTCAGTTACAGTACTGGTCGACCCTTTCTGATACCAACGCCCTTAACTTTTCAGGAACAGCAGATTATACACTCGAATTTAAAAAGCCGATTCCTGACAACTCGGCAAAATGGTGGCGTTTAGACATGGGTGATGTAAAAGAAAATGCGGAAGTCTTTTTAAATGGTCAGAAGCTGGCGACACTGATCGGCCCCGATTTTACCCTGGATATTGACGATAATCTACTGAAAAAGAATAACCAGATAACGATTCGGGTATCCAATCTCATGGCTAACAGAATCCACTATATGGATAGAAGCGGCCTCAATTATAAGATGTTTTATAATATCAACTTCCCGGCTCACGAAGCGGAAAACAGAGGCAGGGATGGGTTATTTACGACAATAAATTGGGATGTAAAGCCTTCGGGATTAACAGGCCCCGTCACCTTAACCCCAATTGGGCCCAAGCCCTAATGTTAAAAGAAAATGACGGGGACAGGATAGCACAGGATAGTCATAAACAATCATAAGTTTATTTTTGAAAAATATAATTATAGAATTTCTAACCCTTCTTTATGCAGTTAATACTTGGGATCATTTATCATTTCTTGGGAGGATTTGCTTCAGGAAGCTTTTATATTCCCTATAAGAAAGTAAAGGGCTGGGCCTGGGAATCCTTATGGATTGCTGGCGGTATATTCTCCTGGCTGATCATTCCCTTTCTGGCTGCCTGGCTGACCATCCCGGATTTTACTGCAATAATCAGCCATGCGGACGCCCATACTATTACCATTACCTATATATTTGGCGTACTTTGGGGAATAGGTGGCCTGACCTATGGACTGGGCGTACGGTATTTAGGAGTCGCATTAGGCAGCACGATTATTCTGGGGCTCTGCTCAGTGTTTGGATCCCTGATCCCTTCCGTATACTATAATTTTTACCCAGCCGAAGGGCATGATTCTTTTACAGATTTATTGCATAATACCTGGGGACAGACCGTACTGCTGGGTATTCTGATTTGTGTTGTGGGTATCATTGTATGTGGCAAGGCGGGCATGCTGAAAGATAAAGATCTGCAAAAAGACACTGAATTAAAGAAAAAGGAAGAGTATAAGATTGGCCTTGGCCTGACTGTCGCTATTATCTCCGGTATATTAAGCGCCTGCTTCGCTTTCGGCATTGATGCAGGAAAATCCATGGCTAATGAGGCCAACGATATATGGAAACTGACTCATACAGGTCAGGGAGAGTTTCTGTTTCAGAATAATGTCACCTACATTATTATATTATTGGGGGGACTGACCACTAATTTTATCTGGTGTATGATGCTGAACGCCCGCAACAGAACCTTTGGCGATTATACCAATAAGAAAACCCCTTTGATCAAGAACTATTTATTCTGTGCACTTGCCGGAACGACCTGGTTCTTACAGTTCTTTTTTTATGGAATGGGGGAAAGCAGGATGGGTAATGGGCCAAGCTCCTGGATTCTGCATATGGCCTTTATCATCCTCGTCGCCAATTTGTGGGGCCTGGCTCTCAAAGAATGGAAAGGCGTGCAAAAGAGAACCTATGCCGCTATTTTGGCAGGGATTGCCCTGATTATTATATCAGTTCTCGTCGTTGGTTACGGAAATTCATTAAAATAAAACATCATTAAATTAAAAAATAAACACAAATTGATATGTCTGAAGTAAAAACACAATTTAAACACGTAAGCTACTTATGGGATGACGACCAGGCAGCGAAACTGGCTGGCGATGAAGTCGCATTGCTGGTTTATCGTTCTAATTTGTTAGGTGCCGATTTACGTCTCACTAATTATGGAGGAGGGAATACCTCCTGTAAAGCGATGGCAAAGGATCCTCTCACGGGAAATGAAGTAGAGGTCATGTGGGTAAAAGGAAGTGGCGGCGATCTGGGTACGATGAAAAGAAGCGGACTTGCAGCTTTATATGTTGACAGGTTAAGAGCGCTTAAGAATATTTACAGAGGAATTGAACATGAAGATGAAATGGTGGGTCTGTTTAATCACTGTATTTATGATCTGGCTAGCAAGGCACCTAGTATTGATACACCGTTACATGGGTTTTTACCATTTAAGCATATTGATCACCTGCACCCGGATGCTGCGATTGCCATCGCGGCAGCAAAAGATGGAAAGAAGATTACTCAGGAACTATTTGAAGGCACCATCGGCTGGGTTGACTGGCAGAAACCGGGATTTGATCTGGGTTTACAATTGAAGCAATGTCTGGATGAGAACCCTGGTATACGGGGGATTATGCTGGGATCCCATGGCCTGTTTACCTGGGGTGATACAGCCTATGAAAGCTATATCAATACGCTCGAGGTAATTGAACGTTGTGCAGACTATATTGAGGAGCATATTGGAAAAGATAAACCTGTATTTGGTGGTCAAAAGATAGAATCTCTGGCAAAACAACAGCGTCTGTCACAGGCGGCTGCTCTTGCGCCGGTTCTTAGAGGATTTTGTTCTTCCGAGCGGAAAATGTTGGGTCATTTTACGGATGATGACCGTGTTCTGCAATTTATCAACTCTAATGACCTGGACCGTTTAGCCCCTTTAGGTACCAGTTGCCCGGATCATTTCTTAAGAACTAAAATTTCACCTCTGGTGCTGAACCTGGCGCCTGATGAAGATCTGAGTGACGTCAAGGCCATAAAAGAAAAGCTGCAGCCTCTGTTTGTGGATTACCGGAAGATGTATACCGAGTATTACGAGACTTGCAAACATCCGAACAGCCCGGCGATCCGTGATGCCAATCCGGTTGTTATTCTCTACCCGGGGGTGGGAATGTTTACTTTCTCCAAAGATAAACAAACTGCTCGTGTCGCCGCAGAATTCTATATCAACGCGATCAATGTAATGCGCGGATCTGAAGCTATTTCAGAATACACTTCGCTACCCCGTCAGGAAGCGTTCAATATTGAATATTGGTTACTGGAAGAAGCGAAGTTGCAGCGCATGCCCAAGCCTAAATCTCTGAGTGGGAGAATTGCATTGATCACCGGCAGTGCAGGTGGAATTGGTAAAGCCATCGCGAAGAAATTTGTAGAAGAAGGTGCCTGCGTGATTTTAAATGATGTTAACGAAGAGCGACTGGAAGGTGCTGTAGAAGAATTTAAAGGATTATTTGGTAAGGACGCAGTTGCCTCTACTACTTTAAACGTCACCGATAATCAAAGTATCGTCGCTGCGTTTGACGCAACCGCTCTGGCATTTGGCGGTGTGGATATTGTTGTCAATAACGCAGGTATCAGCATTTCCAAATCCATCGAGGATCACTCCATTGAAGAGTGGGATAAGTTGTATGATATTTTAGTCAAAGGTCAATTCCTGGTTTCCAAGGCAGCCGCTGTCGTTTTGCGCAAGCAAGACATTGGCGGTGATATCGTCAATATCGTTTCCAAGAACTCGGTGGTCGCAGGCCCGAATAATGCGGGTTATGGCTCTGCAAAAGCAGCTCAGGCGCATCTGACCAGGCTTTTGGCAGCAGAACTCGGAAAAGATAAGATCCGGGTTAACACCGTGAATCCTGACGCAGTCATCGCTAACAGTAATATCTGGGCCGGCGGTTGGGCTGAAGGACGTGCAAAGGCTTATGGTATTACAGTAGATGAACTGCCTGCATATTATGCAAAAAGAACGCTTCTTAATGAAATCATTCTTCCCGAAGATATTGCCGATGCCTGTTATGCATTTGTTGGCGGTCTGTTGAATAAGTCAACAGGTAATATCCTGAATGTGGATGGTGGCGTAGCCATGGCTTTTGTTAGGTAATTTAAAGTAAGATAGTTTTGAATAGTGGGTGGAAGAAAGTTTCTGTGATGTGGAAACTGTATTATTTTACACATTGTAATTTAGACAGGTATTGATTTTGATGAAGTGGGATGTGAACCCGTTGGATTACTTTGTGTAAAATAATCTTCCTAAAACAATTAATCTTAAAAGAATAAAACATGCGTATAGATAAACAGCAAATTGCTTCCTTTAACGAAGGTTTGTTATCCGAACATACGAAACGTTTTGACTACATATCTTCATATATTAATGATGTCGATACGGTTATAGAGAAGTTAGTGGCTTTTCAGATTGGCATTCCAAGTTGGGCATTAGGTGCGGGCGGTACACGTTTTGGCCGGTTTCATTTTGGCGGCGCGCCCAGTACACTTGAAGAAAAAATTGATGATGTGGGCTTATTACATGCCCTCAACCGCAATAGTGGTTCCATCTCCTTACATATCCCCTGGGATATCCCTGCAGATTATGCTGCGATCAAGAAAGCGGCCGCAGATAATGAGCTGAAATTTGATGCGGTTAACTCCAATACGTTTCAAGATCAGCCTGATCAGCCTCTGAGTTATAAATACGGGTCACTGCAAAATGTGGACAAAGCCACTAGGAAGCAGGCTATTCAGCATAATATTGAAGTGATCAAGCATGGTGTGGAATTGGGATCTAAGGCATTAACGGTTTGGCTGGCGGATGGATCTTGCTTTCCCGGACAATTAAGTTTTAGGAGAGCCTTTGATAATACGCTGGAAAGCCTGCAGGAAATCTATAGTGCGCTTCCTGAAGATTGGAAGGTATTTGTTGAGTATAAAGCATTTGAGCCCAATTTTTATTCTACTACGGTAGGCGATTGGGGCCAATCTTATTTGTATGCCAGTAAATTAGGTAAGAAGGCATATACGCTGGTAGACTTGGGGCATCACTTACCTAATGCCAATATTGAACAGATTGTTGCTTTGTTACTAAATGAAGGTAAGTTAGGTGGTTTTCATTTTAACGATTCTAAATACGGGGATGATGATCTCACTGCCGGGAGCATTAAGCCTTATCAGCTTTTCCTTATTTTCAATGAATTGGTGGATGGTATGGATGCCCGCGGCATGAACCATGCAAGTGATCTCGGATGGATGATTGACGCTTCACATAACGTAAAAGATCCGCTGGAGGATCTGTTACAGTCTGTGGAGGCAATAATGGCCGCCTATGCGCAGGCTTTATTGGTTGATAAAAAGGCGCTGGAAGATGCCAGAAACAACAGCGATGTTGTCAGGGCCCAGGAGATCCTTCAGAATGCCTTCAGGACAGATGTCAGACCGCTCGTAGCGGAAGCAAGAAGAAGAGCAGGGGGTGCGTTACAACCACTATCTTTGTATCGGCAACTGGATGTAAGAGCGCAATTGATTAAAGAGAGAGGGGAAGATTCTAAAACAACCGGATTGTAAAAAATGATTATGGACAAAATACCTGTCATCGCATTATTTGATATTGGGAAAACAAATAAAAAGATCTTTCTTTTTGATGAGCATTACCGGATCGTATTTGAAAAGTCTGAATGTTTACCAGAATCTGTGGATGAAGATGGGTTCCCTTGTGAGGATGTAAATAAGCTTCGTGACTTTGTTGTAAGCGGGCTGGATGAATTACTGAGGAAGCGTAAGTTCATGATCCGGGCCGTGAATATCAGTTCTTATGGTGCCAGCTTGGTTTATATAGATGACAAGGGTAACCCGATTGCACCGTTGTATAATTATCTGAAGCCATTTCCAAAAGCACTGGAAGGTCAATTTTATGATACGTATGGCGGTTGTGAAAAGGTAGCGCTTAAAACGGCCTCTCCGTGTTCGGGCAGCCTGAATTCAGGGTTGCAACTGTACCGGATTAAGTATGAACAGCCCGCATTGTTCGAAAACATTCATTATGCACTACATCTTCCTCAATATCTGAGCTCACTGATTACCGGGAAGTTTTATTCTGATATTACCAGCCTGGGCTGCCATACACAGTTATGGGACCTGGCTAAGGAAGATTATCATCAGTGGGTATACGCGGAAGGCCTGGATAAGAAATTAGCGCCTCTTTTCCCTTCAGATGAGATTGTGCAACCGGATACGGCTAAGTACAGTGTCTCTGCAGGTGTCGGATTGCATGACAGCTCGGCAGCCTTGATTCCTTATCTGTCTAACTTTAGTGAGCCCTTCGTCTTGATCTCCACCGGTACCTGGTGCATCAGTCTGAATCCATTCAATGACAGTCCATTAACCGAAAAGGAGATACAACAAAATTGTCTCTGTTATATCAGCTACAAGGGGACGGCGGTGAAGGCGTCCAGATTGTTTGCCGGGTATGAACATGAACAACAGTCGGGCCGTATCGCAGAGCATTTTCATATAGACATCGATGCATTAAGAAACGCGGAATATAACCGCGCGATTATCAATAAATTGAATACGTCGACTGTTTTCGAAACAGAAAGTTTTGCAGAAGTGCCACTGGAGAAGTTTGAAGACGGGATAGAGGCCTATCATGCGCTGATGATGTTTATCGTTTCAGAACAGTTCAACAGTACCTCCATTATTTTACAACGAGGTGTGACGAAAAAGATTTTTGTCGATGGCGGGTTTGGACGCAATACCATCTATATGAATCTGCTGGCCGCTGTCTTCCCGGAGATTGAGGTGTATGCAGCCTCCATGGCGCAGGCAACTGCACTGGGAACTGCCCTGGCGATACATTCGAGTTGGAATGACCGTCAGCTACCCAATGATATCATTGACCTGAAATATTATTCTGCACCTTATTATGCAATAAATCTAAGAGTCTGATAGTTGGATAACGTATAAATCAGATCGTAAGTTGCTAAGATAATACAGAAAATTTCCCGTGTTTCGAATTACATTTGCATATACCGGACCAGAAAAAATAGTCCGTTTTATTACTAGTTATGGATACTCGATACAATACCAATTACCCGTCTGTAGATTATCTCAGAAAAAAAGCAAAAAAGAAGATACCTGGATTTGCTTTTGATTATCTGGACGGAGCCTGTAACGAAGAAATCAACCTTGACAAGAATACGGCTGAGTTGAGGGAGGTTGAGTTACTTCCGTATTATCTGTCCGGAAATAAAGTGCCGGATATGAAAACGGAACTGTTTGGTCACGTTTATGATGCACCCTTCGGCATCGCACCGGTAGGTTTACAGGGATTGGTTTGGCCTGGCGCACCAGAGATTCTGGCTAAAGCGGCTTTTGAGCAAAACATTCCTTTTATCCTGAGTACGGTTACCACCAGTTCCATTGAACGGGTCGCGGAAATTACAGAAGGGAAAGCATGGTTCCAGTTGTATCACCCGCAGGAAGATGAACTTAGAGATAAAATATTAAAACGGGCGGGTGAGCATTGCCCGGTATTGGTAATTTTGAGCGATGTGCCTGCATTTGGTTACAGATCTAAAGAAATAAAGAACGGGTTATCTATGCCCCCGAGAATGACACTGCATAATGTTCTACAGATCATGGGCAGACCGCATTGGGCGCTCCGTACGTTGTTATATGGAACCCCAAAATTCCAAACCTTGCTGCCTTATATCCCTAAAGGGATGAACATGCACCATCTCGGCCTTTTTATGAACAAGACTTTCAACGGCAAGCTCAACCTGGATAAGGTGGCTGCACTCAGAGATAAATGGAAGGGTAAACTGGTCATTAAAGGCGTTGTAACGGAAGAAGATACAGAAAAGGTGGTAAAACTTGGTTTAGATGGCATTATCGTTTCCAATCATGGCGGAAGACAGCTGGATGCTGCAGAGTCATCTGTACACTCTTTGCAAAGAGTGCTGCAGTATAAAGATAAAATAAAAGTGATGCTGGATAGTGGCCTGCGTTCCGGTCCGGATATTGCCCGGGCAATGGCTGCGGGTGCCGACTTTACTTTTATGGGGCGCTCATTTATGTATGGTGTAGGCGCTTTGGGCGCTGAAGGCGGAACGCATACCATTAACATCCTGAAAAACCAGTTGCGACAAGTGATGCTTCAGGTAGGGTGTGAGACACCTCTTGACTTCCCGGGCTTTCTGGTGAAGTAGGGAGGCGTTGATCCATTGGGTGATCTGCGCTTTTGAAGTCAATAATCTGACTTTTCAAAATTTTACTTGATAAAATGAATCGATAGTTAAGCGAATCTAACTAAAAGGATTCGCTTATTTTTTTCTTCCATCTGGAAATAATCCCCGAGTGTGAATTATTTTTTTTATGTTATTCGTCAGAACTGATTGACCCATTAATAATTAGAAGTTGAACCGATTTATGCTTTGTTTTCATTGCGTTCTTTTCCCGGCAACGATTGCATAATTAATACGCTAAAAGCAGGATGGTACAGGATAGTTTCGATTTTTTACTTACTTATCTTCGTTAGCACTTGCACAAATATTAACGCGGACATCTTAAATGTTTTTTAATCGATGTGGCAAGCATAAACAGTGGAATTGATTAAAAGTATTTCTGTATCTGTATCGTGATCAGCTGTTGGAATTGAGCAATATTTTAAATTGTAGAATCCTGTGTTTTAATCCGTTGCAGAAAACATCAACACAATTAACTTTAGCATGAAAAAGAAAATCCTTCTATTACAAGGGTTGTTCGTACTGGCAATGACCTTGTTTTTTCTGAGTCCCGCGAAATTGCTGGCACAGGAAGTTCAGACAATTGATGTAAAAGGTACGGTCGTAGATGAGAGTGGCCAGCCACTGTCCGGCGCTACGATTCAGTTAAAAGGTAAACAAGTATTTAAAATCGCAGATTCCAATGGTGCATTTGACATCCAGGCTCCAAGTGCAGCCACGTTGATCGTGACTAGCATAGGATATGTAAAACAAGAAGTAGCTGTAACGGGGCCTACCATAAAGGTTGTCATGCATCCCGAAGCGGTGAATGCGGATTCCGTAGTGGTGATCGGTTATGGATCGGTCAAACGGACTGATCTGACGGGTGCGGTCGCGTCCATGGATGCCAAAGACATTAAAGACCGCCCTTTGGCGAGAGCCGAAACGGCCCTGCAGGGTAAGCTGGCTGGTGTGACCGTCAGAACAACCACTGGCGAACCGGGTGCTGATATGCAGATCCGGGTCCGTGGTGCGGCATCGGTGAACGCCAGTTCCGATCCCTTATACGTGGTTGATGGAGTACCCATTCAGACACTGGCCGGATTAAATCCTGACGACATTGCTTCAATTGAGGTATTAAAAGATGCAGCCTCGGCTGCTATCTATGGTTCCCGCGGTTCGAACGGTGTCGTACTTGTCACCACCAAACGCGGGAAAAGTGGTAAACCCAGAATCGCCTACAGTCAAACCTATGGTGTGCAGTCTCTGGAAAAGAAAATGGATATACTGAGCGCACGGGAGTGGATGGAGTTTAAAATGAAGACCAATGACGCGATGTATCTGAGAGATGCAGCCACTAAAGGGATTACTGACGCTTCTATTAAGGATGACAATGCGACCAGGCTGGCCAATCTCGGGATTGCAGAAGGCAGTACCACTTCTTATCAATATGTACTTGACGACCGGTGGTTTAATTACCTAAGCGATGCATTGAGGTCGACACACAGCTATGACCCCAATGCAGGCAGTTTGGCGCTGTTGGACTGGCAGGATGAATTTTTCCGGCATGCACCCGTTCAGGACTATAACGTAAATGTCTCCGGCGGCTCTGACAATACCAAATATATGTTCTCCGGCGGCTATATGAAACAAGATGGTATTGCTACCGGGACCGATTATGACCGGTTTACCTTTAGGATGAATGTTGAGTCCAGGATTAATAAAGTATTGACAGCCGGCATGACCCTTGCCCCGACTTTTATCAGAAGGGACGGCTCGGGTCGCGCAAACGGAAAAGATGCTGAGGTTCATCACGTACTGACTTCAACACCGGTGTCTGAACCGGAAGTTGGCTATATGACCAATGTGGAGCCCAACGAGAAATATCCCTGGGCGGGAAGTACTTCGAGTCCTTCCTATGTGTTGGGTACCAATATCCGCCATGATGAATACTTGCGGATTATGGGTAGTGCCTTTTTAAGGGCCACACCACTTGACGGATTAAAGATCGAGTTGTCTGCTTCCACCAATTATTACGATCTGGAAGGATCAACGTATTCCTTTACCAGTACCAGCAGTAAATGGGCACAGGGAGTAGGTTCTCAGTCATCGGGAGCGCATAATACGGCAAGAACCTGGTCTACTTTGCTTCAGGCC
This sequence comes from Arachidicoccus terrestris, assembly GCF_020042345.1. Classification (NCBI taxonomy): domain Bacteria; kingdom Pseudomonadati; phylum Bacteroidota; class Chitinophagia; order Chitinophagales; family Chitinophagaceae; genus Arachidicoccus; species Arachidicoccus terrestris. The sequence continues at coordinate 2,509,581 of NZ_CP083387.1, forward strand.
CTGGCTAATTACGATCATTCCTTTGGAAAATCTTCTATCAGCGCCATGCTTGGGGTTTCTTCTGAACGGAGCAATGCCGGATTTTCTACCAACCAGTCGTTTAATAAGCCATTCCCTAATGACGAGATACCCTATTCATTCGATGGCGGTACTTTGACGGTAGGTACATCCAGAGTTTTGCAGGCAACGCCCGATAAGCTGAACTCAGCCTTTGGACGTGTCTCTTACAATTACGACAGCCGGTATTTATTGTCCGCCAGTTTGCGTTATGATGGGGGCTCCGTCTTTGGACAAGATAATAAATGGGGTGCGTTTCCTGCCGCATCCGCCGGTTGGGTGATCTCTAATGAAAATTTCTTCAAAAACTGGAATCAGTCTTGGTGGAACAACTTTAAATTAAGAGGTAGCTTCGGTGTGACGGGTAATAACTCCATTAGTTCTACTGCGGCTTACGCCTCTCTGGCGGCGCTCAACTATGGCGGAGCCGTCGGCTACAGTGCCAATTCACTGGGCAATCCTGATCTGGGCTGGGAAAAAACAAACAGTACCGACCTGGCGGCCGACCTGGGTTTTTTGAATAACAGATTGCAGTTATCACTGGACTGGTATACCAAGACCACGAAAGACCTGCTCTATCAGGTACCTACGCTGGCTGCTTCGGGTTTTACAACCACCTTTGAAAATTTAGGCTCCATTCGCAATCACGGTTTTGAAATCGAGTTGAAGTCAGCGAATACAACCGGCGAACTGAAATGGAATACGGCATTGAACGTTGCTTTTAATAAAAACAAAGTATTGTCCCTGGGGCTTGACAACACACCGGTATACTCCGGATTTGGCAGCGGTAATCCTTCAAATATCCTGGAAGTGGGCCGTCCGATCAATACGTTTTATATGTATGATGCCATTGGCGTTTGGATGAATCAAAAGGAGATCGATGATTATAGTGCGGCGCATGGCGGAACTCCTGTTACTTTTGAAGGCAAGACCATCCACCCGGGCGACATCCGCTATAAGGACGTCAATAACGATGGTGCATTTACTAAAGAAGACGACAGGGATTATCTGGGGGGGCCGGTTCCAACCGTTGTCTACGGTATGACCAATAACTTCACGTATAAGAACTTTGATCTGTCTATACTGCTGACGGCGCAGACCGGTGGAAAGATCTTTGGGGTTTTGGGTAGAGCGTTTGACAGGCCCAGTATGGGGGCTTCGTCTAACGTGATCGGTAAATGGCGCAATGCCTGGTGGTCTGAAGAGGATCCGGGCGATGGGAAAACGCCCTATATCTTAAGTAGCACGACTGGCACGACTTTAGACTCCAGATGGCTGTATTCTTCCAATTATCTGAGAGTGAAGAACGTAACACTGGGCTATACGATTCCGTTCAGAACCAAGGCTATCTCGAATGCCAGGGTGTTTCTGTCCGTTGAGAACTTGCTCAGATGGGACAGTTATGAAGAAGATTACTCACCCGAAGCCGCTAATACGGCGCCGAGTTCCTCTCCCGGCGGACAGAGCGCCGTTGGACTGGATTACGGAGGTTATCCGATTCCAAGAATCGTTACCATGGGGATAAACATTACGTTCTAATCTTATTAAACCGAGTATAATGAAAAAGATATTAAGTAATAAGAAACTTTTATTTTTTGGGGTCATGATCCTGATGATGGCCTCTTGCAAAAAGGAACTGAATGTTCCACCTTCCGATCTGCTAGGGTCAGAAGGGTTCTATCAAACGCCCGCACAATGTGAACAGGGGATAATCGGGATCTATGGCAATCTGAGAAACCTCTCTAGCGATGAATATTTATATATGTCAGAAGCCCGTTCTGATAACGCCTGGGTGACACCCATCAGTAATGGCCTTCGTGAGTATGTAGAAATCGCAACTTTCAGGGCAGGAAATGACATTTCAACCTTTAATAATATTTGGAATGAATGGTATAGGGTGATTTTTAATGCCAACGGCGCCCTTGCAAGGATTCCGGACTGTGATTTTGGAACCAACGAACTGCTGAAAAAGCAGTTATTGGGCGAGGCTCATTTTTTAAGAGGCTGGGCTTATTTTGAATTGGCCCGTCTGTTTGGTAACGTCCCGCTGATCGATAAGCAAATGCTTCCGGCTGAAGTCAATACCGTACCGCAGTCCAGCGCATCAGATATCATCAATAAAATTGCTATACCGGATTTAAAATCTGCCATCGACCAGTTGCCGGTGGCAGATCAAATGGTGGACAACACCGGTAAAACCATTGCGAAGTCCGGCAGGGCAGACAAAATTGCAGCCCAGGCGATGCTGGGAAGAGTTTATATGACGCTGGCAGGGTTTCCCTTTAATGATAATTCTGCCGTATCAGAAGCGGAGACACAACTGAAGGCGGTGATTGATTATTCCAATGCCAATGGCAATAAATATTGGGCACCCGATAGTACGGAGTGGCGTAAGCAGTTTATGCCGACCGGCGACTATTATAATAAGTATTCCATTTTTGCGATCCAGTATCGCACCGGTGGTTCCGGTAATCCGGCTATATTCAATTTCAGCCCGGCGCTTCCACCGACTTATACCGATCAGCGTATTTTTGGGAATTCTATTTTTGTGGAAAAGACACTGATGTATCAGTTTGACAGAGTGTATGGAACCGGTGCCAGTGCACATCATGATGCAAGAGGACTGGGCTATTCTGTGCTGACAGGATTTGATGCGGAAAAGAATTTTCCGGCCTATACGCAGACGACCGACACCTTGCATCTTCCTGACGGCTCAGTTGTAGATGAACTTACCAGTTCTATGTTCTATAAATTTATGCCGTCCAAAAGAAAAATCGCTGCGCTGGGTATGTCACTCGATGCAGAGGCCGAAATGAAAGACCACGATGACTGGGGCGTTAACCTGCCGATCATCCGGCTGGAGGATGTAATGTTGATGTACGCAGAAATTCTTTCAAAAGCGAATCCGGCAGGCGCAATGGCCATTGTCAATAAGATTCGGCAGCGTGCAGGTTGCAGCGTCGAAACAGCCAGTTCGTCTGCGCAGGCACTGCAATATGTCAAAGAAGAGCGTCGTATAGAGCTGATGGGAGAGGGTGTCCGGTGGTTTGACCTGGTGCGCTGGAACGAATGGAAGAGTGCTACGATCGAAAAATTCAACCGGTATAACAATCCCGATGGTACGGATATCGCAAATGTAAGGGACGGAAGGTATCTCTATCCCATTCCATTGAGCCAGATGCAGGTTAAACCGGGGTTGTATACGCAGAATACCGGCTATTAATAGCATGACGTTATGCTTGGTTAGATAATATGGGGTGATCCTTCACAGTGTTTTCTGTAGCAGGATCATCTTTTATCCAATGCCAGTCGAACAGCACGAAAAGATAGAAACCGTTGAAGCGGCACAATGAACTGGATTGAATAGATTTGCGGGAGACCCCCGGGTTTCACAAAAATGCAATGATATTTTAAAAATCAATGAGAGATGATTATGAGAAAAAAACTGAAAATCCGCAGAAGCGGTATATTTAGCCTGATGACAGTTTGCCTGTTGCTGGGAACGTTGTCTATTTCCAACAGCCTTGCGCAAGGAACTAATTCAGGAGATAAGTTTCCCGACGGCACACCTGTTCCTGCATGGTTCTCCGATGTCAGGGTGCCGGAACTCAGCGAACAGGGTAAACAGTATAATCTTTATGATAACGGCGTTCAGGACGACAGCACTATCGTCCAGACTGCAGAGATACAGGCAGTAATAGATAAGGCCGCTGCCGCCGGCGGGGGCGTTATCATACTGCCAAAAGGTATTGTGCTGACAGGATCCCTGTTTTTTAAACCCCATACGAAACTCTATATTGCCAAAGGAGCGACACTTAAAGGCAGCGATGATATTTCCGATTTTAAAGTGGTATCCACCAGAATAGAAGGTCAGACGGTCAAATATTTTGCCGCTATCATCAATGCTGATCATGTAGACGGCTTTTCTATTACCGGCGGCGGGACGGTTAACGGCAATGGGCTTCGCTACTGGAAAGCATTTTGGTTACGTCGCAAATGGAATCCCAAATGTACGAATATGGACGAGCAGAGGCCCAGGCTATTATTTGTCTCAAACAGCGATCATGTGCTGATCGCCAATGTAAATCTGCTTAACTCACCTTTTTGGACATCCCACTATTATAAATGTAACCATCTGAAAATATTGGGTGTCAACATTGCGGCAGGTACCAATAACGGCTTTATGGTGCGGGCGCCAAGTTCGGACGGCATCGATATTGATGTCTGTCAGAATGTGCTGGTGAAAGGATGTCATATTTCTGTAAACGATGACGGTCTTGTACTCAAAGGCGGTAAAGGTCCGGTGGCGGACAAGGATCCAAATAACGGCCCCAACAAAAACATCATTGTGGAGAACAACACGTTTATCAATTGCCCGTCACTTACGCTTGGCAGCGAATCTGTCTTTACACATAATGTGATCCTGCGTAACTGCGTTGTCAACGGAGGGCGCGTACTCTATCTAAAAATGCGTCCGGATACCCCGCAACAACATGATTATATTTCTGTTTACGGCATCACGGGTAGCCCCAGCAACTTTTTTGAAATCAGCGCCTGGAGGCAGTTCTTTGACTTAAAAGGGCATCAACCTCCGCATTCATCCGCCAGACATATCACCATTCGTGATTGTAATGTTTCATGTAAGACATTCATAAACATTGATTCTTCCGATCAATATACGCTCTCTGATTTTAAATTGGACGACCTGACTATCAAAAGCCCGGGTAAAACCTATACCCGGCCGGATTTTATTCAGGGACTTCAATTAGAAAATATTACTCTAAACGGTAAAAATTGGCCAGAGCAGTAAGGATGAAAAAGATGTTCGCCAGTGATTAGATGGTTCACCGCGCTATAGTAAAGAGATCTTCCTCGTATGTTGCGGGGCTGGTTCGCACCTGGAAATATAATTAAATTAAGAATGAGGCGTTTAATTACATTTTTATCTTTAGTTTACTTGTTGTCATGCGTTAGTGAGGTGGCAGCGCAAACACCCGTTACAAAAAAAGTGGGGGATTTGCCGGGCGGCATGCTCAGGGAAAGCGGTAATCGCAGGGCCATACGTCTCTTACAGTACCGACCGGAAGAGGGCGGTTTTGTATCTGTAAATGGGAAGAACCGGTTTACCAGAGCGCTATATGGAAGTCACTCGCTTTTCAGAATTGAAACCAGTGACCGGCCTGTTTTTGCAACTTATAACAAAAAGAATAATAAACATTTAAGTTTTAGGATTATTGCCGGCGATAAGACAATTGCGCTGGATTCAACTGACTATTGCAAATCTGTTTATTTTCCTGGTAAACGAATCTATGAACTAAAAGATAAGCGCCTGGGAACTTCAATGCTTAAGGTTGAGGTGAATGCCTTTTATGACACAGAAGGCGGCATATGGAAATTTGACGGGACCGGTTTGGCTTCAGGGGTGAAACTTGTTTGCCAGATCACTGAGATCCGGTCAAAGCATCTGAACCGAAATGGTGATATGGGTGCAGATCCTATTGATGCGTTTGAAGCTCCTTTACACCCTAAAGACCTCAAATCATTTGCAATTGCTTTAGGAAAAGAACCGGTATTTGTGGAATTTGAAAATTCAACATTAAAAATTGTTGACCATGAGAAAGGGCAAATGGATTTTGATAAAGCTGAACAGGCCAGAACAAAACTGGCTGGTACTTTAAAGATCAATACGCCTGATCCTTATATCAATACTTTGGGTGGAACAATCTCAATGGCAGCTGATGCAATCTGGGATGGAAACGTCTGGCTGCATGGAGCGGTAGGCTGGCGGAGCCAGTTACCGGGTTGGCGTGCTGCCTATACCGGAGATATGCTGGGGTGGCCGGCGCGTTCCGACATTCACTTTGATAATTATGCGGCTTCCCAGGTAACGGGTGTGCCACCTGTTTATCCTCAACCTCAACTTGATACGTCAATGAATCTGGCTCGGGGAGCTTATAGGTGGGGCTCTCCCATGTATAGCAATGGGTATATCTGTCGAAGCCCCAGGGATAATCATCGGATGCATCACTATGACATGAATATGGTATACATAGATGAGCTATTGACGCATTTGCAATGGTCAGGAGATTTGGAATATGCCAGAAAGATGTTTCCGGTTATTAAAAGTAGTATCGAGTGGGAGAAGAGAAATTGGGACGCAGATGGAGATGGTCTCTATGATAATTATGCCGGTACCTGGGCCTCAGATGCGTTGGGGTATAATAGTGGAGGAACAGCGGTAGCGTCCGCCTATAACTATCGGGCGAATAAACTAGCTGCTGAGATTGCCAAACTTATAGGAGAGAACCCTCGTCCCTACGGGCAAGAGGCCGAGAAGATACAGAAGGCCATGAATGACAAACTCTGGTTGAAAGACAAAGGCTGGTGGGCAGAGTATGTGGATTTTATGGGAAATCAACTTACTCATCCGAATGCGGCCGTCTGGTCTATCTATACACCGATTAATTCCGGAGTATCCACTATTTTCCAGGCCTATCAGGCTACGCGTTATATTGATGCGTATATTCCTCACATTCCTGTTATGTCCAACGGGTTTTCCGGCAAAGACAAGTATGCAACCCTGTCCACGAGTTCATGGCTGCCATATGTCTGGAGTGTTAATAATGTCGCTTTTGGCGAAGTCGGTAATACGGCACTTGCCTATTGGCAGGCAGGCCGCCCAGATGCCGCATTTAAACTGTTCAAAAGTTCGGTGCTGGATGGAATGTATTTAGGAAATTCTCCTGGTAATATCGGCCAGATTAGTTTTTATGATGCGGCTTTAGGAGAAACCTATCGTGATTTTGGCGATGTAATAGGTGTATATAGCCTGGATGTTGTGCAAGGCTTATTCGGAATCTATCCGGATGCATTACATAATAAGTTATTCATTCGACCGGGATTCCCGTCCGATTGGAATTTTGCAGAGATTACGCAATCCAGGATAGGGTATAAATTTAAACGAAGTCGAGATAAGGACATTTATATAGTTAACAGCAAATTTAAGGACTCACTGGATTTGAAGTTACTGGTCAATGCGCCAAAAGATCAGATTTCGGGGGTTACCGTAAACGGCCGGCCAGTAAAATGGGTGATTAAGGACGGTATTAATCGCCCTTTAATAGAAATATCCTGCGGTATTGCAGCTAATTACAAGGTAGAAATCAATTGGTCCGGTAATGCGATTGCTGCACCTGTAAATGTTCCAAACGGTGTTGAACAATCTTTTGCTAAAATGAATCAGGGCGGACTCTGGTGGTGGAAACCTGTCAACCCTGCTTTGTGGAACCAACCGGACTTTAGTCGGAACGTGTTGGCTGGCTATGATTTTACTGCCCGACATAAGTATGTTCAGGTGAACATGGACCAGGTACTGAATGCAAAGGTGACTGATATTTTTACCAACAAATATCTTACGCCAAGATCGCCTTATACCACTTTGCAAACGCCGACCCAGGGTGTCGGAGACTGGTGCCAGCCCAAACTTACTTATCAGATTGATGACGCTGGAATCCGGTCCAAAGTACAGGATCATACCTTTATGACACCTATGGGCATTCCATTCAGACTGGCTGCCCGGGGTAACAATATAGCCTTTGTCACACTGTGGGATAATTATCCCGACTCTATTACCGTACCGCTTAGCGGAAAGGCTGAAATGGCCGTCTTATTAATGACAGGGACCACCAATCCGATGCAGTACGGAATTGTAAACGGCCTTGTAAGGGTGCATTATAAAGATGGATCAACCGCTGACCTGGATTTAAAAAATCCCGATACCTGGTGCCCGATCCAGGAAGTTTTTTTCAGGGATAGCATGGCGTTTCATGTAAAAACGCCAAGGCCCTACCGGGTTTCTTTTAAAAAGGGAATTGTCAGTAAGGATATGGGAGCAGCCATGGGTATTTCGCCTAAGAATGTGGGAAACAGGGAGATCAAGGGAGGCGCTGGGATCATTTTAAATATTCCGCTGGATAAAAATAAAGAATTAAGCGCTATTGAATGGAAGGCGGTCGCCAATGAGGTCATTGTGGGAATGATGGCAGTAACACTCGTAAAATAAAGGTCTACAGTTATGAGATCCGGAAGGCTTTGGGGGGAACTTCTCTTAGAAGTGCTTTCTGATGACAGCCGCGTGTACGAATAAATTGTCCGCCAATCCCATAGGTCGTGCTTACTGATTTTCCTGTCGGCAATTGTCGCGATTATATGTCGAACTTACAGGATGGTACAGGATAGTTATGTAAATAATGATTTTTAGATTTGTCTACGCATTAACAGTTGTATGTTTTATGAAGAAGCATCGGGTAAGCTCTATATTGATTCATGATGCTTTCCAGTTTGGATGAATGTGATTAATAAGTCCTTGATTTAATGCAGAATTACCGTTCTGGGGTGAAAAGTGTGAATTGCTTTCTGCAGGTAAATTGTTGTCTCTGTCAAACAGTTTGAAAACGTTTTCTTATAAATTTTTCTTTAACCTAAATCCCTGCAAAGTATGAAAACTACTATCTATGATTTGCTGGCTCCGCCATCACAGCAAACCAATGCGTGTAAGAAAATGGGCGCATGTAAGCCCGTTTTATTTATTGTTTTTTTATTAGTAATCGTTTTGCATTATGGAGTCTTTGCCGAACCGGTTACGCTTTTAAACCATGATACGTCTGTTCAGCCGGCTACCATATCGGGAAAGGTCACTGACAGTATGGGTACTCCCCTTTCCGGCGTGAGCGTATTGTTGAAAGGAACAAAGACGGGGGCACTGACGGATGCAACTGGTCGTTATACGATCACCTTATCGACCACCAAAGGTGTTTTGGTATTTTCGTACATCGGATATGATACCAAAGAAGTGGCATTTGACAATTCTTCTGTCCTGGATGTTACATTGTCCTTGAAGGCTAATAGCCTAAATGACATAGTTGTGGTAGGTTATGGAACACAGAAGCGAAAGGATGTGACCGGTGCTATTGCTGGGATTAGCCAAAAAGAAATAGAATCCAGACCGGTAGCGGACGCGCTTCAGGCGATGCAGGGCAAGGTGGCCGGCGTGGATATATCGACTACCCAAAGGCCTGGTACAGTCCCGGATATTAATATCCGCGGCGTCAGATCCCTGACTGCCTCTAATTCTCCACTGTTTGTTGTAGACGGAATTCCCCTGACGACTGGAGGGATCGATTATCTGAACCCCAGTGATATCGCTTCTATTGATGTTTTGAAAGACGCTTCTGCGACCGCTATTTATGGATCAAGGGGCGCCAATGGCGTTGTAATTGTCACCACCAAACAAGGGAAGGTCGGCAGAACAGCACTCGATCTGAATCTGTCGACGACGGTGGAGAACCTTGAGAACAAAATGAAGATGATGAATGCGGGTGATTATATCACTTTTAAGCGCTGGGCCTATTATTACAAAAACCCTTCCGTTTATCCAAGAGGCGATGAGCCGACAATCGACAACGATAAGGCTATATTCCTGGCCAGCAGCGATCCTGCCGCATGGGCTAATATAGAAAAAGGCTGGAATGGTGGTGCCTGGGATGGGTCCAAAGTGGCCACAACCGACTGGTTAGGGATGGTGGCTCAAACGGGAATTACGCAGAACCTGAATTTAAGTGTCAGCGGTGGAACAGATAAGATCAAGTCATACGCTTCATTTGGCTATTTAGATAATAAAGGGACGCAAAAAGGGCAACACTATAAGAGATACTCTGCTAATGTAAACGTGGATATCAAAGCCACTAAATGGTTTTCGATGGGGGGTAATCTGCAGGCATCCTATAGTGTACAGGAATATGGTCAGTCAACACTGGGGGGTAATCCGCTTTCCTCCCGTGGATCAATATATGAACAGGCAAGGTATGAACTACCTTACACTGTACCGTATGACGCGGACGGAAACAGAATCGAGTACCCAGGTGGTGATGTGGCGATCAAAACAGTGGCAGGTGAATGGAATTTAAGCCAGGATCAAAGAACGACTTTACGCGCCTTTGGCAGTTTTTACGGGCAAATTGATTTTGGTGAGATCCTGCCTGTTTTAAAGAATTTAAAATACCGGGTGAACTTTGGTCCGGATATCTCCAGCTATCGGGACGGGGTATATATTGATTCGGCTTCTGTCAGGAGCAGTGGCGTCAACTATGCTTCGCTGGAAAAGAAGCAGAATGTCTCCTATACACTGGATCATTTAATCTATTATAATAATAGTATAGGAAAGCATGATTTTGGGCTTACTTTACTGGGCAGCTGGACACAGTATTCTACGGAAAGCAGCAGTATTGCGGCCTACGGGATCGCTTTTCCCAGTCAAAAGTGGAATGCGCTGACAAGTAGTTATATATCTTCGACTGACCTGACTGATTATTCGTCAGGCCTCACGAAAAGCCAGTTGCAATCCTATATGGCAAGAGTGAATTATAGCTATGATGATAAGTATATCCTCACGGCTTCAGCAAGACGGGATGGTGCTTCACAGTTGGCAGAAGGCCACAAGTATTCCTGGTTTCCCTCCGCTGCCCTTGCCTGGCGGCTTGATAAAGAAGGATTTATGAGTGGTGTAAGCTGGATTAATGATCTGAAGTTGAGACTGGGTGTAGGCGTAACGGGCAACTCTGCCATAGATGCCTACGCGACTCAGGGGGCACTTACATCTTTGTTTTATCCATATACCAGCACGCTTACGTCAGGTACTACTCCTTCGACGACCATGGCCAATCAGGACCTTGGCTGGGAAAAAACAACGCAGTATAATGTGGGTATTGACTTTTCCCTGTTTAACAGAAGGGTAATGGGAAGTCTGGATCTTTACAAATCCAAGACGACAGACCTGTTAATGCAGATGGATATTCCGACAACTACAGGTTATACGCAGACTTATGCCAATGTGGGTGCAACAGCCAATAAAGGCATAGACCTGAGTCTCACGACGATTAATATTAATAAAAAGGATTTTAACTGGACAACGACAACCAATGTCTCCTGGCAAAATGATCATATCGTTTCTCTGGCCAATGGAAATCAGGATGACATTAACAATAACTGGTTTATCGGAGCGCCTATTGGCGTCATATATGGGTATAGGAATGCCGGCTTATGGCATGCGGAGGATGAAGCCATTTATGAAATGTACAATGCCCATGGCAGCTCCTTCTCTCCAGGTAATGTGAGACCGGTAGATATCAACGGGGATACAGCCATTGATGCCAATAATGACCGGGTGATCATCGGAAATACCCGACCCAGGTGGATTGTGGGGATGACCAATACATTTGTTTATAAGTCCTTTGAATTATCTGTACTGCTGTACGGGCGCTTAAAGTACACATATAATACCGATGGAGAAAATCAGGGGGCCCGGCAGTCCCAGAGGCAAATCGATTACTATACAGAAGTCAATACAAATGCGGAGTATCAAAAGCCAATCCGCTCAGACGGCAGTGGGGATATCTATTATACGGCACTGGGTTATAAAGATGGCTCTTTTATCAAGATCCGTAATATCTCTCTGGGCTATAACCTGAGTCCCAAAATCCTAAAGAAGACCTCTATAACAGGTCTGAAAGCCTATATCCAGATCGCCAACCCGGGAATGCTTTTCTCAAACATTGACTGGATGGATATGGATCTTCTGAGCCCTACCTATAACAGAGGGATCACTTTTGGGGTAAATGCGTCATTTTAATTGAAATCATTCACATGCGTAAAAATCAACAATAATGAAAAAGTATAAACTATATATATCTGTTGCCCTTTTTTCCGGATGCCTGTTTATAGGGTCCTGCAAAAAAGACTTCCTTGGAGAAGAGTTAGAAACAGAAAGAGGAATGAGCTTTTATCAAACGGATGCCGGTATTAAATCGCTATCCACCGGTACGTATTATCAGGTATTTAAAACCCCGTTCAGCGCTGAATGGATCTATTGTAATACCATTTATGGCGTGGATGAATTTTGCGTCGGAGGTGATGGGTCTAATGCCGTGTGGAATGATTATGACGGTGGTTTTAAATCGATCGTCTCTGAAGTGAATAGCAATACTTCTTCAACCAATGCGCAATGGGATAATCTCTATATCGGCATCGGAGATGCCAACCTTTTGATTCAGAATGCAACAGCGAGTGCTTCTACGGCAGATGAAATTAAGAAGGTGGCGTTGGGAGAGGGATATTTTTTCCGGGCCTATTGCTACCTGAGACTGGTGTCGCAATATGGTGGGGTTCCATTAGTGACGACACCCAGTACGACTGTCAATCTTGAGTTTACGAGAGCGACTCCGCAGGAAGTGTATAATCAGATTATTGAGGACTTTAAACAAGCCTATGAACTCTTACCCAATAGTGGTGCGCCTGCCAAAATCACTAAAGACGCGGCAGCACATTTCCTGGCAAAAGCTTATTTATATAGAGCGAGTGAAATAAACGATTCCTGGAACGCTCCGACAAAGGCCGCCGATCTGGCCGCTATCGTGCCTTTATGTGATGAAGTGATTGCTAATCATCCGTTGGCAGCTGATTTTGCGGCCTTATGGGATTATACCGAACCCGATGGTGCAAATGAACAACTGCCTGAACTTATTCTTTCTGCACAGTTTACGGCTGATGTGTCTGCCACAGGCGGCAATCATCAGCATATTTATTTTGGCGGCCGATATGATGATCTAGCGCAGATGCAACGCGATGTGACCGGGGACCGGCCATACTCTCGTTTACGACCCAGTTACTATATGTATAGAGTGTATGACCTGGTAAAAGATTCCAGATTCTGGAAGAGCTTCAGAACAAAATACCGGCTGAATAAAGCATCTGGCGGGTATTACAAAAATGGCGATCTGGGAATTATTTATATAGTGAACCAGCCGGGAGACACGCGTTTCTCTTCTTATGAACTGAATGATGTTGTAAAAGACCCAAAGACAGGCAAGACAATCCCCAATGCCTATATTGCCTATCCAAAAGCAATGACAGCCGATGGCGCCCTGAATGTTGACGTCAGGTATCCTTCTCTCAGTAAATTTTTTGATGGTTCGAGGCCTGCGGTTAATGATACCCGTGGATTCAGAGATATTATTCTGGCCAGATCAGCAGAAACTTATCTGATAGCCGCAGAGGCTAAGATCAGGCTGGCTAAATTAGGTAAGGGCACCTACGCTGAAGCGCTGCCATATATTAATGCTGTCCGGAACAGGGCTGCATACAAAAGCGGGGAAGACCGCTCTGTATACTATGATGGAGGCGGCGCCCTTGGGGCCTCTACCTCCGGACAAGATCCAAACATAAATTCTTTTGTGGCGGAGAATTCCTATTACGAATCAAATAACATTCCTGCAACCACAGCAGCAACCGATTTGTCCATTTCCAGTACAGGCGCATTACCCGCCTCTGATAATTATATCATATCCAAGCTGGGATTAAGCAGCGACTATGACAGGATGTTGGCATTGGTATTAGATGAGCGTTCCAGGGAACTAGCCGGCGAATTTGTACGCTGGGAAGACCTTTCCAGAACAGAGACGTTAGTACCACGTGTGAAGGCATTTAATTTTCAGGCATCTGCTAATGTTCAGCCTTTCCATGAGTTAAGGCCTATACCGCAAACTTATCTGGATGGAATACAGTTAAACGGTAGTGCACTTACGGTTGAAGAAAAAGAGGCGCAACAGAATCCCGGATTTTAATATTATGGGCACAATTGAATAAGTGATTGAGATCCTATCTTAAATACTACCTGTAACCGCAAAGGTAATTGGGCGTTATGGGTAGTATTTATGACGGGGATTTTTTATTTTTATCTGCCTGGATAAGACAGATTAATAACAGAAAGAAATTCAGACTTACAATTCTATATTAGTATGTTTGTATATTTTGACAGTCTGCTTTCCGGAGATACCTGATTTTGTTGATTTACAGACAAGAAACGACAGGATGCGCTGAAAGGCACAATTTCCTCTGCCGTATTTTAACAGACACTGTGCCGGCGATTATTGCAAGCCTGTTTTATACAATTTTTGCCCGCGATCCTTGCCAGAACTGAGAAGATCCTGTCCGGAACTGATGATCACGTTACAATTTATCAGTCTGGCGGTGTATTGAGTTAAAAATGATTATGATGAAAATATACAAGCTTCTTTTTGTATTGGCTGCACTATTTATGGGTTGCCAGCTGTTTGGACAAACGCACGTGATCATCACCGCCGGCCAGTCCAATACCGATGGCAGGGTTTCGACCAGGGATCTGCCCGATTATATAAAAGCTTTATCAACGGATCCGGTGAGTTTTAAAACCGGTGCTTACAAATATTGTAAAATTGACCAGAATAGAGAGGATGGGGAATTTGTGCCGTTCTATCCCAAAGGCAGAATAACGCCCGGTCTCTGGGCTTATGATGCCGTTACCTATTATAAACTGGGACATGCTTTGAAGCAGGATTTCTATGTAATTAAATATGCGGTTGGCGGCACATCAATCCAATATTCCAAACACATTCCGCCTAAGGGCAAAGGACGTTACTGGTCTGCCGATCCGGATTTTCTGAAAAACACTTCGTCATATGAAACGGGAGGCCATTCGTTATTGTTGTCTTTTACAGACGCCATAGATGCGTCCATCGACAAGACTCTTTCGAAACTAAAAGGCGGGTATCAAATCGATGCTTTTTTATGGCACCAGGGGGAAAGTGACGGTGCTCATGCCAGTCAATATTACGACAACTTAAAGGCCGTAATTGCCTATGTGAGAAAACACCTGAGCGAAAAGACCGGTAAAGACTATTCCAGGCTGCCATTCATATTCGGGTCCATCCCAACGACAAACCGGGACTATAGCCCAATTGTCGAGCTGGCTATGAAACGCATTGCCGAAGAGGATCCCAATGCCTACCTGATAGACATGAGTAAGGGACAATTACAACGCGACCACCTGCATTTTACTGCTGCATCTGCAGAATATCTGGGTACCCGGATGTATGGTATTCTGGCCAAAATAATGCATCTGAATATGGAAGGCTTCAGGGTTGCCCGGTATTTGAATGACAAACAGGCTGCCATCAGTTTCACATTCGATGACGGGCTGGCAGAGCAGGCGACGCTGGTGGCACCTCATTTTAACAGACTCGGATTCAAAGCGACTTTTTTTGTAAACGGGCGGTCCATTTCAGACTCAGCGGCTAACGACGGTAAACCGAGGATGAGCTGGGGACAGTTGAGATCGATGTCGAAAGAAGGCCACGAAATTGCCAGCCACGGGTGGCAGCACAGGAATTTTGGTAAGTTCCCGCTTGCTGAGATTAAAACAGATATTGATAAAAATGACAGCGCGATCTACACCGAGCTCGGCGTGAAACCCCTGACATTTGCCTATGCCAACAACACGAAAGTTGCAGACGGAATGGTTGAAGTGTATAAACATCACATCGCCAGTCGTCTGCTGCAGATTTCTCTGGGAAGTAAGTGGACCGCTGCTGACTTGGAGAATCGGTTAGAGAAGCTATTGACAACAGATGGCTGGGAAGTCACCATGACACATGGTATCACTTATGGCTATGATCATTTTAAGGATCCTGATATCTTATGGAACTATCTGAAAAGGATCAAGTCGCTGGAAGACAAAATCTGGGTGGGTACTTTCTACGATGTGGCGGCCTATACGAAAGAGCGGAAATTGGTTACTTTTGACATTGCGCCTATCGGTAGAGGTTTTGTCATATCGCCTACTTTACATCTGGATATGTCGCTGTATACCGAGCCGCTGACCGGGCTGGTCGATCAAAAGGGGATAAAAAAAATAACTGTCACACAAAATGGCAAAAGACTGAAGACCGTTGAAAAAGACGGAAAATATCAGTTTAATTTTGATCCGTTTGGCGGGAAGATCACAGTAAAGACAAATTGAGGAAGAACCTATAAAAAGGACATTTTATACATTAAAAGGCAACGATGTTGCCACTATTTAGTCACTACAAATCAAAATGATGAAGATAATTGCATTTCTGACAAGCTTTGTTCTAACGTTCCAGGCGTCAGCCGCGGTTCAAAAACCGGTCAATCTGACACTGGCGCCTGGAACGGTTCGCTCAACCGGTGCGAGTTTTATTTGGGATAAACCGGAACAATATGATGATATAAAGACCTATCATTTATTTCTGAACAGTAAAGAGATTGCAACATCTGATAAATGCAATTTCAGGTTAACTGAGCTCAAGCCAGCTACATCCTATAGCTTTTATGTAAAGGCTGAAACCAATACCGGTATTTTTTCAGAGGCCAGCAATGCGGTCAGTTTCAGTACCAGGGCGGAGGGTGCAGTTCTGAATATTGAGGATTTTGGAGCGATAGGAGATAATAAGACGCTCAATACGAAAGCCATCCAAAAAGCGATAGATCAATGCCCTGTAGGTGGCACTGTGCTGGTTCCGGCCGGTACTTTTCTGAGTGGTGCGATTTTCCTAAAGAGCAATATGACCCTGAGAATAGCCGAAGGTGGCGTTTTGCAAGGCAGTGGCAATGTAGCAGATTACCTTCCCATGATAGATAACCGGTTTGAAGGCTGGGAGATGAAGACCTATGCCAGTCTGGTAAATGCGGGGGTGATGAATCATAAGGGCGGCTTTTCCGTAGAGAATTTGTCAATAATAGGGAAAGGAACCATTAGAGGTGCCGGTGGGGCTCTTGGTGCGGCCATGAGAAAGGAGAGTGGCATCAGAAGCCGGGGCCGGTTAATTCTTTTGATGAATTGCAAGAATGTAGACCTACAGGGCCTGCACATTGAAAATCCGCCATGCTGGACGATCCATTACCTTTATTGCCAGGGCGTAACCCTTCATGATCTGATGATCCATAGCACGGCACCCAATGGCGATGGCATTGATCCTGATTCGTCTGTTGATAGCTATATTTTTAATTGCAGTTTCTCAACCGGAGATGACTGCATTGCCATAAAATCAGGGAAAAATCCCGAAGGCTATGAGATCGGGCGGCCGACTAAGGGTGTCCGGATTACCGAGTGCAATTTTATCAAAGGGCATGGTATCTCTATCGGCAGTGAGATGTCCGGAGGCGTGAGTGATGTCGTGGTCAGAGATTGCCAGGCAGGTCCACTGCTCCATGGTTTTCAGATCAAGGCCACCAAACAAAGAGGCGGTTATGTAAGGAATGTACGGGTTATGGATTGCCAGTTGCAGAAAATTACCGTGTACTCCTCCGTTAATTATAATAATGACGGTAAGGCGGCACCGGTCGTCCCGGTATTTGAAAACTACCTGTTTAAAAACATTGACCTCACGACAGCTCCTGTAAACAAACCCGTCATCGATATCAATGGCTTTGCAGAAGACGGGCATGCGTTGAAAAATGTACGTTTTGAAAATGTGCGCTTACCTGAAAAGGCTGAAATATCTGTTACAGATGGTAAAAATATCAGATTCGAAAATGTAAAGACGGTTTCCGGGAAGAAGGCCATTTATAAAATTACGGACTGCGAACGTATTGAATATTAGAAGGGAAGGTACGTCAGCCGTCTTTTTTATCGGTCCATAAAAAAGCAACACGTGTCTGCCAGGGGGTATGGTGGTTGATCTGCAGCACAAAGCAGTATTAAAGATGAAAATTATATATCCAATATGATCTTTAAAAAGTCTGATTTCAAGGCCAGGGTGCTCATTGCCGCACGGACTGTCATTATCGGTGCTGTTTGTTTTTTAGCGAGTAACAACGCACTGATGGCGCAGACGGTTGCAAAGAACCCGCCCGCGACGTTTAAGAACCCGGTATTAACCGGGTTTAACCCTGACCCTTCCATCTGTAGGGTCGGTGCCGACTATTATATGGTCACTTCTTCCTTTACCTGGTACCCGGGTATTCCGGTCTATCATAGTAGGGATCTCGTCAACTGGGAATTGATCGGCCATGGCATCGATCGTATGGGGATGGTAAAGCTGGGAGGGCTAAGTGATAATGACGGAATCTGGGCGGTAACCATTCGTTACCATGACGGAACGTATTATCTTATTACTAACTGCTCTCACGGTGGCGGTAATTTTTATATCACGGCTAAAGATCCCCGGGGGCCCTGGTCGGATCCGGTATGGCTAAAAAGTGCCGATGGCGTGGATCCGTCATTATTTTGGGACAGGGACGGAAGATGTTATTACATCGGAAATCAATGGGAAGGATTTAAGAAGTCTTGGACGCATCAAACTGCCATTTGGATGCAGCAGCTGGATTTAAAAAAGGGGAAATTGGTGGGTAAGCGTAAAATCCTGACCTATGGATTCGCATCCAATGCGGCTTACACAGAAGCGCCGCACCTTTACCGGATCAATGGAAAATATCTGCTCATGACCGCTGAAGGGGGTACGGATGAACACCACGCTGTGACGGTCTTCCATAGTGATTCGCTTTGGGGGCCTTATGAAGCTGATCTGACTAATCCGGTGCTGTCGCACCGGCAAATGGGCAGTAAATACCCTGTTCAGGCGGTTGGACATGCTGACTTGGTGCAGACACAACGTGGCGACTGGTTTGCCGTATGCCTGGGCAAAAGAATGATCGGCGGGGTTGATCCCCTCTCCAGAGAGACCTTTTTGTGTAAAGTCGATTTTGAAAACGGTACACCCATTTTTAATCCAGGTTTTGGCCGTGTGCGCATGGAAGATCAGCCGAGGCCTGATCTTCCATGGACGCCCGTGCCTATGGCTACTGGAAAGGATGATTTTGATGGGCCGGAGAATGCTGATGCTGGCTGGTATGCGCCGGGAAATGAAGAGATGATCGGGCGGTTTATTCAGGCCGGTGCCTGCCGGTTGCCACTGGCAGGCCCGACTGCCGATAGCTTGAAAGGCAGGTCGCTGTTTTTAAAAAAAGTGAAGGATTTTTGTTTTACTGCGACGACCAGGATGAATTTTGCGGTTGGAAACGCTTACGGGCAGGCGGGTATGATTCTCTACCGGACGGCCGATGGCTATTTTAGCCTGGTAAAAACGAAAGATAGCGTATTGGTGATAAAAAAAGATCGGGGCATCAAATCGGTCATAGCGAAAGCGGCTTATAACTATGATGAGATACTGCTACGTGTCACCGCCAATAAAACTGAACTGAGATTCAGTTATGGTCGGACGGTTGACCATATGAACACGCTTGGGAAGATACAATCCATTACACCGATCACCGATAATACGTTCAATCGTTTTAACGGTCCCGGTATCGGTATTTATGCAAGTTCCGGCGGTTATCCATCTACGGAAAGCGCCCGCTTTGATTGGTTTGATTATGAAAGTAACGATGAAAAATTATATTAGGTAAGTGAACTACCCACCCACGCTAAAGCGATGGGTGGGGCTTCGGGTTTCAAGGGACGTGCTACCTGAGTAGTCTGATCTATCCTCCACCTTTGTAATAGGCAGTCCCTGCCCATATATTTTCAAACCTTCTTTTCGAATATTTATACTCGCATTAACATCTCTGTCGTGTACAACACCACAAGAACTACAAGTCCATTCTCTGTCAGAAAGCTTTAAATTTTGATTTATCCAACCACAATCATTACAAGTTTTTGATGATGAATAGAAACGATTACCGCTGGTGGTCGTCGGCGTCAGGAAAGAAACAAAATGCCCGGATCTCTGGTTGCATGGAGACCTGGGACAGCTGAAAAATGCCTCCGAATTTTTGATACCCAGGCATGGAATCGTGGTATTGAGAACATTATAAGCAGTTGCTGCCTAAGGTGTAACACTTAAATGGTCCAGGCTAACAAAATTTCCGGTGCTTCCGTAGTCTGATCTCCTTTTGTCCGACCAACTGGGATGTACGCCCAGCACCGTTACTGTGAGGTGATAGGTGTCTTTTGGCATGCCGGGGCTGATGAACTTAATCGCCTTGTCTGGGTAGAGGCAGTACAGGTCGATAATAGCTGAATATAGAATGCTTCCGTTTTTGTCGTGAATAACAGTTTTGGCATAACCTCCTTTGCGGGATGAGTGTCCGGACCACGCGATCCGGGTTCCTGTAAACTGAATCTGAAAACTGTCGCCTTTTTGGTCAGAACACATTCCACCGGTTGTGTCTTGATGCCAGTTACCCTTGTATAGTATACGCCGGCTTTGGTTGGAAATGCGCTGATTATTTGGAGATAAATGGCCAACCTGCCCCGTACGTAGATTGACCGTCCAGCCTTGTTGAAGCTCCGGGATTGAAATTTTGGTTCCGTGGACAGCCATGGGCTGCCATACATAGGTGGCGGCAGAGGCCTGTTTTGGATAAGACCACCGGTCACCCATATAAATAAAGGCCGTATCTTCCGAGCCGTTTACCTGAAGGACAAATGTTGTCTGTGAGTTCCAGGTCAATGTATTTTTCGGTGCAAATAAGCCTTGTTTTGTCCACGGGCCGCTCAACGATTTTGCGGTAAAGTAATAGTTATCGTTTTTCTCCCAGCTGGTGAGGTTGGAACCTAAAAAGAAGTAGATGTTGTCTTTTTTAAATAAAGCAGGAGACTCAAAGCCTGAGGTCATCGATTTGTTGACATGTGCGACAACAGAAGTATAGTCGTCCGACAATTTATAGATATGGCCACCGTGTATCAAAATGTAACCGCTGCCGTCTGTATCCTGGAAGGTACCCATATCCCATTTTCTGATGGGTTTCCCGCCAAAAAGCAGGGGACCTTTAAAATCATAGGGCCCCGTAATTTTGTCTGCTGTTGCGTAGCCGACAAATTGGTCTTTATAGTTCAGGCTATCGACATGCATATACATCACATATTTTCCGGTAGCAGGGCACCTCATGACTTTCGGGCGTTCTCCGACGCGGTTAGGGCCTAATTTTCCGGTTTTTTGTGGTCTTAGTGCCGCCGATTTAAATGCCCAGTTATACAGGTCAGTTGACGCGTAACAATTAAACCCGGCAAATGCGTTACTGGTATCTGAGTGTACTTCGCCAAAAAGATAGTACACGTCGTCGTCTTTGATGATATTGGCGCCGTGTGCGCTGAGGATGCTATCCCTGTTGTCGAACCAGGGGACACCCGAGTAGATGGCACGATAGGGCCGTTGCGTCTTTTGTGCCTGTATTTTTGATACGAATGTGAACACGAGGATAAAAATAAAAAGGAAAGTATATTTCATATTGCCATTTTTGTAATAGATTATTTATCCGTCCTGACCAGCGCAACGTCGTCTACCAGACACCAGCCATTAGCTGCTCCGTCAGCGTAGAACCCCACTTCGACTTGTCCTGAATCGACCTTTATTTCGGGCACGTGGTAGGTATGCCAGGTTGAGTCTGGCCTGTAAATCGAAACTGCCCTGGTTTTACCATTAACGGTTACATACATGGTTAATTTCCGGAATGCACCTCCGGCTTTTACTTTCGCCGATAGCTCGTAGGAGCCATCTTTTAGTGGAACGTCGCGCGTGGATTTAATGACCTGAGACACTTTGCGCTCAAAGGGTACCTGGTCACTGATATTCAGGCTCTTTTCTCCGATAACGGTTTTTCGCTCTATGCTGTCGTTAAAATGGTTCAGTTCCGGTGAATTTTTATCGCCGATTTTAATCGGTGACCCTTTGATGACTTTGCTGCTCCAGCCCAGTAGCTGTTGCTGCACGGGCTTTACCGGGCTGGGTATTTTTCGCCTGTCCGCTTCAAAGCTTCCGTTTTTAATATAATTGTTGTCGCCCGCTACCTTCCACAGTCCTGTGCCCGCATCCAGTTGCCATGAATTTAATGAATTAAACTCTGGCTGATCGTCATAAAACGATAGTGGACACCACTGATTGTACCCTAGGCCATTGCCCGCAAAATCAGCCCAGCGGTCTCCGCAATAAACCACTGTTTGCTGTATGCTGCCATAAATCGTAACAAAGAAGCCGGTTTGTGATACGTGCGCGTAATCCGACTCGGCTCCCGACATAATACGCATATTGTTCGTTGGTTTGTAAGGCCCCCGTATATTGTCTGCCACAAGATAATAGGCGTAAGAACCGTCCCACCCATAGAGGTTAGAGGCACACATGTAGTATTTGCCTTTATATTTAAACATACAATTGCCTTCCCGACCGGCACCGTGATAGACCTCCGTGCAATCCAAAAGGCCGATCTTTCCGTCCTTGACGCCGATTTCGGAAACGTAAATTCTGTTTCTGCCGCGGCCATAAGAGTATATTAAATATGATTTTCCGGTTTGATCGTCTGTAAAAACAGTTTGGTCCCCGGTGTTGGTCGTACCGATCAGTGGCTGCATATTGATTTGCCGGTACCATTTAAATGGGCCATTGGGTTGATCAGCTACTGTAATGAGTACATAACGGCCATGCTGGACGAACATCGCATATTTGCTTAGTTCTTTGATGTACGCCACTCCCAGCCTGCCAACCCAAGTCAGCCTTTCTCTGCTTAGAGCCTGTTTTGTCAATACATCCCCCTCAAATTTCCAGTCAACCAGATTGTCAGAGCTATAACAGGTCACTGATTGAAAGCTACTTCCGCGCTGTGTTCGAGAGGGGTCCTTAAGATATCTATCAGCCTGCTGATAATGTACACCATACCAGTAATATTTCAATTTCCCATTTTCGGGATCCTTAAAACGGAAAATGCCGCCGCCCTGGCTATAGATGGGAGCGCCCGAGCCAGTGTACCAGAACTGGTCATTGTGAATAGGTCTAATCTGGCTATAGACTGATTCAATGGAGGAAACTAAAACGGCCAGCCAAAATAAAAGGATGCATTTTAAGGAAATAGATTTGATCCAATGAAATTTGAATAATGGGGGTAGATTGGAATTAGTCAGGTTCATCTTCTGTACGTTTATTGTTTACAGAGTTGGTATTTAACAAAAAGAGGCGCCATATTCAGATACAATCGCGCCTCTTGCCATGGTTTAATAGAATGAACGGTTCTTTTCCGTTGAACAGTCTTAGGGCATATAGAACATTTCTACAAGTGGAACGCTAACGGGAGAATGGTCATCGTTTGTTTCCATAAGATCCTTCATGTAGGTCCACCATTTTCGCATAATCTCTTCGGTTTGGAGCCCTTCCAATTTATCAGGGTCATCAGCGGTGAGAATCGCAAAAAGTATATCTGTCTCATCATCTAAAAATATGGAGTAGTCACTGATGCCATATGATTTTAACAGAGCCGCCAGTTCCGGCCATATCGGATTATGACGTTTTTTATATTCCGCTACGAAGCCTTTGTAAAGCTTCATTTTTGTCGCAACTTTAGCCATAGCAGTAACGCTTAAATATGTTTAGTTTAATTTATAGAGTTCAGAACCGGCTAAGAGTAAACATCCCAGTCCAAAATCTTCAAAATCAGGTTGATGATCATAGCCGACTGGCTGGCTGTCTTTAGGTTCCTTTCCGGTTCCCTGAACATAACCCAGAAAGCCGTTGGGGTGAACACAGCTGACCAGTGACTGCCATGCCAGGCTGATGGGTTTGAGATACCTGGCCTTCTTGAGATATCCATTGTTTACGCCCCAGGCCATCGCATAGGTAAATAAGGCTGTTCCCGTAAGTTCCTTCCCGCCGAAATGTGTCGGATCTGCAAGGCTTACATTCCAATATCCTTTCGGGTCCTGATATTTTAAAATGGCGTGCATCATCATTATATAGTCCTGAAGATAGTCCTTATAATGGGGGGCATTTTTGGGCAACTCGTTCAGGACGCGCACCAAAGCTGCCGCAACCCAGCCATTACCCCGGCTCCAGTAACAGTCTTCACCGTTAGGTTCCTTGTACGGAGGCATAAAATCTTTGTCTCTCCACCATAAACCGGTTTTCGTGTCAAACAGTCCGATTTTGTTCAGCTCACTTCTGGTATAATGATACATTTGCCACATTCGGTCGTAATACTTCTGATCTCCCGTGATTTTTCCCAGTTTGGCAAATACAGGCATTCCCATCTGAATGGCATCCACCCAAGACCAGTCGTCTATTTTGTCAGTAGCGAGCATGTTGCCAATGGTGGCTTTGATATTGGACATCAGCGCAGTATCTTTTTTAAGAATGGCCAGGTCAATATAAGTCTGTCCAGCACACTGGTTGTCGGCATTTCTGGTTGTATTTCCATCTCTAAGTGACCAGTGATGTGCATTGCCCCAGTCCATGGCATATTTAATATATGTTGGATTCGGATCGATTTTATGGAAGGCCATTAACCCTTCGTAATATACTGCTCTTGTCCAGATATGACTGGGCCAGCTTTTCTTTTTAGACGGAACATAGATGATTTTACCTACGTCCTGCCACTTATCCATAAAATAATTATTGGCAACCCGTAATGTTTTGACAATGGCTGATTTGTTTGAAATTGATGATGCCTGCTTATCATGTGTCGCCTGCGCCTTTGTCAGCCCTGGTGCCATCATAGCTAATGAAAGAAGACCGGCTGCGGCCCTGGTAAAGTTTGAAAACCTTTGCATACTGGAAGTTATTTTAAATATGTGAATGAATTGTTTTTGCGGTATCGCCTTTGTTTTTAGTATTGCCCTGATTAATTATTTGGTGAGATCTGCCTTCGGCTTGAGTTCATCCGGGCTATCTCTCGCAAACGGGTCAAACGTGAATTTTGACGGCTTTGTTATTAAGTCTTTTATTAATTGTAGGCCTATTTGCTGTTTGGGATTAAATGCCGGCGATAACATATATTTTTCCAGACTATAAAGAAGCTGTTGACCTGCCGGGTTATTGGATGGCTCTTTTCCCTTAATGTTTAAACTGCTGACTATTATTTTTCCTTTACCCACTTTTGCTTCAAACAGGCTGGCCAGCCTTCTGCTTAAAAACCAGGTATCGATGGGCTGAACCAATGGCCTGAAATTTTTCGGGAAATCTTCCAGATGCATCACCTGAGCTCTGTTTACCAGTTGCCACCACTGGAGGTCACTATGATAAGATGTTGGAAAGTCTCGGAATGCTGGATTTTTGGGATCCAAAACAAAGCCGGTTGTATGCGGTGGCCGCATCTTAAACCAGGAGGTGTTCCAGAAGACTGGTAAGAAATGTTGTACGATTTCTTTGCCTTTGACGACTTCACCGGCAACATTTAAAAAGACTTTACCCCCTGCATTCAATACCTGTTCAGCTTTGCTGTCGAGTCTGGTCGTGTAGTAAATGGAACTTATATCCAGCTTGGGCAGATCTTTAGGAAAGACCCATATGTTCCAGTTGTTTTTATAGGAAGTGCCTTTTATTCCCAGCGTTACAACGAGCCGTTGCGCCCGGTGAATAGTGGAAAGGTCAAAACTGATATCCCCGACTGGTGTATTTGTGCCCGCGATAATGTCTTTGTGAAAGTCGCCCGATTGCAGGATCCTGCCTAAGGAATCGGCAATATTCCAATAAATATCCGCTCCCTTTATATCTGTTTCGGTATAATGGAAAATCTCTGCGGATCCCCAGAAGGTCTCATCATTGGTATAAACAAAACTATGTGTTTTAAGCAGCGGTACCGTGCTGTTGCAGAACTTGGAAAATATGTTTGCGTCAGTATAGCCCTTTTCTTTCCAAAAAACATTTAAAACGCCTACCAGGGCTGTTCCCTGGCCTGAATAATCATTAAGCGCCAGTAACTGGAAGCCGCCGTTTAACGGTGTGCGGAAGGATTTTTCTATCTCATTTTTATAACATAAGGCCTGCAATTTACCGGAAGCCATCAAAAAAGATCCCGCTTCATTGCCCATGCCCTGATCTTTTAGGATATCCCGGAACATTTCAAAATTTCTGGCTTCATAGAGACCGGTATACCGGCCGATTTCTCTGAAATCTGGAAAGACGCAATATTGCCCCATTTCGTGGGCAATATAAGGCACATTGTATTTCTTGATCGCATCGGTATAATCGGAATAACTCTCCGGCTGATGATTCCACGAGAGCCCCCTGGCTCCGGACTTAATCATGTATTGATTGGCCGGAACAATCGGCCAGCTCATAGCAACAGAGGCACCCGTATATACGCGCCTGCTGTCTTTTTGTTCCCAATAATGAATGAACTTGGTCAGATATTCAACCTGATGGCCTCCCCGAGGTTCGTTGCCGTAGGCCAACATGCAATAGGAAGGGTGGTTACCGTAATATTTTTCCATCCTGTCTGTCTCATCGAAGATATACTGATCCACGGGCTTGCCGTCTCCCAGCGACGTGCCGTGGTTGGCCCAGCTTGGCCCCTCTGGCTGTAAATATATCCCTACCAGATCGGCTGCTTCAAATGCTGCTTCCGGAGGGCAGTAGGAATGAAAACGCATATGATTTAATCCGTAGCTTTTGCAGATTTTAAATATCCGGATCCAGTCTTTTTTATCCATGGGTGGATAGCCCGTGAGTGGAAAATCGCAGTTTTCCACCGTTCCACGCAAAAAAGTCTTGTGGCCGTTTATTTCAAATTGCTTTCCTTTGACATTAAAGTCCCGCATTCCAAAGCTTACCTGTTTTTCGGATCGGGTGCCGTCTTTATTGATTAGTACGACCGTCAATTGATATAACGCCGGGTGAAATTCGCTCCAGAGCAGCACCTCTTTGCCGAGGTCATAATTAATAAGAATCGAGTCCTTAGATTTAATTTTTATCAGTTTTGTGGTTAAGGACTTGACAATGTCCTGTTTTGGGCTATTGTAGCTTTTAGCTGAAAGCACAATTGATTTTGCATTGTCAATATTGCCCGACAAAGACAAATGAATCGTGGCACTGTGATTTTCAATATCCGGATATACCTGGACCTCCTCGATGGCTGTCATTGGGTTTGATCGCAATTCCATTTTGCCAATAATGCCATTCCAGTTCCCCTGTGTCTGGTCGGTGACACTGTGGGAATCCTTACCGACATTAATGGTTGTAAGCCGGTTGTCGATACGGATAGTCAGTATATGTCTGCCAGGGGTTGCTATTGTTGAAAGGTCGTACTCATGTGGGGCGACCAGACTATTTCTGGTGCCTAAACGTTTATTGTCGAGCCACACGGTGGTTTCCGTATGACATCTTTCCAGAAATAATTTGACTTGTGTGTTTTGCCAAGAATCCGGGATGGTAATCTCTTTTTGATACCAGGCTGCACCGGTGTAATGATATTTAGGTGTTAACCAGAAAGGAAACATAGGGATATCCTGGTTTCTGTATTTAGCCATTCGTGGATTAAAATACCAGCTACTGTCGTAAATGCTGGCAGTCCATGTGGTATTTAAGGATACTTTGTCGCCTTTGTTGTTTTCAAGCATGGAACCTGGTAGATATACCGAATCCTTAAGTGTGTTGTCAAACCATTTCTGAATAATACCCTGATCGGTTGGATCTATGGCAAATGACCATTTGCCTGCAATGGAAATAACTGACTGAGCCTCTGAGGAAATGAGGGTGAATGAACAAAAAATAAACGATAAAAGACAATAAAGGATCCTGTTCATGCGGTGATATTTGATTTAGCTTGTTTTTTGCAGCTGAGTAAAAATAATAACAAACGAGGGTTTGTCCGTCCTGTACCGTCCTGTATGAAATGTGTTGTACATGATTTTGTTTTATATGTGAATATATGATTCTTATATGAATCGCTATAGTTTGAATTTTTTGTATTGTAGCGTGTCAGAATTTGATTTTTGAGTTTAAAAAAGGGAAAAAATCTGGCAGCTTTAGAATTTTTTTTGACGGGCACATAATTTTTATTCAAAAAAATTTTTCTTTTCTTTATTTTTTCTCAAATGCTTAATATGACGGAGTTTCAGCCTATTGGACATAAAATAATTAGTCCGGCTATTTGACTTTATATTTGACCGTTTTTCATGCATTTTTGTTGCGTTTATATATTGATAACCATTTTACTGTGAATTAATTTATAGACTATTTACTTACGGAAACGGTTGCGTAAATAAATGCCATAGAGCAGGATGGTACAGGACAGTTGATCGTAGCCGATATTTTATTTTCGTTATGAAGTTATCGTTAGTAAGTAAACCAATTGTTAATTGATTACAGCCGCCTGATGACCGTCAGTCCCGTGAAAACGAATTCAACTGTATCACTGCTTTTCTAATAAAACAAAATTCAAAATCGATGAAAGGAATTTTACTATTGATCGCAGTTTATTTATTGTCCAATGGAATCCCTGTATCGGGACAATCCACATTGAATCCAGACGGAACGCACACCTATTTTATAGCGACAGACGGAAATGATAGTAATAATGGTTCAATTTCCAGCCCTTTTGCTACATTGATGCGCGCACATAGGAATCTTGTTGCCGGTGATACTGTTTTTATCCGGGGTGGTGATTATAAAATACCTGCAGCGGTAGTTCCTGCTACTACCGATAAAAGTGGCTTATATGCTGATATTAATTATTTTGATAAGGCTGGAACCGCCAACATGAATATCTGCATCTGGGGGTACAAAGGCGAACGGCCGGTCTTTGATTTTTCCGAAGTTAAACCAGCAAATCAGCGGGTTACAGCATTTTTCGTTACCGGTGATTATTATTATTTTAAGAATTTTGAGGTGACAGGAGTGCAGGTGACTATACTGACTCATACTCAATCTGAATGTTTTAGAAACGAGGATGGTAATTATAATAGATATGAAAACCTTTCCATGCATGACGGACAGGCTATTGGATTTTATCTTACCAATGGCATAGGTAATATTGTTCGGAATTGCGACGCTTATAACAACTGCGACGTTACCTCTGAAGGAGGCGCAGGAGGCAATGTAGACGGATTTGGCTGTCACCCTTCTCGGGAATCCGGTATGGGTAATAAATTTATAGGCTGCAGAGCCTGGCTTAACAGTGACGATGGCTACGATCTGATTAATGCCTATGCTGCCGTTACCTTTGACAGCTGTTGGGCTTTTTATAACGGCTATTCTAAAGACGCGGCAGGCAATCTGGTCTCAAGGGGGGATGGAAATGGTTTCAAATCCGGAGGATACGGTATGCCGGATGTTGTTACAAAATATCCACATGATTCTATCCCGCATCATATTGTTGAACATTGCCTTGCCTATTATAACAAGTCATCGGGCTTTTATGCCAACCATCATCTGGGCGGAAACTATTATTTGAATAATTCCGCTTACCGGAACGGAACTAATTTTAATATGGTGAATAGAAAATCTCCTGAGGAAGATTTCGATGTTCCAGGCTATGATCATGTCCTGATTAATAATCTTTCCTATGCTCCCAGAAGCACAGGTGCTGATTTAAGAAATCTTGATAAAAGTCTAAGTACGGATGAAAATAATTCATTTACAGAACCTGTTATTTTAGGTGCCGACGATGATTTTAATAGCCTTGACGCGGCGCAGTTGGAACTCTCCAGGCAGTCCGGAGGACAATTGCCAGAGATAGATTTTCTGACACTTAGGACAGATAAGTTTATTGACAAAGGGCAAGACCTGGGTTTTCCTTATTACGGGGCTGCACCCGACTTAGGATACCATGAGACAACTGTTCCTCCTGTCATTATACCCACGGATCCGAATTTAAATCCAGATGGCACACATACCTATTTCGTTGCACCCGACGGCAGCGATGATGATAACGGAACAATTTCAGCACCGTTTGCGACAATTATGTTTGCCAATGGTAAAATTGTGCCGGGCGATACAGTTTTTATCCGGGGTGGTAGATACAAGGTTGCTGCTGACGTGGTGGCTGCAACAATGGATGGAGGGAAATATTTTGACGTGAATTTTTTTAATCAAAAAGGCAGCCCTGATCATAACTTCTATATCTGGGGATATAAAAATGAGCGCCCCGTATTTGATTTTTCCGATGTCAGGCCAGCAGGTCAGGGGGTAAATGCCTTCTACGTCACGGGTAGCTATTATTACTTTAGAAATATCGAAGTAACAGGGCTTCACACAGCTCTGTCCGGGGAAAATAAAGCTTCCGGATTTCGTAACAACAGAGGTAACCATAACATTTTCGAAAACCTATCTGTTCATGATGGTCAGGTCAATGGCTTCTATATTACGCAAGGGATAGGCAATCTGCTCCATAATTGTGATGCCTTTAATAATTATGTTGACGGAGGAGCGGTAGATGGCTTTGTGTGCCAGCCGTCCAGTACAGGAGGTAAGAATAACCAGATTATCGGCTGCAGGGCATGGCACAACAGCGATGATGGGTTCGATCTCAGCTTCGCCTACACTTCTGTAATTCTTGATAGCTGTTGGGCGTTTGAAAACGGCTATTCAGAGAATCCGGACGGGTCGCTGACGGTTCGTGGAGACGGCAATGGTTTCAAAACAGGGGGATATGGCATGCAGGACATAGTTACCAAATACCCTGACCCAATACCACAGCATGTTATAGAGCACTGTTTAGCTTATAATAATAAACGCGCCGGTTTTTATGCCAATGATCATCTGGGGGGAAACCTCTATTACAATAATACGGCCTATAAGAACGATATCAATTTTGATATGGTAAACAGAAAATCTGTTAATGAAAATATTGAAGTTGCCGGTTATGGTCATGTATTAAAAAATAATATTTCTTATAGTCCGCGGACAGCAGATGCTGAGATCGTTAATCTGGATCAAACTTTGAGCATGGATACATGCAATTCTTTCTCTGCTCCAATGATAGCTGTTACCGACCATGACTTCAATAGTCTGGATGCGACAAAACTGACATCAGATAGAAAAACGGATGGTGGACTGCCCGAAGTTGAATTTCTAACTTTGAAAACCAATAAACTTGTCGATAAGGGGGTGAATGTCGGACTGGAATATAATGGCAATGCGCCGGATCTGGGGTATGCTGAGTCCTCTATAACTCCACAGTCATCAACTATTTATAGTTCCTCTTTTAATGGGCATATACTGGATGGAAAGGCTGTGCTTCATTGGGCAACCGCCAATGAAACCGGAAATAAAGGGTTCGAAATTCAAAGAAGCCCGAATGGAATCCCGGGCTGGCAGACAATAGCTTTTGTCAGCGGGCATGATGATACTGAAAACCGGAAAGGGTACTCCTATCGTTTTATTGACAATGAACCGCTTAACACGCTTACATATTATAGATTGGTTCAAATTGTGCTCAGCGGAGCGCCTCATTATAGCGATGCTATTTCTCTGACCCCGAGTGGCAAACAGGCGAAGGAAGGCGTCATTTTATATCCAAACCCAGTTTCAAGGGGAACAAGTACTATTACGTTGAGAACTGAAAAAGCTATAGAAGGAAAAGCCTTAGTATCAATCTATAATGCGAGCGGAAGAGTTGTTTATCAATCTCCATTGAATGGTGGGTCGCGTGAATATAAAGTCAAGCTTCCCAGCCTCATCCCCGGAATCTATTATCTGAAAGTAGGCACCCACAGTAAAATAGTAGCAAGCGCGCATTTTATTGTTAATAAAAATTAAATCAATTTTCTATTTTCTAAAAAAAATAAGAATATTGTTTGTATAATAAAACATTATAAATCAAGGTTCTATTTAAAAATAGAACAAAAATATTTAAAGAATAGACGAAAAGCAGCACAGTACAGGACGGTTAAAACTAAAAGAAAACATAATATTGCTAACAATTATTTGTGAGTTGTTTGCAAATAATTAAAAGAAGCTCAAAAACTTATTGCAGATAATATCAAAATATGCTTAGAATAAGTTTCCCGAATTTGAGAAGCATTGAAAATTAAAACGACAAGTCAACGGTAAACCCCGACCTGTTTATTCTTAGAATTGAAAGACAAAATATACTGAATTGTATTAACCGTTAAAAAGAGATATAACATTATAGTTTAATAAGAAAATAAGTCTATTATTTGTGAAAAATATACGCTATTTTATAGTGCTGGCAATACTTTGCCTGAACAGAAAAAAATGAATGATCAAAAACTAAATACAATGATGCGGACAAGAATTTTGATTTTGATTTGTTGTGTTTTAAGTATAGTGGCTTGCAGAAAACAGAGTTGGGATGAATATTACGGCAGGCCGGATTCGCTGGCACAACCTATATATCAGGTATTACAAAAAAAAGGAAATTTTGTTCATTTTCTGAAATGTATCGACAAATCCGGGTACAAGAAAACACTGAGCAATGGTGGCTACTGGACATGTATCGCTCCTAATGACGAGGCGTTCGAAAAATTCTTTAAGGATAACGGAATAAGCGGAGACGAAGGTATCGATTCAGTAATGGCGCAGAAGATCGTGAAATATTCATTGATATATAATGCTTACCGGAAGGAATCTTTGACTGATTATCAACAGTCGTCCGGACCGGATACCAGTATCGCATTTAAAAGGAAAACAGCTTACTATTCCTGGGTATACAAAAATGGAGATTCTTTAATACTTTCTTCAAATGCCAATGGCTTTTTTGTTCCGGAAGATAATAATAATAAGTATTTACCTTATTTTCTGGATAAATTCTTCACCTTTAAAGGGTTGTCCGCCTATGATTATAATTTTTTCTATCCGGAATCTAAATACACTGGATTTAATATTGCCGGAGCCTCTGTGGTTGAAAGCGATATCCCGGCAGAAAATGGGTTAATAGACATTGTTGATCGTGTAATAATGCCTTTGCCTGACTTAGATGACTATCTGAATTCTAAAGATCAATATAGTGAATTCCGGAGATTGCTGGCAATGGTGGTATCCTATCAGTCCAATCCGGAGATAACCCAGAGAAACTATGCGTTATCGGGACAACCGGACTCTGTTTATATTAAATATTTTGATGCCGGGAATGCGCTGGGGCTGGCCTTTTCGCCAAATAATGAGAACTATTTGCTGGGAGGAACGGATGCGCAGATAGATGGGTATGGAATGGTTGTTCCTACAAATGATGCGCTGATACCTTATGAGGCAACCATATTACAACATTATAAAACCTTTGAAGCCGCTCCGGTCAGTGTATTGGTAGCCTTACTGAATGCACACTTATGGACTTCCGGCCCATGGCCAAGTAACTTAATCAGCTCAGTCAACAGCTCATCAGAACCACCCACCTTCTCTCTTTCCGATATCGTTGACAAGAAAGTGTGCAGTAATGGATTCTTTTATGGAATCAATAAGGTACAGCAGGCGAATGTTTTCAGAACTGTTTACGGAAAGCCGTTCCTGGATCCGAATTATACATTAATTACTAAAGCATTGGACCAGGATATTAAGTTCTCTTTGATCAATCCGGCTTTAAAGTTTACGATGGTCATGATTTCAAATGATGTATTGAATAATAATGGCTATAGCTATAATACTGATCGCGATGAATGGGTATACCAGCCACCTGGCGGGACGGAGACCGGAGGGTCATTGTCGCAGGCAAGAGTTAACAGGATATTGGCCTCTTCCGTTTTTTTAACCATGAACGGCGAAATGGATGACCTTTCAGGTGAAGGTATCGTTGAATCATGGAATGGAGAATATGTCCGGTACAAGGACAATACACTATTTGCCAGCGGAAATATGGATGATGGAACCGTGGTACGTATTGATAGCACTGCCCAGACATTTAATGGGAAGGTTCTGTACACCACAGGTTTGTTGACATTCTCTGAAGTAGCCACAGGAGCGCATCTTGGCAGGCTGGCCGAATCTGATCCAGATGATTACAGTTATTTTTTCAAATATCTGGTTAAATCAAGTATATGGAGTAAATCCGACAGTACGATTACAGGTATGACTGCCGGAAGTCCTTACACGATATTTGTTCCCACCAACGCTGCTATAATGGACGCTGTAAGGGCTGGTCTGCTGCCCGGCGACAAAACTACCGGTGAACCTGACTTTAGCCCCTCAGATTTTGGGGACCAACAAAATGTAATCAGTTTTATCCAATACAACATTTTAAATAAGAACATGGTGGCCCCCGATGGGAAGAAGAACGGGGACTTTGTTACACTGCTTCAAACATTAGATGGGGTCGCAACTAAACTAAAGATTGCTAATTCAGTGGGGAGTATGCAGATTTACGGAATGAAGGGCGATGTTGCCAACATGAATGTTGCCAAAAGTAACATCTTATGTGATATGGCGATTATTCACAGTATCGATAAGGTCCTTGATTTCAGAACCAGTAGTGAATAGTTCAGTTGTATGGTGGAGGCTTATTCATATAAGAGACTGGTCCTGAAAAGGAGGGCTACATTTTATCAATGAAATATTCGCCGCGTTTGCGGAAAATTAAAATATACACGAATGACTAGGATTATAGGAAAATTCTTTCTCGCAGCAGTTATACTTGTTTTTTCTGCAATAGCAATATGCAGCAGCAACTCCGTTATGGCGCAGGATGGAGCAAAGCGGACAATTATACGCGGTAGGGTATTAGATGGGAATACCCATCTG
The DNA here is from genome assembly GCF_020042345.1 of Arachidicoccus terrestris. Classification (NCBI taxonomy): domain Bacteria; kingdom Pseudomonadati; phylum Bacteroidota; class Chitinophagia; order Chitinophagales; family Chitinophagaceae; genus Arachidicoccus; species Arachidicoccus terrestris. Next base: position 2,543,921 of record NZ_CP083387.1, read on the forward strand.
CCACTTAGAGGAGCGACAGTCACTGAGATCGATAAAGATGACCGTACGATTAATGGAACCGCTACTGACATTGATGGTAATTTTGCCCTCCGGGTAAATGATCCCGAACATAACCGGATTTCGGGGGCCTTTATTAACTATAAACCCACTGTTATCGAGATTAAGAATAAAACTGAGATTACTATTAATCTGTATGGAGAGCCCGAAGCGCTTACGGATGTTTCAGTTACGGCTTATAATGATCTGGTGGATAACGGAACCGGTATGAAGATCAGAGATAGGGATAATACACTTGCTACCGCCACCATTCAGCAAAAGGAAATCGAGAATCTGTCGACGCCGAATATCGCAGCAGCATTGGAAGGAAGACTGCCAGGCGTGAATGTGAGCGTTACAACAGGTGATCCCGGTGCCGGATTAAATATACAGATTCGTGGTACGGCTACAATTAACGGCTCTTCCAAACCTTTGATCGTTGTTGACGGCATGCCATACAATACGGAGATACCTCCGGATTTTAATTTCGGAACCGCAGATGCGGAGGGGTATGCACAGCTGTTGAATATTGCGCCTTCTGATATTCAGGATATTACTGTTTTAAAGGATGCGGCTGCTACAGCTCTGTGGGGTTCGCAGGCAGCCAATGGGGTGCTGGTTATTAATACAAAACGAGGTAAAACAGGCAAGCCTGCTTTATCCTATTCTTTCAGGGGGACTTATTCCAGACAACCCAAAAGCATCCCTTTATTAAGCGGGGATCAGTTTGCTACCCTGATACCGGAAGAAGTGGCTAATGCTGGCGGCAATCCGCTGAATATTAATGAAAATAAGGAGTTCTCCTTCGATCCGTTGGATCCCTATTGGTATTATAATTATAGTAACAATAATAACTGGATTGATGCGATCACGCAGACAGGATATTCTCAGGATCATAGTGTTTCCATGACGGGCGGTGGAGAGAAAGCTAAATATTATGCTTCTGTCGGCTTTTTTCATCAGGACGGTACCACAATTGGGACGGGCCTGGACCGAATCACTTCGAAAGTTAATTTTGATTACAATGTTTCTAAAAGGATTCGCATCAGAGCGAATTTTACCTATGCCCATCTGAATAGGAAGTTGAATTATTTGTCCAGTATTCGTAATGTGGCTTATAATAAGATGCCCAATATGAGCATTTATGAGTATGATATTTTTGGAAACAGGTCTCCGAATTACTTTACACCGGAAGAGAATATTCAAGGGCAGTATTCCCATACTTATAATCCTTTGGCTTTAGCAAAGAATGCTATTTCCAAACAGAATGGCGACAGGATCACTCCGGCATTTCAACTGCAATATCAAATGATACCCAGGCTTCTGTTAGCCACATTTGATGTACAGTTTGACATTAATAATTCCGGTGCCCACACATTTTTGCCTCAGAATGCCACAGGAAGACCGCTTACAGAAACGGTTGTCAATCAGGCAAAAGCCAGTGATGGAGATGCATATAGTGTAACCACAAAAACTAACTTTATTTATACGCCCAGGGCTAATGATAGAAATCACCAGTTTCAGGCATTATTGTCCTTGCAATCCAATGATAGTAAATCAAATGCCTATAACGTTTTGACTACCAATACGGCCTCATCAGAATTTCAGTTTCCATTTAATGGCTCAAGGGCGACGAATTCTTCAGCATTGCTGACATCTACCAGGTCAGAAACCAGGTCCATCGGAACTCTATTGCAGGCGCAATATGGATGGCTAGATCGTTATATCCTGAATGCCGGCTTACGTATGGATGCCAATTCCCGGTTTGGACCTAATAACCGGTACGGGTTTTTTCCCTCCGTTTCTGCCAGGTGGCGCTTTTCCGGTGAAAAGTTCATGAAAAGGTACAGCAGTTTCATTGACGATTTGAGTTTCAGGGCAAGTTACGGGCAAGCGGGGTCTGCTCCTCCCAATAAAGCGATCTGGCAATATTTTAACACGTATGCGCCCTATGATTATACTTATATGGGAGAGTCCGGAGTCTATTCAACAAATGTTGAATTGACTAACCTGAAATGGCAGACACTGGTAGGTACAAATATTGGATTCAATTTGTGGATGTTTAAAAAGAGATTCCGCCTGGATTTTGAATTTTATCGTAATCGAATAGAGGATATGTTTTATGATGGTCTTCAAATTCCATCTTATACTGGCTTTTCTTCTATGCCTGCAAACGTCGGAACCATGGATAATCAGGGGTGGGAAGCCTTGCTGAATTTGATTCCTGTCAAAACGAAAAATTGGGAAGTGGGAGTTGACTTTAACTTCGCTAGTAATGAGAATGTCATCAGATCAATTTCTGACTTTTATCCCAGAACGAATGTTGAAAGCCTGGATGGAAATGGCATTTATAAAACTTATCTGCAGGTAAATAACCCATTTGGTTCTTTTTACGGCTATAAATACTTAGGCGTTTACAGTACCAAGGAAGAAACGATTGCCAGAGATGCGAAAGGGAATAAAATTTTGGATCCTTATGGTAATATACTGTATACCAGATTTCATTACCCTAGCGTTGACTATGTTTTCCAGCCCGGCGATGCTAAGTATGCCGATATTAACCATGATGGTAATATTGATGATAAAGATGTGGTATACCTGGGTAATGGCCTTCCTAAGATTACCGGTGGTTTTGGCTTGAATGTCACTTTTAAGAATAGATTAAAGCTGATTACCTTTTTTGATTATAAGTTAGATTATGACATCGTAAATGCTGCCGATATGAATACAACTAATATGTATGGATTCGATAATCAAAGTACTGCGGTGCTGGCCAGGTGGCGTAATCCGGGGGATATAACCGATATTCCAAGAGCATTGTATCGTAAAGGTTATAACTGGCTGGGCTCCAGTCGTTATGTTCAGGACGCTTCATATGTCCGGTTACAAGCCGTAACACTGCGATATACACTTCAAAAGAAATTTCTGGATAAGTTGAATGTCAGAAGTGCATCCGTATATGTGACCGTCGAGAATTTATATACATGGACCAAATATAAAGGGCAAAACCCTGATGTGTCGATCATTGGAAATAATAGCCCTTTTAAATACCCTGTAGATAATGCGTTGACACCTCCTTCCAGAAATGTTTTGTTGGGCATAAACATCAGTTTTTAACGTATGGGGTGTTGCGGAAAATTGTAAAATATTGTTTTTTAAAAGGCGATCGTCAATCAAAATATTGAAGCATGAAAAAGTATCTTAAATATTTATTCTTTATCTCAGTTATTGCGGTACTCAGTACTTCCTGTAACAAATGGCTTACGGTTAAGCCACAAGACGGGCTTATTCGCGATGATTACTGGAAGTCCAAGGAGCAATTTGCTGCTGCGGTGACCGGCTGTTATGAGAGTCTATTGAATCCTGCTCTTGTTGAGGAGCTGTTTGTATGGGGGGAGATTAGGGCCGATATGGTGACCTCTACCCTTCATACACCCGATGATGCCATAAAAATAATGGAAGACAATATTCTTCCCAGTAATTCATTTACTGATTGGTCGCCGGTATATGAGACCATTAATAATTGTAATACGGTATTGCAGTATGGGCCAGATGTCATTAACAGGGATCCGACTCTAACAGATTCCGCACAGAATGTGTATCTGGCACAGGCATATGCAATCAGGGGTCTGATGTATTTTTATTTATTAAGAACTTTTGGAGAAGTCCCACTACAGTTAACCGCTGTATCCACAGATGAGGAAGTTCAGCAATTGGCAAAGAGTTCAAAAGAGGAAGTATATAACCAGATTATTTCCGATTTTAAATTGGCCGAAAAATATGCGGCGCCCACTTATGGCAGCATGGATAAGGATCGGGGGAGAATCACCAAATATGGGGTATTTGCCATGGAGGCAGATGCTTATTTGTGGGAAGATAAATATGATAGTTGCGTTATTGCCTGTGATTCAATTATTAATACGCAGAAATACCTTTTGGTGCCCGGAACTACACAAACAGACTGGTTTAACCAGTTATATGCCGACGGCAATTCTATGGAGTCCATTTTCGAACTTCAGTTCGATGCGCAGGCCCTGAATCCGTTTTACAGCATGTTTATTACCTCTTCAAACCAATATGTAGCCTCAACGGATTATTTAACCGATGCATTTTACGGAAGAGACCCATTAGGTATTAAATCGGATATACGTGGTGAAAATGGTTCTTATGTGCCGACAAACGGTATGATTTTAAAATATGCGGCTTTGGCGGCTGGAGAGGAATATACAGTAAGAACACCGGACGAATCCTATGCTCATTGGATAGTTTACCGGTATGCAGACATATTATTAATGAAGGCTGAGGCGCTCTGCTATCTAAACCGGGGGCAGGAAGCTTTAGATCTGATTAAAATGGTAAGAACCAGAGGGCAGGCACTAGATGCGACTATAGAAGTGGATGAGTCAGGATCTGCTGAAGATATGGCCAAATATGTACTGGATGAAAGAGCCAGAGAGCTGGCTTTTGAGGGGAAAAGGTGGTATGATTTGCTGAGATATGCCAAACGGGATAATTACAAGAATTTGTCGGAACTGTCGCAGGCTGCTACAATAAACGCACCTAAAAACCTTATCCAGACGATTCTGAATAAGTATAAGGATGTAAATAGTCACTATTTGCCCATTAATTCGAATGAATTGCAGGCGGACAAAAAACTGGTTCAAAACCCCTTTTATAAATAGGCGTCAATTCAAACCCGTTTTGTTACATAAAGTGTCAAAGAATTAAAATTATCAGAAATGAAAAAAGTATCAGTAAAATGGATATTCCTTGCCATGACGGCATTGTTGTTGACCGGCAGCATTTGGATGAGTTGCAAGAAGGTACCCATTGTATATGCTACTACAGACGAGGTAAATATAACCGGATATATTGACCAGCACCTGGATTCCTTCTCCTTATTCAGAGAAATGCTGGATCAGACTGGGTATGATGGATTTTTAAGCGCCTATGGACACTACACGTTGTTTTTGCCTACCAATTCAGCGGTGCAGTCTTACCTTAAGGCAAGAAACAAAAGTTCGGTAGGACAGCTGAATGTGGACAGCCTGAAGGATTTTTTAAAGTTTCATTTGCTTGCAGATACGGTCTATACCATCTCTTTTACAGATGGTAAGTTGCCTTATCTTACTATGTATGGACAGTATCTGGTCACCGGGGCCAGCAATTCTGGCGGCAGCACCAGTTACAGAATTAACCGTCAGGCCAACATAATTGAGAGTAATTTGAGACAAGGAAACGGCGTTATTCATGTAATTGATCATGTGTTGGAGCCGGCGACGAGAAGCGTTGCGGGTATTGTTGCCGCAGATTCCAGGTATTCCATTTTTACGCAAGCCTTAAAGGCTACCGGGCTTTACGATTCATTAAATATTCCTGCCGTTGATAATAAGGATACTACCAAGGCATGGCTAACGCTGTTTGCGCAGTCAGACGCTGTTTTTGAGGCGAATAATATTCATTCATTTGATGAGTTGAAAGCCCGCTTCTCTAATACCGGTGATCCAAAAGATCCATTCGATAGCCTGCATTTATTTATGGATTACCATATTGTTGACAGAGCCAATTACCTGGCTGATATTATATCTGTAACTTCTTATTCGACCTGGGCGCCATTACAGGCGATAACCGTAAAATATGTTCATGATTCAATTTTGTTGAACGACGATGAGTTTAACGGGGTTCATGAGCCCGGTATTGAGTTGGCCAGGAACGGGAGTGATGTTTCAGCGACCAATGGAGTTGTCCATAATGCAACCAGTCTTTTATTGATAAAGAAACGGGATCCATTCCCTTTGTATTGGGATGTCTGTACCTATCCTGAAATCATGAATCTTCCTGCTTATTATCAAAAGCAATCATATGATTATCCATGGGATCAATTGCCTTCGTTTATAACGACGTCTGACAAAAAAGGTCCGTCAATTTCCTATGTAGGAGGCGTTGGGGGCTCTAGCCCGGTGGTGAATTATGATTATCTGAAATTACCGATGGGAAATAATAGATCCGCGTGGGTTGAACTGGAAACGCCGATGTTGGTTGCAGGCTCCTATAAGGTATGGATATGCTGGAGAAGAGCCGGCAGAAACATGATTGTCCAGGTATCTGTTGACAGTACGATTATGCAGAGAACGTTCAACAAGACAAGCTATCTTCCGTCCGGAACCGATGCAGTATTGGAGGCGCAAGGCTGGAAACATTATACCAATACAACCAGTACTACTGTCCCTGGGTATCTAGTAGGTACTGTAAACATTAAGACAACAGGGAAGCATAAAATCAGGTTTACTCCCCTGTCGGGCGGAGATAATGATTTCTGGCTGGATATGATTCAGTTCATACCATCTGATATGGAGCAGACCTGGCCAAGATTCGATCAGGACGGAGTGGCGCATTATAGTGCAGATGAGTAACGAAATCAGATAAGTCTGGTTATTTACATTAAGCACTTTGGGCATTTATGCCTGCCTCGTATAATTTAATAATTCAGGAAATCTAAATATTTAGTAAATGAAATTTTCAAAAATAATGCTATCCTGCCTGTTGGCGATACTTGTATTGTTTTCGTGCCGGAAAGATCAGTGGGATAACAGGGATCTGGTAAAAGATAATGCAGGAACAGAATCCCTGCTGGATAGGATCAATGCAGACAGTGACCTGAGTCTTTTTGCTTCCTATCTGAAAAAGACGGGTTACGATAAGGTAGTGAGTTCCTCCAAAACGTTTACAGTGTGGGCTCCAGACAATAAGGCCATTCAGGCTTTAGATCCCGCCTATTTGAATGACACCGCCAGCCTGAAACTGTTTATAGGAAACTGTATTGCCAATCAGGCGTTCTATTCGAAAGATGCCAGAGATTCTGCGTTAAGGATCAGAACCTATAGCGGTAAAAGGGTTTTGTTTACAGGAGAAACGCTTAATGGGAATGCGGTTGGCAAAAAGGATATTACCGCAAAAAACGGTGTTTTGTATACAATGCCAACGGCATTTATGCCACAGCCGAATGCCTTCCAGTATTTTAGCGCAAACTATGCTGCCGGCCTGCAGTATCAATTTATGAAGACATTGTACTATAGCCCGAATGTAGACAGCATACTGAAAGACTCCCTTATAAAAGCGAATTTAATCAATACCAATCTTAATACTTATACACGCAGCGTTAATATAAACAGTGAAGACTCTTTGTTGACTTATATTATTCTGACAGATCAGGCCTACCAGGCAGAAGAGCAAAAACTACAGTCATTTTTTATTGATTCGACAGTGGAGGTGTCCGATAGTCTGAAGCAGTGGAATGTGATTAAGGACCTGACAGTTGATGGCGTTATAGACCCGGGCGCCATTCCCCCCGTCGTCTATTCAAAAGACAGTGTTGCCATTCGTTTGGCATCCAGTTCAATTGTGAAAGCCGTCAAAGTAAGTAATGGGATGGTGTATGTGGTGAACCATCTCGATTATGATTTAGCTACTAAGATCAAGCCGGTTGTAATACAGGGAGAGCGTTTTTTTGACAGGCTGGACCCTGAAAAAAGCTACACAATCAGAAAAAGACGTAATCCGGCGAATGATTCTATTTTTAGCGATTTGTTCATGGAAAAGCAAGGGATTGCTTCTTATTGGTTCAGATATCCCGTCAGTCTTGCTGCAGGAACGTATAAGGTTTACTGGAGGGCGGTCAACGATTTCCAGACAGGTACCTTCCCGATGATGCTGGCACTGAATCATCATATTGATACCACTTTTGCAGATCCTAAAAATATAGCTTATGATCAGACACTGCCTTATACCACGGTCGAGTTATTGAATTATAATGATGTATATATCGGCGATTTTACTGTGCCTAAGCATGGTCTGGAAGATTTGTTCCTGATAGGGAATAATGTGACTTCCAGTGGAAAGAATACAATTGTGTGCGATTATATTAAACTGGTACCTGTTTTAAATTAATACTATGTATAGAACAAATAAGATTTTTAGATATTTACCTGTTTCTATTCTGGTGACTGCTTTATTAGTAACTCAGGCAATTGGTCAGCCCGTTGTCCCTAAGGATAGCGTGTCAAATTCAACCCAGGTGGATTCGCTTTCGGTAAGCGGTATTATTCAATTGTCTTCAACCGGGGAAAAGCTTGGCGGAATTTCGGTGAGCGTACCCGGATTTGCAGCTGCCATCTCGACCAATGATGGTTCCTTCACGATCAAAGTGCCTGATCCGGATGCCGTGTTATATTTATCCGGCGATGGTTTTGCCGATAAACAGGTCGCATTGAAAGGCCGGCAACATGTGTCGGTCCAAATGTATGAAGAAGGATTTAATTCTCAATATGAACAGGCTGGGCTTCTTTTTGGGGTCAAACCAAAAAACTTTGTTCCTTATTCTCTGCAATCAATTAATACGGATGATAAATGGAGCCAGAACGTTACAGAAACACCCGGTTCTTATCTTCAGGGCCGGATAGCCGGACTCAATGTTACGAGACACTCCGGCACTCCTGGTATAGGCTCCAATATGACATTAAACGGGATTAATTCGTTAAGGGCAACGAATCAGCCGCTGATTGTCGTCGATGGCGTCGTTTATGATAATACTGAATACGGCCACTCTCTGGTGTTGGGAAATATATATAATCCACTTTCTGATATTGATCTGAAGGATATTGAGTGTATTACCGTCCTGAAAAGCGGAAACTCGACCTATGGTACGAAGGGGGCAAACGGGGTCATATTGATTACGACAGCAAGGAGTAAGGAGCTTTCCACCAGAATTGATTTTGCCGCATATGGAGGTTATAATTTTAAGCCCTCAACGCTGCCTGTTATGAATGCGGGAGATTACAGAATCTTATTGTCAGAATTGTTGAAGTCTAAAGGTCTTTCGTCAGATGATATTGCTAATCTGGAATATATGAATGACTATAGCGGGCCCAGCCATCCAAATTATTATAATTATCACAATAATACAGACTGGCAAAAGGAGGTTTTAGACAATAGCTTCAATAATAATTATTATCTTAAAGTAACGGGCGGGGATAATATTGCCAAATATGCATTATCACTGGGCTACATGACCAATAAAGGTACGCTTAAAAATGCGGATCTGAATAGATACCAAATGCGGTTTAATGGGGACCTTAACCTGTCAAAGAAGCTCAAAGCTTCAGTAAACCTTGGGCTGATTTCAACGCAACAGAATCTGATTGAGCAAGGGGGGACCGGTGTACTGAGCCCTTTGTCACTGAGCTTGATTAAAGCGCCGTTTTTATCTGTTCATGTCAGGGATTACGAGGGTAACACTTCCCCCAATTTATCTGACTATGATACATTCAGGATCGCCAACCCTGTGGCCATCAGTGATAATATGCAGGGAAAGAACAAGAGCTACCGATTTACCGGTGCTGTCAAGTTTAATTATGCACTAAATAAAACGATTAATATTAAAACAGTTTTCGGATTAACTTTTGATAAAATGCAGGAGGATTTCTTTCTGCCGCAATTAGGTGTTGTCGCTGATACTATGCTGACCGATGTTGCTTTTAATAGATCCGCCAGTAATGAGGCCCGTTTTTTCTCTTTCTATAATAATACGGCAGTTAGTTATAATAAGGTATTCAATAGTTTTCATAAGCTACAGATAGACCTGGGATATCGTTTCATGAGCAACAAATATGAAAACGAATACGGGCATGGTTATAACTCGGCGACTGACGAGTTTGTGAGTGTGGGCATGGGTAATCCTACGCTGCGGACTGTAGGGGGCTCTAACGGAAAATGGAATTGGATGAATAGCTACCTTCATACGGGATATACCATTCGTGATAAATATTCTGTTGATTTGAATCTTTCCGCCGATGGTTCATCGAGATTCGGCAAACAGGCACCGGACGGCCTTGCTTTAGGTGACGTGAAGTTTGCCATAAATCCGTCTATTGCATTAGGTTGGCTCATTAGTTCCGAAGATATTTTTGCTAACGTAGATTTTGTAGATAATTTAAAATTACGTGCGTCCTTTAGCAGGGTAGGCAATGATGATATAGGTAATTACACGGCCAGGAGATACTATATCTCCCAGAATCTGGTTGGCAGTCAGGGATTGGTCAGGGGCAATATCGGCAATCCTGCATTAGAGTGGGAGACTACCGATAAGATGAATTTCGGATTGGACGGGTCACTATTTAATGAAAGACTGGCTTTTACCCTTGATTATTTTCATAATAAGAGTTACAATGTTATTACAATTGCGCCAACTGACGAAGTCGTCGGTATTGAAAATATCGTGGCCAATAACAGCACGGTTGGGAATAATGGTATTGAGCTGACTTTAGATGCACGTATAATAAACCGTAAACTCAAATGGGACCTGGGCCTGAATGTAGCGCGATATACCAATAAAGTCTATAAGTTTCCCAATGGAAAAGTATTTACTGACTACGCGGGAGCTACCTATGTAACAGAGGCGGGACAGGCAGCTAATTTATTTTATGGCTATTATACAAATGGTGTTTTTAGCTCCGATGCTGCAGCGGCAGCATCGGGGTTGCAGTATGAGAATAATGCGGGGGTATTGACAGACTTTAAGGGTGGTGATGTCATGTTTAGTGATAGAGATGGCAACCATATTATCGATGACAATGACAGAGGCGTTATTGGAAACCCCAATCCAAAGTGGTATGGGGGGATTTCCAACAGTTTAGCCTGGAAAAACTGGGCGCTGGATGCCTTATTCACCTTTAGCCAGGGAAATGATATTTATAATTTCACCAGAATGCAGATGGAATCCATGTCTGGCTTTGAGAATCAGTCACAGGCAATGAATAATAGATGGCGTTACGAAGGTCAGCTAACCTCTCAGCCAAGAGCCGTTTGGGGTGATCCTGCCGGGAATGCAAGGTTTTCTGACAGATGGATTGAAGACGGGTCATATATCAGGTTAAGGACTATTACCCTATCTTATAATATTCCGGTCAATACCACGATCCTAAAATATGTAAACGTCTATGCGACGGGGAATAATTTATTTACCTGGACCAAATATCTGGGATATGATCCTGAGTTTAGTCCGACCAATAGTATATACGGTCAAGGTATAGATTTAGGCTATGCTCCAGTTTATAAAACAGTGCAGCTGGGAGTACGCCTGGGATTCTAGAAACTATATGCATAAAGCCGTATTTAATTAAAGAGCGGCTTTTAAAACTAAATAAAATTATACGGAGATGAGTACTTCTATTATTAAATGGGTGGGGCGGTGCCTGGTGCTACTGGCTTTTTCAGGAGCCTTGTATTCCTGTAATAAGACATTTGATAAACTACCGGATAATGCTTTGGATTATTCCGAGGTCTATCGAGATGTAAATGACGCAGATGCCGCTATATTTGGTATTTATGGGCAATTAATAGGGCTTTCCAAACAGTATATTATTCTCAACGAGCTACGGGGAGACCTGATGGATGTGACGGACAGATCGGACAAATACCTTAAACAGTTAAATCAGGAAACGTCTTCTCAGGATAATCCTTATGCTGACCCGCGGCCGTTTTATAAAGTTATTATGAATTGCAATGACGCCCTTTATAATTTTAAGCTGATGTTGAAGACTAACAGGCTGACGCAGGCTGACTTTGATTTGAGATATTCAGCAGTTGGGGCGATACGGTCCTGGATATATTTTCAATTGGGGATTCAATATGGAAAGATTCCTTACGTAACCGATCCATTAGCAGATGTAAATGCAGTAAAAAATCAGGCGAATTATCCGAGAATCGAGTTCCCCGCGTTGTTGGATACATTGGCAAATTTTACAGAGAGTCTTCCCTATAAACATCCATTTCCTGCTGGGGCTTCTTTAGTTACCAGCATTGACGGGTATTCTACTGAAAAGTTTTTCGTGCCTATTGACTGCTTTCTGGGTGACCTATATTTGTGGAAAGGAGATTACACAGAAGCCGCCAGGCATTATCATTTTATGATGAACTATGCTGATTATCTGTATCCGAGTATGAACAGCGAACAGTTCTATGAGACCTATAAAATAGCGTATACCGGTAATATTGAAAATGACAATTGGAAAAATATCTTTGCTCAGCCCTACGGAGAAAGATATTCTAATTATGAGATTATGTGGGATTTGCCGTTCGACGATAATTTTGCCCCCGGAAATCCGTTTATTCAGCTCTTCTATAATCAACCCAATGGGTATTTATTGAAACCTTCTCAGCTTATCGTGGATCGATGGGATCATCAAATAAGAACCGACAGCACACCGGGCGATTTCCGGGGAGAAGGTGCATCTTATAAATTAGTGGCCGGCCAACCTGTTGTTAATAAGTTCAGTTCTAATTTTGATCCTTTGAGTCCTTTTGAGAAGTCGGACAAATGGATATTGTATCGTGCTGCGACACTGCATTTTCATTATAGCGAATGTGCCATAATGGATGGCAGAACAACGCTGGCATACGGATTAATGAACAAAGGAATCAGAACGGCCTTTAATCCTTTGGAATTAAGCGGTTCAGATGATGTAACTGATTGGGAACAGAGTTTTGGTGCTCCTTATGATTTCGACGCCAGACAAGGAGATTACCCATACTACCGGGGACATTGGTACAGGAATACCGGTATTAACCAAAGGGTATCAGTTCCTTCTGAAATAATTGATTCTGCTAAATATTATGATACAACAGTGCTTCCAAGGCAATTTCTGACGGCCGCAAGTGAGGATAGCCTGAAAAATGACATGATGGATGATTTATTAGGTTATTCGGCAATGGAGCTCGCATTTGAGGGGAATCGTTGGCCGGATCTTCTGCGTGTCGCTATGAGGAGGGAAAAGCATAAGCCTGGAAGTGGGGTTGCTTTTTTGCAGGAGAAAATCTCCGCTAAGTTTAAAGCGGGCGGGCGGCCGGATCTGGCAGCTTCCGTGAGCGGAAGACTGGCGAATCCTAAAAATTGGTTCCTGCCCTTTAACTGGGACTAGTTTTAGTTGTATATTTAACCTTTATAAAATGGAAGATCAATTCTTGAAATGTTGATATAGCTGGATTACGCTTGTAAAACTGATATTGAGTGGAATACAGCAATGAATTTATTCATATTATAACCTGTTGCACATCAGATATCAGCGATGAATTGTTTTAATTTTTTTCACGGTGGTGATTTTGATTCATAGATTGCTCTATTTATTCTCTATTTGGAGGATTGTAGGGCAATTATCATATTACCGCAACATAAATATTAAACCATTGATGAGAAAGATATGTATGGCCTTTGTCAGCCTTTTTATGATCGCCTTTGTAAAACCGGACCGGCCCGGACTGCGTATTTTTATGGCAGGAGATTCCACCATGCAGGCTTATAATCCCGACAAGACACCACAAAGAGGTTGGGGACAGGTATTTGCACGTTTTTTTAATAGTGATGTTGCGGTTAATGACCTTGCCAGAGGAGGCCGGAGTACGAAAAGCTATTTGGCTGAAGGGCTTTGGGATAAACTGGTAGCCGGTGTTCGCAAAGATGACTGGGTGTTTATAGAATTTGGCCATAATGACCATGATAAAAGAAAGCCTGAAAGATTCTGTACGCCTGAGCAATATGAGAACAATCTGATCAAAATGGCGCGCGATGTAAAGCAAAAAGGAGCGCATGCCGTTATATTGAGCCCGATTGCGATGCGCTCTTTTGACAAACAGGGTAAATATTATGACGGCCATGCTTCCTATCCCTTGCGTGCAAGGATGGCAGCGCTTGAATCCGGGGTGCCATTTATTGATGCAGATAGTTTATTAGGAGCAGTTGTCGTTCAATTAGGTCCTGACAGGTCTAAAGACCTTTATATGAATTTTGGCCCTGGTCTGTATAGTGCATTTCCTGACGGGCATTCAGATAATACCCATTTGAGAGAGGCCGGTGCGCTGAAAGTGTGTGAGCTGGTGGTTGCCGCTATGAAAAGACTGGAATTGGAACCGATTAATCAATATTTAAAATAAAACAGGCTATTTATGTTACTTCATAAGAGAATAGTTTTTGCATTATTTGCTATAGGGGTGATAACTCTGGGAAACACTAAAGCTCAGGAAATCCGTCAGTTTGACTTCGGTACGGGGCAGGTCGCAAACGGCTACACCCAGGTGAAAGCTACGGATGTCTATGCTGATAGTACAGGGTTTGGATTCGACTATAGGTCCAATCCTATTGCCATTAACAGGGGAAGTGTCAATGGTAAGGAAGATCCGTTAACCAGCGATTTTTGCACAGGCATCGGATCTGTATTTTTCTCAACAAAATTACCACAGGGAAATTATCAGGTAACAGTCACTTTAGGGGACGCTATAAAGGCAACGACGACGACCATTAAAGCCGAGTCAAGGAGGCTATTGGCAGAACGCATAGAGACAAAACCCGGAGAATTTAAAACGGTCCGTTTTAATGTGGCTGTTTACGATAGTGTTATCCACCCAGGCAGGATGGTAAAACTAAAACCCAGAGAAGTGGATAAACTCGACTGGGACAACAAACTGACTTTGGAATTTAGTAACACCAATCCCAGTATTGATGCGATTACTATTGAACCGGTTAAAAGCCCTATTCAGGTATTTTTGATGGGAAACTCAACAGTAACAAATCAGTCACTTGAACCCTGGGCCTGTTGGGGGCAAATGATTCCGGCATTTTTCGGCAGTGAACGGGTGGTCATATCCAATATGGCGGCCTCTGGAGAGACGCTCAGGTCTTCTCTGGGAAGAAGAAGGCTTGAGAAAGTCGCTTCGATGCTGCACAGAGGGGATTATGTATTTATTGAGTTTGCGCATAATGATCAGAAGAAGGGCTCGGGAGAGACAGCTTATACAACATATAATCAATATTTGCGCACTTTTGCGGACACTGCCAGAAACCATGGAGCCATACCGGTATTCGTCACTTCCACCCATCGCCGGAACTTTGATAAGTCGGGTCATGTCATCAATACACTGGGAGATTTTCCCGATGCGATGCGTATGGAAGCGAAAAAGGAACATGTTACCTTGATTGACCTGAATAAGATGACCAAAACATTATATGAAGCCTTCGGTGATGAAAAGTCCAGGACTTTATTTGTACAGTATCCTGCGGGAACCTTTGTTGGTCAAAACAGGGAACTGGCGGATAATACACATTTCTGCGACTTCGGGGCCTATGAGTTAGCCAAATGTATGGTAGAAGGTATCAGGAAGTCTGATTTAATATTAAAGGAATATCTGAAAAAGGATTTACCGGTTTTTGATTTGAACCATCCTGATGACCGGGATCACTGGGATTTTCCCTTTACACCGATGTTTTCGTCCATTAAGCCTTACGGTAATTAACTAAGATTGAAAAAGATTTATTTATGAAGAAGATATACTTATTGGCAGCATTGGGATTGGCAGTATTAACAACTGTCCGGGCTCAACGACAAATGGAGTACTTAAACAGAGGTATTTATGCAGTTAATGAAGGCAATGGGAAGGTATTTGTTAGCTGGCGGCTTATGGCAGATGAACCTCAGGATATCGGGTTTAATCTGTACAGAAGTACGAATGGGCAGGAAACTAAACTCAATAAATCTCCATTACTGAAAGGGACAAATTTTGAAGACGTTACAGCAGATACCAATGCCGTCAATACATATTATGTAAAGAGCGTCGAGGGCGGAAAAGAGCGGGAAACTGACGGACGTTATACATTACAGCCACATAGCCCTGTTTATTTGTCGATTCCGCTCCATACACCTCAGGGCTATCGGCCCAATGATGCATCAGTGGGCGATCTGGACGGTGACGGGCAATATGAGATCATCTTGCATCAAAGTGGAAAAGGCCAGGATAATTCCCACGACGGCATGACGGATCCACCTATTTTTCAGGCATACAAACTTGATGGAACGTTTTTGTGGCAAATTAACCTGGGAAAAAATATTCGGGAAGGTGCGCATTATACGCAGTTTATGGTGTATGATCTGGATGGAGACGGAAGCGCGGAAATTGTGATGAAGACGGCCGATGGAACAGTCGACGGTGTGGGTAAAGTAATAGGCGATTCCACCAGGGACTACCGGCAAAAAACGGGAAGGGTTGGCCGGATTGTAACCGGGCCGGAATATCTCACGGTTTTCAGTGGCCGGACAGGGGCTGCGATCAACACGGTCGATTATTTGCCTCCGCGAGGTGACATCGGTGCCTGGGGCGGAAAAGGGGGAAACGGAGGCAATGACAATTACGGGAACCGTGTTGATCGGTTTTTGGCCTGCGTTGCCTATTTGGACGGCAAACATCCCAGTGTCATCATGTGTCGCGGTTATTATGGAAGGACGGTTTTGGCCGCGTGGGACTTTGACGGAAAGAAGCTGAAATCCCGGTGGGTGTTCGATTCCAAAGACGGTGCCAATCCTTATTCCGGTCAGGGGAATCACAACCTGACGGTAGCAGATGTTGACCGTGATGGAAAGGACGAGATCGTCTATGGCAGCATGTGCGTGGATGATAATGGCAAGGGGCTATATACGACGGGGCTTCGTCACGGTGACGCTGTTCATGTGAGCCATTTTGATCCGGCTAATCAGGATGAGCTTGTGTGGGGCGTTCATGAGATAGAGAACGGCACTAAAGGATACGGCGCCGCTATGTATAATGGGAGAACCGGACAGTTTCTTTGGGGAGATAATTTGAACCACGATGTAGGCCGCGGCATGTCGGCCGACATTGATCCTCGGTATCCGGGTTATGAAATGTGGGGCGGCACTGGCGGGCTCAAAGATGTTAAAGGCAATAAAATTGCAGACCGGGCACCCCGGAGCAATAATTTCAGAATATGGTGGGACGGTGACTTATTGAGCGAACTTTTGGATGGAACCCGTATTGATAAATGGGACTGGAAAAACTCCAGACAAACCAGCATATTTGACGGCGCCAGATACGGTTGCGTCTCGGATAATGGCACAAAGGCAAACCCGACAGTTTCTGCGGATATTCTGGGAGACTGGAGAGAGGAAGTCATTTACAGGACCGGGGATAATCAGGAATTACGGATATTCTCAACAACCATTCAGACTGATTACCGCATCTATACATTGATGCAGGATCCACAGTACAGATTAAGTATTGTCTGGCAGAATGTAGGATATAACCAGCCACCATATACCGATTATTATTTGGGAGAAGGGATGAATATGCCAACTCAGCCAAATATCAAAGTGTTAAAAAAGAAGAAAGATTGAGCAGTCGGTGGCATAGCTCATCCTTACGATATTCATTGAGCAGTAGTTTCGGTTGAAAGTATGTGGGGGCAGCAGGTACAGTGTTTCCCCGCCACCGCTTTATGCACTGAAGACGACAGGGTCGGCAATAAATTGTGATGGATCAGTATCATTCAGAACCTAAGTCTACGTTGGCGAGTTGATTTTGATACTGTAACGTAGCACTTCTACCGGATGGTAACTCAGATCACGACAGGTGCTGTCCAGAGAACGCATTAAGCAGGATGGAGCAGGATAGTCGCGCTAGTAAGATAACATATATTTGTTTGGAAAAGTTGATTTATCTACTAACTAGACACTGGCGTTAGAAAATTCGCTTTAAGGCCGTGCCGTCGGTGTGGGAGAGGCTATCCAACCTGTAAAAATCCGGCGCAAAAAGAATTAATTGAAACTGTAATTGGTTAACCGTGAAATCAGCAATTAAATTAAATTTTATTTTGATAGCGACCATCACTGTTTCTGGGACTTCGCGGACACAATCGCCAGCTAATGAAGCCTCAAAATTTGCGGTGATTGATCCGGTTTACAGTTCAGTATTTACCGCATAACGGGAATGGTGCGGGGTATTATGGACATGGTGAACTCGAGTGCTGGAATAATTAAGGTGGAGACGCCGGGAATAAGCAGAAGGTTTCTATTCCAGAAGGGGCTTCGCTCGCCTCGCGGGATAATACTGTTAAGGGACAAAGAGCGTTTAGTGCAACATTAAAACCAACCGGGGATTAGAAGATGCGCGTGACGCCGTGTCTTATTGCGCTCACTGTTTTGTAAAAATTAACGGATATCGGGGAGGTCTGATCGATTTTCATGCTGAGATACCAGGCAGATTAAACTGAAAAGAACATAAATAGTAAGCTTTAAATTATGGGACGTAAAATTTTTCTACTGTATTTGGGGTTGGCGGGTATGTTGATGACGGCCCGCGCCCAGACCGGCACAGCCCCCAGGATTACAAAACTGTTTAATTTCGGGTGGAAATTCCATTACGGAGATATTGAAGGTGCTGAAAAGCCCGGCTTTAGCGATCAGAGCTGGGAAACATTGGATATTCCACATGATTTTCAGATCAACCAGCCTTGGGATAAGACCGCTGGCGGCGCCAGAGGATTTAAGAAGATGGGGGTGGGTTGGTACCGGAAAACGTTTCAGGCAGAACCTGCCTGGAAATCACGTCGTGTCATTTTGGATTTCGAAGGCATGATGGCTTTAGGCAAGGCCTGGGTAAACGGGCATGAAGTCGGCGCCACTGACTACGGTTATCTTGGCTTTGGTGCAGATATTACGAAACTGCTTCATTATGATCGGCCGAATGTGGTTGCCGTTCGTTGCTCCACTGGAAAAAGAGGGGGCTCCAGATGGTATACCGGCGGCGGTCTGTTCAGAGACGTCCACTTAATCATAAAAGATACGGTTGCCATAGCCCGGCACGGCATATACGTTACCACACCGGTAATAGGCCCAGATAAAGCCACTGTAAAAATACGTGTGGGAATAGACGGCATTACCAATAAAAGCTATGACCTGAAAATTGAAACCCGGATCTTGGGTCCAGACGGAAAGGAAGTGGCGAGCAATACGGCAGATGCGCCTAAACGCAATAAACTCAGAACGGTCGAGGTAGACCTGCCGCTGTTGTCGGTACCAGCGCCGAAGCTTTGGTCCATAGAGACACCGAATTTGTACAATGCAAAGGTCTCGTTGATTCTAAATGGCCGGAAAGTGGATCAGGTAACGCAGGAATTTGGCATCCGGACCATCGAGTTCTCAAAGGAATTTGGGTTCAAACTCAATGGTAAGAAAGTATTTCTTAAAGGAATTGCTAATCATGATGACCTGGGCGCACTCGGCGTTGCAGCCTACGAAACAGCGATTGCCCGTGAAATGGATACATTGAAGGCTTTTGGCTTTAATGCCATCAGAACCTCACATAACCCCTATTCACCATCCTTTTTAAAGCTGGCGGATAAAAAAGGCATACTGATCGTTGATGAATTGTATGATAAATGGAGTAATCATTCCTATCTGCTGGGAGAAAAACCGTGGACATCCACCTGGTATAAAAATGAGATTGAATGGCTGAAAAGAGACCGGAATCACCCCTCCGTCATCTTGTGGTCTTTTGGTAATGAACTTCAGATGCGGGAAGACCTGGCAGGATTTCCGACGGGTGACTGGGGTGTCACGACCTATCGGATCATGAATGTACTGGCCAAACGTTATGATTCTACCAGGCCCACCACGGTGGCTATGTTTCCGGCACGGGCAGGGGGTGTCGGCAAGTCGGATCCCAGCTTTAACACCAAAATTGTGCCGCCGGAACTCGCGACGGTCACAGAAGTCTCCAGCTTTAACTATAGATGGGCAAATTATCAGGATTATTTGAAACATGCCCCAGGCATGAATATCTTTCAAAGTGAAGCATCGACCAACGAGTTAACCGCTCCATTTTTTGGCATGAACCGCGATAAAATGATCGGGCTGGCTTATTGGGGTGCGATCTCCTATTGGGGAGAGTCAAACAAATGGCCAAAGAAAGGCTGGGATTATTCGTATTTTGACCATGCGCTGAACCCTTATCCCGAAGCTTACCTGATCAAAAGTATCTTTACTGACAAGCCTTTAGTCCGCATTGCCGTGCAGGGCACAAAGGCCGATTCTATGGTGTGGAATGATATAATGGTTGGCAGGAACAACGCCGTTTCCCAGTGGAACTGGACAAAGGGGAAATCTTATAATATCAACACCTATACGAATGCAGAGGAGGTAGAACTGCTGGTCAACGGGCATTCCGTTGGTATTAAGAAAAATGATGCGCCGGGTAACAAGAAAAACATCATTCTTTGGGAGAATATTCCCTATAAAGCGGGCAAGATCGTTGCAATTGCCAGAACCGGAGGCAAAGAAGTGGCTCGTCAGGAAATAGAGTCGACCGGCAAAGCCGTTGCTTTGAAGCTGGTCGCGGAAAACAATGCCTGGAAAGCCGGTGGTATGGATCTTAATTATGTAAAAGTATATGCAGTGGATAAAAAGGGAAGAAGGGTCTACACGGTAAATCCGGAAACCGTAACTTTTACAGTTAACGGAGCAGCGACTATTCGGGCTGTCGACAACGGGGATCAGTATAGCGATGGGCTTTTTGATGGCAACAAAAAAAAGCTGCATAACGGATTTGCCATGGCCATTCTCCGGTCTGCGCAGATCGCAGGAACGGTGACGCTGAAAGCTGACGCTGAGGGATTAAAATCCGCTGTGTATAGGACGATTACAAAATAATGAACAGAGAACGTTAAAACAGTTTAATTAAATCTGTGAATAAGTAAAAATCAATGATATGGATATTTCAAGGAGAGATGTAATTAAATTATTTGGAGGACTGGCTCCTGTCGTTTTGGCTCCCAGGGCTTTCTCGAAATCTTTGTTTCGCGCACAAAAAGAGCAGTCATTTGAGGGCTTCCTGGCGGATAAAAATATAGAAGGGTCCGTGAAGTTGAACTTTAATGCTGACTGGCGGGTATTTGTGGGAGATCCTGAAACCGCCGGTGCACCAATGTTTGACGATAGCGGATGGGACCATCATACGTTACCTTATGCCTGGAATGAAAACGATGCTTTTAAAAATGACATTGCTAAGCTGTCGACCGGGGTTGCTTGGTACAGAAAACATTTTAAATTGCCCGAGTCATTCAGGGGAAAGAAGATATTCCTGGAATCTGAAGGGCTTCGTCAGGCCGGTTTTTTCTATTTGAATGGGAAATTGATCGGCAGAAGTGAAAACGGGATAATGGCTTTTGGTTTTGATCTGAGCAATGATGTATACTTTGGCGATAAGGAAAATGTTCTGGCGGTTAGAACAGATAATAGCTGGGACTATAAAGAGCAGGCGACGGGTTCCAGGTATCAATGGAATGACCGGAATTTTTATGCCAATTATGGCGGACTGAATAAAAACGTCTATATCCATGTCAAACCTGAGATATACCAGACATTACCCCTTTATTCCGCTCTCGGGACCACGGGTGTATATGTATATGCGACAGATATCGATATTCAGGGAGCAACAGCCGTAATCCATGCCGAAAGCGAGATAAAAAATGATAGTCCGGTCTCAAAGAAAGTTTATTTACAGGCAACGGTTGCTGATCCTGATGGAAAGGTCATCGCCCGCTTTGAAAGTGCCGAAATTATTCTTGAAAATGGCGCGACAATGACATTGAAGACATCCGGATTGGCACAGCAGCTTCATTTCTGGAGTTGGGGATATGGCTATCTATATGACGTAATTACTGAAATTAAGTCAGGAACGGAGGTGATAGACAAGACCGTCACCCGGACGGGGTTCAGAAAAACAGCGTTTAGAAACGGCATGATTTATCTAAATGACCGGGTAATCAATATCCATGGATACGCCCAGCGGACTACCAATGAGTGGCCTTCGATTGGTTTGTCTGTGCCTGCCTGGCTAAGTGACTATAGTAATGGCCTGATGGTAGAAGGGAATGCCAATCTGGTCCGCTGGATGCATGTGACCCCGTGGAAACAGGACGTGGAAAGTTGTGACCGCGTTGGGCTGATGCAGGCCATGCCGGCTGGTGATTCGGAAGGAGATGTCCACGACCGCCGCTGGGGACAGCGTAAAGAAGTGATGCGTGACGCTATTATTTATAATAGAAATAACCCCAGTATCATATTTTATGAGTGCGGCAATCACGGTATTGCGGACAGCCGGATGCAGGAGATGAAAGATATCCGGGATCAATATGACCCCTATGGCGGTAGGGCCATCGGATCACGGGAAATGCTGGGCAGCCGGGTGGCGGAATATGGAGGAGAAATGCTGTATGTTGACAAGAGTGCCACTAAGCCACTTTGGGAAATGGAGTTTTCCAGAGACGAAGGCCTGAGGAAGTATTGGGATAATTATACGCCTCCTTTCCATAAAGACGGAGACGGGCCACTTTATAGAGGTGAAAAGGCGCCCGCATATAATCATAATATGCAGTCACATGCCATGGAAAATGTGGTGCGCTGGTACGAATACTGGAAATGCCGGCCAGGCACCGGCAGGCGTGTCAGTTCCGGGGGCGTCAATATCGTGTTTGCGGATTCGAATACACATCACCGAGGCCAGGAGAATTACAGGACCAGCGGTGAGGTGGATGCCATGCGGATAAAAAAACAGAATTATTATGCCAATCAGGTTATGTGGGATGGATGGGTGGATATTGAAAAACACGATCTGCACATTATCGGCCACTGGAATTATAAGGAGGGAATTACAAAAGACATGTATGCAGTATCCACTTCCCCAAAGGTGGAGCTGTTCCTGAATGGAAAATCACTTGGTTTTGGTCATAGAAGTAATGAATTCTTATTTCAGTTTAAAAATGTAAAGTGGCAACCCGGCTCATTGGAAGCCAAGGGCTATGATGAAGCGGGAAAGCAGATCTGTAGTGATCATTTAAATACGGTTGGTGAGCCGGCGGCCATCAAACTTAGTCTGATTGAAAGGCCTACAAAGTTCATCGCGGACGGGCATGACCTGCAGCTGGTTGAGGTTGAAGTGGTTGACAAAAATGGTCATCGCTGTCCGACAGCACTTAATATGATTGAATTCAACGTAGCGGGACCCTGTGAATGGAAGGGTGGCATTGCGGTCGGGCCGGGTAATTATATAGGCGCTAAAACGCTTCCTGTGGAAGGCGGCGTCAATCGTGTGTTTATTCGTTCCACTTCAACAGCTGGCAAAATTACGGTTCAGGCAAATTCTAAAGGGCTGCAACCAGATAGCCTGTCCTTCGAATCAGATAAAATAGAGGTTATAAATGGGCTGTCTAAGTTACTTCCGTCTGCGGGGCTCACCGGAAGACTGAACAGAGGTGCTACTCCCAAATCCGCTTCCTATAAGGTAAGCAGAATTGCTGTTGACGTACTTTCTGCAACGGCGGGCGCTAATCAAGACAAGGTGAGTGCCTGCTATGATGACCATGATAAAACAGGTTGGTCTAACGACGGTCATCTTAATACAGCTTGGATCGCTTTCAACCTGGAAAGAGAGGCTATGCTTAGCAGTATTGATATGAAACTAAACGGATTCAGGACGAAGGTGTATCCCATATCTGTCAAGATTGACGATATTGAAGTTTTCAGGGGAAAGACTCAAAGGGACCTGGGCTATAATACGATTGAGTTTAAGCCAACCAAAGGTAAAACGGTTAAAATAAGTCTCGTCGGTTCGACGCAAACAGAAGACCATATCGAAGGTGAAGTTAACGGTAAGAAACTGGGAGATGGTATTGAGTCGGCAGGCGCTGATAAGAAAGGCTCCCTGGGTATTATGGAAATTGAGTTTTATGAAAAAGCCAGATAAGGGTATAACGTTTCACTTTTTGCGGATTCCGGTATTTATAACCTTTAAGTGATCTGAATGTATACATGTAAAATTATTGTAAATGAAAAATCGTCTTGTTATACTGTTACTATTTTTATCTGCTACCCTGCAGTCGGAAGCTTTTGTGAAGATTCCGGATATTCTTTCAAGCGGTATGGTCTTGCAGCAGCAGGCCAGTGTTCCTATTTGGGGAACGGCGCTGCCCGGTGAGGCAGTTGTTGTTTCCTTTGGTGGCCAAACCCGTGAGACGAAGGCAGACATGTCTGGCAAATGGAAAGTCTTTCTGGATCCTATGGAGGCCACAGACAGCGGCCGGACAATGGTTATTAGAGGCATCAATACAATCCATTTAAAAGACATCGTGATAGGAGAAGTGTGGCTGTGTGCTGGTCAGTCTAATATGCAGCTTGTTTTATCCAGAACAGTTAAGGGGGATTCTGTGGTTGCGTCTGCGAACTATCCCATGTTGCATTTCTTTAATGTCAACAGGGAAAACGCTTTTGGTCACTCAAGAGGCCCGCTGGGTATTTGGGAGCCGTGTACGCCATCATCGGTGAAAGCGTTCTCTGCTGCGGCTTATTACTTTGGATTGGCCCTGCAAAATAAACTGAAAGTGCCTGTAGGGATTATCAACGCGTCCTTTGGGGGCTCCCAGGCGGAGGCCTGGACACCCGAGGCCTATTTAGCCGTGCCCGACCTGCAGCCCTGCATTGATCGTGATACGCTTTGGGCCAGTCAGCGTGCCGGGGTGCAGGCCAGCTATGAAAGGCAGCTAAAGGACTGGAAGATATATGCTGAAAAAGAGAAAGGGGCAGGAAGACGGACGAAAGAGGCACCACATCAACCTGAAGCATTGAGAGACTACCGACCTACTGCTTCCATTTATGATTGCATGATAGAACCTCTGATCCCCTTTCAGATCAAGGGCTGCCTCTGGTATCAGGGAGAAAGCAATGAGGGGCGCGCAGAACAATATGGAATTCTCTTGCCTGCGATGATCAAAGCTTGGCGAGATAGGTGGAAACTGTCGTTTCCGTTTGGCATTGTACAGCTTCCCAATTACCGGGATAAAAAAGATGTTCCGGTAGATGGCGCCTGGAGTTTTCTGAGGGATGCGCAGAGAAAGACCGCCGGTAGCGTTGAGAAAACAGGCTTGATCGTTTTAATAGATGCAGGGGAGGCGCACAATATCCACCCGCATAATAAAGAGATTGTCGGCCAGAGAATGCTGAGATGGGCACTGGCAAGGGTTTATCGACTTGATATGTTGCCAGGCGGTCCCAGATTTGTCAAGGCCACTGCGTCAAAAGGTGCAATGACTGCCTATTTTGATATTTGTGGAAGCGGATTAATAACCACTGATGGAAAGGCGCCGGCATCATTTGCATTAGCGGGGGCTGACCATAAATGGTATTGGGCCAAGGCGAAAATAGTAAATAAACATGAAGTCAGGATATGGAGCAGGGATGTGAAAAAACCGGTAGCGGTGCGCTATGCGTTTAATAATAATCCAAATGATCCGAATCTTACCAATGATTCAGGCGTTCCAGCCTCACCATTCCGGTCCGACAACTGGAACGGCCCTACACATGGTAAGCGGTAGCGGCAGGCAACTGAGGCAGGGAAAGTGCCTTTAATAATGCTGTTCGTTAAGTATAATTTTATTATACTTAACGAACACCTGCCCTGCGTGATTGGCAGAGAATGCATAAGGTGTTTCCAATCTGCCCGCTATACAGGCGAGAGCCTGCGGGCGTTACAGCCAAAGACCTCTTTTTAGTTTTGATCCGTCTGGCGGCCGTAACAATAAACCATTGCACAAAAAGTGAAAAACAGAGCATGAAAAAAACAGTTTTATTCTTTCTGGCGTTCATCGCCCTCAGGCATTCATTATGGGCTAATGATTTTACCTGGTTTGACAGCAATCACCCCATCGTATATACGCTGCCGAAAAATGCGGCACCAGTTGTAAGAACCGCTATCGCAATGTGGAAAGCCGATCTGCAGAAAGTGACAGGTAAACTGCCCAGGCAAGCCACCGGTGGTAAGCAGGACGATAAGGCCACGATTCGTTTTATTCAGTATGATAGCGCTGATTCCATTCATTTATCTGACCTGGGAGTCCCGGTAGCACGACTGACTGGTAAAAAGGATGCTTTTTATATTAAGATAAAGGGTAATCAGCTTTTGGTCACGGGAAGCGATGCGCGCGGCTTGGCCTATGGTATCCTGGAACTGTCCAGATTGGCAGGAGTTTCTCCCTGGGTATGGTGGGGTGATGTCACTCCTGACAAAAAAACAGCGTTAACCCTGCCAGAACAATTTGAAACTTTTCAGAGCCCGTCGGTAGAATTCAGAGGAATTTTTATTAATGATGAAGACTGGAGCCTTCAGCCCTGGAGCTGGCTGAAATTTGATCCGCAGAGCAAGGTCGGTTTAGTCTCAGCCCAGACTTACAGGCGCGTGTTCCAGCTGTTGCTTCGCCTTCGCGCCAATACGCTCTGGCCAGCTATGCATGGGAATACAACGCCTTTTTACTGGACACCGGGCGCGAAAGCGGCAGCAGACAGCTGTGGCATCGTGATCGGTACTTCCCATTGTGAGCCCCTTATGTGCAATGCTAACGGAGAATGGGACGAAGGCAAACGTGGACATTATAACTATATTTCTAATAAGGATTCCGTCTTATCTTATTGGACAGACCGGTTGAAAAGGGTAGCGCATTCCGAAAACATTTATACCATTGGAATGCGGGGCAAACATGACGGTCCCATGGAGGGTGTACATACGCTCAGCGAAAAAACAAAGGCATTGCAGGAAGTGATTAACGACCAACGGGCATTACTTAAAAAATATGTCAACCCCGACCTTAAAGCGATCCCACAACAGTTTGTGCCTTATAAAGAAGTGCTGGATATTTATGAAAACGGGCTACATGTGCCGGATGATGTAATGCTGACCTGGTGCGATGATAACTATGGCTATATTAAGCGGCTAAGCGATAAAATGCAGCAGCAGCGTAGTGGTGGGGCCGGTATTTACTATCATCTCAGTTATTGGGGAAGGCCTCATGATTATTTGTGGCTGACCACCACACAGCCCGGTCTGATATATCATGAAATGAAAAATGCCTACAAGCATAATGTCAAAAGACTATGGATTGTTAATGTGCATGATCCAAAGGTGGCCTGTTATGATCTGGAACTATTTTTAGATATGGCCTGGGACATCAACTTAACGACCAGCCATAATAGTGTGGAGCAGCACCTGGAAAATTGTCTTAAAAGAGATTATGGTCCCGGCGCAGGTGCGCAGCTTTTTCCCGTTATGCGGGAATTTTACCGGTTGACGGCTATCCGTAAACCCGAGTTTATGGGTTGGGAACAGGTAGAATTGGACAAAAGAGCCTATGCCAGAGGTATTTCGCCGGTAAAATCCACTGATTTTAGCTTTACGCAGTTTGGTGACGAGGCAGACCGGTATCTGTCAGACTATGCCAGACTTAAAAAGATAGTGGATAAAGTGGGAAAAATGCTGCCGGAGAATAAAAAAGAAGCTTTTTTTGCCGCAATAAAGTATCCTGTATTTGGGGCGGCGGATATGGCGATAAAATGTCTGGAGGCGCAGCGTGCCAGGTCGCTTGCCAAAGGAGATTACAGTGCCTATAACCGGGCCAGGGCAAAAGCGCAGTTAATGACAGCCTGCGCAAGAAGCATGAAGGCCTATTTTGACATCCGCAGGCTTACACAGTATTACAATAATGAACTTGCGGCCGGAAAGTGGAAACATGACATGTGTTTCAATCCCAGAGAATTACCAGTTTTTGATCCGCCGGTACTACCGATGGGATTAACGCAGCGAGAGATCCGCCAGTATACAACTGATGAAATAAATGGAGGCAAACAACCCGGTTACGACACCATAAAAAATGATGCTTCTTATATTGCCCGTAATGCAGCCCGTTTTGATAAAGCATCTTTTCATGTGCATGAAGAGCCTATGTTAGGGCACAGCATGCAGGCCGTCCCGCTGCCCAAAGGAGAATCGTTAAGCTATGTATTTAATTGTGCCCGGGACGGTGAAGCACTTTTACGGACAGCAGTCATCCCGACTCAACCTAATGACAGAGGAGATATACGCTACAGTGTGCAAATAGATAATACTGCACCCCAGGTAGTTTCTTTCAGGGAAAAGGGCCGCACGGATAAATGGAAACAAAATGTATTGAGGGGTCAGGCGGTGAGTAATATACTATGCAAGTTGTCGGCCGGCCGGCACACCTTAAAGATCACTGCCCTGGATGATCATGTAATTATTGATCAGTGGATGGTAGATTTTGATAAAGACCGGAAATTCTATGTTTTTCCTGTACAGCCTTATTATAGAAAGCCTTAGCCAAGAATTTAATAATATGATGAAGTCAGCCATATTTAAACTTGTAGTAGGAATCATGAGCGTTCTGTTCTGTGTACATCTAAACGCGCAGTTTTACCCGGTAAGAGAAAGGATGTTAACGACGTCACTGAATGGAACCTGGAAAATTAAGATCATCCAGGGCCGGCAGCTACCGGATACATTGGATCAGTGGACAAAGCCTGATTTTAACGCGACAGGTTGGGATGACGTAACTGTACCTAGCAACTGGGAAACGCAAGGGTTGAAAAAACCAGAATATGGAAAGGATCTGGGCGATTATACCGGGCTTTATAGACGAGCATTCGACTATAACCCCATATGGAAGAACCGGCATGTTATTGTGCGTTTCGATGGTGTACATTTTGCGTATACTGTCTATGTAAACGGACAAGAGGTAGGTAATTGGGGCAGCGCTTTTAATATGCATCAGTTTGATATTACGCGCTTTCTGGTCAAAAATGAAAAAAATATTTTATGTGTAAAGGTGTCTACCCGCTCTCTTTCCACACAACCACCGGGGACCTGGCAATTTGATACCAATGACGACTGGTCGCTCTCAGGAATTTCCAGGGATGTGACGGTTTTCTCCCTCGATAATATTTACATTAAGGATATTAAATTTAATTCGACCGTATTAAAAAATAAAGACGCGAATGTTTCCATTGACGCAAAAGTGGGGACGTTCAATGGGGACAGCAACGTCAGTGGCTATACCCTACAGGCGTCACTGGTAGATAATTTAGAGCACCATTTGATGGACTTCAGACAGGAGTTCTCTAGGCATAATGACAGCCTCCATTTTGAAGGGGAGTTAGCAAGTCCCAGGCTTTGGACCGTGGAAACCCCGAATCTGTACCGGCTGGAAGTGTCTATTGTAGGTCCTGACGGCAAGGTGATCCAGCGTGCGAATCAAAGGGTAGGTATCAGGAGCGTAAAAGTTGAGGGATTCCGGTTAGAAGTAAATAATATGCCCGTTAAGCTTCATGGTGTTTGTTTGAGTGAGATTGATCCTAAGCTGGGAAGGGCGCTTACCTATAAGGCACGCCGCAGGCAACTTAGCATGATGAAGGCCGCCGGCATTAATTTTATTCGAACCGCGCATTATCCTTTTGGCCCGGATTTTTATACACTTTGTGATGAAATGGGATTTTATGTTTGTGATGAAGTTCCGTTTGGTTTTGGCGATAAAAATCTAAGCGATGAGGCTTACTTGCCAGAACTTATCACCAGGGCGAAGGCGACTATCGGCCGTGATAAAAACCACCCGTCGGTTATTATCTGGTCCATTGGCAATGAGAATCCTTATACTCCCATAGTAGAAAAAGTAATTCAATACGTCAAAGAGACAGACCCCGGGAGGCCCAGGGGCTTGCCACAGCGGGGTTCTGACTATCTGCGTTATCAGGGTAAGCAGAGCCCTAATGTAGATGTTTATATGCCGCATTATCTGGATGTAAAAAGGTTGAATGAGAGTCTGAAGAAAACAGATAAACCACTTATTCTTACCGAGTACGCCCATTCTCTGGGCCTGGCCATGGATGAATTTGAGGAGCAGTATGAAAACATTGTAAGGCAGGCGAAGATTATTGGGGGGTCGGTGTGGTGTTGGACGGATCAGGCTATTTTGACAAATAGCGTCGCCAAATTTCAGAAAAAGGCCAATCAACCAGCACATGGTTCGGATAATACTATGCCGCCGTTTTCCGGTGTAGAGCAAGGTATTCAGATCGATCAAAACCATTACCTGGATAACTCCGGCAATAATGGTGCTGACGGAATTGTTTACGGAGATGGTTATCCTCAGGAAGACTATTTTCTGGTTCGAAAATTATATACACCGGTTCAGATCCTGACAGATACGCTTAAGGGTCAGTTAGGTGGGGGGAATCGTTTTGACATTACGCTGGCAAACAGATTTGATTTTATCTCACTGGTTGGCTATCAGTTAAGGTGGCAACTTGTTTACCAGAATAAAGCCCTTGAGCAGGGAGACCAGTGGCTGGATATAACTGCCCACAACAAGGATACGATTTCAATTAAGGCAAAATTACCAGCAAAAGCACCAAGCGGAGATATAGCCCTACACTTACAAATTATAGATCCAAACGGGCATCAGATAAACGAAAAGAATATCGTTCTGAGAAAAGCGAACTTTCTCGGTCAGGTTCAGGCAGGCAATGCAGGTAGGGGACTCTTCGTTTCTGTATCTAAAACAGGGATATTGACCGCACAAAGCGGACAGAAAATGTTATTGCACTCACCTCTATTGATGCGGGTAGGGCGTAAATTAACGATTACCCTGGAGAGTCAGACGCTTAAAGACAAGTTTAACTGGACTCCTTATCTTCTCAAACCTGTCGTCGATAAATGTCACCGGCAAAAGACGGACAGCGGTCTGCTGTATACACTGGATTGCCACTGGCGGTCGCAAACCACAAAGACAAGCCATCGCGGCATCCGGGGCAGGGTACAAATTCTGGTCAGAAAAAATAATGTCATAGAGATGGCGTACAATGTACATCCCGATCAGAGTGCAACAGGTAATTTGCTGGAATGTGGCTTGACACTGGTCTTGGACAGCGCCTATCGTACGTTTCATTGGTTAGGTAAAGGCCTTTTTTCTACGTCAGTCGGAAAAAGCGCCTATAATGAACATGGCGTTTGGGCGCTTGATATAGACGATATTCGTTTTAATGGAAACCGAGCAGCGGTTGAATTGGCGGAAGCCACTTCACTCGACAGTTGCGGTCTCGGTTTTTGGAGCAGCAACGGAAACATCGGCATTGAAAATATAAGAGGAAGAATGGCGGTTTCTCAAAACGGGATCGTCACGGGCTATGGCAGTAAATTTAAAGCACCCAAAGGCAGAAAGCCTGTCAGCGAGATTCAGAACATCTCCGGTAAATTTATCCTTTTTACAAATACACCGGCTCATCCGGCAAAGGTTTTAAACACCGTGTTTGATCCCTATTCAATTGTCAACCCCGAGCGGCCTTATCTGGATAGTTATGGGTGGTGATGACGCTGATATCTACGGCCGTTTATGGTATCATTACTACTTATTCAAGCTGAGCTTTGCCATTTTTAATGAAGACAAATCGCCTCCCCTGATGTCGGGCTGAGGCAATGCGTGCTGCTGACCCTGGTAAAAGGTGTCAAATTAACAGTAAAATCTGAAAAATTACTATTTGTTACAGGATAGTACAGGACGGTCAGGTAAATTCAGACCTCTATATTTGTTAAGAATTGAAAAATGATTAACGTTCATTAAACCTCTTTTCAATGATCTTATCAGGTATGTTTTTGATATTCAGTAATTAAGGCTAACTGATGTCTAAAAAATTAAGCGTCGACTGCACGTTTATTATTCTTAAAGGAAGCTAAACAGACTGTTGGTTGTCAAAACGCCAGGCTCCGTTATTGGTATAAGGCAAGAAAACCCTTATGGCCAGGGCATAGCCTGCTGATAGGATTATCTGAGATTTTTAATTGAACTAATTACCAAAATCTTTTAAGAATGTACAGAACGAATTTACTAAGTCGGCCTACTGAGCTGATCAAAAGGTACGGCAGGAGGATTGGCCTACCTGTTTCAATGGTAGCTTTGTGCATCGGTGCTGCCCCATCGGTCAGCCTGGCCACGTCGGATTATGCCGGCTGCGCGGTTATTCAACAAAAGGATAATGTCAGCGGAAAAATTCAGGATGCATCCGGTAAGCCTATCGCCAGCGCATCGATTTCCATTAAAGGTACCCATAAGGGAACGCTAAGCGATGCGGAAGGCCGGTTTACCCTTGAACTTCCTACGGCTGATGCAACACTGCTCGTTGCCTACACTGGTTATGAAAGTCAGGAAGTTAATCTACAAGGCAGAACAGTGGTAACCATCACCTTAAAAGAATCCGTGACAGAACTGGAAGCAGTTGTCATGGTCGGGTATGGCAGCCAGAAAAAAAGTGATCTGACGGGATCTGTGGTCAGTATATCTTCTGAGCAGATTCAGCAGCGCCCTGTGGCCAATGCACTTGAGGCTATGCAGGGTAAAGCGGCTGGCGTAGATATTACATCCAATGAAAGACCTGGTCAGACAGGCAGTGTGCTGATACGTGGTGAACGCTCTCTGAGTGCCAGTAATTCTCCATTATACGTAGTGGACGGAATTCCGTTGGCCACCGGTGGTATTGAAGCATTGAATCCTAATGATATTGAGTCTATCGATATCCTGAAAGATGCATCTGCCACAGCTATCTATGGCTCCAGAGGCGCCAACGGTGTGATTCTGGTGACGACTAAACAGGGAAAAGCAGGCAGGCTTACACTGAATTATGCGGGTTCACTGACTATTGATCAATTAGAAGACCGGTCAGAAATGATGAATTCTGCACAGTATATTGAGTTCAGACGTGCAGCATTCCGCAGAGCGGGTCAGTATCCCGATGACCCAACGCAGGCGGCCGATAAGGTCATCTTCAGCGGTGATTTAGATGCATATGCCTGGGCAAACATTGAAAAGGGATGGCAAAGCGGCACCTGGAACGGTTCACTCGTCCCCACAACAGACTGGACGGGCATGGTGACCAGAACCGGCGTTATGCAGAATCATTCCTTAAGTGCCAGTGGAGGTACGGATAAGATCAAGACCTACGCTTCCATAGGCTACCTTTCACAGGAAGGTACACAGAAAGGGCAGGACTATACCCGTTATAACGGTAAATTCTCCATTGATTTAAAGCCTGTTAAATGGTTCAGGTTTGGTGGAAGCCTTTCAACGACCTATAGTGTTCAGAACTACGGATTTTCGTCTTCCAGCCCCAGTGGTCCGGGGAGCCTTTACGGTGCGGCCCAGGGAATGTTGCCTTTTGCCGTTCCATATGACAGCACCGGGGCAAGAATCAACCTCCCTGGAGCGGATATCAATATCATCAACCCCATTGGTGAAGATAAATACAATATCAATGAGCGTAAACTGGTTCGCACCATTGGCTTGGTGTATGCAGAAGCAGAACTCTTGCCTGGTTTAAAATACCGGGCGAATTTCGGACCGGAGTTTTATAACTGGCGAGATGGCCGTTTTATGGATTCGCTGTCGATCAACAGAGGCGGCGGGGAGCCCGGGTCAACGAATTTTGCGGGTCTGGATCAGTCTGATAAGTTCTCCTGGACTTTAGACAACCTGATTTATTATGATAAAACCATAAAGCAGCATGATTTTCATTTGACTTTGTTACAGAGCTCTTCCTATAACAGGACAGAAACCTCCTCGATGTCTGCTGAAGACCTTCCATGGAATAGCCAGAGATGGTATCAACTCAACTCAGTAAGCGCCTTAAAGAGTTTCGGTACGGGTCTCTCCAAATCTACCTTGCAGTCCTATATGGCACGTCTCAACTATTCTTTTGATAATAAATATCTGGTGACCCTCTCCAGCAGATGGGATGGGGCGTCCCAATTGTCTGCGGGGCATAAATGGTCTTATTTTCCTTCGGCGGCAGTGGCTTGGCGCATTGATCAAGAATCTTTCATGAAAGATGTCAGCTGGATCAGTTCATTAAAGTTGCGAGCCGGAATCGGTACCACGGGTAATGCGGCAATTTCGCCTTATCAGACGATTGGAGGTGTACAAACGCTTTACTATACATGGGGCAGCAGCGTAGATGCAGGCTACGTGTCTTCCGACGCTTCTCTTAAGAACCCGGCACCGATGGCTAATCTGGATCTGGGTTGGGAGAGAACGACACAATTTAATTTGGGATTAGACTTTGATCTGTTGCAAGGACGGGTCAGCGGTGCTATCGACGCTTACAAGTCACAGACGAATGATCTGCTTCTGCTGATGTCTATTCCATCTATTACCGGTTTTACAAATACATGGGCTAACATTGGTAAAACGGCTAATCAGGGGATAGATATCTCTCTTAATACAATAAATGTTCAGACCAGAGATTTTAGATGGAATTCTACTTTAACTTTTTCTGCCAATAAAAGCACTATTAAGGAACTCAGTAATGGTAAAGAAGATGACATAAGCAATAACTGGTTTATAGGACAACGCCTCGGGGTCTATTATGACTATCAAAAAACCGGTATCTGGCAAAACACCGCTGAAGACAAAGCTGAAATGGAAAAGTTCAATGCAAATGATGCGGATTTCAAGGCGGGCGATATAAAAGTGGCAGACTTAAACGGGGACTATAAAATTGATCCCAATAACGATAGAAAAATTCTGGGGCACTCGAGCCCGGATTGGATCGGCGGATTTCAAAATACCTTTACCTACAGAAATTGGGAGCTGAATATATTTATGTTTGCCAGATGGGGCTTTATGGTAGAGACCGGAGCAGAATCGTTACAGGGCCGTTATGCACAACGACTTGTTGATTACTGGACACCCGATAATCCGACAAACGACTATCCCTCTCCCGATTATGGAAGTGCCGCGGGTGATCAATACAAATCTTCCATGAACTATCAAAATGGATCTTTTATTAAAATTCGCAATATCTCCCTTGGCTACCACCTACCCCAAAAAGCGCTGGATCATCTCCACATCTCGAACCTTAAGATCTATGCACAGATGAGTAATCCCGGGCTTATATATTCTGGCGTCTCCTGGATCGATCCGGACTTAGGTGGTTCGACCTATAATAGAGGTTTTGTAATCGGCGCTAACCTGACTTTCTAACAATTAAAGCATTATATTATGAACAGATATATTAGATACGGAGTTTTAGGGATCAGTTTCGGACTATGCACTATCCAATCCTGCAAAAAGGGCTTTCTGGACGAAAATCTGGTTACCTCCCTTAATACGGATGATTTTAAAACACAACAAGGCTTAGACGCCTTGGTGACTGGAATGTACCAGTCCCTAAGGTTCCATTTTAATTACGAATGGGCTTATACAACTACGGAGTATGGTACGGATGAATTTCAGGTAGGAGGAGACCGTACGATGGAAATGTGGAATTCATACAGCAGCAATTTAAATTCCCAGACAGCACATGCCAGAGATATATGGGATAATATGTATGGCAATATCAATTCAGCTAATATTGTCATTGAGAATGTGCCTAAGTATTATGGAGGAGGAATTGATAAAGATACCAGACTGGGAGAAGGCTATTTTATGCGCGCCTTCGATTATTTTAAATTGGTGAAGCAATACGGAGGAGTGCCACTTAAACTTACACAATCTACGTCGGTGGAAAGAGCGTTTACGAGGGCTTCTGAACAACAGGTATATCAGCAGGTGATTGATGATTTTACAAAGGCTTATGATTTGCTTCCTGAAACGCCCGCGGCAACCGGTAGAATTACGAAGTATGCTGCGGCACATTTTCTGGCCAAAGCTTATCTATTCAGAGCCAGTGAACTCTATGACAGCTGGAACAGTGAAACGAAAGAGGCCGACCTGCGCAATGCTGTGAAGTATGCGGATCTTGTAATTAACAGTGGCCATTATAGCCTGGCTCCCAATTATAGTGATCTTTGGAATTTTGAAGCAGTAGACGGCCCCAATGAGCAACTTAATGAAATTATTCTTGCTGCTCAATTCTCTAACAATACGGCCACGCAGGGAAGGTATGGTAATCAGGTGCATTTATATTATCCTTCTGTGTATCAGAATCTACCGGGTATGCAGCGAGACATTCCCGGCGATAGAGAATTCCAACGTATGCGTAGTACGGATTATCTATTGGATGTATTTGACAGGGTCAACGACTCGAGGTTCTGGAAGAGCTTTAAGACAAGCTATCTGTGTAACAAGCCGTCCGGTGCCCCAAAATGGACCGCAGATTATGCGCCAAACGCTTCTGAGATAGGACAACCTAAGTTTGCAGGAGGGCAAGAGTCTATTCGCTATATTGTCAATGGCGCAGGCGACAGCAGATACACCGCGGATAATATCAACTATAGGGCCCCTAGTATGTATGTCCATTATTTTAGTGGAGAAGCTAATAATTATAAAGGCGAACATGGAAATTACACTACCAGTCAATATGTGGCGTTATCCAAATTTATGGATGGTTCAAGGAGCACTGTTGCGTCGCAGTTTGGCCAGCGGGACGGTATTCTGGCCCGACTGGCAGAAACCTATCTTATAGCTGCAGAAGCTTATGGCCGCTTGGGCGAATATGATAAGGCGCTCCCTTATATTAACAAAGTAAGGGACAGGGCCGCTTATAAAGATGGCGAAGATCGTTCTTTTTATGTGGATGGAGGTGTTGCCTACAAAAACAATTCTTCCGCCAATGCTGCGACATATGTTTCCTATTCTGATCATAATACATACTATGAATCCAATAATCTCCCTGAGACCACTAAAGGAAGCACCTTAAATGAAATGCACCTGAATAGTGTAACTGATATCTTTAATTCCACGCATGATTTTTATGATGTATTAGGCGTATCTTCTAATGAAGCTAAATTTATTGCTTTTATTTTAAATGAACGTTCACGTGAGCTGGCTGGGGAATTAATGCGTTGGGAAGACCTGGCAAGGACCAAGACGCTTATTAAACGGGATAATGCTTTTAATGTTGAAGCAACCCCGACTGATAAGGATTATCTTCGCCCCATTCCACAGTCCTTCCTGGATGCCATTCAAATTGACGGATCAGCACTTAGTGCCGACCAAAAAGAAGCAATGCAGAATCCGGGGTGGTGATACGCGTAATTATTTAGTCTATTAAATAGAGCTTAACCCCTGTCTCCTAAATTAGAGACAGGGGTTTTTAATTTATGAGATGGCTATGGTGTTACTCTGTTATCCCGTCTATTGACAAAACCGCCGAAAGAGTTGTCAAGATTCATTGTCAGAAACGCCTATTGCTTAATATATCTAGCTGTGCGTCTCCCCAATAAAACTCTTGCAATTACTAGCATATTTTAGATTTTCCCGTTTAGCACATCTGCTGATAAAATATATATTTACATATATGAAAAACTTGCATAATTATATATTCTTTGCATAACATCTTCTTTTGCAATAAGAAGCAGCACAGTACAGGATAGTTCAATCGATTGCCTTTTATAGTTTTGTTTACAAATAAACGTTTGTAAAAATAAAATATGCATGTATGGGAGCAGGGGCAAATCAAAGAAAGATTGCATAGAAATTTAACCTGATTAATCAGAACGGATTGTTTAAGCACTGAGCGTGTTATCATAATCGTATACTTCCGATTGGTCCTGAGATAAAGGATCATTGGCCAAAAGGCAATGGCAATTTGTTGTTTCCATTTGTCTTGCTGTGAGGAGATTGGCAAATGTTAAAGTAGTTAAGGACTCATTTATCGGCAAACGATAGTTCCAGGATTAGCCGGAGGCATTTGAATGCATGATTGGAATCAAAACCAATGAAATCTGCCTGAAATTATTCTTTCAAATATTAAACCTATATTCTATGAGAGATTTATTACACCTGTTTAAGAATGTTTTCATTGTTTTGGTCATTTATTTTTTAGGTGGCGTGTTATGTGTACAGGCACAAACAATCGCTTTTCCCGGTGCACAAGGATTTGGGAAACATGCAATCGGGGCAAGATCGGGCGGTTCTGTCTATCACGTAACTAACCTAAATGATGACGGCGCGGGCTCACTACGTGATGCCGTCAGTGCACCCAACCGGATTGTTGTTTTTGACGTTGCGGGTATTATTCGTATTAACAGCCGGATGATCGTTGCCAATAATATTTATCTGGCTGGCCAGACTGCGCCAGGCGAGGGGATAACGGTTTATGGTAACGGATGGTCATTTTCCGGCGCCAGCAATACGATATGCCGGTATATGAAGATCAGGATGGGAATTGTTGGCAGCGATGGTAAAGATGCTAACGGGATTGCGGATGGTCATGATATCATATTTGATCACTGTTCGATTTCTTGGGGCAGGGATGAGAATTTTTCCATAAACTCGACCACGGCGTATAATATTACAATTCAAAACTGCATCATCTCTCAAGGCTTAATGACCCATTCTGCAGGTGGATTAATTCAGGCTGATAGTATTACTTTATATCGTAACCTTTATGCAGACAACACGACTCGTAACAATAAGGTGAAAGGCAGGAGCCAATATGTGAATAATATTGTCTACAACTGGAATAACGGAGCGTATATTATGGGTGGTGAATCTGAGGGAGATTCTTATGTGAATGTAACGAATAATTGTTTTATCCAGGGACCGGAAGATGGCGTCCCGCCTTTCAATCTTGGCAACAGCTCTTTCCATATTTATGCTGCTGATAATATTTTCGACAGCAGTAGGAATGGGCGCTTTGATCCTTATTTGATTCCGCCGGGCGAATACGTCGGACCGCCGGATTTTCAGTCGGTGGCATACAACTATCCCCTCCTGCCGGCGTGGTCTGCACATCAATTATTCGATTCCCTCCTGCCATCAGTAGGGGCCTGCCTTCCATACAGGGATTACGCAGATTACTATGTTATCAATGAAGTAAGATCGCTGGGTCTAAAAGGTGAATTAATTGCCAATGAGAGCTCGTTGCCTTTTGGCGCACCCACAACATGGAGCTTATGGGCAGGGGTACCCAGAGTCGATACAGATAATGATGGAATGCCGGATGTATGGGAAGCTGCCAATGGAACGAACGCCGGAGCGGATGATGCTATGGTGATCGCTGCTAACGGATATACAAATATTGAAAACTATATTAACAGTATCACCAAAGATAATTCCCAGGAGTATTTAAGAGTTCCATTAAATCTTCATAAAGATTCTGCCACGCAATCGACTTTATACCTGTCGTGGCTGGACTACACAGATGGAGAGCATGGATTTTATGTTGAGAAAAAACTAAACGGTACATGGACGCGCATAGACACGACGGATAGAGATGTAAACCATGTCGCGATTACCGGGATGCTTCCCGAGCAGTCTGACACCTTCCGGGTAATCGCATTTAAAGATAATATGCTGTCTGATTATTCCGGTGAGCTTATTGCCAAGACTAAACCCGTAGTTGTGCCCGTTTTAGATACCGCCACTTTTGTGCCTGATCTGACATGGAATGGCAATGTCAGCGGTGAATGGGACAAAACCAGTAATAACTGGGTGAATGCAGATAATATGGCAGCTGTGTTTATGGATAGCAGTAAATTGTTGTTTCCCGATAAAGGTACCGCTCAGGTTATACATGTCAACGGTGTGGTGGCGCCGTCAGACATGTTAATTAGCGGAGATCATGATTATACCCTAAGTGGATCAGGTCAGATCGCCGGCTCCGGTTCATTGAATAAAACCGGTAAAGGCAGCTTGTCTTTGTTGACGCTGAATGCATACACCGGCCCTTCGGTATTGCATGACGGAACAATAGCCTTTAATACCATTGCCAACGGAGATTCTCTGAGCGCCATCGGGGCCTCTGCAAACTATGCATTTAACTGGAGATGGCAAGGTGGCCGGTGGCTGTATACGGGAAATACAGCCAGTACAGACCGAAATGCCATCATAGACTATACAACCGAATTTAACGTTAGTGACAGCGCAGCCGTTGTGACATTTACCGGCGCGCTGACGGGAGACGGAGGATTGATCAAGTCTGGCCCGGGTACACTGCTATTAAGAAATGAAAATCCCTATGCGGGTGAAACCGTCGTTAACGGAGGAATACTAGAAGTCAGCCCCGTCAGCAGTGCGACCCTGTCGGATGACATAATTGATCAAAACAGGGGAATAGGAACCTCTAATATTCTGAGATTACATAATGGCACCTATCGTACGACAGGTGGAAGCACCACTATCTATGAAAATTATCCGCTGGATCTGTTTGTAGATGACAGCACTGTGAACGGTTTCGAGCCTTATAGGAATGCAAATCTGTCTATGACGGTGCACGGAAGAGGGATTTTGAACTATAGGATTCCTTATCTGCGAGAGCTGATTCAGGGTGACTGGAGCGATTTTTCCGGAACACTTATCGCTCACAGCACTGATGAGGGGTTGTTGATTATTGATAACAATGTGGGCTTTCCCAACAACCGGGTGGTGGCCACCGGTAAGACAAAGATTGTTAACTGGAATAATAATCAGACAGTCTCCATTGGCGGACTCTCGGGAGATGCGACCGCGATGTTATCCTGTGGTGGGGTCAAAACACAATCTTTTGGATTTGGATATACGACTTACTCTATTGGTGGCGCGGGAACCGATGAGACCTTTAATGGGTCGATCAACAATCAACCCTATGGTTCAACCAGCAATACGACAGGAGAAACGACTATTATAAAAGAAGGCGCAGGGTACTGGCGTTTAACCGGAAACAACAACTACAGCGGGACAACAACAATAAATGCGGGAAGACTGATTGTTAATGGAACCAATAACGGTACCGGAAAAGTCATCGTCAGTGAGGGTGTCCTGTCTGGAACAGGCTATATCGCCGGAGAAGTAGAGGTGCAGCGTAACGGCGTTTTGAATCCGGGTGATAGTACTTTTGGCGTCTTTACGCTGAATACAAATCTGGTTTTAGATTCTGGCAGTGTTACGCAGGTTCGTGTCAATAAGGTGCTTGATTCCAGTGACCAAATTGTGGTGAAGGATTCTGTTCATTATAATGGCATACTTGAAATAGATACTGTAGGTCCTTTCCAGGCTGGTGATAAATTTAAAATATTTTCCCCCGGGGGATTCGTTTCTGGCAATTTTAGCGGCTTTAGTCCTGCATCACCAGGTAGTAATTTATACTGGAAGTTTAAACCTGCCACCGGAGAGCTAATGGTGGCTACTGAGGGGTTTGTTTTTGCACCTTCAGATCTAAAAGCGGAAGCTTCGACTGATATACCGACGTCCACAAGTTCTGTCAGGGTCTCCTGGGTCGACAACTCTGACAGCGAATCATATTTTGTACTGGAAAGGTCACTGGATAGTCTTCATTTTACACAGGTCGCTATAGTAGCAATGGATACGACCAGCTATATAGATACTGCTCTTGTACCTAATACGACCTATTACTATCGGATAAAAGCGGTCGTTAATAATGAACAGGTGTCTGCCTATAGCGCTATTATCACCGTAATGACACCCGTTGACTACTATGTGCCCGTTCTGGCCTCAGAGCCGGGTCCGGCTAATAACGAGCAACTTTCCGGGATTTTGGGTTCAAAAATAAAACTGACATGGGAAGGGGGAAATTATACAGATAGCTTTGCGATCTATGTGGGAACAGATTCTGTTCAAATGAATAAAGTGGCGGTGATCGCCTATACTGATACAGCTGCCTTTACACTTACAGGAATTCAAAGTAATACGACCTACTATTGGCGAATTGACGCGATTGGAGACGGCCATGTTTCTAGCGGAACCATATGGACTTTTACAACAGGTGACGTTACACATCTGGTTGCACATTATAAGTTAGATGAGTCGACAGGGAACACGGCACATGATGCGACGGGCAATCATTTGAACGGGACGGCCAATTTTAGTCCGGAGTGGGGTGTAACCGATGGCAAATTAAATGGTGCAATGGGGTTTGCAAATGCGGTTGAAGCTGGCGCTGCCTTGGTTGTGCCCGCTTCGGAAGCAATTTTCCTGGACAGTACGTCTTTTACAATTTCTCTTTGGGTTAAGATACCCTCGAATACATATTCTTACGCAGAAGGGAAAGACTGTTATCTTGTTCATAAGGGATCGATGGAATCTAATACAGGTAAGTGGTACGGTATTCAGCTCAAGGATGATAAGTTAACTTTTGCCATCGATGACGGAGTACATAAAAGCAGCCTGAGTGTAAAAATGGAAGGAGACAATAATATTTGTGACAACAATTGGAATAATATTGTGGCGATAAGGGATTTACGTTCACAGCATATTTACCTGTATATAAATGGCAGGCTGGCGGGTTCGGTATCGAGTAGTTCAACAAAACATATTGGACAGGCCGGTAAACAATTGACCATCGGGAATTCCGTTGAAAATAAGCCCTACAGAGATAAGGTCGATGATATTCGTTTTTATGATAATGCACTTACGCCATCAGATGTGGCAGATATTTATCAGCTAACCGACGCGGCTTCTAACCCAATATCAGTTGAAAATTTTACCGCAAGCATTCAAAAAAGTCAGATTGTCCTTCATTGGCAAACGCCAAAAGAGGTCAATAGCCACTTATTTGAAGTGTATCGTTCCAACGATAGTATAAATTATCAATTATTAACAGCTGTTCCTGCAAAAGGCTACAGCGACTCTATCAGCAATTATTCTGTCCATGATGATAGGCCTTACCATCCGTCGGACTTTTATCGCTTAGTCTATGTAGATCAAAACGGTGACAGAGTAACACTTGGTCAAATTAAAATAGTATTTGGAAAAGGCCATAGCGTTTTTAAGGTTTTCCCTAATCCCTTTTATGGCAGCAGGTTAAATTTTGCCCTCTCTGGATTTACCGGTAAGGACCGCATTACTGCCAGTCTTTACAGAATGAATGGCTTGCTGGTAAAAACAAAGTCCTTGAAGACAAACAATAGCAACAATCAGTATACCATTGAGCTAGATGAAAAACTTCCCAGAGGCATGTATCTGCTGGTCGTTACGGATGGGATAAACAAGGTTTTTGACAAGGTTATTGTAAAATAATTTTACGGGCAAGCCCGGCGAGGTTTATTGGCGGAGGGCAAAGCCAAACATGTGCCAGTGTTCACAAAATGATGCTGTTCCAGGCGGTACCTGGCAGTGTGTAGCTGAGTGCATAATGATATTCGTTAAATAATTTAAATGTGATTATATGAGAATTAGATTTTGTTTATTATTCAGTTGTATAACTTACATGTTTGTTTTGATGGCAAACAGTGTTTATGCGCAAAACCATCCGGTTCATCTAACGGGGACAGTTTTGGGAGAGTCGGGTCCGCTTCCCGGTGTAAATGTGTATGTGGAAGGAAGCTCCAGTGGTGTTTTGACAGATAAAGACGGACAGTTCAATCTGGCGATATCGACAAGTGATTCACTACTGACATTTTCGTTTGTAGGATACGAAAAGCAAACTGTGACAATAGGAAGTAAGAGAATATTTAATATCCGGCTGACGCCCGTGAGCGATGCATTAAATGACGTTGTCGTTATCGGCTATGGTACCAGCCAAAAAAAGGATCTGACCGGTTCTGTTGCTACGGTATCGGGAGATGAAATCAAACAGATTCCTGTTGCAACTGCAGCACAGGCCATTACAGGTAAAATTCCCGGTGTAAATGTTGTCACCCAAAGCGGCGCTCCGGGGGCAGATATCAATATCGTCGTGCGTGGCGGAACATCCATTACGCAAAGCATATCGCCTCTTTATATTGTAGATGGTTTTGAAAGCGGAGACCTGACATCTATTGACGTCAATGATATAGAAACGGTAACCGTTCTTAAAGATGCTTCAGCTACAGCGATCTATGGCGCCAGAGGTTCTAATGGTGTAATAGTCATCACCACCAAATCAGGAAAGGCGGGAAAAACTAAGGTGTCTTATAATGGGTTTATAGATATTCAGCGCCTCACGCATCCATTGAAGTTAATGAATCCGGCACAATATGTGGGCTACCAGTATGCGTATCAATTACTGCAAGGCAATCAGCTTGATTGGGCAACAAACTTTGGCGGAGATATTGATGATCCGGGTTTCTATTCCGGTGCTGCTGGCTACATTCACGACACATATGGGTCTGATCCGGGTATTGACTGGCAAGATCTCGTTTTTGGAGGGTCGGCGATCATGCAAAATCACAGTCTGTCTGTCTCGGGCGGAAATTCAAAAACAAGGTTTTTATTGAACGGTAATGTCATGGATCAGGACGGTATCTTAGCCAAACATGGCGATCAGAAGTTTAACCTTAGATTTAAAATAAATCATCAGATCAGTAAAAGAGTAAGCATCGATTTTAACTCGAATTTTAGCGATAGAAGAATTGACGGGGGAGGGTCTCTGGGGGGCGCTTTAAGAATGAGTATTTTGCAACCCCCGACAGGAGGGGTACGTTTCACGGATCAGGAACTTATCACCATGGATTTGACGGATTCGATGCGTAAAACGGATCCCCAGTATGATGCTTACAATCCTATTATATTTAATAATGCTAACACGCAAAAGAGTAAAAGAAGGACCTTTACTGCAAACCTGGGAATTGATATTTCGATTCTGAAAAACCTTACCTGGAGATCACAGGCCAGTTATAACTGGACACAAACCAATAACACAACCTGGAATGAAGGCATTACAGCGAATGTGATTGAAGCACATGGAGGCCCTTATGGCAGTATCTCTAATGGCGAAGGTGACGCCTGGCAAGTTACAAACACCCTGACATGGAAACAGGAGTTTGGCCTGCATCATCTCACTGTTATGCTGGGACAGCAGACGAATGCCG
This sequence comes from Arachidicoccus terrestris, assembly GCF_020042345.1. NCBI lineage: Bacteria > Pseudomonadati > Bacteroidota > Chitinophagia > Chitinophagales > Chitinophagaceae > Arachidicoccus > Arachidicoccus terrestris. Next base: position 2,588,399 of record NZ_CP083387.1, read on the forward strand.
CACAAAGCAGTTCCTCTAGCAATACCTATGACGGCTTTAATGAAAATAATTTTGGTTTGAATAATATTGGAATGGCGACCAATTTATACGCAAAATCTTCCGGTCTCAGCAAATCAAGAACAGTCTCGGCGTTTGGACGTGTAATGTATAATTATGGTAACAGATATCTTCTTACAGCGACCTTGCGGGGAGATGGCGTGTCAAAGTTCGCAGTTGGCCACAGGTGGGGTACGTTTCCTTCGATGTCTGCTGCCTGGCGGATCTCGCAGGAGAAATTCATGAAAAGTAGTAACATATTTGACGATTTGAAGTTGCGCGTGGGCTACGGTACAACCGGGAACAGCGACATAAGCAATTATATGTATGTTACTTCATACGGAGCGGGCTTTTATGCTATAGATCGCCAGGAGGTAAGTACACTTGTTCCCGGAGGGACGCTTGCCAATCCTCTTGTTCAATGGGAAAAGACCAGCACAAAAGACCTGGGCATAGATATGGCGATTTTAAACAGCAGAATCAGTTTAACAGCAGACTATTATATTAACGAGTCTAAAAACTTATTGCTCAAAGCCAGTATACCCACTTCGACGGGCTATTCCAATCAATACCAGAATATTGGCGCCATTCGCAACAGTGGTTTTGAATTTTCCCTTACGACTCAAAATATTCGCTCCGGCAACTTTACGTGGACAACAAATCTTAATATGTCATTTAACCGTTCTAAAGTCCTGTCTCTGGCCAATGATAACAGCACGTTGTATTCGGGTTCTTTTATTGTCGAAGTAGGTAAACCCCTGGGACAGTTCTATGGTTACAAGTATGATGGCATTTATACGACAGATGATTTTACCCAGAATAGCGATGGCTCTTATAGCCTGAACGGCGGCATTGCCCGGGAAAAAGGGCGCTCTTCTCAGGTTAAGCCAGGTGATATCAAGTTTAAACCAACCGCTGGCAACCAGGACGATAACGGTAATCCGGTGTGGTCTACTGATGACAGGACTGTGATTGGCCATTCGGCACCGGATTTTACAGGTGGAATCACGAACGATTTTTCATATAAAGGATTCGACCTCAGCATATTTATGAATTTTAGCTACGGCAACCAGGTCTTTAATGAAAATAATCAACGCTTTTTAGGCCCCAGGTTGCCTAATCAGGAGGCGCTGGCCATCATGGATAGCCGTTTCAGGTTGATAGATCCCACGACAGGTAAAGAAACAACTGATTTAACGCGGCTTGCCGCTCTGAATCCCCGGCAACATGACCCCCGAGCAGTCTGGAGTGTAAACCCAAACAATAATTATAACGGAACTTCCGTTTTCTCGGACTATTTTCTGGAAGATGGTTCCTTTCTGCGGCTCAATACGATTACACTGGGATACCGCTTTTCAGAACCAGTGTTAAAACGCCTGAAAATTGATGGGTTCAGAATATACGCCTCCGTGCATAATCTTCACACTTTTACCAGCTATACAGGATATGATTCGGAAGTAGCGTCTTCTGACGGCGTATTGGGGAACGGTGTTGATGCATCTGCCTATCCAAGATCCAGAAGTTTCGTCGCCGGCATTAATCTGTCCTTCTAATGTTTAAAATCATCAATTATGAAAGTTTCATATAATATTATAGCATTTATTTTGACCTTCGCATTAATGGGTTCTCTGTTTTCCTGTAAAAAGTGGCTGGATATTCCAAATCCGAGCGCTTATGACAGCCAGACCACTTTTGCTACCGTCAGCTCAGCTGAAATGGCAGTATTGGGTGCGTATACCAAAACCTTTAACCGTGATATATATTATAGACTGGGAGATGGGAATGACGAATCGATATCCTCTGAAGGAATCGGAGGATCCAAATGGCTGCTTTCGAATTTTGAATATAGCCCTAATCTTGTTCCTTCTGATACGTATAATTCGATGTATAGCGGCATTGAATACAGTAATGTCTGTATCAAGAATTTAAGTGAGATGAAAGGTACAGACGCCGCTGAGGAGAAAAGAATTGATATGTTATTAGGGGAGTGTTATGCGATTCGTGCTCTAAGCTACTTTAATCTGGTTCGATACTGGGGCGATGTTCCCTACCGGACGGTTCCGATTACAGATGACACCTCAATGTACGCTTCCAGAGTCAGCAGGGATACCATTTACGATGGTTGTATCACTGATTTACAGAAGGCGGTTGAACTATTGCCATGGTACAGCGAAGGGATGATTGCGACACCGGAAAGATTTTCAAAGAATGCTGCCTATGGGATTCTCGCCAGGGTAGCTCTTTATGCAGCCGGTTACTCTTTAAGATGGGATCTGAAGACTTATGCCGCATCTAGCGTCAGACTGGGAAAAAGAGCGGATGCGAATCGAATTAAAGCGTTGTATCAGATCGCCTCCGACGCCTGCGAAAAAGTAATAATGCGGGGAGAGAATATGCTTTTGCCGAGCTATGAAACGGTTTTTAGAAACCTGGTTCAGGGAAAATACGACAATGAAACCATGCTTGAGTATGGTCAGTATGGTAACGACGTGAATGGTGGAGGGATCGGGTATACCAATGGAATTTTTACCAATACAAGCTCCATTTATGCTAAGGCTTTTCCACTGATCGCCGTCATACCGACGTTATGGTTTGATTATCAGAAGGGTGATGAGCGCCGGGATGTATCTATTGCCAATTATAGCGTTACCGCGGCTAACGAGCGACAAATGAATCCATATGGCAATAATCGTATCGGGAAGTTCAGGGTTACCTGGATGGCTGATAAGGGAACTGCGGTCAACAAAAGGAATATTGACTGGCCCTGGCTCCGGTACGCTGATGTGCTGCTGATGTATGCTGAAGCGCAAAATGAATTATATCAAGGCCCTACAGATAAAGCCAAAGATGCATTGGAAGCGGTGAGGATCAGGGCATTTGGAGGAAATAAGGATTTAATCGGCATCACTCCAGGCAATTATGTTGATTTTAGAAACGCTATTATGCGGGAACGGAAGTTAGAGCTCGCTTTTGAAGGATTAAGGAGAACGGATTTAGTCCGGTGGGGTGTGATGTTTGATACGATCAGGGCTGCCAGACAAAGGGTGATCGATATGGCAACCAGAAGCGGGCAATATGCCGATATTGATGCCTATAGAGCCTATAAGCTGGAAACCGCCACAGATTTTAATGATCCGGTGGTGTCTGTTCCTTATATAGGCTATAAGACTATGCCATCAGAATCTGTTGTTGACTCCCTTTCGTCAGCGGGATATACATTACTTGATATGTTCACCGGGGAACCGGCAGCCGGAGCAGGTAATTTTCCTCTTGACGCTACTGCGCCCTGGGTTACCGGACTATTTGAAGGCGCGAAAAAGAACAAAATGGAGTGTATGCCTTTATCCGATGGCATGATAGATGACAACCCCGGATTAAAAGGGGAGCAGCTTCCGATCTATTAGAAGAAGTGTTTTGTGGGATATAAGGCAAGTTTTTTTGCAGGCAGCATTGGGAAGCATAGCGTCCTAATGCTGCCTGTCTAAAGGAGACCATCAGAGATCAGGCAATACTGCCTTTCGCTTTCCCGATGAGTTTATCCAAAGAGTACATGACGGAGTTTTTTACATCCTCGGGAAGTTTCAACAAGGATTTAATTTTATCCATCAGCCGGTTATCTACAATAATATCATCATTTCCGGCTAAATAATCGATCGAAACGTTTAAAGCATGTGCCAGCTTGCCAGCCATATCCACAGAGGGGATGGCAAGTCCAAGCTCGTATTTGCCAATTACGTTAGGATGGGTTCCTGTTAATTCTGCCAGCGCCTGTTGGGTAAGCCCTTTTTCCTTTCTGAGTTGACTTAATCTATGTGCCAGTTCCATTACTAATTATTTTGAGGTGTTCTATGATTTATTTGAAGTTAAAAGCCAAGTTCTGCCTTTAACTTGGTATAGCCGGTCCGGCTGACCTGCAACCTTGCATCGTTTCTTAGAATAACGCAATACTGTTCTTTTTCATAAAGATCGACTTTATGTATATGCTGGATATTGACCAGATAAGACCGATGTATTCTGACAAACTGATGTGATGGCAATTGTTGCTCAAAATTGCTCATCGTCTGGTGTTTGAGATAGTATTTGTCTGAAGTATGTATTTTAACATAATCGTCCGCAGCTTCCAGATAGAATACATCCTGTAAAGGCAATATTTTTACCTCGCCGCCTGCCTTTACAACGATACGCTGCATCTGTTCCGGCATCTGGGGAATGATCCGGTCTCTGGATAGCTGAGATTCTCCCTGTGCATAATTGCGCACTTTGCCTAAAGCGCCAGACAATCTGTCCGCGTGAACGGGTTTCAGCAGATAATCGAGTGCATTTACTTCAAATGCCTTTAACGCATATTCGTCGTAGGCGGTAGTGAAGATGATTTTAGGTGGATTATCCAATAACTCCAGCATTTCAAAACCTGTAATTTTGGGCATCTGGATGTCTAAAAACACCAGTTCAGGCTGTAATTCCTGGATGGCTTTCAACCCTTCGAAACCATCATTGCATTCTGCGATGACTTCAATGTCTTTATGCTCTTCCAGCAGCTCAATAAGTAGCGATCTTGCCAGTGGTTCGTCGTCGATAATAATAGTGCGCATAAATAAATATTTTAATCCTTAATATATTCCATTGGTATCAGAAGCGTGGCAACAAACAGATGAACGGGTTCCTGTTCTTCTTGTTTTAAGGTCAGCTTCTCAATTCTCAAAAGATCGTTTCTGGCGAATAATAAGTAAAGCCTCCTTTTAATAGACTCCAGGCCGAATCCCGTTCCCTTCACCGTTACACCGTCCTTATCGTAAGGGTTGCTGATCTTGAACACCAGGTTGCCCTGATAGGTTTTGACATTTATGGAGATATCTACTTCTCCTGTGGTTCCGTAGAGGCCATATTTAATCGCATTCTCTACCAGCGGCTGGATTAAAAAGGGCGGAACCTTTGTCCCTTCATTGTGGACCTCTATTTCTTCCGTTATTTTTAACCGGTGCCCGAATCTGACCTTTTCGATGGCTAAATATAATTGCAAGTCATTTAGCTCTTCCTGTAACAAAACAAAGCGATCATCTTCTTTTTTTAATGTATTGCGGAGGTAATCCGACAATTGCTGAACCATCTTTCTGGCATCTTTGGGTTGCCGGTTGATGAGTGCATTGATCGAATTCAGGCTATTGAACAAAAAATGCGGTTGCAATTGTTGCCTTAATTTAAAAAGCTCAGCTTCCTTTCTTAAATCCTCTGCCTGCTGTTGCAACTTAACCGCTTCCTCGGCTTTTCTTAGCTCCGAAAGTATCAAATGGCAGATAATAGCCATGCTTAGTAAAAGCCATCCAATGATGATTCTGCCTATGATCGTTTTATCCCAGGACTCCACATAAAGCTGGTCGTGATCAAAAAACTCCAGCAGTGCGTGTTTACTAAAATACACCCAAAGCATCGTGAGGATAAAACTGGGAACTTCTATAATGCCGTATTTAATATATTTAGGTATATAGAATACCGGACTATACCGGATGAATAATACCAGGCCATACATTAAGAAATAGGTCCCCAGACTGTCCACTCCCGCAACCAGAGGCTCAATATGAAAGGTGAAGTGTAGCCATAAAAATTGCCCTCCAGCCAGCGTAAACAAAAGTATCAGTGTACTTAATTTGATATTGAGCTTATTGACATTAACGGGCATGGATCAATGTTTAATTTTTTATTTCTACGCCACCACAAAATATGCCGCCTCTGAGTATCAGCGTTTTCTTGCGGTCATCGGCTGTTGTCATTCTCCTTTTATCCTCAATGCCCCCCAGTATGGCGGTCAGATCATTTTGTACCTGCCAGTTTGCAGGAACGGTGATTTCGGCACCACCAAAGGCAACAGAAATATTTAAGACCGCTTTTTCTTCCAGATCTGCCTGGGACAGGTTGATTTTGGCACCGCCAAAGGCGCAATTAATATTACCGCCTTTAAAGGATTTTGTAAACATGGATTTTTCTGCGCTGCCAAAAACAGAATTGACATCCAGATAATCTTCACTGCTTTTATCACTATAGTCCCAGTTACTGACCATGCATTCCCTATCGAAGCGATCCCGGCCTCTGAACCGTCTACGCATACCTCTTCTAAAATGGGGATGATGGTTTCGCTTCAAAATGAAGATCAGGCCAACAACAATAACCAGTAAGGGGATTGCATAGTTGCGAACCTGATCACTTAAGAGGTTTTCTTCCCGTAAGAGAAAAAATAAGCCGATGATAATGGGAGGGAGGCCTCCAAAACCGTTTTTCAAGAATATAAAGGCACCAATCACGATCAGGATCATGGGCCAGGTAAAGAGCCAGTCGGGTAAAAAGACACCTATACTGGGAATCTGTTTTAATAACAGGACAATACCGATAATAACGATAAAGATGCCAACTAATGCTTTATTATGACTTACCCTGGACCGGAACATCGCATCGTAACGTTCTTTATCCTCATGAGATCTTTCGACTTCCGGATGTTGCCAGGTTTTATTTTCTTCGTTTTCCATTTCTGCGATTTTATAAGACAAAAATAGCAGCCTTTATTAGGTTATAAAAGCCCTTTTCGCTAAATGACGTCAATGCGTCGGTAAACCGTCTATATCAGACATAAATTATCTGAATTCGGCCTTTTTCACCATTTACCGTATGAAAAAAGGGGCTGGATGGCCCCTTTCTCTCATTGTAATCGATAAATACAGGATTATTTCTTTGTTACCCTAAGGTCAATACGTCTATTTTGTGCTTTGCCTTCCGGTGTGTCATTGGTTGCAACTGGATGCTCCTGGCCATATCCTTCAGCTGCAACACGGGCTTCTTCAATACCGTCTGCGATGAGTGCCGCCCGAGCGGAATTGGCCCGTTCAGTACTGAGTTTCAGATTACTATCTGCATTACCGGAATTGTCTGTATAGCCGCCAAGCTTAATAGTAGCATTAGGGAATGCTTTCAGTATCTGGGCTATATTGTTTAATTGTTTTTTTGACTCGTCTGTCAGGTCACTGCTGGAGGTCTTAAAATATAGACGGTCAAAAGAAATCCAGCCTTTTGTCTTGTCTACGGTGTCCACGGTGGCATTTGCGTCATTTAAGAACTGGAAGAGCTTATTTTCAGTGCTGTTTTCACCTACACCTTCGATGGTCGTGTTATTCGGTAATTTGATGCTCGTAACTTCACCAGTGTTATATATGTAGTTCCCTGTTACAGTATCCAGGGCTCCTGTACTCACATCGGGAACAGGTGCAGACAAGCTTGCTGTGGTGTCGTCCTGATGACTTCCGACGACATGGTCATGCACCTTTTCATTACCCCAGCATCCTCTAAACAACCATATAATGAGGCCCAGAATGATAATCGTTAAAATCATTGGGACAAAGAATTTGTTATCTCCCTTTGAGAGATCTTTAGGCGCCTGTTCGTGATAATGAGCGTCCGAGTGGGCGGCTGCGGTGTGAGGAGCAGGTTGTTGTACTTCATGTACGCCGGACAGTATGCTTCCAAATCCGAGGGAAGCCGGAATGGCACTTAAGAACGCAGCTTTGTTTTCGGTGAAGAAACCGGCCAGTTCCGATTGAGAGCCGTTTTCTTCAGACAGGTGTTTACCAATACTGCCAAGTGCACCTATTTGTGCGGTATCCAATAATTTGCGGATATTTTCATTTTTAATGCCGGTGAAGCCGGCAATCTTTTCCACGATACCGTGAAGCTTGCCTCCGAAAACGTCATAAAGAAAAGAGCCGGCCTGGGTCGCTTCAGGATTTTTATTGTCACCGGTAATAAAGCCGGATAGGTCGGATAAGGAATGATTTGCGAAAATGTTTTTAGCTTCACTGACAACAGTAGACAGGAACGAAGGTTCATTAGATACCTTTTGTGCGATACCCCCAAAAATAGTGGGAATGATGGCGGCTACGGCACTTTTAACTCCGTGAGCACTTTCTCCAAGTTTACCGGCAACCTGTTCAGTAAAATTTCCGCTTAATAATTCTTTGGCATAGTTCAGAATATTGCTATCCATAATGTATTAGTTTAGATGTGATGGATTATGTTGTTTGCAACAATGCATGATTCAGTTACAAATTAACAACAAAATTGATATAATCAAATACTAAGCCAAACCCTTATTCAAGATAGCTTTGCTTAAAAAGATAACCTCAAATCGTGGTAAGGATAAAGCGACTGACACTCAATTAAATACAAAGCCCGCTCTCTGAATAATCAGCGGCGGGCTTTAAAAATAATAGTTGCTGCTTTAAGGTCAGTTTACATATTGTGCTAAATTCTTACCTGTAATTATTGGCTTACCTGAAAAATCATTTTTTGTTTTTGCCGAAAAGCAACTGGTCTGCCATTTTGTAGGGCGGGTAGCCACCTGCCACTCTCTTTGATCACCCTGGCCGCTTCAGCGGCTGTACCGTAGTCTTTTTCAGGTTTACTGAGAACATGGAATTCTGAAGTACTCCCTTTTTTATCGACCAAAAAGGAGACAATGATTTCATAAGTGCCTACAGGAGCGCCGTTTTTAACAGCCACTGAAGACTGCAGATTGCGTTCCAGATATTTTCTCCAGGCATCTGTTCCACCCGGAAAACGTGGCTCCCGCATCGTTTGTGTAAATACAGGAGCATGTCCCGCGCTCTTTTTAGTGGTAATCACTACAACGGCAGTCCTTCCGGCTGCATCGAATTTTTCCAGAGAGGCCTTATTTTTTAAAACGGATATATGATTAATTTCATTAGCGGGGAGTCGATTAAGATCCAACTGAGTGGCCTTTTTTCCATCAATTATATACAGTGCATCTTCCGGAAGTTTCCCGCCCGGTACTCCTTGCCTTTTGTTTTGTGCGATGAGATCCTTTGGATTAGGCTGATAGCCTCCGATTTTTACGTCTCTGATTACTTTTGGTTCAGATGTGACATTTGTTTTTCCGAGTTGCAGGCCCACAGCCTTTCCTTTCAATTTGGCTGTTTTGAATGGATGCCCCTGCACCACGATTTCACTTTGGCTACTCTTTTGCGCTGCGGCTGCATCTTTCGTAGCTGTGAATGTATGCGGAGTCCCTGCAGCATCATTATCCTCTTTATATCCGACTATGGTAACAGCCCTCATATCGGTTTTGCCTGACTTAGCGGTATGCGCTTTGGTGATTACTTCGATCACGCCGTTCTTGCCTTTATCACCGTACTTGCCGGTAGCATACTTTTCTTTATATACATGGATACTTTCAATTTCATCGGCTTCCAAATCGTCTAATGATGTGCCGGGTGCCTGCTCTTTGCCGTCAACGATGAACAACGGTTTGTGCGCGGAGTCTTTGTCTTGGAATTTGACAATGGTAGGTTTTGTAGAATCAGTGTGCCTGAAAACTATCTCCTTTGACTTAGCGTTGGCGGTATTATCCGCCTTGCTTTCCAGCTGAACACCGGCCACCATTGCTTCCAGGTCAGCAGTTTGATCCGCTACTTGCTTTTGATGTGCCCTGAGCGCAAAGACGAAAGTAACGCTAAAGAGCAGGGGTAGAAACAAGAGCCTTCTCAGATAGCTGTATTTGGGTTTTTGACTATTGGTAATCATGTGCAGTCTTTTTTTTATGGATGAATAAGATAAAGAATGTGCAGGCTCAAACTGGAACCCGCTTAACTGGCTTGCCAGCAGCATTCTGGCAAACGCTTCTCCATCGCCATCTTCAATGGCCTTTTGATCCGCCATGAACTCATGAATCAACAGCAGTTCTTTTTGCATATAATAATAAACCGGGTTCATCCAGAAAACAGCTCTTAGAACCTGCAGCAAGATTTTATCCAACGAATGTCTTTGACGAATATGGGCCATCTCATGCCGATAAATCTGCTCCCCTATTTTATCAGTGAGAACAATGTCTTTTCTCCAGAACAGGTTGTTCAGAAAAGAGAAGGGGGCCTGTTCTATATTGGTGTTGATAAAATTAACTCTGTCAATCGTCTTTATAGGAAAGCGCTTTCTAAGTGCGTAGACTTTAAAAATACGGATCACCATCAAGGCAACTAAAGCTAATGTAACTGACAGATAGATAATTATGCAGACCTGTTCCCCGGTCAGCCAATTCATATCCGCTCTCTGGCCTACCATTACGGTGGGCAGCTCTCCCGTGCTGCTGCCAAGCATGGCCAGTAGTGCCAATATCCTTTCATTATCGCTGGTAAAATCAAACATACTAATATGCAGCAGCGGCAGTAAAGCACTAAGTATTGCCGTAGATAATAGGTAAAACCTGTTATAGGGGTGAAAGTTTTTATTTTGGAGTACCAACAGGTAATAGCCAAAAAAAATAGCTGAACAGAGCACCACCTTCAGTAAATAGACAATAAGATAATTCATCGCTAAGTTATTAAAAGGAACAGGTAAACTAATTGCCATCCGAGCCAGGCATCGTACCTATATTATTATTTCATGACTGTAAAAATGATCTCCTGTTTTTGCCGGTAGCCTACCGGTAAACCGTTTTGTCTGGCAGGCAGCCATTTGCCACTGCTTTTGATCACCCTTACTGCCTCCTCAGCAGTTCCATAGTCCTTCGCATCCTTGCTGATAGCCTTAACTTCCGAGACATTGCCCTCCTTGTCTACCAAAAAGCTGACGGTCACCTTATACGTTCCCACCGGCGCATGATGCTCAACTGGCACACCCTGCTTTGTATTCCTTTCCAGGAATTTAGCCCAGGCTTCCTTCCCTCCTGGAAATTTCGGTTCCACTTGCACTTGGGTAAACTCCTTGGAGTCGCTCTGGTCGCTCGCCTTTTTTAATTTAGCTCCGCCTTCCTTTGTCGTAATGATGACCACCCCATTTTTGGCCTTGCTGCCATAGATCGCTGTGGCACTCTTTTCTTTCAGGACATCAATTTTTTCTATTTCGTTGGGAGAGATCGCCTTCATCTGCGCATTGGTAATCGGCTTCCCGTCGAGAATATAAAGGGGTTGGCTTGCAGTCGTTGCTCCCGGGCGGCTGTTGATGCCGATAGCCTCCCCGGACAGAGAGTCCCCGTCGGATTTTGCTTTAGATGCGGAGCCGTAGCCGACCACGACAATTTCCTTCTGATTATTTTTTTGTGTCTGGGCAGGATGACCAGACGGCTCATTGTTTGCACCCTGACCTAGGAAGCCCACCACTGTGACGGGCCGAAGTCCCTTCTGTTTGGCTGCGTATGCCTTCGTAGTTATCAGCACCACTCCGTCTTTGGCCTTATCGCCGTATGCCTGGGTTGCATATCCATCCTTGAGTACCTTGATACTCTGAATGGAATTGGCATCTAGCTGATTCATATCATAATCCGCCGGTTGTTTTTTTCCGTCCAGGAACACCAGCGGTTTCTTCCCGTTGGTTGTGAACTGTACTTTATGTTTTAGAGAGTCTGGACGCACTGAATCTGCCACCTTGGAAAATTCAATCTTCCCATGCATCGGTTGGGTGGAAGAAGAAGTATTATCCGTCTGCAGGGCCAGCAGCTGCTCTATGTTTCTGGTTTCGTCAGCCACTTTTTTCTGGTGCGCCCTCAAGGCAAATACAAATGTCACCGTAAAGAGCAAAGGCAGGAATAACAGCCTTCTGAGGTAACTATACTTTGGTTTATGACTATTAGTAATCATGTGTAATCTTTTTTTAATAGATGAATAAGATAACGAATGAGCCGGCTCAAAGGCAAATCCACTGATTTGGGTTGCCAGTAGCATCCTGGCGAAAGCCTCACCATCGCCCTCCTTGACGGCTCTTTGATCCGCCATATACTCATGGATCAGCAGCAGTTCCCGCTCTACGAAATAATAAACGGGGTTTATCCAGAAAATCGCTCTGATAAGTTGCATTAGCAGCTTGTCCAGAGAATGTCTTTGCCTGATGTGCGCCATTTCATGCTTATAAATCTGCTTTCCAACCTGGTCTGAAAGCAGTATGTCTTTTCTCCAGAACAGGTTGTTCAAAAAAGAAAAAGGTGCCTGTTCGATATTCGTATTGATAAAGCTTATATTGTTTATTGTTCTGCTGGGAAATTTCCTTTTTAGCTGGAATACCCGGGCAATCCGAATGACCATTAGCAGAACTAGTATAAAAGTGATCGATAATGACACAATTAGACCGATTTGTTCCCAATCAATGGCTTTAGGCGCGTTACCTATGATGACAGTTGGAAGCTGCCCGCTGCCCATCATCTGAAAAAGCGCCAGCATTCGGGCATTGTTACTGCTAAAATCGAACATACTAATATGTAAGAGCGGTAAAAATGCACTGATCACAGCTGTGGTCAACAAATAAAACCGGTTATAGGGATGAAAGTTCTTATTTCTCAGGGCGATCAGGTAATAAGCAAAGAAAATAGCAGAACAAAGTATTACCTTCAATACATAGGCGATAAGGTGGTTCATAACTTTAATGAATTAAGCATGAATAAAAGAGGCATCTTTGAATGTGAAAAGTGGAAAGCCTTATTACTTTTTAAGTTGCTGTAAGAGCAATTCCAGATCCTGGATGCTCATTTCCTTTTCTTTCACCAAAAAGGAAACGGCCTGCTGGTAGGAACCACTGAAGTAATTGTCTACAAATTTGCTCAGCGAGCCTTTGGAGTAGGATTCTTTACTAATCAGTGGAAAATACCGATGCGCCCGGCTAAAAACCTCATAATCAACAAATTTTTTTTCAATCAGGATTTTGAGCATGGTTGCGACCGTATTGGTATGTGGTTTAGGGTCGGGCATTTGATCGATAATATCTTTTAAAAACCCTTTTTCCACTTTCCACAAAGCCTGCATCACTTGTTCTTCGGATTTTGTCAACGTCTTCATTTAGTTCAAATTTTAATGTTCATGGAGGGATCCGTCTCCAATTAAGAATTCAAATATACAACTAAGATTTTAGTTACAAAATTTATTTTTTAATTCTAAACAAAAAATTAGACATATTGTAGTGCTAAATTTAATTCCAATTCTTTCCGGTTGCACTCTACACCGGCCTTTACGGCTAACAATTGTTTGCAAACAATACCTATAAAATTAGGTAATTCATTAATTAAAATTACTAATATTGCCGCCAGAATGCTACTTTTGTAGCTCAATTGTGATTATAGACCAGGCGCCTGAGTGCGTCTTTTAGAAAAGGAGAAAATAATGGCACGTCCTGTTAGATTTAATATTCATCCTAAGCAATCCGATATAAACGATAACATAGCTATCGCAGAAATGCCTGAGGGATTGAATGGTGAAGGTTATTTTGCCACCAATCTTGAAAAGGTAGTTGCATTAGGGAGAAAGAACTCCCTGTGGCCGCTGCCTTTTGCTACATCCTGCTGTGGAATTGAGTTCATGGCTACTGCCGCGGCCACCTATGATCTGGCCCGTTTCGGGGCAGAGCGTATGGCCTTCACCCCTCGCCAATGCGACCTGCTCATGGTCATGGGTACAATCGCTAAGAAAATGGCGCCTATCGTGCGCCAGGTATATATGCAGATGGCAGAACCCCGTTGGGTAATGGCGGTGGGCGCCTGTGCTTCCTCCGGCGGGATATTCGACACCTATTCTGTATTACAGGGGATCGACCAGGTTGTCCCTGTAGATGTTTATGTGCCAGGCTGCCCACCCCGGCCTGAAGCTATTCTGGATGGCTTTATGCGCATTCAGGAACTGGCCGGTCATGAGAGCCTGCGCCGCAGAAACAGTGAGCATTATAAAAAATTGATGGGAACTTACGGTATTCAATAATCATACAGGAATACCCCAAAGAGAATCTACCAATGACAAATGAAACGATCCAGCAAAAAATTCAGGATAAGTTTGGTGATGCCGTAAAGGGCTTTGAAGAGCCGTACGGAATGCTGACCTTTGAAATTGATGCAGATAAAAATATCGAACTTTTACAATATCTATATGATGAGCCGGAACTGGCCTTCCGCTTTCTGACCGATGTGACCGTGGTTCATTATCCGGAAGATAAGGGCAGGGAACTGGCAGTCGTCTATCATATGCATAATCTGGTAGATAATGTCCGCTTCCGATTTAAATGCTTTATAGATATTAACGATCCCCAAATCAATACAGCCACCGCTTTATTTGAATCAGCCAACTGGCAGGAAAGGGAGGCGTATGATTTCTATGGGGTTATTTTTAAAGGGCACCCTAACCTGAAGCGTATTCAGAATGTTGAGGAAATGGATTATTTTCCGATGCGAAAGGAGTTTCCATTGGAAGACCAGTCCAGAACAGATAAAGACGATGAGATGTTCGGCAGAGGCGGCAGTGTGATTTAGCCTGAAATGTGCTATATAAAAGGAGCGTACCCGTGGCGAAAAATAATAATCAAAAAATCTGGGGTTTTGTAGTGGTATGGCTCGTTTTGTTTTTGATTGTGAAGTCCATAGAGAAATTACTGCTCATCACAGCCGTTGGCGCACTTATTTTTTGGGGCTCCAGGGCGCTGCGGGCGAACCGGGAGAAAGATGATGGTAGGAGAAAGAATAATTCGTTAAAGGAAAAAGATTCAGAGCGCTAAGGTAATTAGCGAACAAGGGCTTTTCCAATTATAATAAAGAGAAAGCGCGAATGTTATGGCAATGACAGAAGAACAAGTTCAGAATAATAATATCAAGCTTCCCGACGGGTCGATTGAAAAGACAACGACCACCCTAAACCTGGGACCGACCCATCCTGCCACCCATGGTGTCTTTCAGAATATTCTTGAGGTGGATGGGGAGCGTATTGTTTCCGCAGAACAGACCATCGGCTATATTCATCGTGCTTTTGAAAAAATCGCTGAAAGAAGGCCTCTGTATCAGATCACTCCGCTCACCGACAGGTTAAACTATTGCAGCAGTCCCATTAATAATATGGGCTGGCACATGACCTGCGAAAAGCTCCTGGGCATTAAGACGCCTAAGAGAGTCGATTACCTGCGTATTATTATAATGGAACTGGCCAGGATTTCAGATCACCTGATCTGTAACTCCATTATGATCGTGGACGCAGGGGGATTTACTCCCTTCCTGTATCTAATGGAATACAGAGAGCTCATTTATGAGATTTATGAAGAGATCTGCGGATCCCGGTTGACGACTAATATTGGCCGAATTGGCGGTTTCGAGCGAAATTTCAACAGCACTGCCTGGGGTAAGCTGGAGAAATTCCTGAAAGAATACCCGAAGGCCTTAAAAGAATTTGAAGCGTTGACCCAACGCAACCGTATCGTTATGGACCGATGTATCGGTTCGGGGCCGATTTCCGCAGAGCGTGCCCTCAATTACGGATTTACCGGGCCTAATCTTCGTGCTGCCGGTGTGGACTACGATGTTCGTGTACACACGCCTTATAGCAGTTACGAAGATTTTGATTTTAATATCCCTGTGGGAACCACCGGCGACTGTTATGACCGCTATCTGGTCCGTAACGGTGAGATGTGGGAATCTCTGAAAATTATTAACCAGGCTTACGAAAAAATTCAGCAATTTAAAGGAACAGAGGCAGAGATCTATCATGCAGACGCGCCGGATTTCTATCTGCCGGAGAAAGCAGATGTTTACACGAAGATGGAGGCACTGATCTATCACTTTAAGATCGTCATGGGTGAGACCGAGATTCCGAAAGGGGAAGTCTACCACAGTGTAGAGGGCGCCAATGGAGAACTGGGCTTTTATCTGATCAGCGACGGAGGCCGCACACCTTATCGTCTGCACTTCAGAAGACCCTGCTTTATCTACTATCAGGCTTATTCAGAACTGACCAAAGGCGCCATGATCAGTGATGCGATCATTGTAATGAGCAGCCTGAATCTGATCGCCGGTGAAATGGATGCATAGGTTGTTATTTGTATTGATTAGCGACAGCCCTGTATCTGGTGCATTTTTAAAATTTAAGATTGACTCAATTTAATGGAAGTAATGGAAGCAACAGAAGTCCGATTTTCAGACGAGGCATTGAATAAGGTGAAGGAAATTATCAGCCGATATCCTGAAGGGAAGCAAAAAAGCGCCCTTATTCCTGTGTTGCATTTAGCCCAGGACAATTTCGGCGGCTGGCTGGCTGTGCCGGTAATGGATTATGTGGCCGGACTATTGGATATCAAGCCCATTGAAGTATATGAAGTGGCCACTTTTTATACGATGTTCAATACAAAGCCGATTGGTAAATATGTTTTTGAAGTTTGCAAGACCGGTCCGTGTATGTTAAATGGCAGTGACGATATCATTCAATATATTGAAGAAAAACTAGGCATCAAACCAGGAGAAACCACGGCTGATGGCCTGTTTACATTAAAGCCCGCTGAGTGTCTGGGTGCCTGCGGCTACGCGCCCATGATGCAGTTGGGTAAATTTTATAAAGAACATCTGACCCGGGAGAAAGTGGACAAGATTATAGAGGAGTGCAGGGCAGGAAGTATGAAATTAAATTAGTCAGAAGGATGGAAGGCATTATACCCTATCTGACCTTTGAGGGGAACGCGGCGGATGCCCTGGCTTTTTATAAGCAGGCACTGGGAGGAGAAATTCTTTACGCGCAAACATTCAGAGAGTCGGAGTTGGCAGACGGGATGCCGGAGGCTTGGAAAGATAAGGTCATGCATGGTGCCTTTCAATCTGGAGATCTTCAGCTGATGGTCAGCGATACACCTGATTCGGCAACGAAAGTAAATGCCGGGGATCAGGTACAACTGGCGCTGAATTTTACAGATGAGCAGCAGATCAATGAGGTTTTTACGCGGCTGGCAGTAGAAGGAACGGTGACCATGGCGTTGGAAAAGACCTTCTGGGGGGCGAAATTCGGGATGGTCACTGATAAGTTCGGTGTTCGATGGATGTTGAATTACGATTACCAAAATGAAGATTCATCCAGTTCTACACCCTAGGTGACGAATGAGTAAAAGGTTTTTGAAAGTATGGCCTCTGCGATGTAGAAGGTATTTACTTACTGAAATATAAGATTAATAGATTACAGATAATGAAACTATTATTAGAGAACGCACATATTGAAGGGATTCGCTACTACGATACCTATCGTAAACACGGGGGATACAGGAGTGTGGAGAAGGCCTTAAAGATGACGCCCGACGAGATCGTAGAGGAGGTCAAAAAAAGTGGCCTTAGGGGAAGAGGCGGCGCCGGATTCCCGACGGGACTAAAATGGAGTTTTCTGGCCAAACCGGAAGGTGTACCCAGACATCTGGTCTGTAATGCGGATGAATCTGAACCGGGAACTTTCAAAGACCGGTATCTGATGGAGTTTTTGCCACATTTATTAATTGAGGGGTTGATCGTATCCAGCTTCGCGCTGGGATCCCATGCAACATATATTTATATCCGCGGAGAATATGCGTGGATTGTGGATATTCTGGAACAGGCCATTCAGGAAGCGAAGAATAACGGGTTTCTGGGTAAGAACATTCTGGGAACCGGCTTTGATCTGGAGATATATGTACACCGTGGTGCGGGTGCCTATATCTGCGGAGAAGAAACAGCCTTAATAGAAAGCCTGGAAGGGAAACGCGGTAACCCACGGATCAAGCCGCCTTTTCCGGCCGTACAGGGTGTCTGGATGCGTCCGACCGTAGTAAATAACGTAGAGACACTGGCAGCAGTCGTTCCGATCATTAATATGGGTGGCGAAGCCTATGGGAATATCGGCGTCGGTAAATCTACCGGGACTAAGCTGATCTCAGCCTGCGGTAATCTGAATAAGCCGGGTGTTTATGAAATTCCTTTTGATCTTTCAGTTGAAGATTTTATATACAGCGACGAGTGGTGCGGCGGTATCCCGAATGGCAGGCGTTTAAAAGCCTGTATTCCAGGGGGATCTTCTGTACCCATTGTTCCAACGAACTTGTTGTTAAAAACAGCCAAAGGCGAGACTCGGTATATGAACTATGAGAGTCTGTCTGATGGAGGATTCCAGACCGGAACCATGCTGGGGTCCGGTGGATTTATTGTGCTGGATGAAGATCAGTGTGTAGTTAAGCACACCATGACGCTCGCTCACTTTTACATGCATGAGAGCTGTGGTCAGTGTAGCCCCTGTAGAGAAGGCACAGGCTGGATGTGGCGCATTTTAAAAAACATCGAGTACGGCAAGGGTAAAATGGAAGATATTGATCTGCTCTGGGACGTACAACGTAGAATTGAAGGCAATACGATTTGCCCGCTTGGTGATGCAGCTGCCTGGCCGGTTGCGGCAGCGATCCGCCATTTCCGGGATGAGTTTGAATGGCATGTATTGCATCCCGAGGAAGCGCAACAGCGCAATTATGGTTTAGCGCATTATGCTGATCCGAGGGAGATTCCGGTGATTGCGTGACGGGGAAATAAAAAAGGTTTATTAATCCCGGTTTCGAAAAAAATTGCCGGGGAAAATTAAATTGTGATGGCAGAACAACCTCTATTTAAGGTAACCATAGATAATGTGACGGTAGAAGTGCCGGCAGGGACCACGATTTTACAGGCTGCGCGTCAGGCTGGCCCTGAAGTAGCACCTCCGGCCATGTGTTATTATTCTAAACTGGAAGGCAGTGGCGGTAAATGCCGTACCTGTCTGGTGGAAGTCAGCAAAGGTTCAGACAAGGATCCCAGGCCCATGCCTAAACTGGTTGCCAGTTGCCGTACTACGGTGATGGATGGTATGGAAGTTAAAAACCTGACTTCCGAACGTGTGGTGGATGCCCGTAAAGGTGTGGTTGAATTTTTATTGATCAATCATCCGCTAGATTGCCCTATCTGCGACCAGGCAGGAGAATGCCATCTGCAGGATCTTTCCTATAATCATGGTGGCGCGGGTACACGTTATGAATTCCAGCGCCGTACATTCGAAAAACATACACTGGGCGATAAGATACAGCTACACATGACGCGCTGTATTCTCTGTTACCGTTGTGTTATGGTAGCCGACCAATTAACCGGTAAGCGTGAGCACGGTGTCCTGGAGCGCGGTGAAAGAGCGGAAATTTCTGATTATTTAGAAAAGAGCCTGGATAAGGAGTTTATCGGAAATGTCATTGATGTATGTCCGGTGGGAGCCCTAACGGATAAAACCTTCAGATTTAAAAATAGAGTCTGGTTCTTAAAGCCACTGAATGCACATAGGGATTGTCCTACCTGCAGCGGTAAAGTAACCCTTTGGAACAGGGGGGACGAAGTATACAGAGTCACTGCCCGCAAGGATCAGTGGGGAGAAGTTGAGGACTGGATCTGTAATGAATGCCGGTTTGACAAAAAGAAAACCAGTGACTGGATCATTGAAGGCCCAAGGGTTATCAACCGTCATTCTGTGATTAGCCAGAATAAATACATCGGCATGGTTAACCCCAAGGAAACCATTGATGAAGTAATTGGTAAGGAACCCAGATTGTTTCTGGATATTCACGATGTAAGCGAAGTGAATAAACCTAACCGGGACCTGAGTTTAATCGAAGGCCCTGCACATTCAACTGATTTTAAGCAAAACGAGGAAAATAAATAGTAAATCCGATAAGGCATGACATTATTAGCATTTGACTGGACGCTCATCATCGAGAAGTTGATACTTATCGCAGTCGTCATTTTTGGTTCACTGGGAATAGCCCTGTATTCCACGTGGGCTGAAAGAAAGGTGGCCGGCTTTATGCAAGACCGTATCGGTCCGAACCGCGCAGGTCCCTTTGGACTTTTGCAGCCCTTTGCCGATGGCGCGAAACTGATTTTTAAAGAAGAAATTATTCCCAATTCTGCCAATAAATGGCTGTTTATCCTAGGGCCTGGCATGGCGATGACTGCGGCATTAATTACCAGCGCCGTGATCCCATGGTCCAGTCATCTGGAAATTGGTGGCAGAAATATTCCTTTACAGGTCGCTGATGTGAATATCGGCATTCTGTATATTTTTGGCGCCGTCAGTATCGGTGTTTATGGCATTATGATTGGAGGCTGGGCCTCTAATAATAAATTCTCTCTGCTTGCTGCATTAAGAGGCGCCTCCCAGGCGATCAGCTATGAGTTGGCGATGGGGATCGCCCTGATTTCCCTGCTTATGCTGACTGGTTCGCTAAGCCTGAAAGATATTGTAGAACAACAGATGGCCCCGGGTCATTTGTGGAATATTGCGTATCAGCCACTCGGTTTTTTAATTTTTATTGTGTGCATTTTTGCAGAGTGTAATCGTACCCCCTTTGATCTATCCGAAGCAGAGAATGAATTAAACATGGGATACCATCAGGAATATTCTTCTATGAAACTCGGGTTTTATCTTTTTGCGGAGTATGTCAACATGTTTGTGGCGAGTGCAGTGATGGCAACGCTTTATTTTGGCGGCTACGATGTGCCTTTCCTCAACGAGAGTCTTTTATCTCCCAATTTGGCAGCGCTGGTGGGTATCGTTGCGCTGATGATAAAAATCGTGATCTTTATATTTATCTTTATGTGGGTGCGTTGGACCATTCCGAGATTTCGCTATGACCAGCTGATGGAGCTGGGGTGGAAAAAACTCTTACCGCTGGCACTGGCTAATATGATTTTAACGGCTATAGTGATATTGTGGCTGAATCATTAATAGGTGGAAGATAAATACAGGTATTTTGCTGAGGCAGGAATATAGAGATAAAGAGATGTGCCTGAGTATGAATTTAGAAAATTTAAGTCTGCGTTTCGTTCACAAATGAACAACCGGACCAAACAGAAATAGAATAGCAATTATGCAGTCTTTAACCAATAGAAAGGCAGATGTTAACCGGAGTCCGATGACTTTTGCGGAGAAGATCTATATTCCGGAAATCGCCCGGGGTATGGCCATTACGCTGAAGCATTTTTTTAAGAAAAAAGCAACGGTGTCCTTTCCCGAACAAAAAAGGCCATTCAGTCCTGTATTCAGAGGTTTACATGTGCTGAATAGAGACGAAGAAGGCAGAGAACGTTGCACGGCATGCGGGCTTTGTGCGGTTGCCTGTCCGGCGGAAGCCATTACGATGGAAGCAGCTGAAAGACTTCCAGGTGAAGAGTCGCTTTATAGAGAAGAGAAATATGCGGCGAAGTATGAGATCAATATGCTGCGTTGTATTTTTTGTGGCTTATGTGAGGAAGCTTGTCCCAAGGATGCCATTTATCTTTCTGAGACTTTTACACCCTCTGATTTTGCCCGTAAGAAATTTATCTACGGTAAGCCGGATTTGCTTATTCCAAACCCGAATACAGAACCCGAAGCTTACCAGGCTGCACTGGGTAGAAATGTGGAAACAACGGCAGAGGCATTTGAAAAATTGAAAAAGTAAGGATAATGAAATATCGGGTCAGTCAACAAGTCGTTAACTTGTCCCGGGAACTGAACAATCATTTGAAACTATTAAGATGGGAATAACCGCTATCGTTTTTTGGATATTATGTGCGCTGACACTCTTTAGTGCCATTATGGTGCTGGTGAGCAAGAACCCGGTGCATAGTGTTTTGTGGCTGATCGCTACCTTTTTTGCGATTTCCGGTCACTATATTATGCTCAACGCCCAGTTTCTGGCGATTGTCAATATTATTGTTTACGCGGGGGCGATCATGGTACTCTTCCTGTTTGTGATCATGCTCATGAATCTAAATACCCGGACTGAACTTAAAAAGAATCTCTGGATGAAACTGGCCGGCGTGATCTCAGGGGGTATGTTGCTTTGGATCCTGATCTCTGTTGTCCGGACCTTTGCCGAACAGACTAAAGGACATCCTAAGATCGCGACTGTCAATACGGGGGATATCGGATTGATTAAAAACCTGGGTCATGTTTTGTTTACCCAATATGCACTGCCTTTTGAACTCTGCAGCGTTTTATTTTTGAGTGCAATGGTAGGCGCTGTCGTCATTGGTAAGAAAAACTAGTATTTCTGTCTGTTATCTCATCATAACAAACAGTTCAACATATTAATAAAAGAGTTACAATTATAGTTTATGCCTATTCAATATTATATCGCACTGGCGGTCACTTTATTTAGTATCGGGGTTGTGGGGGTACTGATCCGCCGTAATGCTATTATTGTTTTTATGTGCATTGAGTTGATGCTGAATGCTGCCAATCTGTTGTTGGTTGCTTTTTCTAAAACACATGCCGCTACTGCCGGCGCGCCGCTGGCAGGTATTGACGGGCAGCTATTTGTATTTTTTGTAATGGTCGTTGCTGCGGCAGAGGTTAGCGTGGGGCTTGCGATTATCGTCATGCTCTACAGAAATACCCACTCTGTGGACGTAGACTTTTTGAACAGATTGAAGAACTAATATTAGAAACGCAGTTAACAAGGAGCGTTATTAAGCATATTACTATTTAGAACTGATTAATAATCATTATGAATTTAGCATATTTAGTACCATTATTTCCCTTGGTTGGTTTTTTGATCAACGGGCTTTTCCGTAAACAGCTCAGTAAACAAGCTGTCACCCTGGTTGGTTGCGGGGTACTTCTGGCTTCATTTATTGTTAGCCTTGTATTGTTTTTTGATGTCAAAGCTGGCGGAGCCGCTACCAGAACTTATTTTGATTTTATTCATGTGGCAGACTTTAAGATCCCCTTTGCTTTTCAGGTGGATCAGCTGACCTCTTTATTTTTACTGATTATTACAGGCGTGGGTTTTTTGATTCACCTGTATTCCAGTGCCTATATGCACGAGGAGACAGCCCCGCATTTTGCCCGTTATTTCGCTTATCTTAATTTATTTGTATTTTCCATGTTGCTGCTGGTCATGGGAGCAAACTTCCTGATTATGTTTATTGGTTGGGAAGGTGTAGGGTTATGTTCTTATTTACTGATCGGCTATTGGTTTAAAAATAATCAATTTAACTACGCCGCCAGAAAAGCATTTGTGATGAACAGAATAGGTGACCTCGGCTTTTTGGTCGCCCTGTTCTGGATACTGGCCAAGGCAGGCACATTAACTTATAGTGAACTGTTCACCCCGGCCATGCTGGCGAAATTCACTACTACTGATATTACTGCAATAACTTTGTTATTATTTGTAGGGGCTACCGGTAAAAGCGCACAGATCCCATTATATACCTGGTTGCCGGATGCGATGGCAGGACCGACGCCTGTTTCCGCCCTGATTCATGCTGCTACAATGGTAACCGCAGGTATTTACATGATTGCCAGAAGCCATCTTCTGTATTCACTGGCCCCATTTACCAATCAGATCATTGCCATTATCGGCGTAGCAACTGCCGTATTCGCGGCTTCTATCGCCCTAAAACAAAACGATATCAAAAAAGTACTGGCTTATTCTACGGTGAGCCAGTTAGGGTATATGTTCCTGGGCCTCGGTGTGGGCGCGTATGGCGGCGCGGTCTTTCATGTAATGACCCATGCCTTCTTTAAAGCTTTATTATTTCTGGGTGCCGGTTCGGTAATCCATGCAATGGGAGGCCAACAGGATAGCCGCTACATGGGAGGTTTGAAGAAGTTCATGCCCGTTACCCATATTACATTCTTATTGGCATGTCTGGCCATCGCTGGCGTTCCACCATTCTCCGGATTCTTTTCCAAAGATGAGATTCTGGCCGCTGCTTATGCCAGCAGTCCGATACTCTATTATTTTGGTGTGTTAGGTGCTCTGTTTACTGCTTTTTATATGTTCAGGATCTATGCGATGACCTTCCTGGGCAAGTTCAGAGGAACGGAAGAACAAGAGCACCATCTACATGAGAGCCCCAAAGCGATGACCATTCCACTTTCTATTCTGGCTGTATTGGCCGTAATTGCCGGTTTTGTTGGCATTCCGGCGCTGTTTGCACCCAATGCGCATATCCTGGAACAGTTTTTATCACCCGTGTTTAGTGATTTGCCGGAACATGCCGAGCACCTGTCACACGGTACGGAGTGGATGTTGATGGGTGTAACCACGGTCTTGGTCATTGTGAGTATTATCTGGGCCTGGAAGAAATTCAGCAACTATGAGTTGGATGCGAGTGAAGAGAAAGGGCTTAGTAGCGTATTAGCTAACAAATGGTACGTAGATGAGATTTATGATGCTGTAATCGCAAAACCACTTCTGAAATTCAGCGGATTCCTGAAAAATATTATTGATAAACGCGTTATTGACGGTATTGTTAATGGTACAGGAAGATTTGTCCAGTATACTTCCCGGCAGATCCGTCTGGTGCAGAGTGGCCAGGTCGGCGGTTATATACTGATGATGGTATTGTCGCTAGTGGTGTTATTTGTAGCGTTTTGGAACCAGGCATATATCCTGAAATTTATTCATTGGGTGTTTAAGTAATAAGTCCGTTAAAAACATTTGTAAAGAGATTACAATACAGATATGATAGTTTTACTCATTTTAATTCCGGTTGCCGCAGGCATTATTTCCTTTTTTGTAAAAAATGGGAAAGCTGCCCGGACGCTGGCACTAGGCGCTTCTCTTTTGACATTTCTGGCTGCCCTGGTACTGGTAATGACTGCAAAAGGAACTATAACGCTGGACCAGCAGTGGCTGCCCCAGATTGGCAGCGACTTCTCGCTCTCTATGGACGGAATGGCCAAAATGCTCTGTTTGCTGAATGCGGTAGCATTACCGCTTATCTTATCCTCTACCATCAGAGAGAAATACAGCAATTCAGGTAATTTTTTTGGCCTACTGCTGCTTACGCAGGCAGGAATGATGGGCGTCTTTTTAGCGGCAGATGTCTTGTTATTCTACTTTTTTTGGGAGTTGGCCTTGATCCCGGTCTATTTTCTCTGTTCTCAGTACGGTGGGGAGAAGAAGATCCAGGCCACCTTTAAATTTTTTATCTATACATTTCTAGGATCGCTGCTTTTACTGATTGGTATTATCTATTTATATCTAAAGACACCAGATCACAGCTTTGCATTGGAAGCCTTTTATAACTTGCATCTGACCACAACGGAACAGAATGTCGGGTTCTGGCTCTTCTTTATCGCTTTTGCCATTAAAATGCCCGTTTTTCCTTTACACACTTGGCAGCCGGATGCATACGAACAGGCTCCCTCTGCCGGAACTATGGTTCTAAGCGCGGTTATGGTAAAAATGGGGATATACGCAACCATACGGTATGTATTGCCGATTTTTCCTGAGGCTGCACAACACTTTAATCATATTATTATCATCTTTGCCGTTATCGGATTGTTATATGCATCCTTTATTGCTATCCGACAGGACGATTTGAAAAGACTGATCGCCTATTCTTCTATTGCGCATATCGGACTTATGTGTGCAGCTGTTTTCTCTTTGCAGCAAATAGGTATGGAAGGTGTTATGATTCAAATGTTTAACCATGGAATCAATGTTCTTGGGTTATGGATCGTAGCAACTGCCATAGAACAACAAATCGGTACACGGAAGCTTAGTGAAATGGGAGGATTGGCAACCAAAGCGCCGGTACTCGCAATATTGTTCATGATCATGGCATTGGCTAACGTCTCTTTACCACTGACCAACTCTTTTATCGGAGAGTTTCTGATGTTTAATGGGCTGTTCCGCTATAATGTCTGGGCCGGTGTATTTGCCTGTGTCAGTATTATCCTGGTGGCTATCTATACGCTTTGGGCTATGCAGAAAATGTTTTATGGTGAGGTTTCCGATTTTACCAAAAATGCGGTAGAAGCGCCAAAAAATACACAATATGCACTCGTGATTATCACGATCGTTATTCTTATATTGGGTGTTTATCCAGCTCCGCTATTGGACCTGACTAAAGATACTGTACACGCAGTAATGAGTATTAAGTAATTGAAGAGACAAGATATTAAAACAGAATGTAAATAAAGGGGTGTGAACTTGGCATCCCTTCGAATATAAAATTAGTTAGAACTATGAACGCAATCATACTGTCGGCAATTTTAGGTGTAGTGATGATGCTTAGCAGTGCTTTTATAAAAAACACAAAAGCCTATAAGAGCATTGCACTGGTCGGACTTATTATATTGTTGCTGGCCAATATTTGCGAGACATACAGTCATGCCTGGTTGGACATCCCTATGTACGATATGCTGAAGTTCGACCGTTTCGGCCTTTATTTTAATACTTTGGCCATTGCCTGTACTTTCTTGTTTTGCGCCTTTTCTCAAAAAGAAATTGAAAAAGTAGGGCAGTATATCGGAGAGTATTTTGCATTGATCTTCTTTGTGCTGTGTGGAATATTTATTCTTTCTGCATACAATAATCTGCTTATGCTCTTTGTCGGTATTGAAATTATGTCTATACCGCTATATATTCTGACGGGTGCCAGAAAGGAGAACCTGAAAAGCAACGAAGCCTCTCTTAAATATTTTTTAATGGGTTCTTTCTCTACGGGGATATTATTGATGGGGATTGCTCTGGTGTATGGAGGAACGGGCGACTTTGCCCTGACACACCATACTGCGGAGATCAATACTTCGATAGCAGGTGCCGTTAATCAACCCATGTCTTTCCTGGATGTGGCCGGTATGCTGCTGATCCTCGTGGGTATGTGTTTCAAGGTCTCTGCCGCGCCTTTCCATTTTTGGGCGCCGGATATATATGATGGTTCTCCCAGTGTTTTCTCTTCCTTTATGGCGACCATAGTAAAGGCAGGTGCTTTTATTGCATTTATTCGCCTGTTTGCATTAAGAGAACAGGAAACCAGCATCTTACAGAATGCGATTATAGGTGTTGACTGGAAAATGCTCTTTTCAATTATCATTGTCGCCACCTTGCTCTTTGGTAATATAACGGCGATCTTCCAGCAAAGTGTCAAACGGATGCTGGCATATTCTTCTATTGCCCAGGCGGGTTTTATGTTGTTTGCCTTATTAAGCCTGAATGAAACCGCTAAAGAAGGATTACTGTTGTATGTAGTGGCTTATAGCGTTGCAACGATTGGCCTGTTCGGCATTCTGGCTAAAATGAAAGATTATACGCTGGCCGGTTATAATGGGATGGCTAAGTCGCACCCGACATTGGCATTTGCGAACGCAATCTTTTTATTATCGCTTTCTGGTATCCCCTTGAGTATCGGTTTCTTTGCGAAGTATTACATGCTGATGGCAGTCATACAAACCGGCGGTTATCTTTGGGTAGCTATTGTTGGGGTAGTGTTTGCCGTAATCAGTGTGTTCTATTATTTCCGGGTAATCTGGTCTATGTATTTTAAAGAAGGTTCGGTGGAACTAAAGTATCCGGTTACTAAAGGTTTTAAAGTTATGGCCGTTGTGCTGGCGCTGATTATTATCATATTGGGGACCTTCCCGCAGATTATATTGAATTACTTGTATTTCTAAGAGAAAATCAGATCTAAATCATTTACGCTGGTCTTTAGATTTTTGTTCCATTCAAAAACCTAAAGACCAGTTTCTGTTTTCCTGCACAGCGCCCTACCAACCTGATTTTCGCCTTTTTCGTGAAGCCCGAAATATACGTACATCCCCACCATAAAGCATTGACGGAAAGGGTAGCCCGGTCAAGATTGAAAATGTCGCGATGGATGTATTCGGCTGTCCGCGCATCACCGGTTGTCAGTTATTTTGTTTTTCTTTTAAAAACAGGAACGCTGCTACAAGCCTCACCATACATTATACTTTGTGCAAATGGGAGAAGCCGTCTGGTCATCGCGAAATAAACGGCAGCGTTTACATTCATTTTACCACAGCCCTTGAGAATGATTCTTTTGTCCTGATATTGTTCTGTGTCCAGCTGACCAATTTTCGTTTCAATTAATTTCATGGCCATTTCTTCTGGAGTGCCGATATAAATGTCGGCTGCAACCGGCGTCAGGTAAGTCGCTAGCAACATATAAGCCCATCTTGGAATAATGGCGTCCGACGAGCAAAATATAGCTACGAATTTATCTTGATAGGAAGACCAGTTGATTTCTTTGAGCGACTGCCTGAAGGGCTTCTCCTTAAGGAGCATATCCATAAAAAGCCATTGTTTGATATCGACACCTATAATCTCTTCCCTCGGATAGAAGTCTTCTAAGTCGATCGTAACTATCCCACTCTCTGCAACTTTATTCACAATGATATCTTCCATACTTCAAATTTGATACAAAGTTCCGAAAATTAACGTTAAGACGTGGCCAGATTTGAGTCGTAATGAGCTTTCTAACAAAATTATTGGCGTAAAAACGCCGAAACACCGATTTTCTTCTGTATTTTGGCGGCCTATAATGTAATAAATGGCTTATTTTTATGGCTCTTTTATAACTAACAAACATTCATTAACATAAAGTAGTATTATGGCAACCGTACAACCGGCAAAACTAAAACACCACAAAGGCTTATGGGTGTTATTTGGAACAGAGATGTGGGAACGTTTTGGTTATTACCTGATGGTAGGTATTTTCTTATTGTATCTCAAAGACCCGATTAGTAATGGCGGGGCGGGTTTTAATCTTAAGATGGCAACGGACCTTGTCGGCTCTTATATTGCTATGGCTTACCTGACCCCTTTTATCGGGGGGCTGATTGCGGACAGGTATCTGGGATATAGAAAAGCAATCATCTTGGGTGGAGCGCTGTTGGCAGCAGGTTACTTTGTATTAGCGATTCCTGGAAAGACACCGATGTACATAGCATTGTTACTATTGGTTACCGGCAACGGATTCTTTAAACCGAATATCAGTACCTTACTGGGAAATATTTATAATAAGGAAGAACTTAAGGCCCGGAAGGATAATGCGTACAATATCTTCTATATGGGGATTAATATTGGTGCTTTTGTCTGCAACTTTGTGGCGGCGTATATGCGTAATCACTACGGATGGGGTTATGCTTTTATGGCTGCAGGTGTCGGTATGAGTATCGCTCTTATCTGGTTTATTTTCGGCTATAAGACTGTTGCAGAAGGAGATGTCAAAAAGCCGGTGCAAAAAGAAGATATGCCGATGAAAAAGATCCTGGGTTACGTATTTTTACCGGCGGCTATTGCCGGTGCTATTGGTTGGAATATGCAGGCTATGATCGGACATACTATTTTCGGAACGACTTCTAATGACGCCTTTATGTTTGCCTGCGTGCCTATTATTATATTCTATGTAGGACTCTTTATTAAAGCCAGCCGGGAAGATAAAAGAGGGCTCGGCGCATTATTTTCCTTCTTCCTGGTCTCTATTGTTTTCTGGGTAATTTATAATCAGAATAGTACAGGACTGACAATCTGGGCAGATCAGTATACCAATCGGGAAATGCCAGCCGGCCTGGAGAAGGTGACCAAACCATTTGGTTTCCTGGAACCTGTTACTACTCAGCCTCACGAAGTCATCAAGTATGATGAATATTTCAGATCTTCACAGGGGCCTGATGGCAGCCTTGCAAAAACGCAAGGGCCGGATACTTATTTTAATAATTTACCTCAAAAAGACTGGCCGAAGGACGGGCACCTTAACTTATTATCCACCGAGATATTTCAGTCGATAAATCCATTTTTTATCGTCCTGTTTACACCGATTCTGGTTTGGCTCTTTGGCCGGCTGGCCCGAAAAAAGAAAGAACCAAGTACACCCAATAAGGTGGGAATGGGCATCTGGTTTGCCGGGATCTCTTCGTTGGTCATGTATATTGCGATCTCGACAACAGATGTATTCCACAATAAAACGGAGGCCTACTGGATAGTGGCGACTTATGCCATATTTACGATAGGAGAATTGCTGGTGAGCCCGATCGGACTTTCGTTGGTTTCGAAGTTGTCACCACCCAGAATCACGGCATTGATGATGGGTGCCTGGTTCATCGTCAACGCCATTGCTGGTAAGTTAGCCGGACTCATGGCTACCTTCTGGGATAGTTTTACGCATAAAGAGAATTATTTCCTGATTTTGGTGATCGCTGCTGCCGTGGCAGGTTTGATCATGTTTGTTCTCAGTAAACGAATCTCTGCCGTATTACGGGAAAAGACCGGTAGTAGCTAGGATATTGAAAGTAACTCGTCAATAGAAAACATCTGGAAAGATATTCTGGTTTAAACCGCATATCCTGCCAGATGTTTTTTGTTGCAAAAGCGTTTCTGCACTTAATCGGCCTTCTTGCACTATGCCTTGGTAACAGGTAGCTGGGTACTGATGGCAATCCTGTTCCAGCTATTGATCGTGACGACCGCCATCATGACTTCTGCTAATTTATGTTCGCCGAGCAAACGTTCTGCTTCGGCATAGGTGGCATCACTGACGCCTCCCTGAGATATCAAAGTCATTTCCTCTGTAAGGGCCAGGATGGCACGTTCTGTTTCTGTATACAGATCTGCTTCTCTCCAGGCGTTCAGCAGATATATACGCTGTTCTGTTTCTCCGTGTTTGCGCGCCTCCGTTGTGTGCATATTAATACAAAATGCGCAACCGTTGATTTGGGAAGCGCGGATCTCGATCAACCCTTTTTCAATGGCTGTCAGTGAAGTGCTTGATAAATACTTTTGTAGTTCAGATACTGCCTGATAAGCCTTTGGAACTTCTTTTAGAATATTGATTCTTTTTTGCATAACTGTTTATTTTTAATGAGAACACAAAGTTATCTATGGGTGTGAAAGATCTTCTTAAACTGGTTTAAGAAAAATTATTTGTTTCGTTTGCGGAGTTCACTGAGATATTCAGGTGTAAATCCTAAAAAAGAGGCCAACATATATTGCGGAACACGTTGCGCAAACTCGGGGTGCTTTTCAATAAACTCAAAGAAATAAGCCTCTTTGGATTTTTCATACATCATCATAATACGCCGTTGAGCGGCTCCATACGCTCTTTGCAGGTTCAGCCGAAAATATCGGTCCATTACAGGAACCATTTTCGTCAAATCAGCCAGCCTTTTACGATCTATCTGGAGCAAGACGCTATCCTCTACGGTTTGTATATTAAACGCTGCGATATTTTCTGTATCAAAAGCCAAATAATCTGTCAGCCACCAATTCTCAATGGCAAAATGGGTAATTTGTTCACGACCTTTGTCATCTACAAAGTAAAGCCTGAGGCAGCCCTTTTCCACAAAAAAAAGGTCATTGCAGGTTTGGCCCTCTTTTAGTAATAATGTTTTTTTTGCCACCTTTTTCCGCGTAAAATAACCCATGACTAGTTTAGCCTCATCAGAGGATAATAATAACTGCTGTCGGATATGGGCGATCAATGGTTCCATGACAATAGGCGGTTTTTTTTAATATGCGTTGTGAAATTAACCAAATCTCATGGCAATAATGGCATTTGTCAATTTGTTTTTGTACTGATAGCGTATAACGAAGGGGGATTCTATAGAACTCCTGAATATCTCTGTTTGAATATGCATTATTACGGGTCACTGACCCGTTAGCAAGCTGCCGTACATTGATTATTCAAATTGTTCGCAACAGATACCGCGATGCCATCAGAGTTCGCCCGTTTTAAAAAGGTTGTTTTCGCGGCCATTATTTTTAAGTAGCCGGTAGTGTGACCGGATTGCCTTGTAAAAGGGATAATTAATATAGGGAAGGTCATTGGCTTTTGCATATTTGCGGATGATCTTTGTAATCGCGGGGTAATAGCTATGAGAGAGTCCGGGGAATAGATGATGGGCAATGTGGAGACTAAAGCCTCCGTAAAGATAATTCACAAGTTTGCTGTCGGTACTGAAATCTTTAGTGACAGATAGCTGATGTCCAAACCAGGTATTATGGATGTGGCCATCTGGGTCAGGTTCAGGAAATACAGCCTCCTCATCTACATGACTGGATAGTAAGGCAATTGCACCAAAACTGCTGGCTACGACGTGCATTATAAACCAGGCCAGTAGCACCACGGGCCAGGGTTGTTCTAATATAATGGCAGGGATGATAAGCGTTATTCCGATGTTAAGCAGTTTAAAGAAAAACAATTTGAAATACTCAATACGAGGGATCTTTACCACTCTTTTAAGGTAATTGTCTTCGCGTCCAAAAAAATCTTTGAAGTCCCGGATATACAACCAATTTAGCGTATACATGGGATAAAGAAGCCACATATAGATATGCTGATATTTATGGACAGGAAGCCATCTGGCAGAGGAAGAGATACGGGCCAGGTCGCTTTGCTTAACATCGATATCCCAGTGTGCTATATTGGGATAGGGATGATGTAATAGTAAATGACGCTTGCGCCAAATAAAGTTATTACTGCCAAAAAATTCCAGAATATAGCAAAAGTTGCGGTTAGCTCTGGCAGATCTGAACAATGCATTGTGTGCGGCGTCATGAAACCCGTTCAAAAATACCAGAAACATACTCAGTCCGCAGAGTGCATAAAATAGAAACAATGCCCAGGTGCGGTCACCAAAAAGCAGAATAAACGTATAACTGAGCAAATAGATCAGCAGGAAAATAAAGGCCTTGACAACACCATATCGTGTTTGGTCTGGTATATTTTTTACCAGTTCATGTACCTCTGCCGTTATGGCTTTAAAAATATCATCTTTTGGCGCCTTTTCAAATATAGGTTTGTGCAAAGTTGCCATACATATCTTCTTATAATTAAGTGTTCCTTCTTCAGAAATAACACCTCTTAATGGAATAATGTTTTCAATATTAAAGATACTGAATGTGAATCTACTAAACAAACGTTTAATTAATATTTTGTTAATCCGCGTTCAGTTTGTGACCATTACGATAGAATTACGCCAATTTTTTTATTTATTTTTTGTAGGTGGTATTTGGATTGTAAATTTGTACACATCCTGCGATAATATAGAAAAAATTTATAATGAATAGCAATAGTAATCCGGATATTATCTTAATCGGCGCAGGCATTATGAGTGCCACTTTAGGCTCGATGCTGAATCAACTGATGCCCAATGCAACGATTGAAATTTATGAACGCTTAGACCAGATCGCACAAGAAAGCTCTGATGCGTGGAACAATGCCGGAACCGGCCATTCTGCGCTTTGTGAGCTTAACTACACCCCTGAACTCCCAGATGGAACCATTGATGCTACAAAAGCTTTAAGGGTCGCAGAGCAGTTTGAGCTTTCTAAACAATACTGGGCCTATCTTTCAGTGGCTAAATTGTTACAGGATCCAAAAGATTTTATCTCACCGATTCCACATATGAGTTTTGTCTGGGGAGCTGATAACGTTCGTTTTTTGAGGAAGAGATATGATAAACTGCAGACGTATAACCTTTTTAAAGATATGCAGTTTTCCGATGAACAACAGCAGCTTAAAGAATGGATCCCGCTTATTATGCAGGATAGAGATCCTAAACAGCCGGTGGCAGCGACTAAAATGGATATCGGAACTGATGTCAACTTTGGCGCACTGGCCAGACAGATGATCGGCTATCTGAAGAACACGGCGGGTGTAAAAATATTTACAGGACATGAAGTTACGAACCTGAAGAAGAGATCGGACGGATCCTGGCAATTAAAAATTAAAGACCTTACATCAGGTCAGGTCAAAAAAGCTACCGCAAAATTCGTATTCATTGGCGCGGGCGGCGGCGCTTTGCCTTTGCTTGAAAA
This sequence comes from Arachidicoccus terrestris, assembly GCF_020042345.1. Lineage (NCBI taxonomy): Bacteria > Pseudomonadati > Bacteroidota > Chitinophagia > Chitinophagales > Chitinophagaceae > Arachidicoccus > Arachidicoccus terrestris. Next base: position 2,621,795 of record NZ_CP083387.1, read on the forward strand.
ATCAAGGATACCTGAGGGAAAGGGATTTGGTGGATTCCCGGCCAGTGGTCAATGGCTTAGATGTACTAATCCGGACATCATTAAACAACATCAGGCAAAAGTCTATGGCAAGCCTGCCGTAGGCGCTCCCCCCATGAGTGATCCACATCTGGATACCCGGATGATTGGTGGGGAACGCGCATTACTGTTTGGGCCTTTTGCAGGATTTTCTTCCAAGTTTTTGAAAAATGGCTCTTACTGGGACTTGCCTTTATCTATTAAATGGAGCAATCTCTGGCCAATGATTAAAGTAGGGTTAACTAATTTTGCTTTGTTGAAATATTTAATCAAGCAGATCAGTCAGTCTCCTGCAGATAGAGTAAACGCGTTGAAGAAGTTTTATGTTAATGCGGATGCAAAAGACTGGGAACTGGAGATCGCTGGCCAAAGGGTGCAGGTGATCAAAAAAGATCCTAAAAAAGGTGGAATCCTGCAATTCGGCACAGAGGTCGTTACCAGTGCTGATGGCTCTATTTCTGCCTTGTTAGGGGCCTCCCCCGGCGCCTCTACGTCAGTGCCTATTATGTTAGAGCTCATTCAACGATGTTTTCCTAAAGAATTTCAATCAGAAGCCTGGCAAAATAAATTAACTCAGATGGTGCCTAGCTTTGGCCAGTCCCTGGAGAAGCACCCTGATCTGTGTCAGAAAATGCGTTCCTGGACTTCCGAAGCGCTTGAATTGAACAGGCCTATATCAGCATAGGATATACTAGGCTTTAGTTAAAAACCAGTATGGACATACCTTCATACTGGTTTTTAACTACAATGCGCCAGTAATTTCTAATTGCTCATTTTGCTTGTTATAGACTCTACGCTGATTCCGTTAGCTTCATCTTCTTCATGCCACTGCTCCGGTGTTTTTGGGCTTGGTTTTTTTAGGTGATAGGTGGTATATAGAGCTAGACCGGTGAATATAGAGCCACCTATTATGTTACCTATGGTTACCGGAATTTGATTATACAACCACCAGTCACTAAAACTAATCTTTGCTCCCAGTAACATGCCGGCAGGTATAAGGAACATGTTGACGACAGCATGCTCATAGCCCTGCGCGAAAAATATCAGAATAGGTAACCAGGCTCCTAATATCTTGCCACCAGCAGCATTAGAGGCGAATGCCATTACGACTGCCATCGTAACCATCCAATTACATAATATAGCTTTTGAAAATGCGGTAATAGTACCATCAAAACCATATTGTGCATAATGGAGCGTCTTGCCTTCGGCTGCTTTTATGATAGCCGCAGCAAGGGGCGAATCAGGTGTATGTCCCAAGTTGGTTATAGAAACCCAGAATAATAAAGCATAGAGCAGGCTGCCTAAAAGATTTCCAATATATACCATGCAGAGGTTTTTTGCCATATGCGCGAACCGCATTTTTTTATCAAAATAGGCGATGGGGAGTACAGCGAAGCTGCCCGTCACCAGTTCGAGCCCCAGAATAATTACGATGACAAAGCAGGCCGGAAATAATATCGCGCCTGTGATGCCGAGTCCGGTCTGTACAATAGCTGTAAAAGCCAGAGATGTACCGATACCCAGCAGCCCTCCTGACAAAAGGCTTCTAATCATTAAGTGTCGGGGGCTTAAATTGATTTTAGTGATGCCGGAAGTGATCATCGCACTTATCACATCCGTTGGTTTGTTGTACGTCATATGATTATCTTTTTATTTTAAAATTTATACCCGATACCTAGTCCCAAGTGCCACCTTCCATCACGAACGGTCGTTTTCGTGTCATAGAAAACCGGTATTTGCAAAACAAGATGCCTGAAAGAAGATGTGATGCCGAAACCAGTGGAAGGAGTAATGAAAGAATTCTTTTTGACCCCATCTGGTACTTTATCTTCTTTAATACGCACAGCAGGGAATAGGCCTAAAGCAACGGAAATGGGATTCAGCAACCATTTAATAGAGGGGCCTCCAAAATTGGCATAACCGCCATGGCCAACATAACCCGCTACGATCATACCGTCCCAAATAGACAGACGTGGTGGCGATGTAGACTGAGCGTTACTGTAATGACTCATCAGTATTAGCATCATAGTAAATTTGATTACTGGATAAAACCGTTTTGTTTTTTTCATTTTTGATAAGTGATTTTAGATGGAAGCTTGTTTTGCAAATACAACATACGAATAGCGATAAATTATATATAATGTTATTGTATCTGATTAGGGGTTAATAATGACATATAAATACCAGTTCCTGATAAAATTATTATATATACCATTTAACATGTGTTAGATTGGGCTGATATTTTCATATTTAAATTTAACTAATTATAAAAAATAATATTTTTACTTCAACCGGATGCAATTCCTTCATGAGTATATTGTAAATTCGGGGAGGTATTATGATTTTGATTTAACTAAAACTGAGATTATGCGATTCGGTATACGCGCATTATTTGTATTACTGGTGTCGTTGGGGTCCCTATCCTTCATTTCTGCTCAGCGCAACTGGTTAACAAAACAATCAACACGTCAGCAGATTCAAACCTATTTATCATCTATTGACCGCTGGAGGACGACCCAAAAACAATCCGTACTGACTGCAATCCACTTTCTGCCAGATTCGGTTAAACAGAAACTGGTGCACAATGCCGAAAAATATTTGTCTTTTAAATGGCCAAATTTACCGGCTACCATTTATCTGCAATTCGGAGAAAATGGTAATAGAACAAATTATGAGAAGATAAGGCGGGAGCGGCGTCAGGTGCTAAGTGCGCTTGCAATAGGAGAATTGATAGAAGGCCAGAAAAGATTTATTCCCCAACTGGTCGATGGTATCTGGGCTATTTGCGAAGAAAGCACATGGGTCTATCCGGCGCATCTGTCAATACAACGACAATATTCACCACTACCCAGACCCGGGGAAAATATTATTGATTTAGGAGATGCCAGCACGGCTGAATTGATGTCCTGGACCTATTTATTATTAAAGGACCAATTGGCCCAGATATCCGATATTCTACCCCAGCGCATTCAATATGAATTAGAAAGACGCGTCATAGAACCATATTTATCCCGTTCCGATTTTTGGTGGTTGGGCTTTAAAGGTCAATCAGTTAACAACTGGAATCCAACAGTAAACAGCGGTGTTTTGCTGACGGCATTACTAGTGGAGGATAATCAATCACGATTAGATTCAACGGTCTATAAGACGATGAAAAGTGTCGATATATTCATTAACCAGTATCCTGCCGATGGAGGCTGTGATGAGGGCCCCGGATATTGGAGTATGGCAGGCGGCGCCCTGATCGGTTATTTGTCTAAGCTAAAATCGGCTACGCAGGGCAAAGCCGATATTGCTTCCCATCCACTCATAGGAAAAATGGGAAAGTATATCTACCGGGCAAATATTGATAGAAATTATTTTGTGAACTATGGGGATGCACATGCAACCGTGACGCCGAATGTCATATCTGTATATGAATATGGAGAAGCCTGCAAAAACGATACATTGAAGCAATTTGCCGCTTGGTTTGCAAAAGAAGGAGGGAGTGTGTACAATTACTTGTATAATGCACGTAGCGCGCTTGAACGGTTTGTAGATTATCTTGGCATTTGTCGGGACATCGCAAATATCCCGGCGAAACAGCCATTGATTAAAGAATCTTGGCTGTCGGATCTTCAGGAACTCACCGTCAGATCTAAAGAATCCTCCTCGGCCGGATTGTTCTTAGCGGCTAAAGGAGGTACTAATGGCGCCAGTCATAACCATAATGATGTTGGGAACTTCATCATATATGCTGCTGGCCGGCCGGCTATCATTGACCTGGGCGTTGGAACCTATACGAAACAAACCTTTAGCAAGGACCGGTATAAGATCTTTACCATGCAATCTGCCTGGCATAACCTGCCCGTAATCAACGGAGCGATGCAAAAAGCCGGCGGACAATATAAAGCAAAGGCGGTGAAAGTTGTGGAGGGAAACAAAACTATGACTCTGTCCATGGAACTTGCCGGGGCATATCCTGCTGCTGCCGGGGTAGATTCCTGGAAGCGGGTATTAAGGTTTTCCGCAGATCGGATCGAATTAGAAGAGTCGTATAAGCTCAGCCAATATAAGCAGGTTACTTCATTATCCTTGATAACACCTCTGAACGTAGATGTTGAAAATGATGAGCTTATCCTGAGAGGCAATACATCTGACGGTGCATTGATTATCCGTTTTGATCCAAAACAGTTAAGACCGTCGATAATAACAAAAGAATTGACAGACCCAAGTCTGGAGCATGCATGGGGGCAAAACATCAGGAAGATCAGCTTCGAAGTGCTTTCTCATACAATGAATGGAGCGTATAAGGTCTCATTTGAACAGCCGTAATTTGCTGACCCATAGATTTTCTGTTATTTATGGCAATATTTGTTCTTTGAAGACGTTTTTTAAATTGGCAACACGGCAGTCGATCTATTGTTAGATTAAAGAATCTTTGAGAAATTTTATGCTTTTCATTCTATCTTGCTCTCAGGATCCCGACTGTGATAATAATTTGACAAACAATTGTAAAAACTGATAAATTTCGGCTCTGATTACCTGAATGGTGTTTATTATAACAAATTTCATACGACCTTTTCGTGCCTCAACGCCGAACGAAGCTTATATATTATAATCCATTTTCCGATGATAGTTGTCAGAAAGGCTTTTCGAAGCGAAACTAAACAACATTTACAAAAAAACAGGGATGCCAGTATACGCAATATTTCAATGGCTTGGTAATGTCTATCGGTACACCGACAGTTAAGATGGAAACTTATCAATTTTATTTCCAATCAAATGAAATCTCTAATTTATCTTATTCTCTTTCAGTTTATTTGTGGTCTTTCCTACAGTCAGAATAATACGGAAAATGTATTTAAGTATCGATGTGAGTCAGCAAAGGTAATTTATAAAGAGCCAAATGGCTTTCATTTTGACACAAGTACTTGTTCTTTTTTTAGCTATACCCCCACTAAATATATTTATCCATTAGATGGTGAGATACTTAATGAGGATAGTTCTATTTGTATCGGCTTCCACGAAATAAAGGTATTTCATAAACTGGATACATCTAAATTATTACAAAGAATGTATCCGGGAAGAAAATCAAATACTGAGTACAAGCTTCCTATCCGGCATAAGGCGGACACAATTAATCATAAGATAAACTATTATTCATCTGAGAAAAGCCAGAGTCTATTTAATGCAACAATCGCTGGTGATTATTATATGATGGATTTTGAAAAACCTTACAAAGGTCGCTACTATCGTTGTAGAATTGTTTTCATGCACAAAGAAAATATAGGAGATGCCGAAATCTATTATTTTTATAATAAAAAAGATACTAGGAAAATTACCAAAATGATTGAAAATGCCTATAAGATGTTACACTTTTAGCCGGAACATTGTCTTTACACAATTTCAGGAAATTGACCCAGAGCGTATCAGAAGAAAAATAGAAAGCTATCTATAACTTCTCTGAGCTGTACCAAAATAGGCAGTATGGTACTTATTTGGTTCCTAACATCCTGGCAAATAAGGAGGTTCTATAGATAGACCCGATAATGGCCTCGTTGCTCCTTGATGCAATTTGGGCCATTAAACTCCAAACTTCATAAGAATTTGTGCCGGTAAGTTGTTTCGAGCTTTCATTGATATGCTAAGTAATCTGCAATTTATCGTCTGTATACTCTTTAGGCTTTGGATGACTCGTCCGGCAATACTACACCGCTGATAACCGTACAAGACTCATATCCCTGGGGCAGCAGCTATTTTAAGGGATTTTATAGACACCCTTGATTATAACCAGACGGCGCTATAAAAGCAAATTTCAATTAAGCCCTTCGTCTCATTGTAAATCGTCATATGCGGCACTATAAAAGAAGAGGCCTCTCAAAAGAAAATGAAAGGGTTCTCTTCAAAACGAAAAGAGGCAGCCTCGTTTTGAGACAGCCTCTTCTGGTTCTAGACCTACCACTATATCGATTAATAGTACTCTAACAATCTCCACTCCGCAATCTGTAAAAGACTAGATCCGTTATTATCTTTTACAAACAGCCTGTAATAAAGATATTCCTTGCCATCCGGCCGATTAAGTTCGTACCTGTAAGTCGTATTTCTATTCGGAAAAATGTTTCCAGATTGTTCATCGAGCACGAACCAGTTGATGCCGTCATTCGATCCTTGGAACTCCCAGTCTTTGGGATCTCTTGTGTCTGCATCATTAGCCGATGTTATTTCATAAGCGTTTAACTTCACCGCTTTATCCAGTTTTAACTGCATCCAGGTATTTTTTTCAAATTCATATAAGAATTTTGTCCCGTAGTCATTATCTGTGAGCTTTGTAGAGCCTTCTTTACCTGTCGGACCATCATTGTTATCCTTTGCTACCGTTAAAATACCAGGAATGTCATGATAGCGGATATAAAAAGAGTCGATCAAAAAATAGCTTACCTGAAGGACGGAATCTATTTTGCTGTCCAAAGAGGTACTTTTTATTTTTACGGGTAAACAATAATCAAGATTGGGATTCAGCTTATTTGTCATAATTGTTACCGTAACCGGATCGGAATCTGATTTGCCTTTTTTTATCGTACTGTTTAACGAAGAGATTGAGTAAGCATCTTCTGGTAAAGCGATAAAGTTGTAATTAAGGTAAACATGATCTTGATTGTATTGTGAGATTAAATTTGGGTCTACTTCGAATTCTACCGCCATGTCTTGTGTGGCGCCATTAAACCCTCCAAGCGATGCTCCGAACACAAACGTTTGTGACGAGTCTATGCGATATAAATGCAATTTTGCTCTCTCCGCATATGCCTGCGGCATATAGACATTGCCTTCGTTCGGTGACGTTAATTCGTCCCATTTATTGCAACCTGTAATTGCAAATGCCATTAGTAAAGCGGCCAGGGTTAACGTAATATTGTATTTATTGTTTGATTTTTTCATTTTGTCATATTTTATTCTCTCAAATATTTCATTACCAACCCGGATTTTGAACTAAATTTTCATCTTTTCTGATTTCTGAACTGGGAATTGCCCACAGATAGCAACGTTGTGTAAATGAAATGTTTTTAATAAGTGTTTTCTGATAGAAAGCGTCATCCTTGTTCTCTCCATCTACATTCATTCCATATACGGGTTTATTTAATTCTGTGGCAGCATCCAGCCATCTACGTAGATCAAAATATCGGACTCCCTCGAATGCCAGTTCTACCTGCCGTTCATGGTGTATGGCCTTCCGCATTGCATTCTGGCTGGTAGGAGCTGGTATCATATCTGAACCTGAACCATATTCGGCAATCCCGGCACGACTGCGGATGAGATTTAGATATTTTAAGATATCGGGATTACCTGGGTCGTATTCATTAAGTGCCTCTGCGTAATCCAAAAATATTTGAGCTAGTCTTAAATGACACCATCCCTTTCTGTCATTCGATTTTGTGATGTTTTTTCTAACCAGATATCCGGTAGAAGAATAGTCATGGTCGCTTCTGCTTTTTCCGGAAGAACCGGAATAAGTAAAGTCTACTATTACTTCATCGGAACTGCTACCCTGATCTAGCCAATAACTGTTAGTATATGTTATGTCGGCATAGAAACGAGGTTCTCTGCCTACCCATTGATTAAAGGTTCGTCGGGATTTTATGTCATATGGGCTCTTGAAATCGGAAAACCCTGTTGACTGATAATTCGAGTTCTGATCTGCAATGGGATAGCCGTTTTTCATAAAGAAGGCATCTACAATTGACTGATTGGCGGCTAAGAATCCGCCTCCTTTCGGAACGCTTGTTCCGTATCCTACGAGCTTAGGGATACCGTTATAATTGTAGGTGCCAATTCCGTTACTCAGTGACTTTGCAAAGATCCATTCATCGTTCCAATCGGTGGAGATTACATCACGGCATGCTTCATATGCTGCCATAAACGGATCTGAGTTGTTCACTGTATATAATTTGTAGGTGCCGGGGACAAACTCATCAATAAATGCCTTGGCCGCATCAGCCGCTGTTTTCCATTTATTCTTATCAAATTGAGCCGGAAATAAATGGGTCCCGTCGTGATTAGTAACCCCTGCATATGCGGGATTTCCATTGAAAAGGGGACTGGCTGCCAAAAGCAGGACTTGCTCTTTATAAGCTTTACAGACGCCGGTTGTTACACGACCATATTCATCGTTAAGTGGTAGATCGGATGGCTGACTGGATGAGGAAATTGCCTTTAGTTCATTGTAGGCGGTATCTAGCTGCCCAACTATATAGTTTACACAGCTATCAAAAGGAGCCCTTGAAAGAGCCAGGTCGTCATTGGAAGCAGAAATAGATAATGGTTGCGGCAGGATTACGACTGGACCATATAGTCTTAATAACCAGAAATAGAAAATGGCGCGCATGGCTCTTGCTTCCGCCTTGAAGTGGGCTTTAAGATAATCATTGACTTCTCTTGAATTGGCACCATCGATCTTGTTAATAAAATCTGTGGCGGTTCTGACAGGCTTGTAATATTCCGGCCAGAGGTATTCAAAAGCACCAAATGATGCAGATAAGGTATTATAACTAAATGCGTTGATGCTGAAGTTAATTGCAAAATAATTAGATTCGTCGGCGAGTTGGTTAAAAGATGCGTCATCTGAGCCCCAACCGCCTCTATTGGCATATGGGTCTGGAACATTCGCGTAAACTTGTGCCAGATACTTTTGCGTATTTTCCAGGTTAGCAAATATGGAGTCGTCCGATAAGGTGATATCTGGAACCTGGTCAAGAAATTTACTGCAGGAGGAGAATACTGCTATGCCCACTGCGATAACAAATCCTAATAACAATATTTTAAGTTTCATAATTCTGATTTTTTAAGTAATTCAATTGTGGCTCTGTGCTTAATTAAAATGAACCTGGAAACCAATTGCCATATTTCTGGTATTTGGATAGGTGTTACCACTACCTGTGTTCATTTCGGGATCCCATAGTTTGAATGGACTCCAATAACATAGATTGACGGCGTCAAAATATATCCTGGCGTTCTTAAAACCGGAGTTTTTAAAGATTTTGTTGGGTAAGTTATAGCCGAAGTTCAGCGTTTTAAAGCGGATGAATGACTGATCTTTTACCCACCAGGTACTTGCCACATTGTTATTTGCGTTTGCAACCGTTCCATATCCTAGACGTGGATAGAATGGATGTTCAGCGTGATTCTGTTCTGTCCACCTGTCCACCGTGTTTGCATATATGTTGTTATCTTCAGAGCCGGCAAACGGACTTCTTGCAATTTCACTCAACACTCTGTCAGCCCCCTGTACGCCCTCAAAAAAGGCGCTTAAATACCAGTTGCCATATTGCAGATTCATGCCAAATCCAAAGGTTAACGGAGCAACGTCTCCATGGCCGATAAAGGTTTGGTCATATTGGTTGATAACGCCGTCTCCATTGAGGTCTTTATATTTAATATCACCTACCCTGGCTACACCACCTACGCCTGACTGGTCAGCATGATTGAGAAGCTCTGCTTCGCTTTGGAAAAGGCCCTCTGCTATGTAACCATAGTTATTTAGGATTTTTTGCCCTCTTGGATCCATATAAGGCTCTTCATAAGGCGCTGCTCCGTTTTCAAGTAACTTGTCTTTATTATATGTAAAAGTTCCTCTGAATGAAATAGACAGCTTATCCGTCAGCGGAACAGGCAGTAATTCAACCGTACCATCGAATCCCCGATTGATGGTTATACCGTAGTTGCCGTCTGGCTGATATTGCAATCCTGCAAAGCCGGGAAAGTTGGCACGTGTCAGGAAGATGCCTGTTCTATATTTCTGAAACCAGTCTAATATAAAGGAAAGCTTGTTATTCAACACTTTGAACTCCAGGCCTACATCCTGATCATGGGATTTTGCCCATATGACACTAGCTCCGTAGTGGCGGATATTGATCCCGGCATAATCTTTTTTGGGATATTGGCTTCCAACTCTACCAAATGCAATCCCTTTAGCTTCATCTGTTATAGTAGTGATGTAGTCAAAGCGAGTGCCGCCTATAGCGCCTGAATACCCGTTTGAGTATCTTAACTTGAAGAATGTAAATATATTAGATAAAGGTTTCCAGAACTTTTCGTTCGACAGCACCCAGCCTACCCCGAGAGAGGGAAAGAAGCCATATCGGTCTTCAGGGGAAAATACCTGAGAGCCGGTATATCCAGCGTCAAACTCCGCAAAATATTTGTCTTTAAAAGCGTAGGTTGCTCTAGCAGCATAGTTTTGCTGACGGGTAGGAATAGCATCTTGGTAATTGGTAGCAGTGGGGTTTGCCTGGCTAAGTTGGCTATAGACAACCATGGCCTGCACATCATGGTCGCCAAAAGTCCGGTGCCAGTTGACTTGGCCTTGCAAAGAAAATTGTCGGTCTTGAGAGCTTTTGGGATCGTATCCTAAAACATCTTCTCCGGAAATTACCTGTTCCAAATTAAGTGAACCATCGTCATTGTAGTGGTCAACCTGGTCGAGGAAATAGACGCTTCTTTGCCTTTTTCTGTCCTGGCTATTGGTACTATAGGTATCAAAAGTATATTGGCCGTTGGCGCTAAGCCCTTTTAATATAAATCCCAGGTCCTGTTCCAGTCGGGCAGTAGAGGATATCTTTGATCTGAAATCTTCCCTGTAACCCGATTGGGTAATATCTGCCCAGGGGTTCGGAGAAGGTGTTGACCCTTCTGCAATCCCCGCTACCAGGTTTCCTGGATACATAGCCGGATAATGGACAGGGCTTGCTCTCATTGCATTATTAAATGCAGAGCTGGCACCGGAACCTGGCTCGTTGAACTGAGAAATGTAGCCGTTGATACCTAAGAAGAATTTGGTTGTCTTGGTCCATTTCATATCAACATTTGATACGAAGTTGTAGCGTTGATATTTGGTGCCGGCATCATATGTCTGCAGGCCATCGGTTTTCAAAAGCGATGACTCTTCATAATAGGATAGTGAAGTATAATATTGTACTCTATCGGACCCGCCTGTCGCGCTGAAGTTCAACCGACGGTTGTGTGAGGTACTATTGAACAGCTTGCCCAACCAATCTTCATTAGGGTATACATAATGGTTGGCATTGGGGTCCAAAGTACTATCAATATAATCCTGGGAATAGAAGGGCGTCATACCAGAAGCCAATGCAGCTTCATTTCTAAGTTCCATATAGGTTTTCGCATCAGCCATTTCCTGCAATTTGGTAAAAGCAGTTATACCTTCCAGATAATTAACCATGAGGTTGACTTTTCCGATTTTGCCTCTTTTCGTATTGACGATGATAACTCCATTAGCACCCAGGGCGCCGTACACGGCAGTTGCTGTTGCATCCTTTAGAATGGTAAAATCTGCAACATCTTCTGGATCAATGTCATTTAGGCTACGACCTTGAACACCGTCAATGATTACCAGCGGTCCACTGCCGCTGGAACCAAAGGTTGAAATACCACGTATCCAGATATCAGCGGAATTGCTTCCGGGTAAGCCGGAGCGCTGAACGCCAACTAAACCGGAAATACGGCCCGCAAGCATCGTATTAAGGTTCGCTACGGGCTGTTTGAGTTCCTCTACACGAACTGAAGATTGAGCACCAACTAAACTGATTTTTTTCTGACGTCCATAACCAACGACTGCAACATCATTCAGACCTCCTATTACCGGATTCATTACAATATTGTATACAATCTGTGTGGTAAATTGCCAGCGATAGTCCTCGTAGCCAATAAAGGAGGCTAGAAGTGAATCTCCCTTTACTGCTTCAATTCGGAAGTTCCCTTTATCATCAGAAATAACGGTTTTGCCGGATGTCGAATTTCTAATGGTTACCCCGATTAAATTGCTTCCGAGGTTATCCTTAACGTTACCGGTTAAAGTGATTTTTTCCTGTTGTGTACGTTCGATCTGCGCCTGGAGTGTGGCTCCAGACAGAAAAAGACCCAGACATAATAGCAGTGATAATCTCCATCTGCATTTTAGTTTTTTTAATTCCATCTCATACGGTTTAAAGATTTGAGTTTAGTGTTTGCAAAATTCTCCGAGCTGTTTTTAGTGGCTAGCTTGAAATGTGTTATTGGTTTCTTAAATGTTTAATAAAAGTATCTTAAAGGGCAACCGTTTGCGGTTAACGAATTAAAAACGTAATGTTAACATAACTTTAATCATTATTTACATTTTGCTATTTTTGCTGTGAATTGGCTGAATATCAAATTCAAAATTTAAATCCCGTGCGGTAGCGATCTTGTATTCTAGACATGGGTTGCCGCTCTTTAGTTAGGTAAATTTTTTAACTTCATGATTATTTGATGATTAATGGCAATATTTTTGGTAACCCTTTTGAAACTGACAAATAACTCCGTCGATGGCAAAACTTAAACTGGATAAAATATCAGCAGACCCTCCCAGAGAGGCAGAAAAAGAAGCGTACAAAGAAAAAACCAAAGCCCTCCAAAAAGCGATCGATGAATGGCAAAATAAGCTGTATGCCGAGCATAAGCACGCATTGCTTATTGTATTTCAAGGGATGGATGCGTCCGGTAAAGACGGGGCAGTCCGCAGTGTCTTTAGTGAAGTAAACCCTCAGGGGATTAGTGTACATTCTTTCAAAGTGCCTACCGAAGAAGAGACTGACCATGATTTTCTATGGCGAATCCATAAACAGACACCCGGAAAGGGGATGATCAAAATATTCAACCGGTCCCATTATGAGGATGTCTTGGTCACCAGGGTCCATAAGCTCATTAATGATAAAACAGCCAAAGAGCGCATGAAGGCGATTAATGATTTTGAAAACCTGCTCACGGCCAACAATACACATATTCTGAAATTCTATCTTCATATCACACCTGAAGAGCAGTCGGAGCGCCTGGCTGAAAGAATGGAAATCAAACGTAAGATGTGGAAATACAATCCGGGAGATGCAATAGAAGCGAAGTCCTGGAAGGAATACAGAAAGTATTATGAAGACTGTTTTGAACATTGCAATGAAGTCCCATGGATGATTGTACCCTCTAATAAGAACTGGTATAAAGAATATGTGGTAGCAAAAGCCGTTCATGACCTGCTGAAGAAAATCAATCCCAAGTATCCGTCACTTGAAAAAGAGTAATTGTTTTTATATATAAGCTATTGTTTACTTTTGTGCTATATTTGATAACCTTTAATAATCTATTTTAAAACGACTAAAATTTAAAAACATGGGATTCGTAAAAGACTTCAAGGAGTTTGCAGTAAAAGGAAATGCCATAGATCTTGCCGTTGGTGTGATCATTGGTGGCGCCTTTGGCAAAATCGTTACCAGTATCATTGATGACCTGGTCATGCCCGTTATTGCCAAGCTAATCGGGCAACCCGATTTTAGCAATCTGTGGATCGACCTGAATCATAAGGCGGCTGATGGGCTGGCACTGGCCGATGCCAAGAAAGTAGATGGCGCTGCCATCTTCGCCTATGGTAACTTTATTACCGTTGCCATCAATTTCTTATTGTTGGCACTCGTGATTTTTATGATGGTCAAAGCGATCATGAAACTGAAGAGAAAAGAAGAAGAAGCTCCGGCTGCACCGCCAGAACCTACCAAAGAAGAGGTTTTGCTGCAGGAAATCAGAGACGCCATCCGCGCCAAATAGCTTTCAAGATTTTTTATTGATTCCCTGAGGATTTTCTTATTTTTACCTCCCGGGCCTGGGGCGTGATAGACAACTATTTGACTGACTATCACGCCTTAGAGGGAGGATTTTGGTTATTCATTTCGTCAATTAATACAGGTTTATTTTGAAACCATCCATTTATCAAATCAAATTACCTCAGTTTGAGGGACCTTTTGATCTTTTACTATTCTTTATAGAAAGAGATGAATTGGATATTTATAATATACCTATTACCCAGATTACGAAAGATTTTTTGGATTATCTGCATCATCAACGTAGTCTCAATATTGAATTGAGCAGTGAGTTTATCCTCTTTATCTCTACCTTAATGCGTATTAAAGCCAAGATGCTGCTTCCCCGAAAGGAATTGGATGAGAAGGGTAATGAGATTGACCCCCGGCAGGAGTTAGTAGATAAGATCCTGGAATACAAGCGATTTAAAGAAGCGGCGGTGGAGCTGGCAGAGAAAGAGACTTTGCGCCAGTTGATGCAAAAAAGAGGAAACCTACAATCGGAATTGAGCAAGATTGGTGAGGATGCTGCCGAAGGCACAGAGATCCAGACCATTAATTTATTCAAATTAATGAAGACCTTTGAGAAGGTCATGCAGCGTGTAATTGATCGAAATCACAAGCCGGTACATACGGTTGTACAATATAATTATACCATGGAAGGCAGCAGGGAATACATCCTGACTACTGTAAAAAAAGCCCATTCCATGTCCTTTGAGACCGTTTTTAATGTGTGTGAAGACCGTATTCATGCGCTTTTTCTATTTCTATCCCTATTGGAATTATCTCAGATGCGTTTTATGACACTGCAGGTAGGAGAGGGTAAAAACAATTTTATCGTTGAGTGGAATGACAACCGTGATGAAGAACTGGCGAGCAGCCCGGTGCCGGAAAACACATTATCTGAAGATGAGTCTAAGAGTCCGACGGAATCACAAAATACACAGAGTGCTATACCTCAAAAAGATCCCATGTTTCCGGAGCAGCCTTCGGCCAATTAATACTAGAATTGTTACAAGTGTAAGGGGGGTGTTCCTGTAAACACCCAAAGGAGTTGTTACATATTAAATATTAAACTAATAAATCCTCTCTTTTTTCTGTAAAAAGGAATTAAAGAGAGGCTTTTTTGTGGATGGGACATAGCAAGGCCATTAGACCTGTTATTTAGTCCGGTTGGATAAGGTAAGCGTGCCAATTCTAGGCCGCTGTGCTTTTAATCTGTGCGGCCGCCTGTTGCATTCTTTTGCTGATAATGGATGCGTTTGCTGTAAGGATGCCAAAGAAGATCCAGCAGGTCTCGGTAGACTGGTTCCTGGCTTTGATTTTATTTAAATGATAGTGGTTTTTCTCATTGCCAAAACTTCCTTCCAGGACCGTGCCCCTTTGACGGTTCAGCGCTGCCCGCATCGTTTTAGATTGTTCAACCAAAGCAGGCTTCTGCCTTCCTTTAGGAATAAAATTAGTGGTGATATTGTTTTGACGGCAATACTTTCTGTTGGTATTAGTGGCATAAATAGCATCGGCACTATGATGCGTGCACTTCCCAAAAAGTTTACGGTGCAGATAAATCGTATCCACCAGCTGTGTGCCTTCATTGAAGGCATCATAACTCAGCCGTTGGATAAAACTGATGCCGTCTACCTGTAACTTGTTGACCTTGGCTCCGAACTCTACAGCTTTTATTTCTTTGCCCCGGATAATGGGACGGATGTAGGGCTTGCTGATCGATACGATCCGGTCTTTGATCTGTGGGTTCCTATCCCCAAAAGCTTTGTTATGCTGTTGCTCGTATAGGGTACGTATCGTCTTCAGGCGGGTGGCTTTCCGCTTGCTGATATGAGTTCCGGGGCGGGCCTGCAATTCATCGTTAAGCTGCAGCAGGCGGTACAAAAAACCTAAGAGCTGCTTACGCAGTTTACGTTCCTTACGCCTGCTCTTTTTCCTGCAGCGCTGGTAGTTCAGGAACAGGGTTTTATGTTTCTCGTAGTTACTGCGGCTCTTACGTAATTTCAACTGTTTTCTAAAGAGTTGATTCAACGCATATACTTCCTTACAGGCACCCCACAGCAATTTGCAGTCAGTGGGATGGGATATATAGGATTCATAACACGTGGCGTCCTCAAAGCTGAAGGCTGTATCTTTTATCCAGGGCTTCCAGTAACCCGCCAGGCACTGCTGCATGGCATCCATATCCAGGTATTGCCCAATATAACTGCGCCACCAGCTGGGAAGATTGGAATCCTTAATTCTCTCACCGGGCCTGAGCCGGATGCCACAAAATAGCTGCATGCACCAGTCAGTATTAATACGATCGATCAGCATCCGGTCACTGACGCCCATAACGTGCTTAAGGATCATCAGTCCAATACCTCCGCTGACATCAAACCAGCTCTTGCGTCCCTGGCCGGTAATAAGACCCCGGGGACTCGGAATTGTAGCGGATAACTGCTCAAAAGGGATGGCTTTATAAAGAATTCCTAAATCTGTTTGGCTAAAATGCTTATCCAGAAGATTCTCGTGAAAAAAAAGTAGATTTGTCATGGATTATAAAAAAAGTTATGCCCTACTTTGAACACTTTTTGTGCCAAAGCAGGGCAATTTTGTTATAATCCACACCCTGAAACTCAATGGGGATAACTATTACAGCTTTTCAGGAACACCCTAAGGGGAGTATAAAAGTTTTAAAGCCAGAGCCCTACTATCTTTTTCCGGATCCTGACCTTTTTAATATGCTGATCAGCATTTGGCCGGTCATTTCCATCACGTTTCGCATTAACGATTTTGTCGGCCACTTCCATTCCCTTTATTACCTGTCCAAATACAGTATAATTCTGGTCCAGATGAGGCGCTCCTCCAGTGGTTTTATATATCTGTTTATGTGCTTTCGAAATCGTGTGACCCGATCTTTTTTCCGCTTTATTCAGCGCGTCATCCGTAAACTTCTTTCCGGTTACAATATAAAATTGGCAGCCGGAAGACGCCTTTTCGGGATTATTATCTCTGGCAGCTGCAAGTGCTCCCCGCTGATGAAAGTATTGTGGCCTGAATTCAGCCGGTATCGTATATCCTACATCTCCGTTACCTAACATGACACCTGGTTTGGCATTTTTGGAATCGGGATCTCCACCCTGAATCATAAAACCCGGGATGACTCTGTGAAACAGCACGCCGTCATAAAAATGCTTGCGTGCCAATTTGATGAAATTATCTCTATGTTTTGGTGTGCCATCAAATAATTCAATAATAATCTTGCCTGAATCGGTGGTCATAACGGCACGGAAACGCTGACTCTTGGCGGTACAAACCAATACCAGCAGACAGATCACGGAAAGTATTTGTTTTTTCATCGTACTAATCCTATCGGTAATGGGGCGAAGATAACAAAAATAAGATAACCCCACTTTGCTATCGAATCATCTTTTGTCTCCTATGAATGCTTCTGCAAAACGCCACTCCGGTTCCCTCCGGTTGTCAGACTGTGTTATGATTTTTTCATAAGAAAAGCCGGACTATGATTTAATCCGGCTTGTACTAATAAGATAATTTCGTCCTCTTACCGACTATTGCATTGTGGCAAACTTCATCAAGGTCACAGTATCTAACTTTAAAACTTCTCCCGCGGTAACCTGGACATTATCTGTTGTGTCGTTATCGTATCCGGAGTCGGCATCCGCAAGGTAAATAAGCTGATAACTGCCTTCAGCAATGCCCCAGAATTTAAAGTATCCGGTACTATCAGGAATCGCACTCAATGTATCTGTTCCATTAATTGCCTGAACCAGCGCCTTGGCTTCCTCTGGTAAAACAACACCTTCCATGGCACCTCCGGCTTCTTTCGCAAAAGTCCGGATCACTGGTTTCAGAATGTATTGACCGCTGTTGCCGGCCTTAACAATAGAGCGAGCGGCATCAAAGTCAAGTACCAGGGCATACGGGATCCCGGCAACCAATTCGGAATGAATATTTAGTTTAAGCCCGGACTGCTGTCCAGATGGCGTAGACAACGGCACCGTCTCTCCGTTGTTGAGCACTAAGGAGTTATCGTCACCCAGCACTAAACGGATCTGTGAAACCGTTCCGGCAGGCAGGTCCACCCCAGCTAGTAGAGTGTCTGTTCCGTTTCTGAAATCTAACAGGTTATATAACCCCGGCCTGACCATTGGAACTTCAGTCCAGCCTGAGTCCTCATCAGTCAAGACTTCGGAAGATGTATTCACCATTACTTTTTGTATATCAAGCCATACAGCCTGATAGTCAGCCGGCGCGTCGGTCAGATAGACATCCAGGTGCGAATTGCCATTTCCCGACTCGTCCATGGACTTTCCACACGAATTGAACATTACAATGACCCCCAAAATACCTATTGAGGCCATAATGGAATAAAACCATTTACGCGTTTTCATAGAATTATACTTTTAATTTCAATTTCGATAGGCTCATTTTTCGTGCCAAATGAGAAAGAAATCACATAATAATATTTATTAATATTTGTAAGAAAAAGAAAAATAACACAGTGAAGCAAAAATTTTTTTTGCTTTGTGCCGGAAAGAGGTCCAATAACCATTTAGCTCAGTAGTGAGCGCTTGAATTATTATTCGGTGATTAGCCAATCGCGGGTATTTTATCCGGAACTGTCAAAATGATTGTGCGTTCAGGTCCGGGTATAATGCAATTTATTATTTCCAGCCTCCGCCCAGCGCGCGATATAGCTGTATGCGCGCACTTAAGAGGTCGGCTTTTAATGAAGCGAGATTCAGTTCACTATCCAGTTCATTACTTTGGGCGGTAATAACTTCCAGATAGGTTGCGAAGCCTGCTGTAAACAGCATTGCTGCACTATGTACCGCTTTTTGAGATACTTTCACCTGTTCTTTGGCTATAGAGAGTTGTTCGGTGAGTTGACGGACAGCAATAAGGGCGTTTCTGACCTCTGTGATACCACTGTATACTGCTTTCTGGAAGGCGATTTCTGATTGATCCCTTTGCAATTTAGCCACTTCATAATCTGTCTTTAGTTTTCTTTTGTGGAAAACAGGTTGGGTTAACCCACCAAAGAAATCGCCGAACAGGGCACCAGGGATATTAAACCAGTTTTTAGGCAGCATGCCGTCAGTTCCTCCTTCAAAAGTAATACTGAGGTTGGGGAATCTGTTGGCTTGTGCTACGCCGACAGAGGCATTGGCGGCCATTAGGTCGTACTCGGCCGCCAGGACATCCGGCCTGTTCTGCACGTAGTAAAGCGGAATCTCCTTATATAATGAATCAGAAGGGATCTCAGAGAGTGTAGTGTGCCTTCCGACATTAATACTCAGATCGCCGGTCAGTAATTTAAGTGCATTTTCCTGTACCCTGATTTCTTTTTTTAGCTGTGGGATCAATGCTTCTGCTTCCAGTACCTGGTTCTTAGTCTGTTGGACGGCAAGCGCCGTCACTTCTGCCGATTTGTACTGCAATTCTACCATTTTGAGGGTATTGCTACGCAGGTGATAGTTGCGTGTGGCGACCTGCAACTGCTCATCCAGCATTAACAGATTATAGTAAGCATCCGCGACATCTGCCACCAGTGCGGTCTGAATTGCCTTTTTTGCTTCAAAGGTTTCCAGATAATGAGAGCGGGCTGCTTCTTTTTCTCTTTTGATCTTCCCCCAAATATCGACCTCCCAATCCACTGCAACAGAACTGGAGAAGTGGGACTGAGAAACATACCAGTCTTTTGGCGGAGTCTTGCCTCTTCTGTCATACCAGCCACTGGAAGGGCTGGAGTAATAGTCATGCGATTTAAAATCTCGGCTTATTCCCAGGTTCAGATCTATATCCGGCGCATAAAGAGATCTGGATTGTCTATAGAGCTGATCCGTGATCTGAATATTTTTGATCGCATCCCGCAAATCAAGGTTGTTCGCAATAGCACTATCCAGAATTTTAAGTAAGGTAGAATCCTTAAAATATTCTTTCCAGGAAGGGATGGCTTCCAAGGAACGGTCAACAAGAGAATCCGGCAGTTTATAGACACTAGGCATTTTAAATTCAGGTTTCACATAATCTTTCGTCACTTTACATGCCTGCAATAGCACACTGCCGCAAATAACTATCAATGCTATACTTAATATATTTTTTTTTGTATTAATCTTCATTGCGCTGGAACTTTAATTTTAATTTTTCATCAAGGGTTCTGAAGATGATAAACAGTACCGGAATAATAAATATGCCCAGTAAAACACCTATAACCATCCCGCCTGCTGCACCATAACTAATAGAATGGTTGCCCTGTGCAGAAGGCCCTTGGGTCCACATCAGCGGAATCAGGCCCGCCACAAAGGCCAGGGAGGTCATCAAGATCGGGCGCAATCTAAGCGTTGCTCCCTGAATAGCGGCGTCATAGATACTCATACCAGCCTTTCTTCGCTGCATTGAATACTCAACCATTAGAATAGCATTTTTGGCCAAAAGCCCGATTAACATGATTAGACCAAGCTGCACATAGATGTTATTTTGCAGTCCGACCAATTTTACCGCGCCATATACGCCGACTAGCCCGACTGGTATAGACAGCAGGATTGCAAACGGCATAATATAACTCTCGTATTGCCCGGAAAGCAGGAAGTATACGAAGAGAACACTAAGTAATAATATGAAGGCGGTCTGCCCTGAAGAAGACTTCTCGTCCAGACTCATTCCGGTCCATTCAAGCTGATAATTGCCTGGCAGGGTCTGCTTAGCCACCTGCTCAACAGCATTCATAGCGTCGCCGGTGCTGTACCCTTTAGCCGGCGTTGCATTAATAGAGATGCTATTAAACAGATTATAACGGTTAACGACTTCGGGGCCCACATTTTTTTCCAATGTGATTAACGTATTGGCAGGTACCATCTGACCTTTGTCATTCTTAATATATATGGACTTAAATGATTCCGGCGTTTTTCTGTATTGAAAATCAGACTGGACATAAACACGGTACTGCCTGCCAAAGCTGGTAAAGTCGCTGGCCTGTGCCCTTCCAAAATAATCTCTGATAGTGGTCATCATTTCTTTTACGCTCACACCCAGTGCTTTGGCCTTAACGTAATTGATATCCATTACATATTGAGGAAAATTTGCCTGGAACGGCGTACTGGCGGAGAGTACCTCCGGCCTGTTTTCCAGCGTCTTGATAAAAGAATCCGACACATGGCCAAACTGTTGGAAACTGCCACCCAATCTGTCTTCCAGTACAAATTGAAGCCCGGCCACGTCTCCGAAGCCCTGAACAGTAGGTCTGGGGAAAACAGAGAAAGAGGCTTCATTGATTGTGGACAGGTCTTTACGGATGGTGTCCATAAATTCATTAATATCCTTAATACCTTTACGCTGGCTATGTGGATACATATTCAGATACCCTACTGCATAGGCGCTGCTGGTAGCCGCATCAATCGCATTGTAACCCGCAATGCTGGTCATGGTTTTGATCTCCTTATGCCGTTTTAATATACCTTCTGCTTTATTCAGGACTTCTGTCGTACGGGCCAGTGTGGCACCTGGCGGCATTTTGATCGTATAGGTAATAAACCCATCATCCTCATTAGGAATAAATGCTGTAGGAGTAGTGCGCATTAATAAAAAACCAATTAGAACCACTAGAATAAGTGCCGCAAAAGCAAATGGCTTTTTGCTGATTAACCATTTGACACAGCTGATATATTTCTGTGTCAATTTTTGCAGGCCTTCATTAAAATAATCGAAGAACCTGAATACAAAAGCTTTTGTTTTGGTTTTCCTGTCTTTTTCTCCGATCTCGGCTTTTGACAAGCCTGCCAACTCTTTTCTGTGTTCGTGATTAGGTTTTTTCAGGATCAGTGCCGAGAGCGCCGGACTCAGGCTAAGGGCGCAAAGGGCCGACAGCAGGATGGCGGTGGCCATTGTGTAGGCAAACTGCCGGTAGAACAGACCTGTAGGCCCCTCCATAAATCCAATCGGCAGGAACACGGCCGCCATCACCATCGTGATGGATAAGATCGCCGGAGTTATTTCTTTCATGGTCGCCAAAGTGGCATTTTTAGCGCTAAGGTTGGTGAGCTCCATTTTCTGATGAATGGCCTCTACCACTACGATCGCATCATCCACTACAATACCAATGGCCAGCACAAGAGCAAACATGGTCAGGATATTAATAGAGAATCCATAGACCAGTAGGAAGAACATGGTGCCGATAAGTGACACCGGTATGGCAATCGCGGGGATGATTGTTGATCTGAGATCCTGCAGGAAGATGAATACAATGATAAATACCAGGATAAAGGCTTCAAAAATGGTGTGCATAACCTGGTTGACGGATTCATCGACCTGATCGCGGACGCTGTAGGTAATATCATAATGTATGCCTGTCGGGAAATTCTTAGAGATCCTTTCCAGAATCTTTCTGACCTGAATATCGATTTCCCGGGCATTAGATCCACTGGTCTGGGTGATATTTAAGGTCAGTCCGGGATGCCCGTCCACGGTGTTATCCGCCCCTTCGTTGGACGCGCCTAGTTCAACGCGGGCAATGTCTTTCAGATATAAGATAGTGCCATCCTCATTGGTGCGAATGACCAGATTCTGAAACTCTTTTGGATTACTGAATCTGCCTTTATGTTTAAGAATCGTCTCGAAGGTCTCATCTGAGGTTTCGCCGAATTTGCCGGAGGCGATCTCGAAGTTCTGGTCTTTAATGGCTTTAATGACGTCTTGTGGCACCAGGTTATAGGCCGCCAGTTTATCAGGGATCAGCCAGACACGCATGGAGTAGTCTCTGGCACCGACCCTGGATACTTCTGCAACCCCATCTACCCGCAAGAGCTCTCTATTGATATTAATCTGGGAGAATGCCTGTAAAAAAGTCTCGTCATAAGCTCCCTGCCTATCTGTACTAAATAGGTTAATGGTCATAATAACGCCACTCTGGCGAGGCATGACCGTTATCCCAGATTCATTGACTTCAGAGGGGATTCGGCTGGCTGCCTTTGAAATACGGGTCTGAACATTTACCGATGCCTGGTCCGGATTGGTACCTGCTTTAAAAAATACGTTTATTTTACCAGAGCCAGAGTTACTGGCAGAGGACTGGATATAAGTCATGCCCTCCACACCATTAATCGCCTCTTCTATAGGCAGAATTGCGCTTTCTGCAACGGTTTCTGCATTTGCTCCCGGATAGGAGAGAGAGACAACGACACTTGGAGGAGCGATTTCCGGGAACCGGGTAACCGGTAACTGCTTGATGCCTACTAATCCGAGCAGGACAAGCAGTAATGAAACGACAGTCGCCAGTATGGGCCGGTGTATAAAGGTTTTCAGCATAACAGGATAATATTTTTCAGTGCAGGATAAATGACACTCACGAACGCAATCGGCGTCTATATGCCATCAGGTCTGCTTTTGGGATTGAATGGAGTCTGAACACTGGCTTTGGCAGAAGCAGCGGGTACCTGTGGAAACACCGGGTTGATCTTCATACCTTCAGAGATTTTATCAAAGCCTTCTGTGATAATAACATCGCCTTTCTTTAAACCCGAAGAGATGATGTACTTGTTACCTGCGCTACCCCCGATAGTAATCAATTGGCGTACGGTCTTACCTGCCGTATCGAGTTTCATTACAAATGTCTTGTCCTGTAAAGTAAGCGTTGCTTCCTGTGGAATAAGCATCTCGCCACGCTTGGTTTCTGTCATATTCAAGGTACCGGTATTACCGGCGCGGAGAATATTTTCTTCATTAGGAAAAGTTGCCCTAAGAGAAATCGCACCTGTATTACGGTTGACCTGGCCTGCTACGGCATCCACTAAGCCTTCATGCGGATAGGAAGTGCCATCCGCAAGTGTCAGTGTAACGGAAGGTTTGAAAGAAGAGAGATGTCCTGTATCGCCGGCGCTGAGCTGTTTTCTGGCTTCTTCCTTCTTCGCTTTGGAAAAGTGCAGAAAATCAGATTCACTCATGGAAAAATAAACATAGACTTCATGAACATCGGTAAGTACCGTGATCGGCTCCTTATCCTTACTGCTGACCAGGTTCCCGATTCTCTTAGGGATCCTGCCGATATATCCACTCACAGGTGCCTTAATGGTGGTGAAGTTCATATTGATTTTGGCACTGGCCACGGCAGCAGTTGCCTGAGCCAGCGATGCTTTTGCAATATCATAATCTGATTCGGCCTTTTTAAGGCGAACCGGAGAAATGACCTCATTTTCAACTAGCGGTCGGATGCGTTCTAATTCAATTTTCGCATTTTCCAGCTTCGCTTCCTCGACGTTTTCATTGGCTTCTGCATTATTGAGCAATTCCTGGTAGGATTGTGGGTTGACTTTGAAAAGATCCTGACCTTTCTGGACGAAGTCGCCTTCATCCACATAAATCTGATCTAATAAGCCTTCCACCTGTGGGCGTATTTCTACATTGACTTTTCCTTCAATCGTACCTAAGAATTCTTTGGCAATAAATGCTGTACCGGTGTCTACCCGGTAAACAGGCAAACTGATTTCTTTGACTTCCTCTTTGTCAGACTGCGAACCAAAAATACCACAGCTGCTCATCAGTAGCGCTGTGCATAAACAGGCGGTTAATAATCTTTTCTGTGCTCCTGTAAAAAAAGGAGCATATCTTTTTTTTCTTTGCATCAGGTTAATCTCGCTATTTTTTCAAGAAGTAGGAATGGCATAAAATCAAAAGCTATGCCTAAAGGAAGATAATTAGTTCTTTTTGATTTGTTTTTGTCAGAACTTGAAGCTTTTATAAAATATATAGCGACTATTTAACGGAAAATGCCCGATAATTTATATTATCGGGCATTTTCTTAACATAAAGTTTGATATGTCACTTAATTTGGAGAATCTTCCAAATCGGGCGGCAATGGCACGATTAAGGAATCTGTAACGGCAGACTGCTGTGCTGCTTTAGCTTCGTCTAACTTTTTAAATTGTTGTATGGTCGATATCAGCAGTGGAAGACTGTTTTGATTCTTATCCTTTAAGCGTAAAGTCATATCCATGGAAGAGTGATTGCCTTTGATGTTCGTCGCTGAAAGATCCACATCTTCAAAAGTCTGTATAGCAAGATGTAAAGAGGCTGAGTCTGAAGTCTTTTCGCTGGCGGCCATCTGGGTAAGTATGCCATTGATATCTGCATAGGCTACGCAGGTTTTGCCGGAAAAATCGACATTCTTAGGATATTCCATCTGGCCCGTACCCGAAACATAGGCCGTGGCAATGTCTTTGTCCGTGCTGAACACAATGGATTTGTCGTCTGAATGAAATGACCAGCTATCTTCAGCCTTCATGCCTTTAGGCACCCACTGGCCATTTATCTGCTCCACAGCCCCCATTTTCGCCATCGCACCCATTACCTTGTCAAAACTTGATTTATCGCCGATGGGAACGACGGTCAATATTTTGGGCGTGGAGGGAGCCATCGAGCTACCGGTAGCAGACTGCATTGCCAGGGCAATCTCTCCGGAAAATGCTTTGGCCACGTCATCCAGCGTGATGCCCAGATTCTTCATATAACCTTCGATCATGCTGGTAACACCGGCGTAGTCCAGAAAACTAAAAATCTGTTTGAGATTCAGTGAGACCTGAAACAGGCCCAGAGGTTTGCCTGGGAAATGGGCCAGTACCGCTTTATTGATATTTTCTGAGGGGTTCTTTTTGATAAGGTCCTCGACTGTTTTATTATAATAGCAGTCGCCGTTCATGACAATTTCGCCTTTTTCAAAATTCAGTGTCGCTCCCCAGTAGTTACCTTTGATCAGATCAGATATTTTGGTCATGGATAACATGGGAATGCCTGTCATTCCATCACGACTGCTGGAATAAATGCTGACATCTCCAGTGCCGTTGAGGATCTTGATCGCTGTTTTATCATCCGTAAGTGAAGAATCCTTTTTGATATGGAATAAGGAAGGTATCTGTACGGCTATATCTTTCCCCGCATAAAAAGTGATGATTTTATCATTCCATACGTATGCGGTATTATCGTCAAGCAATAAATAGCTGTAATCGTCCTTTTTGACGATACTCTTGTCCGGTTTAATAGTAACCAGTTCTTTTTCGAAGCCTGGTCTGTCACTGATTTGGCCGACAACACCAATTAAAACATCCTTGCCGGTCATCATGGACGATTTATACTTGAAAAAAGTTAAGACCGGAACTTTTAAATTGAGGTAGGGCAGTAGCGCAAATGAGCTATCCTGCGTTTTAAGTTCATTCATTAAGGAGTCCAGGTTAAAATTGCCGTCTTTTAGCTTGTCGTGCATTTGTTTGACATTAAAAGACAGGACAACATTGGCATCTTTAGGGATATAAGCCATCCCAGGATTGGCAGATTTATGACAGGCGCTGAATATCAGAGAGATAAATAAAATAAGCAGCGTGCCATAAAGAGATTGTATTCTTTTTTTCATCATGAATCGGGAATTTTTTAAAAGGCTTAACAGCTTTGGGTGAAGTTTTTGATATTTTCAGTAATCATCCAATACAAATGTAAAAAGATGTATTGAATAAAAGCGACTTAGGCAGGTTTAAATTACAATTTCGTCAAAAATAAAACGAGATTCGTATATTATATTATTATTTTATCCTTAAGTATAATCTATTTATCTATTTTTGTGCCTGCAAAAATCAAACGTTAGATTATCCGGGTTTTAAATTTTTTCAATGATCCAACCGCATACCTATATTCACTCGGGTGCAAAACTGGCCCCGAATGTAAAAGTTGACCCATTTTCCGTTATCCATCCTGATGTTGTGATCGGTGAAGGAACATGGATTGGCAGTAATGTGACCATTATGGACGGAGCCCGTATCGGGAAGAACTGTCGAATATTCCCTGGCGCTATTATTTCAGCGATACCACAGGATTTAAAATTCGACGGAGAGTCTACGACGGTTGAGATCGGTGATAATACGACCATCAGGGAGTTCGTGAGTATTAACCGGGGTACGGTGGACCGCCACAAAACCGTGATTGGAAGTAATTGTCTGGTAATGGCCTATAGTCATATCGCTCACGATTGTATTATTGGTAATCATTGTATTTTGAGCAATAACACGCAGCTGGCTGGTCATGTTGTCATGGGAGACTGGGCTATTATTGCAGGGATGTCTGCAGTGCACCAATTCTCAAAGATCGGGGCACACGCCTATATTGGGGGTGGTAGCCTGGTCAGTAAAGATGTGCCTCCATATATAAAGGCGATTCGCCAGCCGTTAACCTATGGTGGTGTGAATAGCGTTGGTCTGAAGAGAAGAGGATACACATTGGTGCAGATTAATGAGATTCTGGATATCTACCGTGTTATTTACAATCAAGGGCTTAATACAACCCAGGCCCTGGAATACATAGAACAAGAGTTTAGAGCCAGCGATGAGCGTGATGAAATTATCTCCTTTATCAGAGAAAGCGAGCGTGGCATCGTAAAACGTGGTACCAAAGGCGGTGCCATTGAGGAATGAGTTTCATGAATATTACCCTGGATAACGCTGGTAAAAGATTCAATCGTGACTGGATTTTCAGATCACTAAGCTACCGGTTTGAAACCGGTAAAGCCTACGCTATCATAGGGAATAACGGAAGTGGAAAGAGTACCTTACTGCAAAGTATCGGTGGCGCAACGGAGTTAAGTGAAGGAGCGCTTTCATGGCAAACTGCCACAGATAATTCAAATACAACCATCTCACAGGAACATATACATCGTTATTTAAGTATTGTTGCTCCCTATCTGGAAGTGATTGAAGAGATGACTGCCAGGGAATTTTTAGATTTTCACAGTAGCTTCAAACCATTACTCTCTGACTTTACCACTCAACAAGTGTTAGAAGCGGTACAATTAAAAAATGCGGCTGCCAAACAGATCCGCTATTTTTCAAGCGGAATGAAGCAGCGCATTAAGCTGGCACAGGGACTGTTTACAGATGTGCCGGTTATTTTGCTGGACGAACCCTGTTCCAATATGGACAGTGCTGGTTTTGAACTGTATCAATCACTCATCAGTCGTTTTACCAGGGATCGGCTGGTGATCGTCAGCAGTAATGATGCAGAGGAATATGGATTCTGTAGGGAAAAAATTGATATCCGGGATTATAAAAATTCGCCTGCAAACATTAAAAAGGAAATGTAGCTAAAATAGAAGCTTGTTAACCTATTGTTACAGCTCGTCGGTGAAGTTTTGTTCCAATGCTTTTAATAATTTTTCCAGATATTGCTGGTCTGTTGTATCAAAATGAGAGAGATACTCACTATCAACATCCAGGACACCGATGACCTTCCCATTAAAATGGAGGGGCAGGACAATCTCAGACTTGCTGGCACTACTACAGGCGATATGCCCCGGAAATTGATTCACGTCTTCAACGATCATCACTCTATCTTCCAGCCAGGCAGTTCCACAGACACCGCGACCGGGAGCGATTCGGGTACAGGCAATCGGTCCCTGGAAAGGCCCCAGTACTAACTGGTTGCGTCTGACGATATAAAAACCCACCCACCACCAGTTAAACTGCTCTTTTAAAGCGGAAGAAATATTCGCCATATTGGCGATCATATCTGCTTCTCCTGAAATAATTGCGCTAATCTGCGGTAGCAGGCTTTCGTACTTTTCTTCTTTCGTACCTTCTATAATGACAATGCTTTCTGACATATTGAATGATTGACCTGCAAAATTATATATTATAAGCTCATCATTTCCTTAAATTTTGCTGATTGCCTTCTGCTGACTTCTATCTTTTCACCATTCTTGAGTTCCAGTAATAAACCCCCATTAAAATAAGGCTCGATACGGGAGATCCATTTAAGATTGACAATGTGCTTGCGGTTGACCCGGAAAAAATGATGTTCGTCCAGCCTTTCTTCCAGCGCGTTTAGTGATTTTAGGATCAGGGGCTTATAGTTATCAAAATAAACTTTGGCATAGTTGCCGGCGCTTTCAAATAAGCGGACATCCGCCAACTTGACAAACCAGCATTTATCACCGTCCTTAACAAAGAATTGTTCGTTCTCTGTGAGCACGGTCTTGTTTTCTTTTTGCAGGGTCTGGACACCTACGTGTAAGGTCAGTTTCTGGATCGCTTCCGCAAGGCGCTTGGAGTCGATAGGTTTGAGTAGGTAGTCCAAAGCATTGACTTCAAAAGCTTTTAAGGCGTATTCATCAAAAGCCGTTGTGAAGATTACCTTGGGGGCGCTCATGAGTTCACTGAGCAGCTCAAATCCGTTTTTTCCCGGCATCTGGATGTCCAGAAAGATCAGATCCGGATTGTGCTCGTGAATTTTCTCGATGGCTTCTTTACTGTTTTGTGCTTCATCCAGAATCTCTATTTCGGGGTAGGCCTGCAATAGCTTCTTTAGCTCGGCTCTTGCAGGTCTTTCGTCATCTATTATGATTGCTTTGATCAGCATGGTTTGTGGGTTTTATGGATTAGCGGTTATTTCATGTTCGATAGCCGGGATTTTAATGTCCACGACAACCGTATCGTGATCGGATTGATAAATAGAGAAGCTGGCTTGATCTCCAAATAGTAATTGTAATCTGTTGCGGGTGCTCTTAATCCCAAAGCTATCGCTTTTTTCCCGCAGGACTAATTTTCCCGTATTTTCAATGCGCAGATGCAATATGTTGTTTTGCGCTGTCGCGGAAATCTCGATGACACCACCTTCGATCTGGTGACTGATACCGTGTTTAATACTGTTTTCAACCAAGGTCTGCAGCATCATCGGAGGTACCTGAAAATCATATGCTGCGGGCGCGAGTGACCACTTGACTTCCAGCCTTTCTTCAAAACGGATCTTCTCCAGTTCTAAGTAAGACTGTACGATCTCTATTTCTGAAGATAATCTGGTGGTGCTGATATTCTCTGCATGCATGCTGCTGCGCAGTAGTTTGCTGAGTTCGGTAATAGCGTACCGGGCCTGGTCCGGATTCTCATCTACCAAATACCGAATGCTGTTTAAGGCATTAAAAATAAAATGGGGATTGATATGTGCTTTGATGGTCTTCAGCTGCAATTCTTTTACGACGGATTCCAGCCTTGCCTTATCCAGAATCTCTTTATTGCTTTTAACAACATAGTGGTAGGCAAAATAAAGGAGGTTCCATATCAGGATAATCGCAAAATTACCAACCCAGACCAAAAACAGAAGTGATTCTTTATGAGCAGATCTGCTAGGCACTTTAAAGAAGACATCGATCGCCTGGCTGCAGATGGTGTTAATAAGAGAGACGATAATCGCCGAGACAAACAGAAATATGATCTGGCCGGATAAGCGTTTCTGCAATATGCCTAATCGAATGATAATAAATCGTAATATTGATGTGATCAGAATGAGGCAGATAACTTCCATTCCGCCTACCAGTAAAAAGTTGGGCAGAATCCGCGGTGCAATGCTCAGATACAGAAAGCTGACTATGACATAATAACAGAGCCATCCGAGGATCTGCACAGGCCAAAATATGGGAATCTTTTTCATCACTTTCCAAAGTTACATAAGATACCGGCTGATGACGTTGTTTTTACACCAATGGTTAATAGGCAGTACAAGGTGCTCTTGCTGCCGTAGTTGATTGAAAATGCCCGTTTTTTTAGAGATAACCTACCAGAACAGTCCGCAATACACAAGGTATCCGGGAGGATACTGGCATTATTTTGGCGATCTGACAGGTGGTTGAGCGCATAAATTGAGCATAAATTGCCTGAATTTGGCCGAATATTGTACTTTTACAGCTTCAAAGTAAACCTGGAATAAGCAAATGCAAATGCAGATCGAACCCGGCGCCTTACTGAAGACGATCAATAGTCCCGAGGACCTAAAGAAACTGGATGCTTCTCAGCTACATCAGGTATGTGAGGAGTTGAGGCAATATATTATTGATGTGGTAAGTGTCCACGGAGGGCATTTTGCAGCTAGTCTGGGTGTCGTTGAATTGACGGTAGCCTTACATTATATTTACAATACGCCTTATGATCAGCTGGTCTGGGATGTCGGTCATCAGGCCTATGGCCATAAGATCCTGACTGGCCGAAGAGATAATTTCTATACGAACAGAAAATATAAAGGACTAAGCGGCTTTCCTAAGCGCAGTGAAAGCCCTTATGATACTTTCGGAGTGGGGCATTCCTCGACTTCAATATCTGCGGCTTTAGGTATGGCCATTGCGGCTAAGTATAAAGCTGAGGATCGCAAATCTGTGGCTATTATAGGGGATGGGGCATTAACCGCCGGTATTGCCTTTGAGGCTATGAATCATGCCGGTGTCAGCGATGCGGATATGCTGATCATTCTCAATGATAACAACATGAGTATCGACCCCAATGTCGGGGCACTCAAAGAATATCTGACCGATATTTCTGTATCAAGGACCTATAATAAGTTTAAGGAAGATGTCTGGAACGCGCTGGGTAAACTGCCTATTGGGAAAGGCTTGACCCGGGCTATGGCCAGTAAGCTGGCTGATAGCCTGAAAGGTATGGTCAACAAAAGTTCCAATTTATTCGAATCCTTTAAGATCCGGTATTTTGGCCCTATAGATGGACATAATATTACCAATCTCGTGGCTACACTGAAAGAACTAAAGAAGATTCCGGGTCCTAAGATCCTGCATATTATTACAGTGAAAGGCAAGGGCTATGCCCCTGCAGAAAAGGAGCAGACTAAATGGCATGCACCCGGGCTATTTGATAAAATCACCGGCGAAATCTATAAAAAGAAATTTGAAGTCGCACAGCCTCCCAAATACCAGGATGTCTTCGGGCATACCTTGGTTGAGTTGGCTGAGCAAAATCCTTTGGTAATGGGTGTTACACCGGCTATGCCGAGTGGCTGTTCCATGAAATTTATGATGGAAGCGATGCCGGACCGGGCCTTTGATGTGGGTATCTGTGAGCAGCATGCCGTAACAGTGTCCGCCGGTATGGCTACCCAAGGGTTGAAGGTATTCTGTAATATCTACTCTTCTTTTATGCAGCGGGCGTTTGACCAGGTAGTGCATGATGTAGCTATTCAGAAGCTGCCAGTAATCATTTGCCTGGACAGAGCCGGTTTGGTAGGCGAAGATGGCCCAACACATCATGGCGCCTACGATATTGCATATTTCCGTTGTATTCCCAATATGGTACTCTCTGCACCCATGAATGAACAAGAGCTGCGCAATCTGATGTATACAGCACAGCTGGAGAAGACAGATTTTCCAATGGTCATTCGCTATCCCAGAGGCAATGGTGTTATGCCAGACTGGAAAAAATCTCTTCAGGAAATAGAGATCGGGAAAGGCCGCCGTCTGAAAGAAGGAAAAGACCTGGCAATCCTAACCTACGGGCATCCGGGTAATTTTGCCGCAGCAGCCATCAGAGAGGTGGCCGGCGAGGGAATAGAGCCTGCGCACTACGATATGCGCTTTTGCAAACCATTAGATGAGGACTTACTTCATGAAGTCTTCCAGAACTATGATAAGATCATTACGGTTGAAGATGGTACCGTTAAGGGTGGGTTCGGCAGTGCCATACTGGAATTTATGGCCACACACCATTATCAGGCTACGGTAGAGATCATGGGAATACCTGACAGGATCGTGGAACATGGTACGCCAAAGGAACTCATCGCGGAATCAGGTTTTGACACCACAGCCATCAGTGCTAAAATCCGTGAAATGCTTGCATCCTCGCAGGCCACAGCTAAAACGGAGGTGATCCGGTCGGATTATAAGCCTCAATCTTAGCGCTGTCAAACCAAAGTAGATAAGTTATACTCACCCGGGTGGTCAGACAATAAGATGCACAATCGCGGGGGATGATTTGTTTTTTCCTATGTATAGCCACATACCGTTGATGTATCAGGAGTCATACATTTTGAGGACATTTGTTCTAAATACTACATTTATCCCTGTACCTTTGCTGCAATTTCAATTTCCTTTATTTTTGATATTATACTATTATGTTACAGGTAGCATTATTAAGACAGGACCCGGAGGCGGTCAAGCGCAAATTAAGCATTAAGAATTTTCAGGAGATCAGCCTGGTGGACGAGATCATTCAACTCGATGATGAAAGAAAATCCACGCAAGCCAGATTTGATGAAGTCCAGTCCAAAATAAATGCTGCTTCAAAGAACATAGGTGCCTTAATGGCGCAGGGTAAAAAACAGGAAGCCGATACCCTGAAAGCAGAGATTACTGCGCTGAAACCGACACTGGAGCCTATTAAAGCCCGTTATACAGAGATCGAAGACACGCTTTTTAATAAATTAGTACTACTGCCTAATTTGCCACAGGATGAAGTGCCTGCGGGCAAAAGCGCAGACGATAATGAGATTGTTCGTCAAAACGGGGAGACGCTGCTTCCGGCGGGCGGTAATCAACCACATTGGGACCTGATTCAAAGTTACGAACTGGTTGACTTTGAGACGGGGGCGAAAATTACAGGAAGAGGATTTCCTGTGTATACAGGGCAAGGGGCTAAGTTCCAGAGAGCGTTAATCCAGTATTTTCTGGACTTTAATACCGAAGCAGGATACAGAGAGTTTATTCCGCCGTTTATGGTGAATGAGGCATCTGCTTTCGCTACCGGACAGCTGCCTGATAAGGAAGGACAGATGTATCACGTAACAGAAGATAATTTTTATTTGATTCCTACTGCAGAAGTACCCGTGACCAATATTTACAGAGACGTCATTTTGCAACAGGAAGAGCTTCCTCTTAAGCTTACAGCATATTCCCCTTGCTTTAGAAGAGAGGCGGGCAGCTTTGGTAAAGACGTACGTGGACTGAATCGTGTACACCAGTTTGAAAAGGTCGAGATTATTCAGATTACGCATCCGGATAAATCTAATGAAGCGTTCCAGCAAATGGTGACTCATGTAGAAAAACTATTACAGTCACTGGAATTGCCTTATCGGATTCTCAGGCTCTGTGGCGCAGACATGAGTTTTACCAGCGCGGTTACCTATGATTTTGAAGTATTCAGCGGTGCGCAGGAACGTTGGCTGGAGGTGAGTAGCGTCAGCAATTTTGAGACCTATCAAGCCAACCGCTTAAAATGCCGTTTCAAAAATGAGGCGGGCAAGACGCAATTGGTGCATACCCTGAACGGAAGTTCACTGGCCTTACCAAGAATAGTCGCAGCCTTGCTGGAAAATAACCAAACGCCCGTCGGCATCCGCATTCCTCAGGTACTGAGACCTTATTTTGGCAAGGAGCTGATCACTAAATAGATAATGATCCATTTATTTATCGCAGTTAAGGATAAAGCAGGTATTTACTGCGAATCTTTTTAAAAGCAGTGAGTCCGGGTTCCCATGAGGCCCGGATTTTTTCTATCGGTGTATGGGCGATAATTTGCTTTTTGAGCGCATAATTGCCGGCCAGATAATCGAAATTGCCCATTTGACTACTTTGGCTGTGGTCAAAGAACTTGCTTTTATCAGGGTAAGCTTCATACAGCTCGATCAGCCATTCCAAATGTATTTTGCCGGACTGCCTCAACGTCCCAATATCAAATTTCCTGAGATCCAGTCCATAACAGTCTTTGTCTTCATGTAAAGGGTGTTCACTCATGCCTTTAATCCCTTCCGGTTTAAAAGAAAAATCATACTTGCCTTGCAGGGCGGGCGCGCCTAGTACCGTAAAAGGAAAATAGGTGCCCCGGCCCTGGCTGATAATCGTCCCCTCAAACAGACATAAAGTCGGATAGAGCATGATGCTTTGCTGGGTATTCAGATTGGGAGAGGGAGCGACGGGTAAAGTGTAGGCCGTATGGTGATCATAATTTGCAATCGGAATGATCTTTAGATCACAATGTAGGTCACTGCCCAGCCATCCTTCCCCATTGATCATTTGGGCAAATTCGCCGATGGTCATTCCATAAGCAATCGGAATCGGAAACTGTCCGATTCCCGACTTAAGCCGCATATCCAATATTGGCCCATCGATTAAGTAGCCGTTTGGGTTGGGGCGGTCCAACACCAATAAAGGTTTATTGTATCTGGCACAAGACTGCATAACATTGCGTAGTACATTGATATAGGTGTAGAACCGGCAGCCAACGTCCTGGATATCAAATATAAAAATATCTACATTGGCCATGTCCTGCTGGGAAGGGCTTTTCTTCTTTCCATAGAGAGAGATGATGGGAATACCTGTTTTGGCATCCGTTTCATTACCAACGACTGCGCCGTTGCTGGCGTTGCCTCTAAAGCCATGTTCCGGCCCAAAAACCTTAACTATATCAATACCTAATGCTAGTAGACTGTCTACCAGAGATTCTCCGCCAATAATAGAAGAGGGGTTGGCCAGAATAGCCACACGCTTGCCTTTCAGCAGGGGCAGATACCGTGCTGTCTGGTCTGCTCCGGTAATGATGGACTTGCTGCCGCCGGTCCCGTTGGTTTCATCCGGATGTGCAAGAGATTGAGCATGAAGGCCGGATGTGAATAAGGGGTTTATCAAAAAAAAGCCCAGACAGAGAAGGATATTTGCAATAGGTAACCGCGAGGTATTTTTCATCATTTTACTTTTGTTTTGCGTTGACTAAAATTAATGAATACTTCCCATATATCACCTTTTAGGCGGTCTAAGCTGGGAGAGGACAAAAAGACCAGATCTTCCAAAAGTGCTAATTGGCGAGGATATAGTGATTTGCCCTAACTTTGCCATTATGAATATACAAGACGATTTAATACAAAGATGGTGGCAGTTGGAGCAGCGGTTAACAGAAAAGTTTGGTAAAAAGCCCGATCTTGAATCTATATTATTTTTAATAGGACTACAGGAAACCGGATTTATACAGGAGAATATCTCTAAAGAACAAAAGCAGGATCTGATGCATGTAGCACTATGTACGGTACTGATGCCCAGCGGGTACTATGAACTGGACCATACTGATAAAGACGGCTGGCCGCACTTTAGACAGCTCAAAGAGCATACGGCACAGCCACTGATCGAACAGGAGAATCTCCTGAAAGATCATGTGTTGTTCTATTTTCAAAATGAGGGATTGATCTAGTGCCGGTTTGCGTCCAAGGAGCAGGAATCACCACTCAAATAACGGATTTTCCTTTCTTCTAAAAAAATAGGGCAATTTGTAACGACCGCTTATCTTTATCCAATGGTGCTGACTGATTCATTTAAACTGGCCTTTCAGACGGTTAAAAGCAATAAGCTGCGAACCGGCATTACGGTGACTATTATTGCCTTGGGCATCATGGCTTTAATCGGTATCGTAACTTCCACCACGGCTATTAAAGATAAGATGCGCTCCAGCTTTTCGTCCATGGGGGCCAATGGCTTTACCATAACCTATAAGGATAGGGCGCGCTTTGGCAACCAAGTCAAGGAAAAGTCCGATGATGGTAAGCTGCATAAAAAATCTAATCTGGATAAGCCCATTAGTCTGCAGGAAGCGGAGTTGTTTAAATCAATCTTTAAATTTCCAGCAGTCGTGAGTATCGCGCTTGATGCACAGGGCAGTGCGGAACTACACTATAAAAATATTAAGACCAACCCTAACGTAGGGGTGAGCGGCGGAGACGAAAACTATTTGACTGTCAATGGATTTACGGTAGCTTTCGGTAGAAACCTCAATACCGCTGATGTACGGTCCGGACGAAATGTCTGTCTGCTGGGCAATGATGTAGCCAATAAACTTTTTGGCGGGAGGCCGGCAGCTGCCCTGGATAAAACAATCTTGGTCGGGAGCAGACCTTACCGGGTGATCGGCGTTTTGGCGGCTAAAGGGTCCGGCTCCAGGGGCAGCCAGGATAACTTTATTCTGACCTCTTATAATAATATCAGAAGAGCAAGATTAAGTGCGGCCAACTCATTTTCAATGGGAATTGCTTCCAACAATGTTCAGCAGGTCAATCAAGCCGCTGAGCAGGCCTTGGCTACTTTCAGGAGGGTCAGAAAATTGCAGCCCAATGAAGCAGATAATTTTGTCATCAATAAAAGTGATGAGCTGGCGGAAAGGCTGATCGGGTCGCTGGGCGACATTGAAGGCGGTGCAGTTGCCATTGGGTTTATTACGCTGGTAGGCGCTGCCATCGGCCTGACCAATATTATGTTGGTAGCTGTTAGTGAAAGAACCAAAGAAATTGGCCTGGTAAAGGCTATCGGAGGCAAAAGAAAAGATATTCGCCGGCAATTCCTGTTCGAATCTACAATTATTAGCCTTTTGGGTGCATTGATCGGGATCGTATTAGGTATTCTGGTCGGTAATCTGTTTGCTGCATTTATGCAAACGGGGTTTGTTGTGCCTTGGGGCTGGGTGACCCTGGGGGTGATTGTCTGCTCTGCCGTGGGGCTTTTAGCCGGATTATATCCTGCAATAAAGGCCTCTCGTTTGAACCCGATCCAGGCATTACGCTATGAATAAGGCCCTTGTGGCCATAAGTCAGACTTAACATTTTCGGTTCAGTTGCCTTTAAATGGAAATTTACTCTTAACTTCTTGCTTATTTTCTAATTACCTTTTGTTATCTTCGTGGGTTATTAGCCTAAGCTAATTAGCTTTGGGTCACCTTTTATTTAACAAAAACTTCAATCAAAATAAAATGACGTCGGAATTGATATTTGAGGCTATCGTAGCCATCGTTGGCGTGGTAGTGGGAATTATAGCAGGTAAATTTATTTTTGCAAAAGACAACCGCAGACAATTAGAAGAAGCAGAAAACAAGGCTAAGGGTATTGTAAAAGAAGCACATTTGCGTGCAGAAACCATCAAGAAAGAAAAGCAGCTCGAAGCAAAAGAAAAATTTGTTCAGTTAAAAGCGGAGCATGATAAAGAAATCCTGGAAAGAAACAAAAAGATCGGTGATATTGAAAATAAAATCAAACAGAAAGAAAATTCTATTAATCAAAAAGAAAACTCACTGGATCGCCAGATAAAAGAAAATAACGTGATCAAGGACAATCTGAATAAACAGATTGAAGTGGTCAATTTAAAGCGTACTGAACTTGAGAAACACCAGGAGGAACATATTCGCAGGCTGGAAAAGATTTCTAATCTTTCTTCAGAAGAAGCCAAAGCGCAACTTATTGAGAATCTGAAAAGTGAAGCCAGGACCCAGGCCCTCGGGTTACAGCAGGATATTATTGAAGAAGCCAAGCAAAAAGCGAATAAGGAAGCACGCAAAATTATTATTCAGTCTATCCAGCGCACAGCCGCTGAGCAGACCATTGAAAATACCGTCACCGTATTCAATCTGGAAACAGACGAGGTCAAAGGTCAGATCATTGGTCGGGAAGGGCGTAATATCCGTGCTATCGAAGCGGCGACCGGTGTGGATCTGATCGTAGATGATACGCCAGAGGCCGTTATTCTGTCCAGCTTCGATCCTTTGCGTAGAGAAATTGCCCGCCTTTCCTTACAGCGCCTGGTGTCCGATGGCCGTATTCACCCCGCCAGAATTGAAGAGGTGGTTGAGAAGACCCGCCGTCAGCTGGAAGAACAGGTGATGGAGATCGGAGAAAGAACGATTATCGAGTTAGGTATCCACGGATTACACAAAGAACTTGTCAGAATCGTCGGTAAAATGCGCTTTAGGTCTTCCTATGGTCAAAACTTGCTGATGCACAGCCGGGAAACGGCAAACCTTTGCGGTATTATGGCCTCAGAGCTGGGGTTAAATCCTAAGCTGGCTAAAAGAGCCGGGTTATTGCACGACATTGGTAAAGTGCCGGACGAAGAAACAGAATTAAGCCATGCGCTTTTAGGGGCGAAACTGGCTGAAAAATATGGCGAGAATCCAGCTGTTGTGAACGCCATTGGCGCCCACCATGATGAAATGGAAATGCTGTATGTCATCTCCCCCATTATTCAGGCCTGTGATGCCATCAGCGGTGCCAGACCCGGTGCCCGTCGTGAGATCATGCAGCAATATATTCAGCGTATCAAAGATCTGGAATCTCTGGCTCAGGGCTATACCGGCGTGGAAAAAGCCTATGCCATCCAGGCGGGCCGTGAACTTCGCGTAATTGTTGAGGCCGATAAAGTAACGGACGAAGACTCCAATAAGCTTAGTTTTGAAATTGCGCAGAAGATACAGACAGAAATGACCTATCCGGGCCAGATCAAAGTGACAGTCATCCGCGAAAAAAGAGCAGTGAATGTTGCCAGATAAGGCAGTAAATCAATAAGTTGCATGGCCTTTCTGTAAGTTATAGAATCATAATAATAAGCCCTTCCGGTTTTGTTTCAAAATCAGAAGGGCTTTTTTCTGCAAACAATACTGGTTGACAACTGAGCCCTACGAGGTAATATACGCTCCCTTTCTATGTTATTTTGCCATTAACACATACAAAACCTTATCCTTTAATACTGATTGAGCCAATTATTTAGTACCTTTGCGCCCTTAATATAAAATTATTTTAATGGACATCAGAAACATTGCCATAATTGCGCACGTTGACCACGGTAAAACCACACTGGTAGACAAGATCTTGCATACGACAAAAGTATTTCGCGAGAACCAGGAATCAGGTGAACTGATCATGGACAATAACGATCTGGAACGAGAAAGAGGGATTACCATTTTTAGCAAAAACGCTGCAGTTAATTATAAAGGCATTAAAATTAACGTTATCGATACACCGGGCCACTCTGACTTTGGCGGTGAGGTCGAAAGAGTCCTGAAAATGGCAGACGGCGTTATATTACTGGTGGATGCTTTTGAAGGTCCAATGCCACAGACCAGATTTGTATTGCAGAAAGCTTTGCAACTCAACCTGAAACCTATTGTTGTTATCAATAAAGTTGACAAACCGAACTGCCGCCCCGATGAGGTACATGATGCAGTATTTGAACTGTTCTTTAATCTGGATGCAACAGAGGAGCAGCTTGACTTTCCTACTTACTATGGTAGTGGCAAGAACGGTTGGTTCAATGATTCGCTTACTGAGATCGAAGGTATCGAGCCACTGATGGACGGTATTCTTAAACACGTTCCGGAGCCCGTTGTTAACGAAGGCCCACTGCAGATGCAGATCACTTCCCTGGATTATTCTTCTTTCCTGGGTCGGATCGCTGTAGGTAAAGTAACCAGGGGTTCGATCAAAGAATCTCAGCAGATCGCGCTGGTACAGGCAGACGGCTCGGTCAAAAAATCAAAAGTAAAAGAACTTTATGTGTTTGAAGGTATGGGTAAACGGCGCGCTGAAGAAGTCGTAGCCGGAGATCTCTGCGCGGTTGTCGGACTGGAAGATTTTAATATTGGTGACACCATTTGTGACGCTGAGGTACCCGAACCATTACCCGTTATTGCTGTGGATGAACCTACCATGAGCATGCTATTTTCCATTAACACGTCTCCGTTCTTTGGCAAAGAAGGTAAGTTTGTCACTTCCAGGCATCTTAGAGACCGTCTGATGAAAGAAACAGAGAAAAACCTAGCCTTGAAAGTTGAGGATACAGACAGTGCGGATAGCTTCCTGGTATACGGTAGAGGGATACTTCACCTGGGCGTGCTTATCGAGACCATGCGCAGGGAAGGGTATGAACTGACGGTAGGACAACCGCAGGTATTGGTGAAAACAATAGATGGCAAAAAGAACGAACCTTATGAAAACCTGGTAGTAGACGTACCGGCAGATTTCAGCGGGAAAGTAATTGATCTGGTTACACAGCGTAAAGGAGAAATGCTGATCATGGAAAGTAAAGGAGAAATGCAGCACCTTGAATTTGAGATTCCGTCCAGAGGCCTGATTGGGCTGCGTTCTCAGATGTTAACCAACACAGCCGGTGAAGCAGTAATGGCACACCGTTTTGTAGACTATAAACCATGGAAAGGTGTAATCCCCGGTAGAAATAACGGCGTACTGATTTCCAAGAATATGGCTACGACCACTGCTTATTCCATAGATAAATTACAGGATAGAGGATCCTTCTTTGTAGATCCCGGAGAAGACGTCTACATCGGGCAGATCATTGCTGAGCATATTAAGCCGGGTGACCTGGTTGTCAACGCGACGGAAGGAAAGAAGCTGACCAATATGCGCGCCAGTGGTAGTGATGATTCTGTACGGATTGTCCCTAAGATCCAGATGACCCTGGAAGAGTGTATGGAATATATCCAGGACGATGAATGTATTGAAGTGACGCCTAAGCATATCCGTTTGCGTAAGACGCTCTTGAATGAAGAAGACAGAAGAAAACAATCCAAGAGCATGAAAGCCTAAGCTGCATGCTTAGCGCCTGCATCGCTGCAGGATTGAATCAATAAGCATTTAGATGAAGATTCGGTTTGAATAGAAAAGAAAGCATCCTATCAGTATAATCTGCAGGATGCTTTCTTTTTACCCGAATTGGCAAAATAAGTTTTCTGATCAATTGCCATTCAATATATCGGATTTCTGAGCGTCGATCTTGCCATAAAAGCTCATTTGGTCCCGGTTGACACTTTGGACCTGTAACGTACAATATCCGTTCTGAGAAATGTTTAGCGTCATCTTGTCGGCAGATTTCTGGTTGTTGACTTTGATGGTTACAACATAATAGCCTCTTTTTGATTTTTCATAATTATACTTGAAAGCGGTTGTTTCAAAATCAATGCCCCCTTTGGAAGGATCCATCTCTGCATGATAAGAGCGACCATAAAAGGGCAGGTGCACTTTGAGAGAGTCTTTGGTGACAGATAGGTAATACCCGGGCCCTAATTGACGCAACTGTTGTCCGCTTCCGTTCGGCAGAATATCCAGTACGCCCACACGCAGCGGATTGGCACTGGTCGCATTATAAATAAAGTTACCTGCCTGCACCAAAGTGGCGACCTTCTCTTGTTCTGCTGTTTTTTCTATATTGCTTTTAGTCGTACTACAGGCACTGATGCTGATAATGGCCAGGCTGATCAGTGTGATTATTGCTGTTTTCATCGAAAGAGGTTTATGTATTAAAGTTAGTCATTATATTCCTAACCCACAAGCAGATTAGGGCAAGCGCCCTATTGCGGCGGTAAATGCACAAAAAAAGAGGGCCGGCAGCGATTTAACGTGTCTGACCCTCTTTTAAGTTGAATATCAACTGTAATATTGGCTCCTTGGTGATTAATAATCTCCAAGAGGTGTTTCCGGTAATTGTTTCAGTGCGCTGGCCAACTGCTCATCATTAGGTGCAATACCATGCCATTCATGGTGACCTTCCATAAAGTCAACACCTTTACCCATAACGGTTTTCATCAGTATGACCACAGGACTACCCGGCTTAGCTGCCTGTTTAGCTTCCTTTAGTTTTGCGGAGATAGCAGCAATATCATTGCCCTGTTCAAGTACGAATACCTGCCATTTAAAAGCCTTGAATTTGGCGGGCAAATCCCCCAGATCCATCACTTCTTTGGTGGGACCGTCGATCTGCTGGCCGTTCCAGTCAACTGTCAGTATCAGCCTTTCTACATCCAGATTAGGGATAGCCATAATTGCTTCCCAGTTCTGGCCTTCTTCCAGTTCTCCGTCACCACAGAGCGCATACACATAATTGTCATCCCCATTTTGTTTTTTAGCCAGGGCTGCACCCAGGGCAACACTTATGCCTTGTCCCAGAGACCCGCTGGCAACACGGATACCCGGAAGGTGCTCATGGGTTGTAGGATGTCCCTGAAGACGGGAGTTAATCTGGCGGAAGGTCGCCAGTTCCTTTACGTCAAAATAACCGGCACGTGCCAGAGTAGCGTAGAACACAGGAGAAATATGGCCGTTGGACAGGAAGAAGATATCTTCTCCGATGCCATCCATATCAAAACCTTCTTTGCGTTTCATAACGTCAAAATACAAGGCTGTAAAATAGTCAGCACAACCCAGAGAACCTCCCGGGTGCCCACTTTGACAACCGTGTACCATTCTGACGATATCACGACGAATCTGCGTTGCTGTCTGCTCTAATTGTTTAATATCTGCCATTTCAATGTAGTCTTTTTGTTTTAATACTTTTTTGTTCAATGATTTTTTCAGGTTCGAAGATAACGCATTTTAGTTTAATGTGTCGTCAACAACCGAACTGATTTATGGTGATTTCTATTGCAAAATTAAACCTGGGATTATCCTCCCCGTTTTTGAGACCTAAATCGCCTTTAAGCGAACGGTTGTTTTGCAAAATAGCCGGTAGGGGTACATTGTAGTAGGGCTCCGATACCATCCGTTTTACTAATTATTTGGGAAAAAATCATGGCACAAAGGATCTTTTAAGTTAATTTCGCCACACTTAAACTGGAATTTTATGTCAGATACAATAGACTCTATACTCAGCGAAGCAAAGGCCGGAATGAAAAAAAGAATGGCACATCTGGAAGTGGAACTGACCAGGATTCGTGCCGGTAAGGCCTCAGCTTCTATTCTGGATGGTGTTATGGCGGAGTATTATGGCAGCCCGACACCTATTGCGCAAATTGCCAATATCAGTGTAATGGATGCCAGAACCATTTCAATCCAGCCCTGGGAAAAAAACATGCTCAGTGTGATTGAAAGGGCTATTATGGCAGCCAATATTGGATTGACCCCTCAAAACGATGGTGTTCAGATCCGCCTTTTTATGCCTCCGCTGACCGAAGAACGCAGACGTGAACTCTTTAAAAGAGCGACAGCGGAAGGTGAAAACGGCAAGGTGGGTATCAGAAATATCAGAAGGGACAGCATAGAGCAAATAAAAAAACTGCAAAAAGATGGCCTGAGTGAAGACTTGGCTAAAGGCGGTGAAAAAAGTGTACAGGAGCTGACCGATAGTTTTATTGCACAGGTGGATTCCGTGTTGGCGGCCAAAGAAAAAGAAATCATGGAGATCTAAGGAATACAGAGGTGTTTCCTTCACCTCACATAACATATGGACGAATTACTTAAACAGATTGAATCTTATACAGTGGCCATTGAGGCGGCGTCGGCTTCCACTAAGGAAGAGGCAGAAGCCTTCCGTATCCAGTATTTGGGAACCAAGGGGATTGTGAAATCCCTGATGGGATCTATGAAAGATATCCAGCCAGATCAACGTAAGGCTGCCGGCCAGGCGCTGAATGAATTTAAGAAATTGGCTGAGACAAAGCTGGAGTCACTCCAGGCGGGCACAGCCGGGCAAGTGGCTGATGAGCAGAGAATTGACCTTTCCCTTCCCGGAGATTTCGTCGGAGTCGGCACCCGGCATCCGCTCAGTATCGTACGTG
The DNA here is from genome assembly GCF_020042345.1 of Arachidicoccus terrestris. Lineage (NCBI taxonomy): Bacteria > Pseudomonadati > Bacteroidota > Chitinophagia > Chitinophagales > Chitinophagaceae > Arachidicoccus > Arachidicoccus terrestris. The sequence goes on from NZ_CP083387.1 coordinate 2,665,605, forward strand.
GCAGAATCGTATCGATCTTTAAGAAGCTCGGTTTTGCCATTGCTGAAGGTCCGGATATTGAAGATGACTGGCATAATTTCGGCGCGATGAACCTCCCGGAAGACCATCCGGCCAGAGATATGCAGGATACCTTTTATATCTCTCAGAACCCGTCCTGGTTACTCAGAACGCATACGAGCAGTGTGCAGGCCAGGGTAATGGAGACTCAAAAACCGCCTATCCGGGTGATTTGTCCCGGCAGGGTTTATCGTAACGAAACGATCAGCGCCAGAGCGCATTGTTTTTTCCATCAGGTAGAAGGGCTATATATCGCTGAGAATGTGAGTTTTGCTGACCTAAAACAAACCTTGTACTTTTTTGTCCAGGAAATGTTTGGTAAAGAGGTTAAAGTCCGGTTTCGGCCCAGCTATTTTCCCTTTACAGAGCCCAGCGCAGAAATGGACATCAGCTGCCTGATCTGCGAAGGCAAAGGCTGTAATGTATGTAAACATACCGGATGGGTTGAAATTCTGGGAAGCGGCATGGTGCATCCAAATGTACTGGAGAACTTTGGGATTGATTCCACTAAATATACGGGATTTGCATTTGGAATGGGTGTGGAAAGAATTGCACAGCTTAAATACCGGGTCAATGACCTGCGGCTATACTCTCAAAATGATGTACGCTTTTTGCAGCAGTTTACCGGAGCTGTTTAAGAAAATCAGTGTCCGGCATCATCTCAAATCAAACAAAAACAAAAAAGCATGAGTAAGTTCAACGATTACAATTTTAAGGGACATAAGGCGCTTATCCGCGTCGATTTTAATGTGCCTTTAGATAAGCAGACACAGGAAATTACCGATGATACTCGTATCAGGGCTGCGCTTCCGACCGTTAAAAAGATTTTGGCTGATGGCGGAAGCGTTATTCTGATGAGTCATTTGGGCAGGCCTAAAAATGGCCCGGAAGCTAAATTTTCCTTAAAGCATGTTCAGGGGCGTGTGAGCGAACTGCTGGGTGTTGATGTCGCGTTTGCTGATGACTGCATCGGTGCACAGGCAACGGAAAAAGCTGCGGCATTACAGCCGGGTCAGGTCTTGTTATTGGAAAATTTGCGTTTTTATCCTGAAGAGGAAAAGGGAGGCAAAGACTTTGCGGAAAAGCTCAGTAAATTAGGCGATGTATATGTAAATGATGCTTTCGGAACGGCGCACAGAGCACATGCTTCTACTGCCGTGATTGCTCAGTTCTTCCCCGCAGACAAGAAAATGTTCGGTTTGCTGATGCAGGCGGAAGTTGCCAGTGCGGAGAAGGTATTACATAATGCAGAAGCACCTTTCTGCGCCATTATCGGTGGTGCGAAAGTATCAGATAAGATTCTGATCATAGAAAATCTGCTGGAAAGAGCGACAGATATCATTATTGGCGGTGGCATGGCTTATACATTTTTCAAGGCACAAGGCGGACAGATCGGGAACTCTCTTTGTGAAGAAGACCGGCTTGATACAGCACTGGAATTGATTAAGAAAGCTGATGCTAAAGGCGTCTGTATCCATCTGCCCAGTGATTCTATTATCGCGGATAAGTTTGCGGCTGACGCAGAGGTATCTGCCGCGCCGAGTACCAATATTCCCGCCGGATGGATGGGACTGGATATTGCTGAAGAGGCAAGAGCCAGTTTTTGCAATGCGATTAAAAAAGCCAAAACCATTCTTTGGAACGGCCCGATGGGCGTCTTTGAAATGGAAAACTTTCAGGGAGGAACGAAAGCTATTGCGGAAGCGGTGGCAGAGGCAACGGCAAACGGTGCTTTCTCTCTGGTGGGGGGGGGCGATAGTGTCGCTGCTGTCAATAAATTTGATCTGGCCGATAAGATCAGCTATGTTTCAACGGGCGGTGGCGCTTTACTGGAATATTTCGAAGGCAAAACCCTGCCAGGTATTGCAGCGATCAGCGAATAGAAGAATAAGATAATGATCAGAAAAATAACCTCATTTGGCTAATCGACGGTAAGGCTATGAGGATAAAATAAATTCGGGGGATGTCCACTTTATTAAAATGGGTTTCCCCCGAATTCGTTTTAGTTCTTGAAATAGAGTCCCAGCATGAGTGTTAAAATGGGAATCAAAATACCTAAGATCATTTTGAGCATCATCCCATTTAACCGGTTGGTCAGATTTTCAGAAAGCTGACTCATTTCTGCTCTAACATTGCTGAATTCTGCTCTGATATCGCTGAAGCCCGTTCTCATCTCTGTTCTTATTTCACTGAGCTCGGCTCTTAAAAAGTCTTTGGTTACGTAGTCTTTCATTGCTTCATTAATTTTGACACTGAACACTGAATCGATGTATCCGACCAATGATTCAGCTTGTCTTTAGCTGGTTGACAGTTGTGGTAGGGAGATATTTACAGGGTCCGCCATATGGCCTGCATCGAATTTCGTTTCCTTCCGTAAATCAACTGCCATGAAATCCGAGAATGTTTCAGAAAAATAACCTTCTTTAACTAACCAACAGTATGCTTAAGTGAATAAAGTGAACTGCCCACCCACGCTAAAGCGATGAATGGGCTTCGTGCTTCACAGCGACTTGCTTACTGCCCAAATGGGTTAGAAGTCTTATTATCGCTCCACACGTGTACTCGCAAGTCCCTTACGAGGTTTTTAAGTCTTTTACTGACAAAACGAAAGTAAATGTACTTTGTAAAACAGCCAAATACTTTTGTGCCTTACATCCCACCCACACTACGTGATGAATGGGTTTTACGGCACGTTCTATAAATTCGGGGCGTGCCCATTTTAATAAAGCCATTCCCCAGATTTATTTTATATTTTGAAATAGAGCCCTAACATCAGTGTTAAAATGGGAATCAAAATACCTAAGATCATTTTTAGCATCATCCCATTTAACCGGTTGGTCAGATTTTCAGAAAGCTGACTCATTTCTGCTCTAACATTGCTGAATTCTGCTCTGATATCGCTGAAGCCCGTTCTCATCTCTGTTCTTATTTCACTGAGCTCGGCCCTTAAAAAGTCTTTGGTTACGTAGTCTTTCATTGCTTCATTAATTTTGACACTGAACACTGAATCGATGTATCCGACCAATGATTCAGCTTCTTCTTTGTTTTTTGCCTGAGCATAAAACTTGAAAAGTGCATTTGCCGCACTGGAATCTCCAGTTGAAATCATTTTCTGACATTTTGTTACTGCTCAGCTATGCATCAGGTTTTTCCTTTTGCTTAGCCTTCGCTTCAGGCTTCACAGACTCCCCTGGTGGGGACGCCTCCGCCTGTTTTTGTTTAGTGTCCGACTGTGCACCACAGCCAGACAATATTTTCAGACCTTCCCTGAGTATGTTCCGGGCGGCATTGACATCTCTGTCATGCATGGTATGACAGCAGCTGCAGGCCCAGGCCCTGTCTGCCAATGTCAGGTCTTCTTTCTTTTCCCCGCAGACATGACAGGTTTTGGAAGAGGGGAAGAACCGGTCAACTTTCACGAACTTCCGGCCATACCAGTCGCATTTGTACTCGAGTTGGGTCAGTAGCTTTCCCAGTGAAGCGTCTGACAGGGACTTTGCCAGACAGTGGTTTTTCAACATGTTTTTCACCGTAAGGTCCTCTACCGCGACGGTGTCGTGATTCTTGACGATGTCGGTAGTGATCTTATGTAGGTGGTCCTCCCTGAGGTTCTTTATCCTTTCATGCAGCCGGGCTACTATATGGCGTTGCCGTTTCCTGGATTTGCTGCCTTTCTGCTTTTTAGAGAGTTGTCTTTGTCTGTGTTTTAGTTTCTTCTCCAGTGTCTTCAGCGGTTTGATATTTTCATATCTGGTGCCATCCGACAGGATGGCGGCATCCTTGATCCCTACGTCGACACTGGTATCCTTACCCGTACCGGCCAGTATCTCTCTGGGGACCTCACAGGTAAAGGAAACATAATAGTTGCCTGTAGTGGTCCTGGACAGATGCAGGTATAATATTTTCCCTTTGATCTGCCTGCTTATTTTTATTCTGATCCCTGTTTTCAGTTTCGGGAGCCAGAGGTGATCACCCTCTACCCTGAAGCCCTGTGGCAGCTTAAAGCACTGACGGTCGCTCCTGCACCTGAATCTGGGGTACCTGTTCTGTCCCTTAAAGAAACGCCTGTAGCTATCATCTACATTTTGCATGGCCATCTGCAGTGGCTGGGCGATCACCTCGCCCAGCCACCCGGTTTCCTGCCGGCTTTTAAGGACAGGCAGCATTTTGGCGGTGTCATAGTAAGACAGGGATTTGCCGGTCTCTTCATAGGTCTTTTGCCGCAGTTCAAGGGCATAATTGTACACGAACCTGACGCAGCCAAATTGCCGGGCCAGAAAATTAATCTGCTCCCCTTCAGGGTAGATCCGAAATTTATAGGCTTTCAGATGCGTGCTTTTCACAATTTAATTTTTTTACAATAGAATGCCTGTACTCCTTTAATGTCGTCTTATACGACCAGGGTATGATTTCAATAATATTTGGATTGATGGCTGTTCTTACTGCTTATGGCAAAGCGGCAGATGTACAGTCAGGTCAAATCAACGAAGTAGGTTCGTCATCCTCTCTATCAGTGCTTTTCCGATGACAGGGGCAAAATTAAATAATTACAGTGAAAGAAGCAGAGATGGCTGTCAACTTTTAAAGACAGGTTCTTTTGATTCTGGAGCGTCGCTTTGAGTAGGGGGTACAACTTGTAGCCCTTTTTGGATATAATAAACTGACAACCAATTAAATAATTATATACCTGAGCAGTTACGACATTTTAAAGTTACGAAAAATTGTTTGATCCCGGAAATTTGTACATCGAATGATTTATCACTACTGATCAGCTCAATGTTTATTCAGACCGCATATGGCAAAGCGGTGTTTCCTGAACAATGCTTTAGGGATAGTCCATCAGTGTTATCTTTTGCAGAAGATACGGATGGGTTAACCATGCTGTCCGGTAGGATTCATCTAACGGTGACCTCTCTCCCTTTTATTTACCTTTTTGCAGGCTAGGTCCTGAATTTATATGCTTTTAAGTATGATCTTTTCATGGCTTAGCATATGTATTGTAGAACAGGAATTCTGCCTACAATATATTTTACGTTTTCTACTTTGATTGATACTGGCCAGGTCCCTGTTTTTCCAGGGTAATAACTTCTGAACCATTAGTGCAAAACCGGGAAAATATATGGAGTCGGCCAAAGTATTTATCCGGGATTTTAGACATATTTTGCACCGCTGTAATGCAGTGATGACGGAGCTTTTAGAATAGGTGGGAAAAATATCCCTTTTTTAAAGGCCGGATAAGTGTCTTGGGGAATGTTTAGAACGCAAAGAAATAGTCCCTATTGGGGCGTCTAAAGCACTGTCTTGGTAGATAAGATTATTGCATGACAAGCTTTATTACCTTAGATCAAATGCGAAAGACTGCCGTATTAGCGATATTCACCTGAGTTTTTGATCCACAATATCCCCGCAATAATGATATACGGAGTTCTTTTCCGGACCGAATGACGATGGATGAAAGATAAAATGGACTGAGGCTAGCCTTAATAACAAGGCTAGCCTCAGTCCATTCATAGCATTCGGGTATGCTTATTTGGAAGTGCAGCTTTACTTTGCTGCGTTGTTGTCTCTTTTCGCAGCCTGGGCGTCTTCTGCTTCCTTAAGTTGCTCCTCAGTCACGGTAACAGCAACCGGTATTTTCGATTCTTGCTCGATCGCTTTCCAGCCACCCAATATATTGCGGAGATTATGAAACCCCTGTTTTTTTAGAATGGAAGCGCCGATCACACTGCGATAGCCGCTTTGGCAATGGATGTAAATGTTATCCGTATCCTCAATAGCGGCTACCCTAAGCGGATTGAGCAACTGGGGGAGTGGAATATTGACGGCGTCGGCGACATGCCCTGCGTCAAATTCGCTTTCCTTCCGGACATCCAATACTAATAATTGCTGATCAAAAGGCAGGTCCATGGCCAGTTCGTCGCTTTCTACGTCGATAATCATATCGACAGGGAGCCCCGCTTTTAGCCATGCGTTAAAACCACCCTCCAAGTAGCCGATCATTTTATCAAATCCTACCCTGGCCAGCCGGGTCATCGCTTCTTTTTCCATCCCTGGTTCTGTAATCACCAATAGCTGTTTATCAAAGGGAATCAGGCTTCCTGCCCATTCCGCAAACCGGCCGTTCAGGCCGATGAAGATGGAACCTGGAACAAAGCCCTGTGTAAAAATTTCTTTATCCCGGGTATCTATGATCCAGATACCCTCTTGTTTTCCCGCCTCCTGAAAGGCTTTCGGTGCTAATGGCTGCATGGCTTTTTCCAGGACGGCGTCCAGCTCCTCATAGCCTTTTTTGTTCATCGCCGCATTGATCGGAAAATAGCTGGGCGGTTCGGGCAAATCTGCCGTGACCGCCTTGATAAAGGCAGATTTACTGGTGGCTTGCAATGCGTAGTTGGTCTTTTTCTGGTCCCCGATCGTGCTGTAAGTGGTCGTACCGAGATTCTTGCCGCAGCTGCTGCCGGCACCATGTGCCGGATACACCAGGACATCTTCGGGTAACGGAACGATCTTTGACTGAAGGCTTTCGTATAACATACCTGCCAGATCCTCTTTGGTAAGTTCGTCTCCCTTTTGTGCCAGGTCCGGCCGGCCGACATCTCCTACAAACAAAGTATCGCCTGTAAAGACTGCATGCGGCTGATCCTTTTCGTCGCGAAGCAGATAACAGGTGCTTTCAAGCGTGTGCCCCGGTGTATGCAAGACTTCGATCATACATTTTCCCAAAGGGAAGATCTGATGATCACTGGCGACTTCCACATCAAACCCTGCCTTGGTCTCGGGGCCGTAGACGATGGGGGCACCTGTTGCTTTATGCAGGTCCAGATGGCCACTGATAAAGTCTGCATGAAAATGCGTCTCAAAAATATACTTGATGGAAGCCTTTCTTTCTCCGGCCAGCTCAATATAAGCCTGGGTATCACGCATCGGGTCAATAATGGCTGCCTCACCATCGCTCTCGATGTAATAAGCAGCTTCACTCAGACAACCCGTATATAACTGTTGAATATACATAAACGAAATTTGTGCTGCACAAAGGTACAACACGACTTTAAGGACAGTACGTTAAGACAAATAGAATTCCCTGCTGATAAACTACTTTAGCAATTCATCAACAAAGGTCACCAATTCCTGCATCCTGTTATAATTGATCGTATAATAGATAAACTTACCATCTCTTTGGGTAGTGACCAAAGCGGCTCTTCTTAGGATAGCTAGATGCTGAGAAACGACAGATTGTTCTAACCTCAATTTGACATAAATCTCTGTTACCGTAATCTTTTCATTTTCCTGAATAAGTTTAATGATCTGTAACCGGAGTTTATGATTGATTGCGCGTAGGATTAACGCGGCCTTTTTCATTCTCAGGAAATCTATAGTGATTTCTTCTTGACTTTTTGGATCCTTGATAATGATGGTTTGCGCTGCGTTGCTCATATTATAAATAGATATTTTTAATAATCGGTTATAAATTAATGTATAAAGTTATACAATATTTGTTGTTTTCCTTGTATATATATATTTAAAATGACAAATTTTTAACATATCAATTCCGGTGCTAAATCTTAGCTGTTGTATAAAAAGATTTAAAGTATAAAGGCTCGCTATAGGCTATATCCGCAAAACGTTTTTGCACAAAATATGACTGGGCAATTTTGTTCTGTGCAGCACTGCCTGCGGGTAGGTCCATAAAGTCAAAATTGCCATTCGGACAGATCTCTTTCCATTTATTCATACCGGAACCAAAGAAACAAACCTTTTTTACCTGGTTTGCAAAGGGTCGCACAAAACCCTTGCCATCGAGCAGATAAGCGCCGGGAGCCAGGAGTATATTTAAATGGTCGTCATATAAAGCCGTAAAGACTTCCATGCGACGGGCATCGATCATCGGAGCAAGGAGTATTCTACCTGGATCTTCCTGCTCAAGGATGACTTTTTCTGCCATGATTTCAAGGGTGTTTAAAAGTATCAGTGGTTTATTTAATGTATAGCAAATTCCTTTGGCAGAGGAGAGTCCGACCCGAAGCCCAGTATAGGAGCCAGGCCCGGCACTCACTGATACTGCATCAATATTAGATAATTGCTTGCCGGTTTTTTCTAATATGATATTTATGGCTGATTGTAAAAAAGATGCATGGGACTTCTGTTCCATATGCGTTATTTCTGCGAGAATGTTATCAGATTCACCCAGACTTACGCAGGCTTCCCCCGCTGCGCAATCGATGTGTAGCAATAGTGCCATTATATTCTAAAATTAAATTATATGTTAAATAAAATTAAAATTATAAAACAAATATTTGTTAGTATAAAAACTATATCTACCTTGCCTATAGATAAACGACATAGTCTTTTTGTTTAATGATGAGATGATTTGGTTTCTTTGGCCTTCTATTCCAAGATAGAGGGCCAATTTCATTATAGAATCATCCAGTTCATCTGGTAAAAGGACTACTTATTCCTCTGTAAAGAGGTTGGGATGTTGTTCAATATATGTTTCAATAACCTCAGGAAAATGCCGGTGCTCTAAAACGTGGATCTTACCGGCCAGTTCAGCTGCAGTATCACCCGGTAGTACCGGACATGTGGTCTGGAACAGATGTTTTCCGTGGTCATAGGCTTCATCGACCAGGTGAATGGTAATGCCTGATTCTTTTTCTCCGGCAGCAATTACTGCCTGATGTACAAAATCACCATACATGCCTTTTCCTCCATATTTCGGCAAGAGCGCCGGATGTATATTAATGATCCTATTTTGAAAAGCTGTCACAAGGTTACTTGGGACTTTCCATAGGAAACCCGCTAGTATAATGATATTAATATTCCTTTTTTGTAGCTCCTTTATATATGTATCCGTATCAAAAAATGCAGCCCTGTTAATAACTAAGGTTTCGATGTCAAATTTGCTGGCTTTATCTAAAACGCCGGCGCTATTTTTACTGGATAACACTAACTTAACTGTAATGTTTGAATGATTTTCAAAGTGCTCCATTATCTTTTCTGCATTGGAGCCAGCCCCAGATGCAAAAATTGCCATGTTTATTTTTTTATGCATATGACAAAGGTCTGTCAATAAGTTGAAAACCGAGAGTAAATTGTTTAAAATTAATGGCTACCATAGGGGAAACTAAAAAAAAATATATGATGTAATAACTTCTGTAACCATTAGTAGTATTGAGTTATAGCTGATTTAAAGATCCGGTTTATTTAAAAAATTAATGACCGGATGTTCTTTTGTCAATTTCGTGTCATATTTTTGCGGCTGTCAGGGATATTTCTCCACATTCCAACAACTGAATTGTGAATATGATCCACTTAAGAAAAGTAACCGCGAAGGTTGGTTTAATTGTTAGTTTAATCTTTTTGTTGTCGTTCGCGCAGGATGCAAAAGCGCAGGATGGCAAAGCTTTATTTACAGCAAATTGTGCTTCCTGTCACAGTGTTCATAAAGATATGACCGGGCCCGCACTGGCAGGTGTTGAAAGCCGTTGGCCAGATCGCGCGCACATTATTGCCTGGGTACATAATAGTTCTAAAGTATTGTCCTCTGGCGACAAATATGCGAACACGCTGTTCGAAAAATGGAACAAGACCCCGATGACTCATTTTGAGGGGCTACTGTCCGACGATGACGTAAATGCGATCCTGGACTATGTAAAAGTAGAGGAAGCAAAAAAAACAGCAGCACCGGCAGCAGGAGCCGCTACACAGACATCCGGCGAACAATCTGATAATACCTTATTATATGTAGTACTAACGGGTGTTCTTGCCATCGTCGCAATTATCCTGTTACAGGTTAACAGCAGTCTGAAGAGAATGTCCAATAAAAAAGAAGGACATCCGGTACTGGGACCTATTCCTTTCTACAGAAATAAGAAGTTCATTGCGGTTGTTGCTATCCTGATCTTCATCTATATCGGATACTGGCTGGCCAGTGGTGCGATCGGTCTGGGGCATTCTCAAAACTATGAACCTAAACAGCCGATATTCTATTCACACAAAGTGCATGCGGGTATCAATCAGATCAACTGTCTGTATTGTCACACCAATGCACAATATAGCAGACATGCAACAATTCCTTCAGTTAATGTTTGTATGAACTGTCATATGGCTATTACAGAGTATACAGGTCCTAAGCTCTTTACGGCTGAAGGTGAAGAAGTTGACGGTTCTGCAGAAATTCAGAAATTGTATAAATATGCCGGCTATGTCCAGGGACAGCCATGGGATGCTTCTAAAGCCAAACCCATTGAATGGGTTCGTATCCACGAGCTGCCTGACCATGTATATTTTAATCACTCTCAGCACGTTATGGTTGGTAAAGTACAATGTCAGACTTGCCATGGCGATATCACAAAAATGGACGAAGTCAAACAATTCGCTCCGCTGACCATGGGCTGGTGTATTAACTGTCACCGCACAACTAATGTACAATTTAAAGACAACGGATTCTATAGCATCTATCAAAAATATCATGAAGGATTGAAGAACGGAACCATTGATTCTGCCAAAGGCATTACAGTGGAAATGATCGGCGGTACTGAGTGCCAGAAATGTCACTATTAATCTTAGCCGATTTATACCGGATTTCAATCAATATACTTTTTAAATTTTTCAAATTTCGATAAATGGCGAACAAAAAACACTGGCAAAGTTTTGGTGAGCGTGGAAATACAAAGGCATTTCAGGACGCAAACAAAAACGAATTCCCCGAAGATCTACTTCCTTTTGAAGAAGTAGATGGCGGGTTTTTAAGCGCGCCAACGCCCAGAAGAGATTTTTTAAAATATTTAGGTTTTTCCACTGCTGCAGCTGCGCTGGCTGCCAGTTGCGAAACACCTGTTCGTAAGGTCATTCCATTTGCCAACAAACCTGAGGATATTGTACCGGGCGTAGCCAATTACTATGCTACCACCTATGTAGAAGACGGAGATGCCATTAGTGTATTGGCTAAAGTACGGGATGGCCGTCCTATTAAATTGGAAGGAAATGAGCTGAGTGCTGTGACAAATGGCGGCACCTCTGCCCGTTTACAGGCATCCGTCATCGAATTATACAACACCGCACGACTGCGTTACCCAACCATTGGGGAAGGTAAAGAAGTTACTTTTGAGGCTATTGATAAAGCGATCAGCGGTAATCTGAATGGGCCAGCAGTTATCCTGACCACACCGGTGACATCGCCCAGCAGCCTGGAAGTTATTAATAAATTTATCGCCAAGTTCCCTGGTAGCCGCCATGTAACTTATAATAGTGTTTCCTATAGCGGATTGTTGGAAGCCAATGATGCCAGCTATGGAAAAAAGGCGATTCCGACCTATCACTTTGATAATGCGAAAGTCATTGTGGGTCTCGGTGCCGATTTTCTGGGTACCTGGATCGCGCCGGTTCAGTTCTCCAAGCAATATGCAGTAGGTCGCAAGATCGATGAGAAGAAGCCGACGATGAGCAAGCACTATCAGTTTGAAGGTATTCTGACACCTACGGGTGCCAGTGCTGATGAGCGCTTCCAGACCAGGCCTTCTGAAATGGGGCTGGTCGCAGCAGCCTTACTGAGTGCTGTCAATGGCGGAGGTGTGAGCGGCATCCAGGATGCTAAATTAAAAGCAGGTGTTGAAAAGGTTGCAAAAGACCTGATTGCCAATAAAGGCGCCGCACTGGTCGTTTCGGGTAGCGCTGACAAAAATGTCCAGATCGTTATCAATGCCATCAATGAGGCATTGGGCGCGAACGGCACTACCATTGACTGGAGTGTTCTGAACAATACCCGTCAGGGTACCGACAGTGAGTTCGTTCAGCTGCTAAATGATATGAAAGCCGGCAATGTATCTACGCTTATCGTATATGGTGCTAATCCGGCCTATAGCTGGCAGAAAAGCGATGATTTTGCAGCCGCATTGAAAAAAGTTCGGACAACGATTTCCTTAAACGAGAAAGCTGATGAAACAACACAGCTTTGTAAATATGTCGTTCCCAGCCATCATTTCCTGGAAAGCTGGGGTGATGCAGAACCAAGAACCGGTCATTTTAGCTTTATTCAGCCTACAATCAATCCATTATTTAAGACCCGTCAATGGCAGGACAGCCTGTTGAAGTGGGCGGGAGAGCCTTCTGATTATGAGACTTTCCTGAAAAATTACTGGATGACCAAGTTGGGTGGTGGTGAAACCATGTGGCTGAAAACTATTCAGAGTGGTGTTATTAACCCGGCGCCGACTGCTGCCGCCGCAGCTGCCTTCAATAGCGCTGCCGTTCAGCCTGCACTTGCTGCTGTTAGCAGCAAGAAAAAGGCCGGTAAGTACGAATTGGTTCTTTATCAGAAGATCTCTATCGGAGAAGGTCAGGGTGCCTCTAACCCCTTCCTGCAGGAAATGCCTGACCCGATCTCCAGAGCAACCTGGGACAACTATGTAATGATCTCCCCGGCAATGGCTAAAGAATTGTTGGGTATTGATATCTACAGCGAAGGCCGTGCCGATGAATACGAAGTATATCCTGAAAAGCCGGTAGTAAAAGTAACTGTCGGTGGAGCTTCTCTTGAATTACCTATTCTGGTGATTCCCGGAACGCATCCAAATACCGTTGGTATCGCTGTTGGTTATGGCCGTACCGGCAAGGTGGGTAAAGCTGCGGATGGTTATGGTAAGAATGCCTACCCACTGGCTCAACTGGTAAACGGAACTGTTCTTTTTGAACAGTATGATGTAAAAATCGAGAAGACGGGGAAGAAGTCTAAAGTTGCGCAGATTCAGGTACACGATCGCTACGATTCCGTTATCGGCGGTAAACGTACCGAAGTGTTGAAAGTATTGAATCTTCCTGAGTTCCAGGAGGATCCGAAAGAGATATTAAGAGACCGAGAAGAAGAGCTCAAGCCTTATGGCGGTGTTGAGAACTTTGAAACACAAGGTACAATCTATCCATATTATGATAAACCAGGGATCCACTGGGCCATGAGCGTGGATATGAATGCCTGTAACGGTTGTGGTGCGTGCGTAGTCGCCTGTAATATTGAGAACAATGTGCCGATCGTCGGTAAAGACGAGGTGGCCCGCTTCCATGATATGCACTGGCTCCGTATTGACCGTTATTATACCGGAGATGTTGATAATCCGAACGTTGTGTTCCAACCGATGCTTTGTCAACACTGTGACAATGCACCTTGTGAAAACGTATGTCCGGTCAATGCGACCAATCACAGTACTGAAGGATTGAACCAGATGGCATATAACCGTTGTATCGGTACGCGTTATTGCGCTAATAACTGTCCATACAAAGTACGCCGCTTCAACTGGGCTGACTATACCGGTGCGGATTCATTCCCTAACAACCAGGATCAGACTACCGTCGGTAAATTGGATGCAACTGTTCACGATAGAATGGATGAACTGTCCAGAATGGTATTAAATCCGGATGTGACTGTCCGCTCCCGTGGTGTAATGGAAAAATGTTCTTTCTGTGTGCAGCGTTTACAGGACGGTAAGCTCAAAGCGAAGAAAGAAAGCAGACCATTAAAATCCGGTGCGAATAATGAGTGGGATGTGAAAACTGCCTGTCAGCAGGCATGTGCAAGCGATTGTATCGTCTTTGGTAACGTAAATGACAAAGACAGTGCTATCTCTAAAGTGAGAAGAGAAAATCCGCTGAGATTATTCCATTCTCTGGAACAATTACACACTATGCCAAATGTGAACTATTTTGCGAAAGTGCGTAATACAGATGTGAAAGAGATAGAAACTCCGACGGCTTAATAGGATTTAATAATAATTATTTATTGGTTATAAACGAAACCGAATGTCATTATTTAAATACGAATCAGAACTCAGAGAACCCTTGGTGAAGGGCAGCAAATCGTATCATCAGATTACGGAAGATCTTGTTGCACCCATTGAAGTGAAACCAGGCAAATTGTGGTACATCGGGTTTTTTATTTCCCTCTGTCTTTTGCTTTTTGGTGTGATCAGTGTCTATACCGAAGTGGTATACGGTATCGGTCAGTGGAATCTGAATAAGACCGTGGGTTGGGGATGGGATATCACCAACTTCGTATGGTGGGTAGGTATTGGTCATGCCGGTACATTGATTTCTGCAATCCTGTTGCTGTTCCGTCAGGGGTGGCGTACAGGGGTGAACCGTGCTGCTGAAGCGATGACGATCTTCGCCGTAATGTGTGCCGGTCAGTTCCCGATCTTCCACATGGGTCGTGTATGGGATGGTTTCTTCGTAATGCCTTATCCGAACACACGTGGTCCTTTATGGCCTAATTTCGATTCTCCTTTGCTGTGGGACGTATTTGCGATCTCTACGTATTTCACGGTTTCTGTATTATTCTGGTATACAGGTCTGTTGCCTGATTTTGCAACGGTTCGCGACCGTGCGAAAACTAAACTTAGAAAATTATTATATGGTATTGCCTCTTTTGGATGGACGGGTTCCACCAAACACTGGCAGCGGCATGAAGCCTTGTCCTTAGTCTTGGCAGGTCTTGCAACCCCGCTGGTACTTTCGGTACACACGATTGTATCCTTTGACTTTGCCACTTCAGTCATCCCAGGTTGGCATACAACGATCTTCCCGCCGTATTTTGTAGCTGGTGCGGTGTTCTCCGGGTTTGCCATGGTAAACTCACTGCTGCTCATTGTCCGTAAAATGATGAATCTACAGCAATATATTACTATTGGTCACATCGAGGCGATGAACAAAGTAATTGTACTGACGGGTTCCATTGTTGGTGTAGCTTACCTGTCTGAACTTTTTATCGCCTGGTATAGCGGTAACCGCTATGAGGCCTATGCTTTCTTCTATAGCCGTGCCGATTTATTTAGCCCCCTGGGATGGAGCTACTGGGGTATGATTGCCTTTAACGTTCTCAGTCCGCAAATCTTCTGGTTCCGTAAAATGAGACGTAACCTGTTTGTAACATTCTTTATGAGTATCATCGTAAATATCGGTATGTGGTTTGAGCGTTTTGTAATCATCGTTACTTCTATTTACAGAGACTATGTTCCTTCTGCATGGACGGTATACTATCACCCGACTATTTGGGAAATGGGCTTTTATATTGGTACGTTTGGTCTATTCTTTACCTGTTTCTTCCTATTCTCCAAGTATTTCCCGGTTATCGCCATTGCGGAGATCAAGAGTATTGCGAAGACATCGGGCGACAACCATAAATGGGCTGTGTCACCTGTTGAATCAAAAGAACCTGAAGTATTTGCACATGAGTATGCGCACTAATTGGTTCTGGGGACGTAAAGTGTAGTATATAGTATAATAAAAAATGATTTCATTCATAGCGTATAGTTTTATGACGCTTAATTGAAAAATACAATGGCAAAAAAGAAATTTGTTGTAGCGAGTTTTGATGATGAAGCAAATCTGTTCCCTGCGGTGGAAAAAACCCGCAAGGCCGGATACAAGATTCACGACGTGTACACACCCTTTCCGATGCATGGTCTTGACCATGTAATGGGGCTCAGGGAGACCAGTTTGCATACCGCTGGATTTATTTATGGTATTCTGGGAACCTGTACAGCCCTTGGCTGTATGACATGGATCTTCGTGTCTGACTGGCCTCAGATTTATGACGGTAAACCGCATTTTGCGTTGCCGGCATTTATTCCGATCACTTTCGAATTGACGGTGCTTTTCGCAGCGGTAGGGATGGTGTATACATTTTGCTGGTTATGTCAGTTAGCTCCATTTGTAAAGAAACACATTTTCCACCCCAGGCAGACGGATGACATTTTTGTACTCGCTGTAGAGTGCACTCCCGGGACAGATGTTGCGGAATTGGAAAGATTTTTTGATGATAAAGGAACGGTAGGTGTTGAGATCCAGGACGCTGAAGCGGGCTGGTGGTGGGGCCGCTTTGACAAAGAGCAGCAGATCATCAATGAGAATGCAGTAGAAGTATTATAAGCTGGATATAGCAAATAAATTTTAAATTCTAGCCGTTACGATTCGGCTTTTTATACAGAAATCAAATATGAGGATGAAAAAATTATCTGTCATAGCACTTATTTTGATTAGCGGGGCAACCTTGGTAAGTTGTGGTAATGAGGTAAGACGCGATCCGGGTCATGTTTATATGCCGGATATGTTCTACAGCCGGGCCTATGAAACATATGCCCAGAGGGATTCTGCCCAGTTTACAACTGATAAGGCAGAAGCAGGGCGTAAAATATTCTACAATAACCAGCCTGTAGCCGGTACCATTGCAGCAGGAGAGGATTTGCCTTTCCCTCTGGCAAAAGATGCTGCCGGTGATACGACGAATTACGTGGCTTCAAAAGCACTGGTTAATCCTGAAGGTCCTTTGACTGCTGAACAGACAACAGAGATTCACCGTTTGTATCTGATTAACTGTGGTATCTGTCATGGTGCTAAAATGGATGGCAACGGTCCGCTGTATAATGACGGTAATGGTCCATTTGCCGCGGCTCCTAAGAACCTACTTGGTGATCCGATCGTTATGAATATGCCTGAAGGCCAGATGTTCTATTCTATTGAATACGGTAAGGGGATGATGGGGAGCTATGCTTCTCAGTTGAGTCGCAAGCAACGTTGGCAGCTGGTACATTATATTAAAGCCCGGCAACACCAGGCCAAAGGCATACCGGTGGATCCGGCAGATGTAGCAGATACAACAGCTTTGGCAGCTAATTAATAAAAGGAGTGATAGTAGATAAAGGTTCATTAAAATAAAGCTTAGCTTTAAATAATATAGTTAAACATTATATACGATATAAGATGGCATCAATAAAAACACAATTTGTAATTCCAGCTAAGATGAAGACTTGGTCCTATGGACTGATGGGCGTGGGAATTGTTGCTTTTCTGATTGGTTTTTTTACCATGGGAATGAGCAGTGACCCACACAAAAGTGCGACCTTCTGGGGTACTATTATGTACAATGCGGTATTTTTCCTTTTGATTACCAATATCGCCATGTTCTTTATCTGTGCCCTGACACTGGGAATGTCTGCCTGGCAGATTGCCTTCAGCAGAGTATCGGAAGCCATTTCTGCTGCTATGCCTGTGTTCGGGTTGATTGCCGGAGTTTTGCTGATCGGTTTAGTGGTGACTAAATCTCATATTTATCACTGGACAGATGTGGATGCTGTTAAGCATGACGCTATTTTGACGCATAAACACGGATTCCTGAATGCGCCTTTCTACATTCTCTGGACAGTGGCCTCTATCGGCCTTTGGGCTTTACTGGGAGCCAGAATGCGTAAGATGACCGCCGAAGCTGATACGCACTACCTCGGTGCACAGGAAGGGCAGCGTTTTATCTGGCGCAAGACGGTTAATGCCGGACTGTTTTTGGCGTGGTTCGCCGTAACTGCCGGATGTGTAACGCCTTGGATGTGGCTGATGAGCCTGGATCCGCATTGGTACTCTACAATGTATAGCTGGTATATTTTTGCGAGTAGCTTTGTAGGTGGTTTAGCCTTGATTACCTTATTTGTTATATATCTTAAAAATAAGGGTTATCTGGAATTGACCAATCAGGAACACCTGCATGATTTGGGTAAATTCCTGTTTGCCTTTTCTATTTTCTGGACCTATATCTGGTTCGCACAGTATATGCTGATATGGTATGCGAACATTCCTGAAGAGACAATTTATTTTAAAACACGTATTCAGGGCGAGTTTAAGGGTGTCTTTTTCCTGAATTTAGTTATTAACTTTGTATGTCCGATTTTGATTCTGATGTCCAGACCTGCAAAACGTAACTATACAATGATGACCTTTATGGCAGTGTTGTTACTTTTTGGCCATTGGCTGGATTTCTACCAGATTATTATGGGTAGTATTTCTGTACATCACATCACACTGGGATGGTTGGATTTTGGCATCGCCGCGCTTTTTGTTGGTATATTGATCTATACAGTTGGTAAGGCACTTACGAAACGGCCGTTGGTACCGAAATACCATCCGTTCCTGAAAGAAAGTATCATTCACCATACCTAAAACCTTATAATAGCAAGCACGTCAAAATCTGATTTAGAAAAATATTTTAAGCAATATACATTATGTCAATGTTTTTTACCGTCGCCGCCTTCTTCTTGATTGTGATAGTGATCTTCCAGATCGCTAAAGCGAGTGAGTACGTTTCCGTGCTGAAAGGCGAAGAGCAATCCTTTAAACAAAGCAACAAGGTCAATGGTGCGTTGATGATCGTATTCCTGGTCTTGGGGTTGATCGGTGTTTACTGGTGCAATAAATTACTTTACCCCAGAACCACTTTTGTAGAAGGGTCTGCCAGTATCGAGGGAGAGCAGGTGGATAAACTGTTTTGGATCACCTTGATTTTGACCGGTATTGTATTTGTCGTCACGCAGATCCTGCTTTTCTGGTTCGCATTTCGTTATCAATACAAAGAGAACAAAAAAGCCTACTATTTTCCGCATAATAACACGATGGAAATTATCTGGACCTCTGTTCCTACCATTGTGCTGCTGATCCTGATCGTATACGGCCTGCGCAGCTGGTTCTTATTTACGGGAGATGCGCCGAAGAATGCCATGCAGATAGAAGTAACAGGACATCAGTTTGGATGGGATTTTAGATATCCGGGTGAAGATGGCGTTTTTGGAAAGAAATACTTCAGGGATATAGACCCTGCGAATTCAAATACACTAGGTCTGATCTGGAAGGATAATCCGGCATTGAAACAGAAGGCAGATCCGGCTACTTTTGATGATATCGTTATTCCGGGCACCATGTATCTGGTAAAAGGTAAACCGGTAGAATTACTGATCAATTCCCAGGATGTGATTCATGACGTAGGCCTGCCACAGTTCAGAATGAAAATGGATGCTGTTCCTGGTACGCCTACACGCCTTTGGTTCACACCGAAGTATACGACAGAGGAGATGAAGAAAATCACCGGCAATCCGAATTATACCTATGAGTTGGCTTGTGACCAGCTTTGCGGGAATGGTCACTATTCTATGCGTGCAGTGATCCAGGTGGTTACTCAGCAGGAATATGATGTAATAATGGCCAAGCAGAAGCCGGCTTATTTACGTGCTTTCCCCGAAAAGGACCCTGCCAATCAGGCGCCGGCCGGGGGGGCAGCAGATTCTACGGCGGCACCGGCAGCTGCAACTGCAGTGGTTAAGGCGGCAAGGGACACCGCTGCATTGGTGCTCAACAAATAGACAGGAACTAGAATTGATATATAAGATATTATTTTTAAAGATACAATCATGAACAACGAAGCTGTAATACAGGCGGGAGCTGCCGCTCTTCATGTGGCAGGTGACCATGGAGAGGCGCATCACCATAAGCAATCTTTTATTACAAAATATATTTTCAGCCAGGACCATAAGACGATTGGTAAACAGTTTTTGATTACCGGTATTATTTGGGCAATCATTGGCGGTTTAATGTCAGTTTTATTCAGACTGCAGTTGGGGTATCCGGACAGTTCATTTCCTTGGCTGGAGACAGTTATCGGTCATTGGGCTAAAGACGGCCGTATTACACCTGAAGCGTATTATTCTTTGACAACGATTCACGGTACGGTGATGATCTTCTTCGTATTAACCGGGGGACTTTCCGGAACCTTTGCGAATTTTCTCATTCCCCTACAGATCGGGGCAAGAGACATGGCATCGCCATTAATGAACATGCTGAGTTATTGGTTTTTCTTTACCGCCAGTGTGATCATGCTTTGCTCTTTCTTTGTTGAAACAGGTCCATTTGCCGGGGGCTGGACGGCCTATCCTCCTTTAAGCGCCTTAGGCGACGCCTCGCCGGGATCGAAAACGGGGATGGATCTTTGGTTGGCGTCGCTGATTCTGTTTGTTGTATCGCAGTTACTAGCGGGCCTGAATTATATCTCTACCGTATTGAATATGCGCACGAAAGGCATGAGTATGATGCGTATGCCGTTAAGTACCTGGGGTGTATTCCTGCAGGCTGTGTTAGGTGTACTTTCTTTCCCCGTTTTGTTCTCTGGTTTTATCCTGTTGATTTTCGACCGCCACTTCGGCACCAGTTTTTATCTGTCTGATATCTATATTCAGGGCGTAGGTGCCTTGTCCCATGAAGGTGGTAATGCAATTCTTTATCAACATTTGTTCTGGTTCTTAGGACATCCGGAAGTATATATTGTTATCCTGCCGGCAATGGGTATCGTTTCTGAGGTGATGTCTACCAGTGGCCGTAAACCGATCTTCGGATACTCTGCCATGGTCATGTCCATGTTTGCCATTGTTATTCTGGCTTTCCTGGTATGGGCACACCATATGTTCGTAACGGGTTTGAATCCGTTCCTGGGATCGATATTCGTATTACTGACCCTGTTGATTGCGGTACCTTCGGCAATCAAGGTCTTCAACTGGTTGACAACGCTTTGGCGTGGTAATCTGCGCTTTACACCAGGTATGCTCTTTGCGATCGGTTTTGTCAGCGTATTTATCTCCGGTGGTCTGACGGGTATCTATACCGGTAACTCTGCTATCGATATCCATATCCATGATACATATTTTATTATTGCGCATTTCCATCTGGTAATGGGTGTTGCGGCTTTCTTCGGAATGTTCTGTGGTGTATATCACTGGTTCCCTAAGATGTTTGGCCGTCATATGAATAACACTTTAGGTTATGTACACTTTTGGATTACGCTTGTTGGTGCTTATCTGATCTTCTGGCCTATGCACTATGAAGGTCTTGCCGGTATGCCCAGAAGGTATTATGATTATAGTGGCTGGGAAAGCTTCAAGCAATTTGTTGAGTTGAACAGGTTTATCAGTGTCTGTGTTATTATCACTTTTGCTGCTCAGTTCCTCTTCCTGTTTAATTTCTTCCACTCTATTTTCAAGGGTAGAAAGTTGACCGTGAAGAACCCGTGGAAGTCTACCGCATTGGAATGGACAACGCCGATCAATGTGGGTCATGGTAACTGGCCCGGAGAAATTCCGGAAGTGCATCGCTGGCCATACGATTATAGCAAAGATGGTCATGACTTTATTCCGCAGACAGTTCCGGTAGGAGAAGAAGATAATCCGGCATATATGGATGAAGAGATGATCGAAGAAGCAAAGCTGAAAGGCGAACAGGTATAAATGCCTGTTGGAGGTCAAAAGAAAATGAATAATAACATGGAGGGCCCGTGCAGAGGAACTCCAGGTAAAAAATAAGATTTTTGAAACAGGAAAGTTCGAATGTAAATACGAATGTGACTCCCGGTAGGTTGTCAGTCTTGATTAGAGACTATATGACGCTTACTAAATTCACATTGAGTTTTACAGTGGTTTTTTCCTGTGTGGTCAGTTATCTGTTGTCACCGAATACATTAGTATCCAATGTGGCAAAGATAATAGAGCTCTTTGTAGCGGGGTTGCTCGTAACGGGCGCCGCCAATGCCATCAATCAGGCCGTTGAAAAAGATACGGATGCCCTGATGAAGCGCACCGCCAACCGGCCGGTGGCAGCCGGCAGGATCAGTCAGCAAAATGCCTTGATCTTCGCTTATGTCTCCGGAATATTAGGCGTAGCCATGATGTGGTATTGTTTTAATGCACAATCCGCCTTGCTTTCTGCCTTCAGCATGTTTTTGTATGCTTATATCTATACACCGCTGAAGAAGAAAAACTCCATTGCGGTCCTGGTAGGAGCGTTTCCGGGCGCTTTTCCTTGCCTGATTGGATGGGTAGCCGGTTTTGTAGCAGGCGGTGATAACAGTTGGTACGGCGGTCTGGTGTTGTTTTTGATACAATTCCTGTGGCAGTTTCCTCATTTTTGGGCAATTGCCTGGGTGGCACACGGTGATTACACTAAGGCCGGATTTAAATTATTGCCTTCTGACAAAGGACCTACTAAAAGTACCGCTATGAAAGCTGTGGTCTATGCGGCCTTGATGGTTCCGGTTGGAATGCTGGCTTTTATTCCCCTGGGCGGCGGACACCCGTTAAATGATGCCGGAACGTTGGCAGGGAAGATCAGTTTTTTGATCGTACTACTCTGTAATTTGTTTATGGTCGTCCAGTGTGTGCGACTATATGTGAATATGGATGTAAAATCTGCCAGAAGGGTAATGTTTAGTAGTTATATTTATTTGCCGGTGGTGTTGTTGGCATTACTCTCGGCAGTAAGCAAAAATTTTTAAATGACAACTGTGGGTATTTCTGAAAATAAAGGCAGGTTGCATCCACATAAGTTTTTACTGTGGGTCGGGATGGCAAGCATTGTCATGATGTTTGCAGGTCTGACAAGTGCTTACGTTGTAAAGAGGACTTTTAGCAACTGGATGGAATTCGGGCTGCCTTCTGTCTTCTGGATTTCTACGGTCGTGATACTGGTGAGTTCTCTGACGATGCATCTGGCTTTAAAGAACTTTAAAGCGCATGAGCGGAAAAAATATAAGACCCTGATTACAGTCACGGCGGTACTCGGGTTACTTTTTGCAATTTTGCAATTGTATGGGTTTACCCAGCTCCATGAAAGAGGCATTCAGATCTTTGGTATCGGCAGTAACGCTTCCGCTTCGTTTTTGGGGATCATTGTCGGGCTACATGCGCTGCATGTTATCGGTGGCATTATTGCATTATTGATCATCTTTTTCAGGGCCTATGGCACGAAGGTGAAGCGTTATGATAAAACGCCCATTGAGATCGTAGCGATCTACTGGCACTTTGTTGATATATTATGGATCTATCTGTTTTTATTCTTTAGTTTTACTTAAACAGTTAGATAGATTAAAAGATAAATTAAGAAGTATTAAAAAATAAAATAAATCATTTTTATTCTTTATTATGGCACATACAGCAGCAATACATACTGAGAAGCCGAGCAAATGGAGCGGTGGCAGCAGTCCCTTTAAAGTGGAATACGGCAAATTGATGATGTGGTTCTTTTTGCTGAGCGACTCCTTTACTTTTGGCGGTTTACTGATTTCTTATGGAACGACCAGATTCGCCACTATTGGCTGGCCTGACCCGAACGTTGCGTTTAGTAAGTTTCCGGGATACGGCGGTACTGCGCCCCTGGCATTCGTGAGTCTTATGACTTTTATCCTGATCATCAGCTCAGTTACCATGGTACTTGCTGTGCAGGCGGGTAAGGAAATGAACAAAAGGGATGTTGTCAAGTATCTCATCCTGACAATTGTGGGTGGATTTATATTTTTGGGCTGCCAGGCCTGGGAATGGACACATTTATATCATGAAGGTGCCTGGTGGGGCGCGAATCCATTTGCGAACTCTAATGGAACCCAGTCTACACAGAACTTCACCAATTTCTTCTTCACGATTACCGGATTCCATGGTTTTCATGTATTCTCCGGGGTATGTATTAACATCATTATGCTGATCATGACCCTGTGCAATAAGTTTGAACAGCGTGGACACTACCTGATGATCGAGAAGGCCGGCCTGTACTGGCACTTTGTAGATCTGGTCTGGGTGTTTGTATTTACCTGTTTTTATCTGGTTTAATTCAATTGATTAATTTGCTACAAATTCATTATACATGTCAAATTTAGAACAATTAGAGAGCGGCGGACACACACATGCACATGCGTTTGATTCCAAGAAAGTGAAAAGAGAGATCTGGAGGATTACCTTATATCTTTCTATACTGACTGTTGTTGAGCTTTTGCTTGGGTTTTTAATGATGCCCTGGCCGGAAGAAAGCCTCAAAAGACATTTGGTAAAAGGTGTCGTAATGGCATTGATGTTGTGGAAAGCTTTTTATATCATTGGCTATTTTATGCACTTGCGTCATGAAGTTCGTAACATGATTATGGTGATCGCTATTCCGTCTTTATTATTTATCTGGTTTATCGGCGCCTTCCTGGGAGATGGTCAGTCTTATAAGGATTTAAGAGCCAGAATGGATCCATATCACGTGGAACGTGCCCAGTTGCCCATGGAATTTCCGGAAGAAGGCCATCATGAAGGTCATGAGACCCCTGCGGTGCATCATATGGAAGCCCCTGCCGCTACAGCAGATTCTGCTAAGGGTACGCATTAAGTAGGACTTCTTCATCAAGACAATATTCGTAAAAACCATCTGTTACGCATAGCAGATGGTTTTTATGTTCTATACCTCATAAAAGGCTTTTTCACCAATATTTTGTCTTTTTTAAACATTAAATGACAGACCTTTGCTCCGTTCCGGTTTTAATAGACCGTTCTATTTAAGTACATCAACTGTAAGCGATGAGTAAAAAAGCACTTCTGGGTATTGTTATTGCCCTTATTATTCCACTTACCGGTTATTTTATCCTAAAGGTCGCCAGTAATAAGACTATCCACATGCCTAAACACTATATTTTAGATAGTGTAGTCACGCATGAAGTCAATGGCAAAATGGAAAGGGACAGTATCTGGCATACTGTTCAAAATATCAAACTGGTGAATCAATTAGGCGATACAGTTCATTTATATGATTTAAGAGGTAAGGTGATCGTAGCGGACTTCTTTTTTACAAGCTGCGGTTCGATTTGCCCTTATTTGACCAGGAATATGGTCCGATTACAGCGTTCTTTTGAAAAGGGCGGAGATTCCAGAGGAGATCTTTTGGGTGTTAACAATGTACAGTTCCTATCTTTCTCCATTGATCCATTGAGAGACTCCGTGCGTAAATTGAAAGCTTACGCAGACCAATATGGAGTGAATCACGATAACTGGTGGTTCCTTACGGGTAACCGGGATTCTATCTATGATTTTATTTTTCACCAGCTTAAAGTCGACAAATATGATAATGAAACGCCGATAGATCCCAATTTTGCCCATACAGGCCGCTTTGTTTTGCTTGACCGGGATTTTGGCATTCGCGGATATTATAACGGATTAGATACGTTGGGAGACCTGCCCAGGCTGGCTGAAGATATTGGCAAGCTAATGGTAGAAAAAGATACCAAGCATCCCTCTCCTTTACCGTTCGATCCAACAGAAATGGCCATTATATTTTTTATTGCGATTGTATTAGTGGTTTTTATTTTCTATGGCATCCTCAAGAAGAAGAAAACCCCCGCATCCAACGGCTAGTGACCGTATCATACACGTAAAACGTTTTCTGACCCCTAAATCCTGTTATTCATGAACCAGCATCAGTTAGGCGCCACTATTCAAAAAAATGATAAGAAAGCCAGACGTTACATTGGCATCTTTTCTATTATCGTTTTTCTGGTGATCGTGGCACTGGGTAAGTATAAATTGACAGATGTGGATCTGGGTTTTAATCCGCACGTATTTGGGTTGATCAGTGCAGTAATAAATACTGTTGTCACATTTGTATTGATCGCCGCCCTGATTGCAGTCAAGTCCGGACATTATTTATTGCATAAGCGGTTAATGGTGACAGCGCTTATTTTGTCGGTATTATTCTTATGTGCCTACATCTGCCACAATTTGTTTGCAGGGGAAACCAGATTTGGAGGAACAGGACTGATCAGAACGGTTTATTTAACGCTGTTGGCAACGCATATCGTTTTAGCTGCCGTTATGTTGCCGATTATTCTTTTTACAGCTTATAGAGGCCTCACGGGAGAATGGATGAAACATAAGAAGATTGCCCGCATTACCTGGCCACTGTGGCTCTATATAGCCATCAGCGGTCCGGTTATCTATTGGATGATCCGCCCATATTATTCCTGACGACTGCCTTTGGCGAGCTCGATCATAATGGATAGCTCGTCGGCCAGGTTCTGGCTGTTACCGTCAAAACCAACGGCTTTGAACCTGATCCTTCCTTCTTTATCCAAGACAAATTTAGTGGGGATACCCGTAACTTCATAGGCGCTTATGGTTTCATACTGTTGCTTATTTTCAGCTTTGGGATTGTCTAATACGACATGGAAAGTATATTGGTTGTCGGCCATGAGTTTTTTAATCTCAGCTTTTCTTTCCTCCAGGGTCGGTTGACGTTCCCAGGTGTCGATGAATAAAAAGACTACATCAGGGTCGTCTTTATATTTATCCAGGGCCAATTGCATTCCGGGGAAGGACATTTTACACGGTCCGCACCAGGTCGCCCAAAAGTCAATGATCACTACTTTACCTTTTAAGGAGTCCAAGGCTACAGTTTTACCGTCCATATCTTTTAAATTAAAGCTATGACCAGGCATGTCGAGCATTGATTTTTTTATCTCGCCTCGTTTTTTTTCTAAGGCGACCGCCTCAAGCTTATCGTAATAGGCGGTAAAGCCACTGTCGGTATTGTTCACTTGCCGATAGGCTTCCGCCAACAGTTTTTTCATGTCCGCATTCCCGTGGCCGGCTTTTATCATCCCTGCCGCTTTGTCAAGCGCTGTTTCATCATCCTGATTGGCCAGTAGATATTGAACATACCTACCATTAATATCCGCGTCCGTATTCAATCCCTGGACGACTTTCTGCTGAATATCTAATGCGTCTTTTACTTTTCCCTGTTGAAAAAGCAAATAACCGTAGGTGTCGGCCACCATGCTATAATTGGACTGGCAGATTTTTTCCCAATCGGACTTGGTATAATAGGTCGGGCGGTCGTCTTCCATTTTAAGCGCCGCATCTACCGATTTTTTTGCCAGGATAACACCCAGGTCCAGGCTATCCTTGCTTTGCGCCTCAGCAATAGGCCAGGCCGCGGAATTGTATAAAGAAGAACGCATACTGTTGATTTGTACCTTGTCGGCATACTGCTGAAACTTATCTGCATCTTTTTCATCCCAGTATTTTTTAGCAACGATATAGTATACTTGTTGCGGGTTGAGGATGTCTTCCTGTTTGAGCTCCTTATACTTTTGCAGCAGGGCCTGGTAGGCGGCAATTATGGAATCAGCGCTTCTTTTCTTAAAGATTCCGCCCGCCTCATCTCTGGCTGCCACTAATCCGTGTGGATATAAGGCAAGCAGACTATCCTTATAATGGTGGATATTTTCCCGGTCAAAATTGGAGAGTAAGGTGTAAATTTTTATAAGAGAATCTTCTGGCGCTTTACGGGCGATCATCTGCTCCCAGTTACTTTTAAGCCCGCCTAAAACAGTCACTCTATTGCTACTATACAGACCAGCCGTCAAATAGGCCTCCTTATAAACATCTTTTTGATCCGGATGTTGGGCAAATTCTTTTTCATAGAGCGTGACCGCTGTATCGTAATTTCTGTTAATGCCAAACAGGCCGGCCATATTGCCAAAAAAGGTTGCCTCAGAAGCGTAGGTGCCGAGGCTGGGCTGATTTTCTGTGTAGACATTATAGATATAGCCGTTACCATTATTCTTGTCTATGGTTTCTGCGTCTTTAAAAACCAGGGCAAAAGCCTGCGCGGAATCCGGCAGGGTAAAGCTCCCGATCAGCTTCTCACCCATGGGCGCATGGCTAAGCTCCATCGCATAGATCCTGCTTTCCACACTGTAATAGAGAATGCTTTTCAGATCAGGGCTTTTTGAAAGCGGCCCTGTATACTGAAAGCCGATTCTGCGGTGCACTTTCGGGTAGTTCATGGAAAGTTCCAGGTGGCCACTATCTTGCGCCAATGCTGTAAGGGGAAGCAGGAAAAAAAGACCTGCAATAGCCCACAATAGTTTCAACTTCTGCATATTACCGAATTAAGAGTTTTAGTTATAACATCATCCGCGCTACATAGCAATTACATCGCAAGTAGGTATAAGCAAGTTAAGTAATTAACGGGGCTTTATGAAAAAATATTCCGGCGAAATCGGGCTTTCTGTTAGCTGGCTATTTTTATTTGACCGATGTTTCAACAGAAACAGAGCCTTTATAGTTTTTAAAAAGGCTGTGCCATTGTAGTTTAAGTACACCCATAATGCCTTCTTTAATAATGCCTTTACTCATTTTACTGGCGCCAAAAGTCCTGTCTTTAAAGGTAATAGGAACTTCTATTATTTTGAAGCCCAATTTCCAGGACGCAAACTTCATTTCTACCTGGAAGGCATATCCAACAAATTTGATAGCATCGAAATTTATTGAGGAAAGCACTTCATTTCGATAGCAGACAAAACCGGCAGTCGGATCACCTACCGGCATCCAAGTAATGATCCTGGTGTATAAGGCGCCTCCTTTAGAGTATATTCTGCGGTCCAATGGCCAATTCTGAATGGCACCCCCTTTGACATAACGACTGCCAATGGCGACATCCGCTCCTCCTGTTTTACAGGCCAGATATAACCTTTCAAGATCATCAGGGTTATGGGAAAAATCGGCATCCATTTCAAAGACAAACTGATATTCCCGTTGGATAGCCCATTTAAATCCATGGATATAAGCCGTCCCGAGACCTAGTTTGCCGCTACGTTCCTCTAAAAAGAGCTGCTCAGGATAGTTTTGCATTAATTCTTTGACAATCAAAGCTGTTCCATCCGGAGATCCATCATCTATAACGAGTATGTGGTAGTTCAGGTTGAGTGAAAATACATAACGGACAATCGCTGCTATATTCTCCTTTTCATTATATGTGGGTATGATAACAAGTTTCTCCAAAAAAACGGTAATTTAAGGCTCAAAATAAGGATTAAAAATATATCTCCGAGGCTTTTTATGTTAAAGACGATTTATTTTTTATTGGGAAATACTTGTTGAAATATCTCTGAGATAACCTGTTTGGTATGCAATGGGAAGTCTCCGCGCATCATCCAGTCATAATATTGCGGTTCTTCCTTAAATATAATATGGGCAGCTTTTCCTTTATATTTTCCAAAATTAAAGATAATTTCTTCGCCTTTAAAGACAAACCGGCGTGCCATGTCGACAATTTTGTCCTCGCCGGTAAATTGCAAAATGCTGTTCATGGTGTGGCCAATGGCCGGATATTTATCGATCTGAGCCTGTAATACCTCCCAGGTAGCTTCCACGTCAGCTGTAGCTGTATGAGCATCTTCCAGGGATTTTTGACAGTAAAACTGATAAGCAGCGCTAAGTGTCCGGGGCTCCATTTTATGATAGATTTTCTGGACATCTAACAGTCTTCGGTTAGACATCGAAAAAGGAACACCTGCCCTCAAGAATTCTTCTACCAATAAGGGGACATCGAACCGGTTAGAATTATAGCCTCCCAGATCGCAGTTCTCCAAAAAAACGGCCACTTCAGTAGCGATATCCTTAAAGCTCGGAGCATCCCTGACCATTTCGTCTGTAATACCATGGATGTCGGAAGATTCTTTCGGAATAGAGATCCCAGGATGTACCAGCCTGCGAAAACGTGCTTTTTCCCCATCCGGATTAATCCGTATGATCGCCAGTTCGACGATCCTGTCGGTAGCGGGGTTAATGCCTGTGGACTCAATGTCAAAAAATGCCAGCGGCTGGGTGAGTTCTATATTCATGCCTTAAGTATTGGATTAGATTAATATCAGGGGTGAAAGATAACACGTTTTTAAATAGGTGCGACTTGTTTGATTTATGTTTTAAACTACTATTGAATCAATTTTGCTGTTTGATGGCCTTTCCAATCCAGTTTTGAAGGTCCAGACCATCATAGTTACCACTGCTCATGAGTAGTATATTGACGTTGTTCAAAGGAGTAGACCTTAATATGCTTTCCAGCGAGTCTTTATCGTGGACGACTTTTAATCCGGGTTTAGCAAAGCCTTTTTCTACAGCACTCGGTGGTAATGGGGCCATTTTTTTCATTTCCAATGCATGAGGGGTGTAAAAAACGATAGCCTCGTCGGCAGGGTCCATGGCTCCATTGTATTGATCCATAAATGCAGTGTTCAGGCTGCTGTAGGTATGTAACTCCAGTACAGCCACCAGTTTTCTTCCCGGAAATTGTTGTTTTACGGCTTCGATAGTTGCTTTTACCTTGCTGGGGGCATGTGCAAAGTCCCTGAAAATACTAATGTTTTGATCCGGGTTCTGAAAAAGCAGTTCCAATCTTTTGGCTGCCCCGCTGAATCCGGCGGCAGCCTGCAGTATTTGCCCGGCTGTCAACCCAAGGGCTCTGCAAACCAAAAATGCGGCGTGCAGGTTGAGCAGGTTATGATCTCCGAAAACCTGCAATGCAGTTTTAACACCTTCCAATTCCACATAGGTAGTGCCGTTTCGAATCTCATGGTCAGGAATATTATATGCAGTGAACCGGATATCTGTTCTGTTTTCTTTTTCCACCAATTCTTTCAGTACCGGGTCAGACGCGTTATAGATTAATATGCCGCCGGGTTCAATGCGTTGGATGAAAATCCGAAACTGCTCCAGATAGAAGTCAAAGGTGGGAAATACGTTAATATGATCCCAGGCAATACCCGTAATTACCGCGATATGCGGATAGAGAAAGTGGAACTTAGGGACAGGCTTTAAGGCGCTGGCCGGGTATTCATCCGCTTCTGCTACGAGAATGGGAGCATCTGTTATCTGTACACTCTGATCAAATCCCTGTAATCTGGCGCCCACCAGGTAGCCAAATGCTTTTTTCGCCTGTGAGAGAATATGCATAACCATCGCTGTTGTCGATGTTTTTCCGTGACTTCCTCCGATAGCCACACGCGTCTTTTTTTTGCTTTCCTGATAGATATACTCAGGGAAGGAATAAATGGTTAACCCCAGCTGCTGAGCTTTTACCAGTTCAGGGTTGTCCTTCCGGGCATGCATTCCCACTATCACGGCATCCAGCTCAGGAAGGATGTTAGCCGTATCCCATCCCATTTTAGCAGGCAGCAAGCCTACAGTTGCTAATACAGATTTGGCCGGATCAAAAATCTCATCATCAGAGCCGGTGATCTGATATCCTTTTTTCTGAAGGGCGATGGCCAGCTGATGCATCACACTTCCTCCTATAGATATAAAATG
The DNA here is from genome assembly GCF_020042345.1 of Arachidicoccus terrestris. Classification (NCBI taxonomy): domain Bacteria; kingdom Pseudomonadati; phylum Bacteroidota; class Chitinophagia; order Chitinophagales; family Chitinophagaceae; genus Arachidicoccus; species Arachidicoccus terrestris. The sequence goes on from NZ_CP083387.1 coordinate 2,696,399, forward strand.
AATCCTCATGCTATTGAAATTGTTTTCAAAGGTCATTAAAAATTAAATCTGATAGATAAAAATAAGCAAAATATTAATCAAGGAGGTGCCCCTGTGTCCGGTATGACTGGTAATCTGTTTGAATCGGGCTTGCCGGAGAGATGAAAGTAGCCCGTTACTTGATATTCGGGAAGTTTTGCCAACTCATGAGGAATTCCGGATAACAGCAGCGGTGACGCTTTCTGGTACTTTTGCTTTATAAACTTAAAGTATTATTTATGAAACATAAGCATTTACTCTGGCTTTCAGTAGCAGCGATTCCAATGATAATGGCAAGTTGTGACAAAGATGACAATTCATCGGGTTCATCATCCGCTACAAAGATCACTATTGAGAATGTACTGGATTCAAAGCCACTGGTTGAATCGGGAACTTTTAAAAATGACGGCAATGTACCCCTTATTATGCCCGGTCATTCGGTATCGTTTAAATTTTCCGCAGCTAAAGGGCAGGCATTAAGCTTCGCCACTATGTACGGTTGGTCAAATGATCTGTTTTTCGCGCCTGGCAATCCGGGGATTCAGGTCTATAAGAGTGACGGAACGCCCATTGAAGGCGACGTGTCGGCGCAGATTAAACTCTGGGACAATGGTACACGTATCAATGAAAAACCCGGCGAAGATCTAATTCATCCCGGCGTTGCCGAATCTGCCCCTCAAAATATTATGGAAGTAAAGGGCAAGGACGCGCAGGGGAATACCTACGTCGCCGCCTCGGATTTAATGAAAGTGTCTCTGCATTACGAGGGGAATTCTATGTTTACGGTTACCATCGATAATACTTCTGGCTCTACTGCCAATCCAACGCCCTTTAGCCCGGGTGTCTGGGCTGTTTCCTACATCGCGGGCGGGGAATTGCTTGACCCGCATCCACTCTTTGAGGAAGGGAAACCGACGGCCAATGGATTGACTAAGATCGCAGAAATGGGCGAGAATGCGCAATTGGCTAGTTATATAACAAGTCAGACGGGCATCTTTACCCCCTTATCTCCAGTGTTAGTGGTGGTGTATAACGGGATAGACAATCCTTTGTATAAGGCGGGAGAAAAGGATCCTGGTCATGGTTTGAAAGATATCGCGCAAAAAGGTGACGCCTCGAAGCTTGCAGCCTATCTAAAAACCGTTACAGGTGTTAAGGCAGTGTATGTACTGCCGGCCGCTGAGACAACTGTGCTGTTACCCAAAGTGGGAGAACAGGCGGGAAGCTCAGTATCTCAGGAATTAAAAGTGGCCAAAGGTGATAAGGTTGCTGTCGCAACCATGTATGGTTTTTCCAATGACTGGTTTTTCGCGACAAGTGAACAAGGTATTGATGCAACTAAAAAAGGCGATGTTTCTTTCTCCACTGTGTTATATGATGACGGTACAGCGGTTAACCAGTTTCCCGGCGCCGGTATCACTCAATTTAACTTAGCAGGGACGCCTTTAGAAGAAAGCAAGGCAATAGAAGCCGTTCCTAATCCCAATGCTTTTACAACACTTCCCGATATTAACAATATTATCAAAGTAACGCTTGATTAAAATTACGCAATACATTCATCGAATATAAAGAAGAAGACTATGGAAACAAATACTTTCAGTGTACTCAAAAAAGAAGACGTATCGCCAAAAAACCAATTGATATTTGATCAGCTAAAAAAGCAATATGGCGCTGTGCCGAATCTTTATACAACGCTGGCCTATTCGGAAAATGCCTTAGAAGCATACACCCGGCTCGAGTCTGCTAAATTAGCTTTCACTCCTAAAGAGATAGAAGCAGTGAATCTGGTCGTCAGCGAAGTGAATCAATGCATCTATTGCCTCAGTGCTCACACAATGGTGGCGAAAAGCACGGGCTTTTCTGAGGCCGAGACCATTGAGATCAGGTCCGGTAATGCCAGCTTCGATCCTAAACTGAATACACTTGTCAGGTTGGCTAAGGAGCTGACGGATAAAAGGCGCGTTGAAAACGAAGTGCTACTGCATGCCTTTTATACAGCAGGATATACGAGAGAACAGCTTGTGGATCTGATCATTCTGGTTGGAGACCGGACAATCAGTAATATACTCCACGCCGTGACTAAAGTGCCGGTGGAGTTTCCGCTTGCAAAACAGCTGGATTAACAGTAGGTGATTTTGTCGGTTAAGCATACAGATAATTGACACGAACCACTCTGGCGGTCCAGTGACCGGCCATAGTGGTTCATGTCAATGGTTAACGGTATTTTTTAGTTTAAAATTTTAATATGAAATGTCTGATAACTGAAAGAGGCGGCGGCATATTAGTCGTCTTATTAATGTTCATGGCTACACCCCATCTGCTTCGTGCGCAAAGTAGTATGCATAAAATGCCCCCGATGACAGATAGAACAGTTCAGGCAGGCAGCCGTCTGGTGAAAGATGCCATGGTGGTACAACGGCCGGAAGATATCAGTCCGCTGCTGATCGGAGAGAAAGTGCCGAAGGCCACCTTAACCGATATGGCTGGTAAAAAATATGATCTGAATAAGGCAATCGCAATGCAGCCGACGATCCTGGTGTTTTACAGAGGGGGCTGGTGCCCTTATTGTTCAAAACAATTATCGGGGTTGCAGCAGCTGCTGCCTGAACTTAAGCAAATGGGGTATCAGTTGTTAGCGGTCAGCACAGACAAACCCGAGGGATTGGCCGGCTCGGCAGAAAAACAGCAGTTAGACTATACCTTACTGTCAGATGCCGACCTTTCACTGTCAAAACAATTTGGCATCGCCTATAAAGCACCAGAGGATTATTGGAAAATGCTGCCCGAAACGACCGGCGGTCAAGATAAGGACCTCTTACTTCCGGTTCCTTCGGTATTTATTTTGGACAGAAAGGGCGTGATACAGTTTGAATACATTAATCCCGATTTTCGCCAGCGGTTGAACCCGGCTTTATTAAAAGCCGTCGCTACAAGTCTTAAATCAACGCTATAATTTTGACCTTCTATGCGCATTCTCATCGGTGTTTCGCTTATTTGTCTGTTTCTGACTTTTGTCATTGCCGGTCTGGGGCTTAAACATGGCCTATTTGCACAGACGGCTCTACCCGGAAAAGAGATCAGGTTTACAAAAGGAGCCTGGACGGATATTATACAAAAAGCAAAAAAAAGTCATAAATATATTTTTGTAGATGTATCGGCAAGTTGGTGCTTACCCTGCCGGCAACTGGAAATGGAGAGTTTTAGAGATTCAGCAGTTGCGGCTTATTATAACGATCACTTTATCAGTTTTGCTATAGATGCAGAAAAAGGAAGCGGTATTGAACTGGCAGATCGTTGGAAAATCGCCGCCTATCCGACACTTTTATATTTTACACCAGACGGACGGATGGTCATGCGTCAAACAGGATTTGTGGACAGTAAAAGACTGTTGGATCTGAGTAAACAGGCGCTTTCAAGGAACTAACCGATCATTAAAAATTAAATAATTATGAACACCTGGCATTTAAAGGATAAAAAGGCATTGGTTACCGGCGGCTCAAAAGGGATTGGTCGTGCGGTTGTAGATGAACTCCTGCACCTCGGTGCCGAAGTGTTATTTATTGCCCGTGATCAGGATGAAGTTATCACCCGGGTCGACAGCTACAGAGCGTCCGGGTTAAAGGCGCAGGGTATCCAGGCAGATGTTAACGATCCGGAGGACAGAGCGGTTGTTGCCAGATGGGTACAGCAACATTGGGGTAAGCTCGATGTTCTGGTAAACAATGCCGGTCTGAATATAAGAAAGCCCAGTGTAGCATACACGGCCGCTGAATATCAAAAAGTGGTGGACACGGACCTGATCGCTCCTTTTGAAATGTGCCGTTTATTGTACGATTTGTTAATTATCCCCAAAAACTCAGCCATTATAAATATTGCGTCTGTAGCCGGCATGATGGATGCTCAAACCGGGGCGCCATATGGAATGGCGAAATCAGGATTGATTCAAATGAGCAGAAACCTGGCAGTAGAATGGGCGTCTTCGAAGGTACGGGTGAATACCGTCTCTCCCTGGTTCACAAGAACACCGGCTACTGCAGGTGTTTTATCCAATCCTGAAATGGAAAAAGCGATTATCTCCAGGACACCGGCCGGAAGGGTCGCGGAACCAGCTGAAGTGGCTGCAGCTGTGGCATTTTTGGCCATGGACAAGGCTTCTTATATCACCGGACAGCATTTCGTAGTCGACGGCGGTGCGACCAGTAGAATACTGTAAATTGCATGATGCCATTTAATTGTAACCTTTGAAATATGATAAGAGAATACAAAGAAGAGCATACAGCGGCAAAATTTATCATGCATAGTGAAGATAAAAGCTTTTCGGGAAAGGGACTCAAAAAGCAAAGCCCGGAACCGATCAACACATTTATCTTTAATGGTGGCAACGCGCAGAATGTAATTATTGATGAAGTGACCTATAAAATGCCGGCGCATTGTATTTTGCCGTTGGTGGCGAACCAACATTTTATTTTTGAGCGCCCTGAGTCACTTACTGCCTGGCAATTCAACCGGGAATTTTACTGTATTGTTGATCATGACGCAGAAGTGGGCTGCGTAGGATTTCTTTTTTACGGTATTCAGCATCCCATGTTCATCAGGTTGAATCAGGAGGAAATTGAAGAAATCCGACATTTAAAGAAAGTGTTTTCCAACGAGTTGCTGTTGCATGACCATTTTCAGGGAGAAATGCTGCGTACGCTTTTAAAAAGGGTGATCATCAAAACCACCCGGATCGCTAAACAGCAGGCGGAGAGCTACCAGTCATTTTCGGATGAAAAAATGGATATAGTCCGCAGATTCGCCTTATTAGTAGAAGGCAGTTTTAAACAGCACCATGAGGTGAGCTATTATGCGGCTGCTTTAAATAAGTCTCCTAAAACCCTGAGTAATGTTTTCCTGCTATTGAAGCAGCCGGCGCCCTCCGTTGTCATTCGCAACCGGCTGATTCTGGAAGCCAAAAGATATCTTCATTATACGGACAAAACGGCAAAGGAGATCGCCTATGAACTTGGTTTTGAAAGCCCGGCGCATTTTAGCAGGTTCTTTAAAGCTTATTCAGGGATGAACGTGTCTAGTTTTCGCAGTAAGACTTGATTGTCTATTATTAAAAGTTGAATCAGGAAATGACCGTTGATGACATACAGCATATTGACATGGGAGATGAAAACAGGTATTATCTCCGGTATTTTATAGATAAACTAGGCTATATACCGAACCTTATTGCCTCTATGATGCATTCAAAAAACGCGCTCGCCGGTTACTATCCCTTTCATGAAAGGAGGTCCTCATTGTCCAAACTGGAGATAGAAGCAATTACGCTCAGCGTTTCTTCTGCCCATAAAGCCAATTATTGTATCGATCTGCATACAATGATCACCCGGCTCGTTGGACTCAATGATCAGCAAATCGAAGAAATAAAGCTGGGGGAAGTCACTTTCGACCACCGCTTGGATATTATGATAAAGCTGGCTGCTGATCTGGTTCATAGACCAACCAGTATGGATCCTGCGCGATTAGAGTCTTTTTTTGAATGCGGTTTTACAAAAGAACATTTGGTGGATATGGTTTTAGTGATTGGAGATTGTATTATGACAAATATTACAGGGAATATATTTAATATTCCTGCTGATATTGCTCAGTTAAATGATTTCAAAAATAATCGCTATGAAAGACAAATTATTTAAAGTTAAACCTAACATCGGGCAGGTGTGCCTGCTTTTACTGATGCCATTGTTGAGTTGTATTCAGTCCGCAAGGGCAGCTATAAATATAGAGGCCAACACAACCGAGCTGCGCCCGAAATACGATACCGCTACTTTTGCGGCGGGCTGCTTTTGGTGTGTAGAGGCGCAATTTAAACAATTGGAAGGCGTGATATCTGTTACCTCCGGATTTACGGGAGGCCATGTGCCCAATCCATCTTACAGGCAGGTTTGTACAGGGCAGACCGGGCACGCAGAAGCCTGCAATATCGCCTATGATCCGGCCAAGATTTCATATAAGGAACTTTTAGCGGCTTTTTTTGTTGCCCACGATCCTACGACACGTAACCGGCAGGGCAATGATATTGGCACTCAGTACCGGTCGGCTATTTTCTACCACGATAGCGAACAGAAAAAGGAAGCTGAATTCTATATCCGGCGGCTGAACGAAGAGAAAGCATACGGCAAGGATGTTGTCACAGAGGTTGCGCCTTATAAGGTTTTTTACAAAGCAGAAGGCTATCATCAGGATTATTATGCTAATAACCAGAAAGTTCCTTATTGCCAATTGGTCATCAAGCCGAAGTTGGATAAGTTTAGAAAGGTCTTTAAAGAGAAATTGAAAAAACCATAAAAGTAAAAGTTGTATATGAAAAATCTAATCGTCATTCTTGGAGCGGTTTTACTATTCTTTTATAGTTGCCAGGGACAAATCAATAAAAGTAACTCTATGGCAGAAAACCATACAATATCAAATCCGTACTATTCCAGAACTGATACAACTCATCTTAACGTGAGCAATGCCCAGTGGAAAAAGATTTTGCCTCCTGACCTGTATAAAGTTGCGAGGGAGCAGGGAACCGAGCGCGCCTTTACCGGCCAGTACTGGAATAGTGATACCAGGGGAACTTATTACTGTGCCGTATGTGGCAATAAACTGTTCAGGTCGGACGCCAAGTTTGCAAGCAGTTGTGGATGGCCAAGCTTTTTTGAACCCGTCAGAAAGGGGAGTGTTATTTATAAAGAAGACGATTCATATGGGATGCACCGGATAGAGGTAGAGTGTGCCAGATGTAATTCTCACCTGGGGCATATCTTTAATGATGGGCCTCCACCGACAGGTAAGCGGTATTGTATGAATTCGGTTTCGTTAGACTTTGATCCGGATGTAAATTGAAAGCTGAAGTCGGACAACTCGGTGTTTACGGCCTCAACAAATATGGCCGGACCATTTTCTCCCAGATGGCGTACCCTTTTGGGTTCATGTGAAGCATATCTTTAACGAAAAGTTCAGGCCTGGCCTGACCGCTATTTGTCATCGGGGCATATATATCAATGAATTTTGTATTGGGCTGTCCTGCCAGGTAGTCTTTGATCAGTTTATTGGCTGCCATACATTTATCATTGAACTGTGCACGGCTGGGGCTCGGTTTCATCGCGATATATCCAAATGGGATACTTGGCAGCCGGGAGCGGATCAGTGTATACATCTTTACGAACCGTTGAAAAACTGTATCTGCGGTAGCCGTTTTCTGAGGCAGGTCGTTCTCGCCGACATACATAATAATCTGCCTCGGTTTATATTTAAAAATGAGCTGATCCGCAAAATAGATCATATCATTAAGAACGAAACCGCCGACTCCCCGGTTCAATACGACATAACGACCAAAGTCTCGCTGTAAGGTACCCCATTTACGTATCGAAGAGCTGCCTACAAACAGTATCGGGTTAGAAGGTGGCTTGTATATATTATCATATTGCTGGATGATGGCTACATCTTTACTGTATGCATGCTCGTTGGTTGTTTGTCCCATTGCCAGTAATATGCAAAACAGCATAAAGACGGTTAAAAATGATCGTCGGTAAGCTTCTTGTATAATCCTGGATTTTTGTTTCATTATCTTTGATTTAGACGTCTGTGAGTGATTAAATATACAACAGTTGGCTGTTATTGATGATCCGGGTTATGGTATGTTTTTCTTTCTGCAGTGTCAACAGTTATCTCTTCACTAACGGTATGGCTCGATTTTTCTACGATACGCTTGAAGGTCGGGATATCGACAGCTTTCTCGCTTTTGGCGATAACGACAGTGGCTACACTGTTACCGATCACGTTGACGATAGCACGCCCCTCGCTCATAAACCGGTCTACGCCGATAAGCAATGCGAGGCCTTCCAAAGGAATTATTTTTAACGCTGTTAAGGTAGATGTTAACACCAGAAAGCCCGAGCCAGTGACGCCTGCCGCGCCTTTGCTGCTGATAAGCAATACGGCAATAATTCCCAGTTCATGCCCTAAAGTAAGGGGTACTTGGAATACCTGCGCCAGGAAAATAATAGACATACTAAGGTATATGCTGGTCCCATCCAGATTAAAACTATAGCCTGCCGGAATGACCAGCCCTACAACGCCCCTGTCGCAGCCTGCCTTTTCAAGCTTTTCCATGATATTGGGCAGCACAACTTCACTGCTGCTGGTGCCAAGTACAATCAGTATCTCTTCCTTAATATAGACCAGGAGCTTCCATAAACTGAATTTGTAAAAATAGGCAATCGCATTGAGCACAATAAAAATGAAAAGTATGCCTGTGAGATAAAAGGTAAAGAGCAGCTTGCCCAGTACAAATAAGCTGGCGAAACCAAATTTTCCGATGGTGTATGCCATGCCGCCGAAGGCACCAATGGGACTGACCTTAATCACCAGGTGCAGGATATTGAATAAAAGTTTATTCAATTTTTCAAAGAAGCGAATAACAGAGGCACCCCCCGGACCCATCCTGGAAAGGCCAACACTAAATAGAATTCCAAATAGCAGGATCTGCAAAATATTTCCCTTAGCGAAAGACTCAACGATATTAGAAGGTACCAGATTCGAGATAAAGTGCCCCCAATCCATTTGTGCTTCAGGAGCGTTTAAGGCTGGTGCGCCAGTATTGACAGAAGGAATATGTTCTGTCGGAATACCAGTTCCGGGCTGTATAAAATGAGTTACGATCAGCCCTATGATAAGTGTGAAGGTAGTGATGATCTCAAAATAAAGGATGGCCTTACCTCCGATCCTGCCTACTTTTTTCATCTCTCCTGCACCTGACATGCCTAGAACCAGGCATACAAAGATAACTGGTGCAATCACCATGCGAATCAGATTAATATACATGTCAGCAATGATCTTCGCAGCGGGGGAAAAACCCGGAACCAACCATCCCATTATAATACCTAACACAATGCCTATTAAAACCTGCACATATAAAACCTTAAGATACTTCATAGGAATGTTGAATTTACTAAATTGCATTTATCAGGTCGCCGGGCTCCTGTTTTTTCAAAGCTAAGTTTCACCGGTTATTGAAGCCATTTACGCATTTTCTCTACAAATGGTTGATTGTGTATTCTGCTTCTCTCTGTTTATGGCGTTCAGATTATCACTTTGTGAATATACCAAAAATAATGATTAAAATGTCGTCATGATAAGATAGGCAGCGTCTGATCTTGATGGCGGGATTTTTCCCTGTTTCTGCTATCTTTGCTGTTTAAAAGTAAAACCATACCATGATAGATTGGAAGGCATTAGATAGTGAGCAGAAAGTCGCAGAAGTGATTCTGCTTTCGGATAGCAAGCCACAAATTATATTGAAGCACAGCATTTCATGTCCCACAAGTGCCATGGTCAAAAGCCGGTTGGACCGTTCCCCGGTTGTTGAAAATGCAGATTATTATCTTCTGGACCTTTGGAATCATAGGGCCGTATCTGATCTCATAGCCCAAAAGTTTGGCATCCGGCATGAATCTCCACAGATTTTAATTATCCACGGTGGTCAATGTATCTATCATGAAAGTCATTATGGAATCGTGGTAGAAAAGATCGCGACGAGCATAGCGGCTATTTAAAGATCACAGTGCCGAGCTGGTCGGTGAGATTTTTCTCTTCCTGCTTCAGGTGTTTCTGGATATGGAGTTGTTTGATCTGGTCCTCAAAGTCGTCGGCTTCCATAATCTCTTTTTGCGTGATTTCCAGCATCTGTTTGATCTTACGCAGTTTAAAATAGATGACGCTGTTTTGGGCGTCCTGTTTAGACACATCTCTATCTACGATACTGTCCGATTTTTTGCCGGGAATCTTTTCATCCCACCGACGGCTGATTTCATAGGGTGTGAGCGTAATGGCTACGACCAGCTCCTGCATTTCTTTATCTTCTATGTATTGGAAAGATGCCGTATTTGGATTACTGCCTTCATTATAAGATCTACGGTAATATTCCAGCAGTTTTTCGTTGTCCTGATGTTCAAAAGGAAACCCCTGGATTTCATCAAAAATGTAATCTGCAATCGTCCAGTTATCTTTCCAGGGTTTTAATCCGAATTCCAGCAGCACACGCAATAAGTTACGTTCTTGTATATTACCGGTATCCAGCGTAGCTATTTCCTGTTCGGCAGCCGGAGTTTCAATATCAGGAGGAGCAGCGCTATCAATTTCTGTGGCTGATTTACCCTGATGGTGTTTTTTCTCCAGTTTGGACAGGTTATCTCTTCTGTATTTATTGACCAGATTGGTCAGGCCATGTTCATCAATTTTCAGGACATCGGAACATTGACGGATGTATTCTTGCTGTTTCGTAAAGTCTTCCGCCTTGCTGATCTTGCTGAGTGATTCAGCAATCCTGTTAACTGCGTCATTTTTTTTGGTGATATCTGTGCCTGCATCCTTCATCAGGATCTCCAGCTGAAAAAGGATAAAGTCTTTCTTATTCTTCTGTATGAATTCTTTAAACTGATCAGCGCCCAGTTGGCGGACATAGCTATCCGGGTCTTCTCCATCAGGGATGAGTACCAGCCGTACATTCAACCCTTCTTCCAGGGCCATGTCCAGCCCTCTGAGTGCGGCTTTGACCCCGGCTTTATCGCCATCATAGATGATGGTCAGGTTCTGGGTATACTTTTTAATCAGCCGGAGCTGTTCAATCGTCAGCGAGGTCCCTCCGCTGGCAACAACGTTTTCAATACCTGCCTGCGCCAATCCCAGCACATCCGTGTAGCCTTCCACGAGGAGACATTCATTTTCCTTATCAATGGTATGGCGGGCAAAATAACTTCCATATAAGATCCTGCTTTTAATGTAGATCTCATTTTCCGGGGTATTAATGTATTTAGGAGCCTTATCCTTCTTACCGATTATACGCGCTCCAAAGCCTATGACTTTCCCGGAATTATTATGGATGGGGAAGATGATCCTGCCTCTATAATTATCCTGAAGCCGGTCCTGGTAGCTCCGCACCAGCCCGGTTTTCATGAGCACATCCCGGCTATATTGATTCTTGACAGCAGCCTGGGCAAAAATATCGGGGCTGTCGGGATTATATCCTAAACCAAATTTCTCAATGATCGGCCGGTTAAAGCCCCTTTCTTTCAGATAGCTCAGGGCAATCTGTTCACCCTCTTCTGTTCCAAGGAGCTGCTCATGGAAGAATTTCTGCGCAAATCCGTTGATGATATACAGGCTTTCTGCGGCTTGCATATGCTCTCTGGCTTCCTCGCTCATGGCAGTTTCTTCCACGGCAATACCATAACGGCGTGCCAGCCATTTGATGGCTTCTACATAGCTATATTTTTCATGCTCCATGACAAAAGTGATGGCATTGCCGCTTTTGCCACAGCCAAAGCATTTAAAAATTCCTTTACTCTGGGAAACATTAAATGAAGGCGTCTTCTCTCCATGGAAAGGGCATAACCCCAGATAATTTGAGCCCCGCCGTCTAAGTTTCACAAACTCGCCCACTACATCGACAATATCAATGCGGTCGGTGACTTCACGTATCGTTTCCGGGGCGATCATATCAAAAATGAATAAAATTTAATTGATTGAAAAAATTATATAGCTTGTTTTTTCCAAAAGGCCAATGCCAGGAAAAGCCATCCGGCTATAAAGCATACACCGCCTAAAGGCGTAATTATACCTAATTTTAATAAAGCAGGGTTACCTGCATCCATTACAAATGTAAGCGCATATAAAGAGCCGCTGAATAAAATAATGCCTGCAATAAATAATCTACCCGCCCATACCAGTCGCTTCTGATCACCCGCTATAAATAATATACCGGTAAGTAGCAGGGCAAAAACATGATACATTTGATATCGAACCCCAACTTCAAACACTGTCAGTGCCTGGGAGCTGACTTTTGTCTTTAAGCCGTGTGCGCCAAAAGCGCCCAGAATAACGGCCAATACTCCTAAGAGCGCGGCTATTTTAATAAAACAGGAATTGATCTTAGCTTTATCCATGATTGTTAATTATTTGTTCCAGTGTCGCGTTAGAAATCTCCTTACCTTCGATTCGGTACCTTGCCTGCCTGTAAAACACCGCTCTTTCCTGTAGCTTGCCGGCGATATAGTCCCGGAGTTCGGAATCAGCCAGCTTTGCGACCAGCGGGCGCTCAGCCCTGCCTTGTTTCAGACGGCCAATGATGATTTCTAAAGACTCATCCAGCCATATAGTCACCCCTCTGCTGTTCATATAAGCCATATTGTTCATTTGGCAGGGGGCGCCACCGCCGGTAGCCATTACAAAATCAGGCGCTCCCCCCAGTCGCCTCAGCGTTGCTGATTCTATTTGTCTAAATCCCGCTTCACCTTTGCTGGCAAAAATCTCTGCGATCGGCATTCCTTGCTCTTGTTCAATTATATCATCCAGATCGTAGTGAGGGATACCAAGTTTGCGGGCGAGTTTGCCAGCCCAGTGAGATTTACCCACACCCATCATGCCCACTAAAAAGATTCTTGCCATAGCTGTTTCAAATGTGCCAAAATTACAAATTAATGGGGGCATATCTTTGAAAAAAAACGCATATCCTTAAATTTTGGGTCAGATTTTTGAATCGCACACCATCTTATCATTTGCTTGCTGCAAGGCAGAAAAACGGGTAAAGCTAAATTTTATATAATGATTGCGATTAATGTGTTGTCTGCACCTGGCGCCGGCCCTTCGGAAAAAATAGCAAACTCCATTTTGCAGATCATTAGCTACAATCGTTATTGAAGGTATATTCGTTGTATTTTGGCTCTGGGCAGGCTCATTATTTTTGCTTAATTAATTCTACCTTTGCCACCTTAAACAAGAAAAATAATGACTTCTGCAGCGATAAGGCAACAATTTCTGGAATTTTTTAAAGAAAAGCAGCATACCATCGTTCCTTCAGCCCCTATTGTCATCAAAAATGACCCGACCTTGCTGTTTACCAATGCTGGGATGAATCAGTTCAAGGATTATTTTCTGGGCAATAAAGTGCCGACGCACAGAAGGGTGGCTGATACTCAGAAATGCCTGCGTGTCAGCGGTAAACATAATGACCTGGAAGAAGTGGGCGTAGACACATACCATCATACGATGTTTGAGATGCTCGGGAATTGGAGCTTTGGAGACTATTTTAAGAAAGAAGCTATTGCCTGGAGTTGGGAATTGTTGACAAAAATATTTAAGATCAATCCTGAACAAATATATGTAACTGTATTTGAAGGAGATGCTTCCGAAGGATTGCCTTTTGATCAGGAAGCTTATGATGAGTGGCGTAAATGGGTAGTGGAAGACCATATTCTCAAAGGAAATAAGAAGGATAATTTTTGGGAAATGGGTGATACAGGCCCCTGCGGTCCCTGTTCTGAAATTCATATGGATTGCCGCAGCGAGGGCGAACGCCGGCAGACGTCCGGAGCAGCACTGGTAAACGCAGACCATCCACAGGTCATTGAGATCTGGAACAACGTATTTATGCAATTTAACCGGGGTAAAGATGGTCGTCTGTCACCATTACCTGAAAAACATGTAGATACCGGGATGGGTTTTGAAAGATTGGTCCGGGTGTTGCAGAACAAGACTTCAAACTATGATACAGATGTCTTTACGGGTACGCTGAAGGTTATTAGTGAGCTGACGGGTAAAGATTATGGGGCTTCTGATAACCGTAAAGATATTGCTTTCAGGGTGTTGGCCGATCATATCAGGGCCATTGCTTTTAGTATTGCTGACGGCCAGTTGCCTTCTAATACAGGGGCGGGTTATGTGATTCGTCGCATACTGAGAAGAGCTGTCCGCTATTATTATTCTTATCTGGATTATAAAACGCCGCTGCTATATAAGCTGCTTCCTGTAATTGCCGGGCAGTTCGAAGGGGTTTTTCCTGAACTGCATCAGCAACAGGATTTTGTGACCAAAGTGATAAAGGAGGAAGAAGAAGCTTTTCTTAGAACGCTGGAGAAAGGGCTGAAAAAAATTGAAGAATTAATTGCGGCTGCAAAGGCCAAAAGTGAACAGACGTTGGACGGTACCCAGGCTTTTGAATTGTATGATACTTTTGGGTTTCCGATCGACCTGACCCGGCTGATTGCCTCAGAAAACGGACTCAGCGTAGATGAAAAGGGCTTTACCCATGAGATGCAGCAGCAGAAAAGCCGCTCCCGGGCTGCGACAGCGCTGGATACAGAAGACTGGATCACGGTATATCCAACTCAAAAAACGTCATTTGCTGGATATGAGGATCTTTTGGTGCCCACCAAGGTAGTCAAATACAGAAAGGTAAAAAGCAAAAACAAAGAACAGTATCAGCTGGTGCTGGAACAGACTCCTTTTTATGCAGAAAGCGGCGGCCAGGTAGGGGATACCGGTGTGCTTATTTTTGGAGAGGAGCAGATTGCGGTAACGGATACAAAAAAAGAAAACGGGGAATTTATCCACTTTGTACAGAAACTGCCGGCAGTCATAGAGGGTGAAGTTGTCGCCAAGGTAGATGCTGAACGACGCCTGCATACGGCCTACAATCATACGGCAACCCATTTATTGCATGCTGCACTTAAACAGGTATTAGGCACACATGTAAATCAAAAAGGCTCTCTGGTAAGTCCCGATATACTCCGTTTTGATGTTTCCCATTTTGCGAAGATCACTGATGAAGAACTGCAGCAGGTGGAGTCAATCGTTAATGCAAAGATCAGGGAGAATATTGAAGTCAATATCCAGGAATTACCTAAGGAGGAGGCCCTGAAAATGGGCGCCATGGCCCTTTTTGGTGAAAAGTATGGGGATCTTGTACGGGTCGTAACTGTTGACCCTGAATTTTCGATTGAGCTTTGCGGAGGTACACATGTGCCTCGCACAGGTATGATTGGTCTTATGACCATTACAGCCGAATCCGCGGTAGCTGCCGGGGTACGGCGTATTGAAGCGCTGACAGGGGGCGCGGCGATCCGGTATTTTGCAGATAAAGTACGCCAGAATAAAGCTGTTGCCGATCTGCTGAAGACAAATGCGCCACTTAAAGCCATTGAGAAACTTCTGGAAGAAAAAAGCCAACTGGAAAGCAAACTAGCTTCCCTGGAAGCCAAAGAGGTTTCCTCTCTGGCCGCCAAACTGAAAAACAGTGTAACAATTGTAAATGGCATTCATTTTATCGGGGCCGAAGTAGAGGTTAGTAATGCAGATAATCTTAAAAAACTGGCATTTGCACTCAAAGCCGAATTAAGTGATTATGTTATTGTTCTGGTCGCTGCTATTCAAGGTAAAGCCAGCGTGGTCATTATTGCAGACCCGGCTTTGAACGGGAATAAGAGCCTGGATCTGAATGCCGGTCAGTTAATTAAAAAAACTGTCGCACCGATCATCAAGGGTGGTGGAGGTGGCAGCAAGGATCTTGCAACAGCCGGAGGCCAGGACGCCAGTAACCTCGATCAGGTTATAGGAGCCGTAAGGAAAGCAATAGGCTAATAACGAGCTACTTAAGTATTTTGCGACCTAAGCTCAAGATTAAAGAGGGGCGAAGGAAGGGCCGTCTTACCGCATTCCGGGAAAAAGAAGAAGCGAGATTATGACGGGTATATTACATAAATTGTTGTTTATTAGTGATTTAAAATATAGCTTATGAGAGCAGTCAAACTAGAATCCAAACCTACAGCATAACCTTCCAATCTGGCATTATTTTCGCTATTTTAATCCAACATTGAAAGCAAGACGTCGGATTTTTTCGGGATATACTTGTCTTTTAATGACTGTTTTAAACAGCTGTGGGTGATCTAAAATGCTTCCATTCATACTGTTTACAATTTATAAAAAAAATAATAAATGCTCAATTAATCATGGAAAGTTCTAATTATCCATCAGCCAATCCACAGCCATCTGCGCCGCAGCCGACGCCTAATCCTAAGGACAGAAATAAAAAAATTATTCTGGGGATTTCAATTGCACTGCTGCTGGCTACGTGGGCCTACATTATTTATGACCACAGTCATAAAAATCAGCAGATCGCCGGCTTGCAGTACCAGACACAAACATCGGATTCTGCGAAAAATGCGATTCAGGCGGAATATAACGACGCCTTAAAAAGGATGGATTCATTGACGGGATCGAACACACAATTACAGGGTACATTAGCACAGCAGAAGCAGGAAATCGACGCTCTGAAGAAAAAGATCGAAGATATCCGGCAGCAGAATAATGGGGATCTTTCTAAGGCAAAAGGCCTGATAGAGGAATTGAAAGGAAAAGTAAACGGATTGTTTGCGCAGGTAGCCGCGCTGCAGAAAGAAAACGCCAGCCTTACAGTAAGCAATCAGGTGCTGGCATCTGAAAGAGATACCATTGCCGCCCAGAAACAACAAGTCACTGACAGCCTGAATGCAGTTAGCGAGGCTAAAAACAAAATTCTGGATGAAGCTTCTACACTGCATGCATCTAACATAACTATTGAAGCCATCAGGTTAAAAGGAGATAAGGAATCTGAGACCAGTAAGGCAAAGAAAGCTGATCTGCTAAGGGTGAAATTTATTATTGACGCCAATAGAGTGGCACCCAGTGGTCCAAAAGATCTATATATTATCGTAGTTGCCCCCGACGGCAGAGTTGTTTCTATTCCTTCTCAGGGAAGCGGAACATTCCAGACCAGAGAAGAGGGGCAGAAGGTCTACACCAATATGCAAAATATCAGTTACACGACCGGAGAGCGCAAAGAAGTCTCTTTTGACTGGGATCAGGGAGGCCGATATCAGACCGGTGAATACAAAATAGAGATTTATAACAATGGTTACAAAATCGGAGAAGGCATTAAAACGCTTAAGAAATCCGGTTTCCTGGGTCTGTAATTGCGGACATTATTACTAAATAAAGGGTAGTGTTTTTTGTAACGCTACCCTTTTTTGGTGCCTCTTATCAACCATTTAGCCGGTATATTGGCATACATGCCAGCAATTGCAATTTAATTGGGAGCAATCAATGATTGTTATAAATTCGCAAGTGAAATATAGAATCTTTAATCATTACAGGTGATAAGGCAACTCCAAATAAGTAATTATGCCATCATTGACCATATTGAGGTCAATTTTGAGGCTGGTCTGAACATCATTACCGGTGAAACTGGTGCCGGTAAGAGTATTCTTATGGGGGCGCTTAGTCTCATCCTGGGCGCCCGAGCAGATACGTCTGTACTTAAGGCCACAGATAAAAAATGTGTCGTAGAATGCAGTTTTGGGGTCGAGGGCCAGAAAGCCATTGATCAGTACCTGACAGTGGCTGAGCTTAAAGAACCGGGAGAACTTATCGTGCGCCGTGAAATTGCGGCTTCCGGTAAATCCAGAGCCTTTATCAATGATACTCCTGTGACACTTCAGCAGCTCAAAGAACTGGCTGTTTTATTAGTAGATCAGCATCAGCAATTTGATACATTACAATTGGGGGAAAGTGATTTTCAACGCCAGGTCGTGGATGCACTGGCCGGCAATAAGGCCAGCATTGTCCAATATCAGGCGACTTTTAAGAACCTGCAAGCTTGCCGGACCAGACTGGCCGGGTTAGAGGAAGAAAAGGCAAATTTTGATAAGGAGGCCGATTTTAACCAGTATCTGTTTGATGAGTTGGCGGAATTAAGTTTTGTGGAGAACGAACTGGAGGAATTAGACACTGAACTTAACCTGCTTTCTAATGCAGAAGAAATTAAATTAGCGCTTGCAGAAACAACTAGCGTACTCTCCGATGGAGAGCAGCCGCTTGTACAAACCCTGCGTGGGCTCAGTAATAAGCTGGAACATTTTACGGCCTATCATGAACAGTTGGGTGATCTGGCTGCTCGCCTTAAGAGCACACAGATTGAACTTCAGGATATTGCTGAGGAACTGGAAAGCCTGGCGGATCATTTTAATCCAGACCAGCAGCGAATCAGCATCATCCAGGAAAGACTGGATAAAGGCTATAAGCTCTTTAAAAAGCATAGCGTTTCCACGACCCGTGAGTTGCTGACGATACAGGCTTCACTTCAGGAAAAACTGGATGGTGTGCTTGATACGGAAGCGCAAATAGAAGCTTTGCGTAAAGAAGAGAAAGCGTTGCTTGCTGAGGCTGTCAAACAAGCCGGTGCGCTGACGAAGGCCAGGTTGGCGGAAGTGAAGCCCTTACAAGAAGCCGTCAATAAAAGACTTGCCAGCGTGGGAATGCCTTCTGCAAGAATTCAGGTGAACATTACGAAAGAATCCGCGCTGAATCAATATGGTCAGGATCTCGTAGAATTTTTATTTGACGCGAATAAAAGCGGCAGGTTCGAACCCATCCGAAAAGTAGCCAGTGGGGGGGAGCTCAGCCGCCTGATGCTCTGTATTAAATCCCTGGTAGCGCAATCCGTTGAGCTCCCTACACTCATTTTTGACGAAATAGATACCGGCATATCGGGGGAAGCGGCAAAGCAAGTAGGTATTATCATGAAAGAGCTTTCTGAAAAGATTCAGGTAATCGCCATTACGCATCAGCCACAGATTGCCGCCCGGGCAGCCCATCATCTGTATGTCTTTAAACGGGCACAGCCTGATACAACGATACAGACCGATGTGCGCAGCCTGGATAGGAACGAACGGGTACTGACGATCGCACAGATGCTGGGAGGAGAAAAGCCAAGTACCGCCGCTATGGAGAGCGCCCGGGAAATGATGGAGGAATTATAGACTTGCATTGCTGATGTAGGCTTATGCGTAGATTGAAAAAAACCACTGATATATATGAGCTTAAATATATCAGTGGTTTTTTCTTCGGGAAGCACTACCAATGGCAGTTTTGCATTTATTGTAACTCAATTTTGAAAGGAGCCACCGGTAATCCGTCGCCAGACACCAGATTGCCCAATCTTGTATTGGTAAAACCATATTCCACCAGAGAAGGTTTTTGAACATCCTTGCTGGATACGATGATACTACCGTCTTTATCAATCTTAACGACTGCCGGGTATAGATGCTGATCTGCCCCTGCAATATAAAGTTCCTGAATGCCTCCTTCCTTTACCTTAAGGCCGCCTTCGGCGTTCTTGAACCGGATCCGGACTTTATTGCCATCTAGCTGATAACCGGATAAGACGGGAGATTTCGGGAAATGGCCCTGGATCTGATAATGCCCCGAGAGCGCCAGATTGGCCAGACGGTATCCGACATCATATTTGTTATGGGGATGGATGTCATTAGTGTCGCTCACCAGATCAGCGGTAACGACCATACCGGTATGCGGTAGTTCCAATGCCTTAGCCTGTTGGTCTCTTAATTCAGCACTGTTGACCTTATCATAATGAAAGGGAGCAATCTGTACAAAATAAAAGGGAAAATCATTATTCCACCGGGTTCTCCATGACCGGATCATCGTTTTAAAAAGCTGACCATAGCTCTGATAAGTATCTACATTGGACTCTCCCTGATACCAGATGGCACCCGCGATTGAAAATTGTGTCAATGGATAAATCATCGCGTTATAAGCCCTGCCGGCGATGATAGGCCAGCCAATGGATGGCTTGATCTTTTGCTGCCATTTATGCAGGAATGGATTTTCGTTGACCAGTTCCGCCGGAGTCCAGACTTCCGCAGGTGTGCCTCCCCAGTTGGATGAAATAAGGCCGATGGGCACATGCAGATTTTTGTTGAGTTTCTTACCAAAGAAATAAGCAACGGCACTGAAGTTTTTGACGGTATTGGAATCACAGCGCATCCAGTTACCCGGCAAATCTTCCTGAGGAGTCAAGGCGCTTGTTTTTGGCACCTGGAAAAAATGCAGATTATACTGATCGCAACTGTCGAAATCACCAATATCTTTGGTTTTTCTCCAGTTGTAAGTGAACTCCATATTGGACTGACCGGAACATACCCATACTTCTCCTAACCAGACATCGGTGAGGCGGATGTGATTATGGGCATCAAAATCGATAGTATAAGGACCGCCCGCTTTAGGAGAATGCAGGGTGACAATCCATTTTCCTTCTGCATCTGCGCGCAGGTGGATACTGTCTTTCTGCCAGGAAGGCCAGATTGAGACCTTCTCGTTGGGAGAAGCCCACCCCCAGAGCTGTATATCCGTCTGTTGCTGTAAAACAACGCCGTCCGAGAAAATATGCGGCAGCCGGATCATGGCTTCACTTGCCTGAAATAATAGGAGGGCAAGTGCCATAAATACAATCTTTTTCATCTGTGAATATCGGTTTTAATGTGTCCCTGATTTAATAAAAATAAGCATAAAATATTCATATGGAGGATCTTCCCCATACGAAATCGAGCAGGCTAAAATACAAAAAAATAGCGGGATGCTGATTGGATGTTTACGATTGTATGCTACTTTGATAATTTTGTATAACTCTTTTTCCAATCATAATAGCCTTTGATGCAAAGCAGGGTCGTAACGGCGGAGAGTATGGCATACCCCGGCATATCTCTGTCCAGCATCAATATCACGGAGGCCCCGTTGATAAAAAACCAGTATACCCAGGCGGACAGCACCTTTCTTGCTTCCATATAAGTCGCGCTAAAACTAAAAACGGTAATCACTGCATCAAAATACGGCCTCGGAGAGTCTGTCATTTGATGAGATATGCGGCCCAGGGCCAGACTTAGGATGATACAGAGTATCAGATTAACGACATGATTACCTGTTTTCCAGACAGAGACCGGGAGGTCAACGGTCTTGCCGCTGGCATTGATTTTTTTTGCGTGAAGCCAATGGTACCATCCATAAAACCCCACTACTACATAGTAAAAGTTGAGACCTGCTTCGAGATATATTTTGGCATGGATACAGGACCATATATAGAGGCCACTGGCTAGTATGCCGCATATCCAACACCAGATGTTTTGCCTGATGACAAATATCACATAAAGCAGCCCGAAGGCAACGGCAATGATCTCAATCCAGCGATATAAGCCCATAAACGATTCTATTTTCATTTAAACATGATGAAGCTGTCAGAACAAGTATTTGCAGGCTGGGAGGTCAATTTGGAAAGGAATCTTCCAAAAGGAGGGATCCAACATCAATTCCTACGCAGAGATTATCCTGATCAGGTCATACGGGTTTGATTCTCAGCTTCTCCGTGTTACATAGCCCGGAAGGCTCCCCGTGATGTTATGGACTGCAAGATAGGGCTTTTAAGGGGCAAAATATAGCTTAGAGCAGCAGTAGAGCATTATTTTATGCCATATGGTGCGATAAGTAGGACAAATTCGTCCTCTTTAAACTATATAAATTAAAAATTTCTTTTCTTTGTGGAGTCAATTTAGTAACTATCTTTAAACGCAAGAATACAATCATATAAAAATTTAACCCATGTCGCATAACCTATTAAAAGGAAAAAAAGGAATCATATTTGGTGCGCTAAATGAACAGTCTCTGGCCTGGCAGACAGCACTTAAATGTCATGAGGAAGGAGCTCAGATCGTTCTCACCAATGCACCAATCGCTTTAAGAATGGGCGAGATCAATAAACTGGCAGATGCGATAGGTGCTCCTGTTATCGGTGCAGATGTTACTAAAATGGAAGATTTAGAGGCTCTGATTGACCAGTCTATGGACCATTTTGGCGGTAAAATTGATTTTATCCTGCACAGTGTCGGAATGAGCATGAATATCCGTAAGGGAAATCCTTATACGCAGCTTAATCATGAATGGGAATTAAAGACTTTGGATATCTCTGCCGTTAGTTTCCATAGGGTGTTACAGGTGGCGTATGAAAAGGATGCACTGAACGAATGGGCAAGTGTCGTTGCATTGACCTATATTGCTGCGCAGCGTGTGTTCCCGGATTACAATGAAATGGCAGATGCCAAATCTTTATTGGAAAGTATCGCCAGAAGCTTTGGATACCATTATGGACTCAAGAATAAAGTCCGTGTCAATACGATTTCCCAGTCACCTACCAGAACTACAGCGGGAAGCGGCGTAAAAGGCTTTGATGGTTTTATCAACTTTTCTGAAGCCATGAGTCCCCTGGGTAATGCGTCAGCAGAGGCCTTTGCCGGCTATTGTGTTACGTTGTTCAGTGATCTGACCAGGTATGTCACCATGCAGAACCTTTACCATGACGGAGGGTACAGTTCCACAGGAGTTACACAGTCTGTTGTAGATAAAATGGCCGGTCAATAACAAAATCAGAAGCAAAAGTGCCGGAACCGCATAGCTGGAAAATCGGCCTCTCGTGAATACCGGATAAAAACAAAGGGCGCCGGACATACTGTTAGAATGGATCACAGTATGTCCGGCGCTCTTTGTTTTAAAAGTTTGTGAGGTACCGGAATAGAAATACTTCCTTTTAAGAAGGATTCCAAAGGGTATTAATCCCTTCCGCACGGACAACAAACTAAAAAGAAGAAATCTTATTGGTTTTCCTTATTTTGCTGAAATTGTTTTAATGACCGGTAGTATTGTGAGGCTAAAAGAAGCGATGGCCGCAACTGGTCCGATCCCGTGCTATGAGTTCCAGGCGTGTTCCAATATTTTTCGCATGCTATTGAAACGGTAAACTTTGCCAATTGCAATCTAGACCTCCTGTCAGGAAAGTAATCCTGACTATAAAAAAGTACTGCCGATAATGTTGTAAGCCATATGACCACGATTGAAACCGTCGCGCCGGAATATGGTTTAGTAAACTTTCCATATTTCTGTTTTTGCAGTTTTAGTTACATATTCTTCAAAAGTTGCAGGTCTTCTACCCAATAGATGTTGTATATCATTACTCAACCATTGGTTTCTTCCGTCAAGCACTTCTGAAAATAAGTATTTTATTAACCAAATGAAATCGTCGGGTAACTGGTATGATTTGAGTGCAGCCACATATTCGTCCATACCAATTTCAGTATAGCTGATTTTCCTGTTTAGCGCTTGTGCAATAGTGGAAACGGTGGTTTCAAACGATAACAATTCCGAACCCGTAAGTTCATAGATTTTGGTTGAGTGATTTGGCTCGGTCAGAACTTTCACGGCAACTTCAGCAATGTCATCAGCATCAACAAATGGCTCTGATACTTTTACAGTGGGAAGCACCACTTCGCCGTTCAGAATAGAGTCGAGCAAAAAGCTTTCGCTAAAATTCTGCATAAACCAGCTTGCCCTTAAAATTGTCCATTCCAAACCCGATTGGATGATGATTTGTTCACAGGCCTGCGCTTCTTTTTCTCCTCTGCCTGACAGAAGCACCAGTTTTTTTACATGGTTTGCTTTTGCGGTTTCTGTAAAAAGTTTTATTTTTTCAATGGATTGTGGAACTGCCAAATCAGGCTGAAACGTTATATAAACTTTTTCGATTCCGGCAAGCACGTTCTGCCAGTTGCCCGGATCATCCCAATTGAAAGGCGGATTTTCGTTTCTTGATCCCAACCGAATTGGGACTTGAAGGTGCTGCAAACCCCGGGCAATTCGTTTTCCTGTTTTTCCGGTGCCGCCTAAAATTAAAATTCTTTTGTCCATTTTCTTGTAGTTTAAAATTATGGAACAAAAGTAGCCTCGCCGTATAGCTATAAATAGAACAAAACCGACAAAATTATTTTTGTGACTTAAAAGCTGAAGGTGTTTTTCCTGTAAAGGCTTTGAATACTTTTATAAAATGTGATTGATCAGCAAAGCCATTTGCATATACAATATCTGTGAGGTTTGTATAATCTTTTACTGTCAGCTGTTCAAGTGATTGCTGAAACTGAATTATTTTAGAAAATTGTTTTGCGGTAACACCGACCGCATTAATAAACCGGCGTTCAAAAGTTCTTTCCGTTAAATAAATCTCGTTATATAGTTCCTGAATAGATACCTGTCCTTTTTTCCGGATTATTTTTTTGATAGCGGAAGCAATATTCAGGTCAATCTCCTTTTTTTTGTGTTCAAATAACGCATTAAGGAAATCGGAGAGAATTGAAATTCTTTTATGCCGGGGTTTCGTTTTACGCAATTTTTCAATTACCTGAATGCCACTCTCATCAGGTAACTGTTCAAGGTTATAGCACTTGTCGTTAAGGTCTTTCGGCTCTACATTAAAAAAACTATTGAGTACAAAGGGAAATAACTGAAAAACGATCAATTTATAAGTTCCCTGCATTATTAGTTCGATAGGCATTAAAGTTTGTCCATACAGAAATAGAGTGGGCATTTGTTTGTTTTGAGGGCTGACGAACAGACCGTTTTCCGTTTCCTGGAATATCAGGCCCGGATAGCCATCAGCAAAAAAAGGAAGGACTGTTTGCTGCTTATTTTCAGTCTCCTCAAAAACCATAATATTTTTTACAAATAAAGAGATGGATTGATCAGGGGATATTGTATTAAATTTCATTCACTTCTTTTTCCGATTTGTGCCAGGCGAAATTGTAAGACCGAAAATGATCAGCTGATGAATGGGGGATGTATCATCGGTAAGCTTATTTCCCGGGTGCAATGCCAGCATAATTAATTCCGGTCCGGGATAGAAAAGCCTGCCTATCTTTAAAGCGAGGCAGGCTTTTTTGAAGTCGTAAATTTCTGCTAAAACTCACAATTTTTAGGTGTTCTGGCAAAGGGAATTACATCCCTGATATTGCTCATGCCGGTAACAAAAAGAACCATTCTTTCAAAACCCAAACCAAATCCGGCATGTGGGACAGATCCAAAACGCCTGGTATCTAAATACCACTGCATTTCCTTAACCGGTACACGCATCTCCTGCATTCTGGTTTCCAGTTTGTCGAATCTCTCTT
Organism: Arachidicoccus terrestris; assembly: GCF_020042345.1. Classification (NCBI taxonomy): domain Bacteria; kingdom Pseudomonadati; phylum Bacteroidota; class Chitinophagia; order Chitinophagales; family Chitinophagaceae; genus Arachidicoccus; species Arachidicoccus terrestris. Next base: position 2,721,097 of record NZ_CP083387.1, read on the forward strand.
CTCGCTGAGAGCCTCCGACAATCTCACCGATCCCTGGTGCGAGGATGTCCATCGCGGCTACGGTTTTCCCGTCATCGTTCTGGCGCATATAAAATGCTTTAATATCTTTCGGATAATCTGTTACAATAACCGGCTTCTTGTAATGCTTTTCTACCAAGTATCTTTCATGTTCACTTTGCAGATCGATACCCCATTTTACCTCATACTTGAACTTCTTCTTTTTATAGGCGGGGGACTGCTGCAGCACATCAATGGCCTCCGTATAGGTGATCCTTTCAAAGCTATTGTCTACAACGAACTGTAATTTTTCCAGTAACCCAAGCTCACTGCGCTGCGCCTGAGGAAGCGATTTCTCTTCTTCCTTCAAACGGTTGTCCAGGAATGCAAGATCCTCAGCATTATGTTCCATTACATACCGGATCAGGTATTGAATGAAGGCTTCTGCCAGATCCATGTTGTCTTCCAGATCATAGAATGCCATTTCTGGTTCTATCATCCAAAATTCGGCCAAATGACGGGTCGTGTTGGAGTTCTCTGCACGAAAAGTGGGGCCAAACGTATAGACATCTCCCAGTGCTGTCGCCGCCAGTTCGCCTTCCAATTGGCCCGAAACGGTCAGATTAGTGCTTTTGCCAAAAAAGTCCTGGCTGAAATCGATGGCGCCGCCATCTTTAACCGGCAGTTTATCCAATGGCAATGTGGTTACCTGAAACATTTCTCCGGCACCTTCTGCATCACTGGATGTAATAATAGGCGTATGTAAATAAACAAACCCTTTTTCGTTAAAAAAATGGTGAATTGCAAACGCCAGGCTGTGACGGATCCTGAATACAGCACTGAATGTACTGGTCCTGAAGCGCAGATGCGCGATTTCCCTTAAAAATTCCAGGCTGTGCTTCTTAGGCTGCAACGGGTATTTTTCGCTGTCACTGTCTCCCAGTATCTCTATCGCTGATGCCCTGACTTCGACCTTCTGGCCTTTTCCAAGAGACGGCACGAGCTCGCCTGTCACCTTCAGGGCAGCACCGGTGGTGATGCGTCTGAGGCCGGCCTCATCCAGTAAACCAAGTTCGACAACGATCTGCAGATTATTTATAGTACTTCCGTCATTAAGGGCTATAAACTGATTATTACGAAATGTACGTACCCATCCCATAATCGTTACCTGCTGACCGGTGAGCTCACCATTGAGTAATGCCTTAATTTTTGTTCTCTTGTTAAACATCTGAATAAATTAATTAATATCGGTAAGGCGCAAAGATAACTTAATTCAGGGTTTTGATAAAGCCATTTGCTGTCCCTTTAAAATCTTTAGCGGATATACGGCGCTGTCTGAGCAATGAGTTAATAGTCAGTCTATTAGGAAGTGTTTCGGTATTTGGAATATTTTCGTTATTGTTTTCTGAAGATTAAAGGGTAAAGAAAATGTATTGGCAAATAAAATGGCAATAACGGAAAACATCTAAAAGTAAAAGCGTAACTATTGAACAGTTTATGCGACTCGGAGAATTATAATTTCGCAGCGCACTTTTTGTATAACAATCGGGCTGAAGTATTTTAATCACTATTGTGCTGGACGCTGGTCATAATATTGTTCTTATTTCCACAAAAGCTCGTCTTCCCAGTTGTTTAGAAAGCCGAGTTTGTAAATAGGTATATCAGGGTTGCTATTAAGCAAGTCTAAGATTTTTGTTTTTATTTGGTGTCCTGGTGTTACTTCATTACATAAATAAACCAAACAAGAAATTATTAAAAAAGGCTTTTTTGTTTGTACTTGTGTTAAGGGATTTTCAAGCCATTGTCCGATTGGATTGTTTAGGCTTTCCGTCGGTCGTTTGACCATATTCCTGCTCCATAATCGTGAATGGTGTGCAATAATATTCCGGATATAAGTGATAGCTTCCAGCCAACTGGACAATTCCCTATGCAAATTCAAGCCCATTTCTTTGGCTATCATTGCTTTTTCTGGAAGTTGATGTTTTAGATTTTTGTACAGTTTGGAAAGTGTTCCCATGGAAGCTATTTCAAGTATCTTCCACGTCATCCAGCCAGTCGTATAAATCTCTTTCCACAAAGTCTAAATCTTTCCCTATATGCTTTTTGTCATACCAGTTTCTGATTTTTTCAGTTAGACATAATGCCGTTCGCAGTATGGGGTAACGATCTGATAAATAATTCATTACGACCTGTTCTTCCTCATCCCGATGCATCATCCTTTTAAATAGATATACCGTGATCGTTCAATATATTCCAGTTCGCTGAGGCCTTTAATCGGAACCTGATCTGCCTGACTATCTTCCTGACCCTGGTTTATGACCTGAGTAACAGCGCCCATTTTACTCAATTCCACAATTAATAAAAATGTTATTAATTTTTCATTAATAATTGGTGTATATGAAGTAACATATTAAATTAAAAAAAATATAACTTTTTTTGGGGGATAAACCCCTTCTGCTTCGTATCTATAGGTAGAAGCCTATTTTTAACTAAAATAAATTTTATGAGGTATTTTAAACTAACTATTGTTGCGTGTGTATTGCTAGCATTCGCAACTTCCTGTACCAAAACAGCTAACAATGGTATTAATTCGGAGAAATCTCGAATTGAAAAATTTAGCTCTGACTTAAAAGCAATAAATGCCAAACATTCTACATCGAAATTAAGTCATAAGATCCTTGCTAGTATTGGCAACGAAAGAAGTGATGTTGGCGGTCCTGCAGGACCTACAGACCCAGCCATTACAGGTTTCAGTTGGACAAATCTTGTGGCTGTAGCGATGGCTGATATAGGCGGTGCTATATCTGGGGGTAAAGGTGGAGCCTGGGTAGGTGCTAGAGTGGGTATGTTAGCAGGCAATCCAGAAGCGGGAGTGGTAATTGGAGCTGTAGCGGGTGGTGCAATTATAGGAGGTGCTTGTTCTTATGATGCTTATAAGGGATCTGCGGTTAGTCTACCGCCATTAGACCCTCTTCCAACCAGAGATACTTCTTATGCGTATAACAGCAACGTAGATCCGGCTATAGTAGGTACTTTACACGATGCAATCCTTTCAGCATTAATTAAAAGAGATGAAAATGGTGGTAGTGAAGGGTCTCTAGCGGGGGGGACATTTGTTCAAAACTACTTAGCAGGAATTGAACTTTCACATTATGAAATTGCGCTTATTGATAGTATTGACAAAGAAATGGACTTGGATGCTTTTGTAAAGCAACGTGGGGCTGCAGTCTGGGATAACAACGATGATGATGTTCCAGAACCTTCCTCCGGAGAGGGGGCTTCGGAGGAAAGTTCCTCAACCGCTGATGTAGTTTTTGAAAACAATTTAAAACAAGGATATTTAGATGCAGAAGGTATTACTAACTCGTTGAGCTTAACGGAAGATTATCAAAACTATGTAGATACTACATCGAATTTAACTAGTGAAGAAAAAATTAGCTTTAAAGCAGGATTACATGTAGCTTCACATAGTTTGAATTATTGGTTGCCTTTATTAAATAAATAATTATGAACTATAAAGAGCCTAAATTACTTCGTATTATAAATAGCAGTTTTATATCATGGTTGTGTATTATAAGTTCAGTCATAGGTATTATTATTGTATTTACCACTTATAATCCTGGCCGACATTACTACTTTTTAATACTTTTATATTGTATATTTATTTTATCGAGTATTCTACAACTAGTTAAAAACCATAATCAGAACAAGCGAGGTAAATAGAAAATATTGTAATCCATTTATAAAGGTGTCTAAATTTTAGACACCTTTATAGCTTACATCAAAAATAAACCTGAAATAAAATAAATGGCCCAGGTTTTTAGTCTGAGCCATCTTCTTAATACTTTTGGGCTTCGCAAACAAGGAACATGGAGGGAAATTTTTTTCAAAAATTTGCAGGACGGAAGCGTCAGCGGACTCCGTAATACTCCATTGTTTTGCTCACAAAAGGAAAAAAATAAACACTAAAACAAAAAAAATAATTTAAAGGCGTTTTACATAAACAGGTTTGTATTATGTTTATAATTAATATGATTGAAAACAATTATTGGTAAACCTGAAGCAGTAGCCGCCCCTAACCAGGTAATTGACGGTATTTCGAGAGATCCTTTATGGGGATTTAAATATTTTTTAATTAAAACGGAATTGTCCAATTTTGTCTACCCGGTTCGTTATAGGGTATATAATTTTTTTACCTATTAAAATGAAGACTATGAGTACTTTTTTGTATTTGTTTAGAAGGAATGAAGCTGAGCTTCCCGAGCATTCTGCTGAAGAAATGCAGGCTATTACCCAAAGATGGATGGACTGGGTGGCTGAATTGAAAGCAAGCGGCCATTTGGCAGACCGTGGCAATCGTCTCAAGAAAACCGGCAAAGTAGTGCGGGCTGAAGGAGTGGTGACCGATGGCCCTTTCGTTGAGCTAAAAGAAGCAGTTGGTGGCTATATCGCCGTAAACGCAAAGGACTTGGATGAAGCGGCAACACTCGCGAAAGGGTGTCCCATCTTTGCTTTTGGAGGCAATGTAGAAGTCAGAGAAATAGACAGCCTGTAATTTTTTCATGCGACATCAGGAAATTATACCCAATCTGTTCAGAATGGAGCATCAGAAAATGATCTCTGTTCTGATCAGATCCTTTGGTACGGAATACTTGGAGGTGGCAGAGGATATCGTTAGCGATACCTTTCTGGCAGCCGCTGAACTTTGGGGTTTAAAAGGACTACCTGAGAACCCGGCCGGCTGGCTCTATGTCACCGCCAAAAACAAGGCTCTCGATCATTTACGAAGAAATAAGCTATTTCGTGAAAAGATTGTGCCCAATGTAATGGCAGATGCCAAAACCGGCGTGGAGCAGTTCGACCTGGACCTGTCTGAAGCCCATGTAAAAGACAGTCAGTTAGCCATGCTATTTGTCGTCTGTAATCCCTACAATAAGCCGGCTGCTCAAATTGCGTTGGCACTGAATCTGCTCTGCGGGTTTGGGGCGGATGAGATCGCTGCCGCCTTTTTAACCGACCGGGAGGTGATCTATAAACGATTACAGCGAGCCAAACAGCAATTGAGACTGAACCAGGTTGCTGTAGAACAACCCTCCACCGCGCAAATAAAAGAACGACTCCCCGAGGTATTAATGACACTATACCTGGTTTTTAATGAAGGATATTACAGTGAAGGCGCGAGCAAATTGATTCGGGAAGATCTTTGTAAGGAAGCAATGCGTTTAATGATCCTTTTAACGGAATCGCCGCTGACAGCCTTACCCACCACCCATGCCTTACTGGCTTTAATGTGTTTCCATGCATCCAGATTTGATGCCCGAACGGATAATAATGGTGAGGTTGTTTTATACCGGGACCAGAACAGAAAGCTTTGGGAGCAGCCACTGATAGATAAAGGGCGCTACTACATGCACAAGGCAATGGAGAAAAAACAGGAAATGACCCCTGAAATCAGTAGGTTCCATCTCGAGGCCGGCATTGCTTTCTGGCATAGCTTTCCTGAAGAGCAGCAACAAAAATGGCCCCAGATTCTCAAGCTTTATGATCAACTCCTGTTGCTGGAGTATTCTCCAATGGCTGCGTTGAACAGGGCGTATGCATTATCTAAGGTAGAAGGTAAAACTGCGGCCATTCAGGAAGCGGAAAAGATCGGGCTCAAAAACCACCACTTGTATCACAGTCTTTTAGGGGAACTCTATGAAGGTGTAGTGGATGAGAAAGCAAAATTCCATCTGGAAAAAGCAAGGGAATTGGCAAAATCAGCAGATGCCAGACGAATTCTGGACGGGAAACTCCGGATTTTAAAGGGAAATTGAAGAGATGGCTGCATTAAAGCTGCTGACAGACTGCCATTAAGTCAACCGTTTGCATGGGTCATTTTTGCATAATTGGCGTACCTTCCCCTTTATTAATCATTCGTTTCATATAGTATGCAAAAACTGTTTATAGCCGGTCTTTTCAGTCTTATGGCCAGCCTGGCTATCGCACAGACCGGGCTCATGAAATACCGCGTGAGTAAAACAAGCTGGAATGCTGACAGTCTGGGTAACCACAGAGCTGTTGTCCAGGTAACATCTAAAGGCACTGTGGCCAAAGTCGAGGTGCCCTGGAGAAGGAGGGATGCAGCTCCCGAAAATAAAGGGGTCATTGTTGTGGATGCGCAAACAAACAAGGTTATTCAAAACCAGAAATCTGCGGATTTTACCAGAGCGTCCGGAACGATTTACTTTGAGCCCACTTCGGGCCCCGGCATGTATTACATCTATTACATGCCCTACCACTTAAAAGGCACCTATTACCCGAGCACAATATATTTGCCGGTAACTGAACATGCCACAGACGGCTGGCTGCGTGAAATGAATACAACAAAGAACCTGGCGGATGCGCATGCCGTAGCCATTGAGTCTGTAGATGCTTTTAATCAATTTGATCCAATGGAGGTCATTGCAACCCAGCAGGAAACTGCTGCTTTAGTCGCAAAAAATGCCAGTGCTCCTTTTTTGGTATTTCCGGAAGATCGGATGCATCCCATCCGAATGACCGGCGACCTTCCATACCGTTGGATTCAAAAAGGGCCGTCTTTAAGTTTTAAAGACACCACAGACAAGGGTGAAAATTTTGCTTTCCAGCTGGGGCTCTTTGCGCAGCGCTCAGCATTATCCGATGTAAAAGTATTGTTTAGTGATCTTAAAAGTACTACAGGAGCGGTGATTCCTGAGTCGGCACTAGCCTGCATCAACAATACGGGTGTGAATTGGATCGGCCAGCCGGAATCTTTTAAAGTTAATGTACCCAAAGGCCAGGTGCAGGCCCTCTGGTGCACAGTCGCTGTCCCGGAAAATGCGAAGCCTGGTTTATATAAAGGAAAGGCAACGATTACAACTGCGGATGCCGGCGCCAAAACTGTGCAGATTCAACTGAAAGTAACCCCACGGCTCGCCAAAGATCATGGAGTGGATGAACCTTGGAAACAAACCCGGCTAGCCTGGCTGAATTCTACCTTGGCTGAAAAAAATACAGTCATCAAACCGTACACACCGCTTAAAAAATCCGGCAATACGATTGATTTATTAGGCAGAGCGTTTCAGGTTGCAAAAACAGGATTGCCGGGACAGGTTGAAAGTTTTTTTACGACAAGAATGACGTCTATCGGAGACTCGGGGCGGAATCTGCTGACAGAGCCTGTCCACTTTCATTTTACCAAGACAAACGGTAAACAAATTGCATTTACATCGGGAAAGCTACAGTATACACAAATCAGTGAAGGAACAGTTGCCTGGACGGTAGATAATCAATCCGCTGAGCTGGATATGCTGGTTGGTGGCTCCCTTGAATTTGACGGCTTTGTGAACTATACGGTAAAGGTAACCGCCTTACAGGATGTGGAGCTCAGTAATGTTTCACTACATTTGCCAATGGTGCCGGCTGCCAGTAAATATATCATGGGCTTGGGCTATGAAGGTCAGCAGACACCGGCTACAGTTGATTGGAAATGGCAGGTGGCGACCAAAAACCAGGATGGTGCCTGGCTCGGCGATGTCAATGCAGGCCTGCAGTATTCCTTACGAGATGAACATTATGTAAGACCGCTGAATACCAATTTCTATTTGCAGAAGCCGCTGTTATTACCTGTTTCCTGGGGCAATGAAGGTAAAGGAGGTATAAAAATGGGTATGAAAGGCGCCGCTTATCTGGTGGATAACTATACCGGTGCACGTCGTCTTAGAAAAGGAGATACACTATATTTTAATTTTAGGTTACTGATCACACCTTTTCATACGCTGGATACCAAAGATCATTTTGCCAATCGTTATATCCATAAATACCTGAATACCGATACGGCCAGGGCACTTGGGGCAACAGTGATCAACATTCATCAGGGTACACCCATTAACCCTTATATTAATTATCCCTTCATTCGCACCCGTCAAATGAAAGCATACATCGACAGCGCGCACAGGGACGGGATGAAAGTCAAGATCTATAATACGGTAAGAGAGTTATCTAACCGGGCCTATGAGTTGCCGGCGCTATTTAGTTTGGGCCATGAGATCTACTCTGCCGGTAAGGGTGGAGGCTATTCCTGGTTAAGAGAACATTTAGACCAGGATTATATTGCGGCCTGGTACACACCCGAAGAAAAAGACGCAGCTATCGTTAACAGCGGCATGAGCAGGTGGCATAATTATTATGTAGAGGGCATGAATTGGCTAACCAAAAATATCGGGATTGACGGGGTCTATCTGGACGATGTGGCCTTTGACCGCGATATCATGAAAAGAGTCAAAAGGGTGCTGACAACCGGTAACCATCCGGGATTGATTGATCTGCATTCTGCCAGCCAGTATGATAAAGCTGATGGTTTTATTAACAGTGCCATGCTTTACATGGAACTCTTTCCTTACCTGAACAGACTTTGGTTTGGAGAGAAATTCGACTATGAAAATACGTCCAGTGATTATTACCTGACTGAGATGTCAGGCATTCCTTTCGGGCTGATGGGAGAAATGCTGGAAGGGGATGGCAATCCCTGGAGAGGAATGGTCTATGGCATGACAGATCGCTTGTTGTGGTCAAAGACCGCAGATCCACGACCCTTGTGGAAACAGTGGGATAGCTTCGGTATTGGGACCGCTGAGATGATCGGCTACTGGGCTACTGATAATCCGGTTACGACGAATAACCCTAAAGTGCCGGCTACGATTTATCAGAAAAAAGGCAAAGTCCTGATCGCCATAGCCAGCTGGGCACCTAAAGTGACGGAAGTTCGCCTGCGCATCAACTGGAAGGCACTGGGACTGGATCCGGACCGGGTAACCTTACAGGCGCCCCGGATTGAAAAGTTCCAGGAAGAGAAAACCTTTGACCCAAATGGAACTATTCCGGTCCAACCTGGTAAGGGATGGTTACTGGAGTTGAGCCAGCATTAGATGATAGGGAACGGAAGCATCTGGCAATTAAGATGATCAGGAAGCGTTGGGCATATCTGGAATAGGTAGACCTGGTGCTTCCCGCTTTCATATAGGAAAGGGGGTGTCGCTGTGCTGACGTTGCCTCTCATCTTTGAATTGTTTAACTTTGTCCTTATGGAAACATTGGAGACTATTCAGGATTATTATGAATCTACCTGCAGAAGCATGCCTTTGGATTTGCAAAGGGGTAACGGGCTCACCCGGCATTTTAACGTATTTGTTCGTAATAATTGTTTTAAGACCCTGCCGTTTATAAGAAGAGATTATTATAAGATTTGCCTTTGTAAAGGCAAGGCTATTTTGTTTACAGAGAAGGGCGAAATGGAGGTCAATAAACCTACTTTATTTTTCTCCAGTCCCCTGGTACGTTTTGGCTGGCATAATATCTCTGAAGAACAGCAAGGATATGTCTGTGTTTTTAATGAAGTGTTTGTGACACCCGGCATCCGGGCAGACCTTAAGAGGCTCAGCCAGGTTTTTGAAAAGGATGTCTATCCGCTGGTAGCTTTGACAGATGATCAGTATGATCAGCTGTCCGGTTATTTTGCAACCATGGCGAGTGAGTATAAGGATTGTTTTGAGTTTAAAGACGAGATCATCCGGCATTTACTGAAAGTGGTTATCCTTTCCGGAATGAAGATCCGTAAATCTCTTGCACCTATAAGAGCTGTAGAAAGAAAGGACTATCTGGTAGGCCGTTTTTTGGACTTACTCGATAGTCAATACCCCATAGATTCCCCCCGAAATATGATTCATCTTAAGGCTCCTGCTGATTTTGCAAGTGAGCTGAATATCCACATTAATCACCTTAATCATATTATTAAAGCCAATACAGGTAAGACCACAGGGCAGCTGATAGCTGAGAAGAAAATTGCAGAAGCCCTGTCGCTGCTCAAAAATACCGACTGGACTGTACAGGAAATCAGTTCCAGCCTTGGCTTCGAATACCCACAGTATTTTAATCTGTTTTTTAAAAGACAAACCGGCAAGAGTCCTAAAACTTACAGATCTTTGTTTGTTTCCAATATTTGATTTGTTTAATAATAACTTTGATTTCATTATTTTTTAGCATGGGTAATCCATCTAATTTTGCCTTATTAAATTGAAACCTATGAGGCAGATTGTAGAAAGTAACAGCAGGGCCAGCACAATTATCGCATTTGTGCTGATACCTTTATCCGGTCTGGCCACGGATGTATATATACCTTCCTTACCGGATATGGCCAGCGCATTTCATGTGGGTTCGGTAAGCATTCAGCAGACCTTGATCTTATTTTTGATCAGCTACGGGGTAGCTCAGTTTTTTGCCGGAAGCATATTGGACAGTTTCGGACGATACCGGATCGGGCTTATTTCCCTATTTGTGTTCACGATCAGTAACTTCTTTATCATTCATGCACACAGCCTGGAAATGGTATATGCGATGCGTATTGTTCAGGGTATATCCACGGCTTTTATTGTCGTAGGTAAGCGCGCTTTTTTCGTGGATGTATTTACAGGAGAAAAGCAAAAACACTACACCAGTTTACTGACCATCGTCTGGGCAACAGCCCCTATTACTGCTCCCTTCCTGGGTGGATTCCTGCAATCTAGTTTTGGCTGGACATCTAACTTTTATTTATTAGGGATATACAGTGGCTTGATGTTGATCCTTGAACTGATATATGGGGGTGAAACCCTGCGTTATCCGGTGGCGTTTAAAGGAAAAAAGATTGTAGATGTCTATAAAAAACTGATTGGTACATTTGATTTCAGTTTTGGTATTCTGGTGTTAGGTCTAAGTTATTCCATCGTCATGGTATTTGGCATGTCTGTCCCATTTATCGTAGAACATAAATATCACTTATCGCCCGTGGTAACTGGTTATTGTGCGTTACTTTCAGGAACCGCTTTATTATTCGGAGGCGTAATTGGTAAAGCGCTAAAGAAAGGAAGCATTCCTGTGAATGCCAGCAAGGCCAACTTATTACAGTTAGGATTGATATTTTTAATGATGATCTCTTCGTCGCTGTTTAATCAATTGCCACTCACGATGGTATTTGTCGTCTTAATTCACTTAATGGTCGGACTGGTCTATAACCTGTTTTTTACGTACTGCCTGACCAGGTTCCCTAAAAATGCCGGAATGGCCAGTGGTATAACCAGCGGTGGTTCTTATATGGTGACCTCGGTCTTTAGTACCGTGGTACTGGCTATCATACATGTAACCAATGAGCAGTCTCTTGCTTTATGTTATCTGACACTGGCGGTATTGGCCGCCGTCACGTTATTGGCGATTCGCTTGCGTACAGGTGCTTCAGGTAAAAAGCTGGCTTTACTGAAAGCTAAATAAGCTGTAAAACTTCTATTTTTTTCTTATTTATGATTTTTGTTTGAAGGGATGTTTGGAGCCGGCTCCCGGTGGATGACCGGCCCCAAACATCCTTCTTTCTATCCCCTCTGGCTGTTCAGGTTTTATGCGGCAGGAGGTTGATTGCCGCTACCTGCATCATGTTATTATTCAAAACGACAAAGACCGCACACGCGAGAACCATCACCCCGGTTTTACTGCATCCCACATCTTTTGTAAAAAGGCCTGCATTTCGCTCACACTTTCAACTGTATTATTAATCAATAGAAAATTGGTTCCCGCCTGTTTCAATCTGGCCTTATTGGTACCTGTCTGTAGATAGTTCAAGATATTTTTAAATAATTCGCTGTCGAAATAAGGGGAATCGTTTTTATTAATGAAATAGCAGCGGAGTATCTTATCTTTCAAAGTCATTTTCTCAAAGCCCAGACTAATCGCCATTTTACGACTGCGGATCACTGCAAAAAGGTCATCTACCTGACGGGGAACGGGGCCGAAGCGGTCGATAAGCTCCTGGTAGAATGTGATAAGTTCCTGCTCGTCGGTACAATTATTTAACCGGGTATACAGTGCAAGCCTCTCTGTAATACTTTCTACATAGGCATCCGGGATCAGGATTTCCTGATCAGTATCGACCGTGCAGTCAGACACATAATCATCTTGCTGAGAGATTTCCTCCTTAAAGAGCTCTTTAAAATCTGTTCTTTTTAGTTCCCTGATGGCTTCCTGTAATACTTTCTGATACATTTCAAAGCCAATTTCTGCCATAAAGCCACTTTGCTCTCCCCCCAGCAGATTGCCGGCTCCTCTGATGTCCAGATCCCGCATAGCGATCTGAAAACCGCTGCCCAGATCACTGTATTGCTCCAGTGTTTGGAGCCTTTTACGTGAATCTGCAGGGAGTGTGCTAAGCGGAGGCGCTATCAGGTAACAGAATGCTTTCTTATTGCTGCGGCCTACACGGCCTCTTAATTGATGTAAGTCACTTAGCCCAAAATGATGTGCATTGTTGACGATGATCGTATTGACATTGGGTATGTCAACGCCACTTTCCACTATATTGGTACAAACAAGCACGTCATACTTCCTTTCCACGAAGTCCATAATCTTAGCCTCGAGCTCTTTTCCGTCCATCTGCCCATGCGCATAGGAAACGCTCAGGTCCGGGCAAAGTGTCTGGATAAGTGTGGACATTTCTTTGACACCCTGGATACGGTTGAATATAAAAAAGACCTGACCGCCCCTTTCTATTTCAAAATATATGGCTTCTCTTATGAAGTCCTGATTAAAAGTAACGACTTCTGTCTGGATCGGTTGTCTGTTAGGGGGAGCCGTATTAATGATGCTCAAATCCCTTGCGCCCATCATGCTGAACTGTAATGTACGTGGAATGGGCGTTGCGGTAAGGGTCAGGGAATCGACATTCGTCCTGAGCGTCTTTAATTTTTCTTTGTGACCAACACCAAACTTCTGTTCTTCGTCAATAACCATGAGGCCGAGGTCCCTGAACTTTACGCTCTTACCCAGTAATGCATGGGTGCCTACAATAATATCGATTTTACCCTCGGCTAGTTTTGTCAATGTCTCCTTTTTCTCCTTAGCGGATTTAAAACGGTTGATATAGTCCACCGTTACAGGAAAGTCGGCCAACCGTTCAGAGAAGGTTTTATAATGCTGGAAGGCTAAGATCGTTGTTGGAACGAGTATGGCTGCCTGCTTGCCATCTACCACCGCCTTGAAGGCTGCACGCACTGCGATTTCGGTTTTGCCAAATCCGACATCTCCGCAAATCAGCCTGTCCATTGGCGCAGCATTTTCCATGTCCTTTTTAACATCGGCTGTGGCCTTACTCTGATCCGGCGTATCCTCATAGATAAAGCTGGCTTCGAGCTCCGTCTGCATATAATTATCGGGAGAAAAGGCAAAGCCACTCTGGGCCTTACGCTGTGCATAAAGCTTAATAAGGTCGAAGGCAATTTCCTTGACTTTGGTCTTGGTCTTTTCTTTCAGTTTATTCCAGGAGTCGCTGCCCAGCTTGTTGGCTTTGGGTTGTGTCCCTTCTTTGCCGGTATATTTAGAGATCTTATGCAGCGAGTTAATATTGACATATAAAATATCATTATCCTTATAAATGATGCGGACGGCTTCCTGAATACTGCCAGCTACCTCCAGCTTCTGAAGGCCGCTGTAGCGCCCTACACCGTGGTCAATATGTGTCACATAATCACCTGGCTGAAGATCCCGCAGTGTTTTCAGTGTTAGCGCCTTATTTTTATTGAAGGCTTGTTTGATATGATATTTATGGTAACGCTGGAAAATCTGGTGATCGGTATAACAAACCATCTTCAGGTCATCATCAATAAATCCTTCATGAATGCTTGAGGATATCGGTGTGAATTTTATTTCCGTTTCCAGGTCTGTAAAAATACTGTTGAGCCTTTCCAGCTGCCGTGATTGTTCGGAGAACAGGTAGATCGCATACTTTTTCTGTTCAAAAGTTTTCAGGTCCTGGATAAGCAGGTTGAAATTACGGTTAAAGGCCGGCTGCTCTCTGGTCTGAAATGTCAACACTTGTTCAGTAAAGTGGCTTTGGTAGCCAAATTCAATCAGAGACTTTTGCTGCAATTGTAGCCTGAGGTCTTCTGCATTTTGAAAATCCTCCGGTTTTATGTCTTTAAGAATTTTCGTATCATCCGGATCGTCCTGGATTTCTTCAATGGTCCCGTCTGCCATCTTCTGCTGAAAATCCTCCATATCCCGGTATTGCTTCGTGATCTGCTCCGAGATAACGTCCCAATCTCTGATCCAGTAGATCGTGTTTTCCGGTAAGAAGTCCAACAGAGATACTTTATCTTCCTGTTCAAACTGTGTTTCGACATTCGGAATAATAGAAACCTGTAATAATTTGCGTTCACTTAATTGACTTTCCGGGTCAAACAGGCGGATACTGTCTACCTCGTTGCCAAAGAGTTCCACGCGGTAAGGCTTATCGTTACCAAAAGAATAAATATCCAGTATCCCGCCTCTCAGCGCGAACTGCCCAGGCTCATATACAAAATCTGTCCTGACAAAACCATAATCAACGAACAATTCCATTAAGGAATCCAGGTTCAGGGTGTCATTGGTCTTGATGTGTATAATATTTCCACTCAATGTTTTCGGAAGGACAACTTTTTCAAAAAGTGCCTCAGGATAAGTAATCAGCGCACCCGTTCTGTTACCGGTAGGAGAAGAGAAGCGGGTGAGGGCTTCCGTGCGCAGCATAACATGTGAAGCATTGAGTAATCTGAAGTTCTTCTTGGTTTTAAAAGAAGAAGGGAAATAAAATAAATTTAAGGCACTTGTCAGGCTGGTAAGCGTATTATGAAAATAGGCGGCTTCTTCGCCGTCATTTAGCACAAAAACATGATTGTAACCAGAGAGCTTTTCATGGTTAAAAAGAGTGGCCGCCACAAATTCTGAAGCACTGCCGTGTAAGTTTTTTAAAAAGATCTGCTGAGTTCCGGCAACAGCCAACCGTTCCACCAATGGTTTTAGGTGGGGGGATTCCAGGTATTGACCTAGTAAGGTTTGTAAATTCATAACGCAGTGCAAAGTTACGAAGCTCCGGGTTATTGTCCAATATTTGAGTGAAGCCGGACTATAAACCCCTGATTGTTGACTGGCAGGCAAAATACCGGTAAGCCACCGGACCCCGTTGCCCATTATGAATATATGAGGTTGATTTATAATCAAATTGGCGGCCTGTGTCACCGGAGAAATGAGGTAGATTTTTGAAAATTGTAATCCGGAGCATTAGCAAACGTGAGCAAATCTATAATCAAAGTGGTGGTGCCTATCGAAGGGCTGTAGCCATAGACATATGCCCCGAAAATGAGATAATGGGCAAGCCCGCGTTCATTTTCTTAAAGGCCTGAATGCCCGAACATGCCTCTAATCTTTTTGACGACGCTTCCCAGGGCCATCTTAGGAAAAGACAGCAGTATCTCCTTTAGCAATTCTCAGAGAAAGTCTTCTCTCTCAGGTGTGAAGACATCCAGCAAAGTGCCTGCCTCCAGACAAACGCAGCCATGTGGGATATCCGCCGGCATAAAGCAGGCGTCCCCCTGCCGGACCACCCGTTTTTTATCTCCAATGGTAAATTCAAAAATGCCGCTAAGTACATATGTCGCCTGTGTATGCAAATGATGATGTATTTCCCCTATGGCCCCTTTTTCAAAATCCATTTTCAGCATCATAAGCGTAGGATCGTGCCCCAAAATAGTTCTGGTAGTATCTGGCCCGGCGTTCTGGGTGATATGCGGAGCCGTAAAAAAGAATTGTTGTTGATCAGACATATTGCATTCCAGTTTAAGATGGAGAAAAGGTATAGGTTTACCGAACCTTGTTTTTAATGAATTTATCATGCTGTTCGCCCCAACGGATCATCTCCTGAATAATGCGGCCAAAAGTCCGGCAATATTCAGTAGGTTCATATTCGATTAACACCGGCGTTTCCGAATAGACATTTCTGTTGACTAATTTATTGAGCTCCATATCTTTCAGTTCTTTGGATAACATTCGTGTCGTAATACCCGGTATACTCCGTTCGATCTCCCGGAAACGTCTGTTACCATTGCAAATGGAGTTGATGACGGGGATTCGCCATTTGCCGCCGATAAAATAAAGCGTGTTTTGCAGTGCCTTTAATTCTGCCTGCTGGTCTCTTGTTATTGCCATAGCCATTTTGGTATACTTAGTGATACCGGTTACAAAAGTATACCAATTTCATGATACTTTTGCCTAAAATTCACAAAACATGAAAAAATTTAAAAACAAAGTTGCCCTGATAACAGGGGGCAATAGCGGGATCGGTTATGCGGCTGCAGCCGAATTCGCTTCAGAAGGTGCGACCGTTATTATTACGGGCAGACGGGCTGCTGCTATTGAACAGGCCGCTACGCAGATAGGAGCCACCGGCCTGGTGTCCGATCAGGCCAGCCTGTCTGATACCGAACGTCTTTATCAGGATGTCGGGTCCAGATTCGGAAAACTGGACATTCTCTTCATCAATGCCGGGATTACCGGAACCCAAAGTCTGATCCAGGATGCCAGTGAAGATAACTTTGACAGCGTCATGAATATCAATTTCAAAGGAGCCTATTTTACGCTGAGTAAATTTATCCCTTTATTGAAGGATGGGGCTTCAGTGGTCATCCTTTCATCCGTCGTGGCGTCGACCCATATGGCAAAGAGTTCTGTATATCAGGCCAGTAAAGCGGCATTAAACTCTATGGCTAAAACGGCGGCCGTGGAGCTGGCAGGAAGAAGGATCAGGGTCAATATTGTCAGCCCGGGACCCCACAAAACAGAAATCATGAAAAAAGCAGGCCTGAATGATGAGGCGGTCGAACAGATAAATGCACATCTGACTGAGTCTATCCCACTCAAAAAAATGGGCGAGGTTAAAGACATCGCTAAACTTATCAGTTATTTCTGCGAAGACCACTCTTCTTTTATAACGGGGACGGAGGTTATCGTTGATGGAGGGATGACTTTATAGTATCTTGTTACTGCTCAGCTATGCATCAGGTTTTTCCTTTTGCATAGCCTTCGCTTCAGGCTTCACAGACTCCCCCAGTGGGAACGCCTCCGCCTGTTTTTGTTTAGTGTCCGACTGCGCACCACAGCCAGACAATATTTTAAGGCCCTCCCTGAGTATGTTCCGGGCGGCATTGACATCTCTGTCATGCGTGGTATGACAGCAGCTGCAGGTCCAGGCCCTGTCAGCCAGAGTCAGGTTTTCTTTCTTTTCCCTGCATACATGACAGGTTTTGGAAGAGGGAAAGAACCGGTCAACTTTCACGAACTTCCGGCCATACCAGTTACATTTGTACTCAAGCTGGGTCAATAGCTTTCCCAGTGAAGCGTCTGACAGGGACTTTGCCAGACAGTGGTTTTTCAACATATTTTTCACCGCAAGGTCCTCTACCGCGACACAGTCGTGATTCTTGACGATGTCGGTAGTGATCTTATGCAGGTGGTCCTCCCTGAGGTTCTTTATCCTTTCATGCAGCCGGGCTACTATACGGCGTTGCCGTTTCCTGGATTTGCTGCCTTTCTGCTTTTTGGAGAGTTGCCTCTGTCTGTGTTTTAGTTTCTTCTCCAGTGTCTTCAGCGGTTTGATATTTTCATATCTGGTGCCATCCGACAGGATGGCGGCATCCTTGATCCCTACATCGACACCGGTATCCTTACCCGTACCGGCCAGTATCTCTCTGGGGACCTCACAGGTAAAGGAAACGTAATAGTTGCCTGTAGTGGTCCTGGACAAATGCAGGTATAAGATTTTCCCTTTGATCTGCCTGCTTATTTTTATCCTGATCCCTGTTTTCAGTTTCGGGAGCCAGAGAAGGTCACCCTCCACCCTGAAGCCCTGTGGCAGCTTAAAGCACTGACGGTCGCTCCTGCACCTGAATCTGGGGTACCTGTTCTGTCCCTTAAAGAAACGCTTATAGCTATCCTCTACATTTTGCATGGCCATCTGCAGTGGCTGGGCGATCACCTCGCCCAGCCACCCGGTTTCCTGCCGGCTTTTAAGGACAGGCAGCATTTTGGCGGTGTCATAGTAAGACAGGGATTTGCCGGTCTCTTCATAGGTCTTTTGCCGCAGTTCAAGGGCATAATTGTACACGAACCGACAACAGCCAAATTGCCGGACCAGAAAATTAATCTGCTCCCCTTCGGGGTAGATCCGAAATTTATAAGCTTTCAGGTGCGTGCTTTTCACAATTTAATTTTTTTACAATAGAATACCTGTACCCCTTTAATGTGGTCTTATACGACCAGGGCATGATTTCATTAATATTTGGATTGATGGCTGTTCTTACTGCCTATGGCAAAGCGGCAGATGTACAGTCAGGTCAAATCAACGAAGTAGGTTCGTCATCATCTCCACCCTATTAGTATCAGTGCTTTTCCGATGACAGGGGCAAAATTAAATAATTACAGTGAAAGAAGCGGAGATGGCTGTCAACTTTTAAAGACAGGTTCTGCATTTTCCGGAACTGTGCTTCGAGTAGGTGTTAAACTTGTAGCCCTTTTTGGATATAATAAACTGACAATCAATTAAATAATTATATGCCTGAGCAGTTACAGTACCTTAGATCGCTTCGCCATGCAATAATCCCGGTTGACAGTTGAATATGTCCACTTTAGCCGAAAGGATCTTCTTATCTGTGCTGCCCGCCGGTAATTTTGATTTTATAAAATGAATATTATGAAGTCAAACAAAAAAATTATCTACCTCGCCGCAACCCTCTGTTTCCTATTCGCTGCAGGTTACCGCTCCGTTGCTCAGAAAAGGCCAGCTACAGAAATCAGCGGGCAGGGGTTCGCCGTTCTGGAGCTATTCACTTCCGAAGGGTGCTCAAGCTGCCCGCCGGCGGAAGCCCTGCTTGAACAGGTCGACCAGTCTTCAGTTGGCCAGCCTGTTTACGTGCTGGCCTATCATGTTGACTATTGGGATCGTCAAGGCTGGAAAGATGCCTTTAGCGACCACCGGTTTTCAGCAAGACAATATCGATACAGTCATTTGTTGTCAGGCCGGATCTATACACCCCAGTTGATCATTAACGGAGCGGCGGAGGGGATTGGCTCCGATGCGGAGTTTGTAAACAAGGGAATTCATCAGGCATTATCGGCGCAGCCAAACACCACGCTCCAAGTCAAAGGGAAGCTGTTTCAAAATACGGCTGAACTTCAATATCAGATTCAGGGAACCTTGTCCCGAGAGAAGCTACTTATAGCGATCGTTCAGAATCATGCGGTCAGCCATGTGCTGCGGGGGGAAAATAAGGGGCGTACGCTATCACATACAGCCATTGTCCGGGACCTGCAGCCGTTTGTTATCGACGGCCATAAAGGTGGAGCGATCACGGTTCCGCTGCCGCAGCGTTTTAATAGGAAGGATTGGCGTATTATAAGTTTTTTACAGGATCCACAAACAGGACATATTAGCGCTGCCAGTCATGCGGACATCATATAATGAGATTAAAAGTTAAATATTAATAAAATGGAAACACAAACAAGGATAACGGTCATTGATGACAAAATTAACGAAGGTCAAAAAGTGCTTTATACAGGCAAGACGCATGTTAGCGGTGGCAGAGACGGGTTTGCCAGCAGCAGTGACAAGCGGTTACAAACCAAGTTAGGCACACCCGGCAATAGTCCCGAAGGAACGAATCCCGAACAGCTGTTTGCGGCAGGTTGGTCAGCCTGCTTTATCGGGGCGATGCAACTGAGTGCCGCCCGTTTAGGGCTGCTCGTTCCTGACGGGACTGCAGTTGATGCAGAGGTGGATCTTACCGCCGCTGCAGGAAGTTTCTCCCTCCAGGCAAGGCTGAATGTCGTATTGCCCGGACTAAACGCTGACCAGGCCGGTCAACTGGTAACAGCTGCACATAATAGTTGCCCGTATTCCAAGGCGACAAAGGGCAACATGAATGTGCAGATCAATATTGTCGTATAATATTTAAAAACCTGGATTACAACCGGAGCCTTCCTGGTATAAAATACCGAGAAGGCTTCTCGTTTTTGCCGACACGTATCGTTTAATATAAGTGTTTGTGAACGCAAGTTTTGTCCGGTTCCCGGTTCATTGTGTCCGGTTCCCCGGTTTTTAAAATAGACACCGTTTCGGTTGACACTATTTTTACGTCCTCAAATGACAGATCATGAAACAGCTCAAAAGTATTTTTTCCAGAAAGTGCTATACGGTACCTGCAATCATAATGATTTCTTTTATCCTTCTTCAATTTATCGGCCCGACCGTTTCTAACCCACCCGCAACGCACCCGATACAGGCACCCGAAAAAGTGGCCCAGATCTTGAAACGTGCCTGTTATGACTGTCATTCCAACGAAACGTCCTCAGGCTGGCCCTCTAAAGT
The DNA here is from genome assembly GCF_020042345.1 of Arachidicoccus terrestris. Classification (NCBI taxonomy): domain Bacteria; kingdom Pseudomonadati; phylum Bacteroidota; class Chitinophagia; order Chitinophagales; family Chitinophagaceae; genus Arachidicoccus; species Arachidicoccus terrestris. The sequence goes on from NZ_CP083387.1 coordinate 2,741,348, forward strand.
AGCGCCTTTTTCCTGGATCGTATTTAAAGATGTCCGGACTGCGAGAAGCAGGTTTAACCTCTCTACCTGGGATACGTTAACGGCGGCACAGCAACAGGGGCTGGTGTGGGAAATGGTGAATATGGTCCTGGATAATAAGATGCCGCTGCCTTCTTACAGATTGACACATCCTGCTGCCAGGCTGTCGGAGACGGACATTGAAGTGCTCAAAAACTACGCGGTATCGCTGAACCCGCCCCGTTTTTATGATACAGCCGCTGTCAATGCAGCCGTATCACAGTTCCGTCCTTCCGTTGCTTCTGATAATGAACAGACGCCTGTTGCTGCGAATGGTGTTCGCTATATCAAAGATTATCGCAATTGGCAGGTCATCAGCACTACAAATCGATTTGATAACAATCGCAGTATCCGGATTATTTATGCTAATCCGGTAGCCGTGCAAGCCATTAAAAATAACCAAATCAAGCCTTGGCCTGAAGGCAGCATTATTGTAAAGGTGGTTTGGGATATCATCGAGGAGAAAAATGGTGACATTCTGCCTGGTAAGTTTAATAACGTCCAGATCATGATAAAAGACAGCAAGCGATTTGAAGACAGCGAGGGGTGGGGGTTCGCCAAATTTACCGGAACGGGACATGTGCCCTATGGGGAAAAGGCGTCTTTTGATGCAACCTGTTTTAATTGCCATAAAGCTGCCAGTGACAATGGTTATGTATTTAATGTGCCTTTGCCCGACGGAGACCTCTTGCCTGCCAATCACTTATAAATTCTTTAATATTATATTTTATGAAGCATTTTACATATTTATGCATGGCATTTATTGTGCTGGCCGGGTGCCGGCATATAAGCGACAATAACGCTGATAAAAAAAATGACAGTAAGCATCGGGAAGTATATAATGCTCATGGAGAGCAGGTATATAGCGTTTTTGCCAATCGAAATAGAAAAACGATGACCATTGTCTATGCCAACCAGCTGGCGATATCGGCGGTAGCCGCAGGATCTACAGGACAGCAGGCAGGTGAGGAACTGACCGTTGTGACTTATCAACAGGAGAATAATAAGTACTGGTATGGGAGTTATATCAACGGACGGATTCAATCCGTGGAGAAATTAACTTTACAAAGGCCTGACCTGGGCAGCAAAGGCTGGAACTATAAGCTTTTAAGCGGAAGGCAACCGTTTGGGGTGGGTGACCGATATATTAATCCATCGGAGCGTATAACGCAAATTTTAGAAAAGCATCCCGTTGTTTTCCCGTAAATCAATTAATTTGCTCCCGATAGGCGCTTAAAAATGAGTAATTTCCGACAGATGAAAACATCTGAATTAAAGATATCTCCAGGAATCATCTGGATAAGCTCCGTCGTCCTGGGCATTTTATCCTCGGTGCCACAACTGGCACAGCATAGTTTTAATATGACAGAAGCGGTAGTCAATGCCATACTGACCTCCGCTTTTGCTATTATCATGTGGTATGTCAATCTGTTTGTCTTTTCCTGGTATAGGAAAAGGTCTCCCCGTAAACAGACCTCTTCCCGCCGGCTATTTATCACATTTGGTATTGGCATTATAATCATGTTTGGCCTGGCCTGGCTACAGCAATTAATTCTGACACATATCAATTTTGGCCCTGTCATGCTGATGATTGAGGTGCGCGGGCTGTTGATTAATCTTATCTGCTATACGATTCTGCACCTGTTTCAACAGAATTTTGAAAACCGCCGCATCACTATCCAGTTGGAACAGATGAAAAATGACAATCTCGCTGCGCAATATGAACTTCTCAAACAGCAGGTGAATCCTCATTTTTTATTTAATAGCCTGAATACTTTAAAATCGATGGTTGAAAACGGAGAGAAGGAAGCAGTAGGATTTATTATTAAACTTTCGAAGTTTTACCGGCATACACTTGAAACAAGGAAGCTGGATCTGATAACGGTTAAGGAAGAAATGGAGATCGTACAGGCTTTTTTATATTTACAAAAAGCCAGGTTTGGGGAAGGCTTTGTTTTTGAACAGCGCCTGGAAACGGCTTCGTTTACTTCACTTATTCCTCCTTTTACGTTACAGTTGCTCATTGAAAATTGTCTGAAACATAATATTGTTTCTGAGGAACAGCCCTTACACATTAGGGTATACGAACGGGATGGAAGACTAATACTTGAAAACCCCATTCAGTTGAAATCCGGGGATCACCATTCCCTGGGAGTCGGGCTGGAGAATATCCGCCTGCGCTACCGGCATCTGACGGATAAGCAAGTTGAAATAACAGATGATTCTTGTACGTTCAAAATAAAACTCCCTATCATTTATGAAGATCCTCATTATTGAAGATGAACCCCGGGCAGCCGCCTCTTTGGAAAAGATCATCACAGAAATCAAACCTGGCGCTTCAATTATCGGAAAATGTCAGAGTATTGCCTCGTCCGTTAAGTTACTTTCTGGACCTGTGCGGCCTGATCTGATCTTTATGGATATTCAGCTCGGCGATGGCTTGTCTTTTGATATCTTTAAGCAGGTAGATGTCGCTTCTCCCGTTATTTTTTGTACCGCTTTTGATGAATATTCAATCGAGGCATTTAAACAAAATGGCATTGATTATATTCTTAAACCCTTCTCCCGGGAAGATATAGAAAAGGCATTGGCTAAGGTGGATCATATCAGCCGGTTCTATCAGTCTGGTACACAGCCTGACTTCAGTGAACTGATCGCGAAATTATCTGCACCGGCAGGGAAAACAAGTTTTCTGGTCTTCCACCAGCAAAAGTATATCACTGTTCCGACAGAAAGTATAGCATTCTTTTATGTTCAGCACAATGCGACTTGTATCATGTGTTTTGATCAGCGTGAGTATGTTATCAATTTATCCTTGGATCAGGTAGCTTTGCAGGTGGCAGCGTTGCAATTTTTCAGGGTAAACAGGCAGTACCTGGTCAACTTTAAGGCGATCCGGGAAGTTCAACCTTTCTTTATGCGTAAACTGTTTGTCAAGCTGGTCTTTGATACCAAAGAGAAGATACTTGTCAATAAAGAGAAGGCTCCCAGATTACTGGCCTGGATGGAAAATCGCTAACGCTATCTAATTCTTGGATTTTCCTAATATTGAATCAAGGACGCTGTCTGTTAAGCTATTGCCTGCTTCCAGGTTATTGAGAATGAAGTTCCGGGCATGTCGTGAACCAGAGAGGAGGCTGGCCGGAAGATCGGTTTGGCAACGGCGTGCAGGCTCAACGGTTGCTTAGGATTAATTTATTACAGTCGATCAGCAGTTCAGGGAAAACATGGATGGAACTGCAGCATTGGAATGGATGTGGGTTGAAATTGACCGATCGGTCATGAAGCAAAAACAACAAGGGTGCCCATAAATTAATATAGGCACCTTGTTATTGGGAAGTGTTTTATCGTTGGCTGGCCATCGCATCTGCTTCAATAATAGCGTTTGCGAATGCTGCTGGCGCTTCTTCAGGCAGATCATGTCCGATACCGCCTGTGATGGTATGATGTTTATACTTTCCTGTATACTTATTTCGGTAAGCATCTGGCGAAGGATGAGGAGCTCCATTTGCATCTCCTTCTAAAGTGACTGTCGGAACGTGAATGGCAGGCCCCCCGGCCAGCCTGGATTCTATGGCAGCATAGTTTTTTTCTCCTTTCACCAGTCCTAAGCGGTATCTGTAGTTATGAATAACGATCGCTACATGATCGGGGTTATCAAAGGATTTGGCTTCCTGATTAAATGTAGCCTCATCGAATTTCCAGTCGGGAGAGGCGAGTTGCCAGATTAATTTCGCAAAGTCTCTGGTATGCTCTTTATAGCCAAGCTCTCCACGTTCGGTTGCGAAATAAAACTGATACCACCAGGATAGTTCTGCTTTTGGAGACAAAGGCTTTATGGCTGTTTTTGGATTGCCTATTAGGTAACCGCTTACTGCAACGAGGGCGGTGCATCTTTCAGGATGAAGTGCCGCGATGATATCCGCCGTTCTGGCTCCCCAGTCGAATCCCCCAATAATGGCCTTTTGAATATGAAGTGCATCCATAAAGTCAAGGAGGTCTTGTGCGAGTGCGCCTGGCTGGCCGCTACGGGGCGTACCGGCTGAAAGGAAGCGGGTGGATCCGAAACCGCGGGCATATGGCACAAACACGTGATAGCCTTTCTCAGCCAGAATAGCGGCAGCTTTAGAATAGCTATTGATACCATATGGCCAGCCATGAAGTAATATGACGGGTTGGCCTTTCGAAGGTCCTGCCTCGATATAGCCCACATTCAGGAGGCCGGCATTGATCTGCTTAAGGCTATCGGTAATTGTTAAATTGTTATCGGGAATGTTACCCGGTTTGGCTGCCATAGCTGCAGTTGCGCAAAATACGGTAATGAAAAGAAGGATTACCTGAAGTTTTTGTTTGGAAGAAATAATTGTCTGCATGAGTTGGAAATTGAGTTGTATTAATATATTGAATGGAATCAAGAAGGTATTGGTCTTCTTATCTTTTACTGTTAGCGTATATGGCCGGATATAGCTTGCGATATTGCATATAAGTGACAGAAATGATCGTAAAGGCAATGATCGCATCAACAGTGGCCGGGAACCCCAGGACCGCCATTTTAGACAAGAACGCAAAGATGATGTCAAAGAAAATGCCGGCGAATACCCATTCCTTTAACCGTAACAGACGGTTGGGAATCAACAGGAGAATAATGCCCGAGATCTTAGCGATGCCCAGAATGTAGATAAAATGAGGCGGATAACCGAGTTTAACGGTGATGTCCCATACGACAGGATTTTTGGTAAGCTCACAGATGCCACTTGCGCCAAACCATAAGGAAATGAGAATCGCGCCGGCGTAGTAGACAGTTTTTGAAAACTTGTTGTTCATGATTTTGAATTTTGTTTTTGTTGATGGTGCAAAGTTGCACCGGTTCTTACCTGCTTCATATTGGTAATAGCTTTAAGTGGACAAATAGCCGGTCGAACCCGACGAAACTGCGTTTTGGGATGACGCAGGAGTAGACAGTTTTTGTTATTGGGGCTGGTTGAAGAACTTCGTTCGAACGGGTGTTCAAAGTGGCCATTTTGAGTCAGTCAAGCCTGATTGGTTTGATGCGTTAGCATGGGGGGAGGCTTTACATGAAAGGTTATTTCTATTGGCCCGGCACTATACTGGGGTTGCCTCTTTTGGCAGAGAGGCCTGCTGGATGATAACTAAATGTCACTTGTTGGCTGGCCCGTAAATAATGCGCATATAGGAAGATAGGAGGTACGTGCGACCTTTTGTGGGCCAAATTATCTTGTGAAATTCCTTTTCCGGAATGAACGTATCAAAAGCGCCGCCCTCTATAGCGTACAGTGAATCATTCTTATGATTTGAAGGATACCAGGGGAAACACGCATTGCCTGCAGGAGAAACTGTTTTTGGACGGAAAGGAATGTTCGCGACACATGAGCACCGTTTCTGTTGTGCATGTTACTTGGGGTGAAGAATAACAAAAAGGTCCCCCTGCAAAGCAGGGGGACCTTACAACTAAAAACCATTTAAACCAAAATATGTATTGTTCGATTAAGTGTAAAATCAATCGGGCTTTTTACCTTCTAAAAACGCATTCAGACTGGAAATATTCGTACCCTCTTTTTCGTCTTTATTGACTGTGTATTTGCTATAGTAGTTTTCTGCCGTACTGCTTTCTGCGCCACCCAGCATTTCGAGGTTGCGTCTTACGTAGGCAGGGACGGCGTCAAAATCGCCATTGGGATCTCCACTTTGTACGTTATAGGAAAGATTGCGTAACTTCTGAATTCTTTCCTCTGCTTTCCTTTTTTTCATTTCCTCTTCTGAAAGATCCTGATCTCCACCAAGTGCAGCCCCTACTGGTTGGGCAGGAGTGGTTACTGGCTGAGGCGTGTCTTTGTATACAATTTGCATTTCTTCTTCCTCTTGCTGAAGATTCGGAATCGTGTTCATCGTGGGCCTTTGCTGCACAGGCTGCGGCTGTTGCTGAGAGGCGGAAGGCGTTTGTACAGCAGGTTGTTGCGTAGCGCTTTGTGGCTGCGGCTGGGCCGGCTTCGGCTGTTGGACAAAGGCATGCTGTGGTTTGGCCGGTTGTGGTGCGTAGATATTGGCGGGCTTGTTTAGGAAACCCGGCACCTGAGTTGTCTCCGGTTGTTCATTGGTGGCCGTTGTCTCTTTTTCACTGTAGCCGAATTCCAGCTCCGGGGCCTGCGTCGGCTGTTGTTCCTGCACATGTACCTGCGGAGTAGGAGTGGGGGAAGGGACGGATGCGTTGTTTTCTGAAGGTTGCGCAGCTGCCGCTTGCTGCTGTGGCTCCGCATCCAGGGTAAAATGCACAACTTCAGGAGCCTGCTCGCTGACAGGTTCTGGCTGTCTTTGCTGCGCTGGGGAATCAGTTTCTTGTGATGGCGCTTGATTTTCGACCAATCTTGGCACCAGGGAGTCGCTTTCTGTCTGTTGAACGGCTGCCTGAACTGGCTGAGGTGCCGTTTCGGGCTGCTCAGGTGCGGCCTGAACTGTTACCTGCGGTTCTGCGGCAGGCGTGGCTGATGCAATAGGCTTTGCGACAGGTTGTGGCTTTTCTTGCATGTCTAGGGTGAACAGCACTTTGTCTTTGTCAGCTACTTTTTTAATAGCATCTTTATCAAACGGATTCTTATGTTCAAAACCGGTGGCGATCAGTGTGACAGATAATCCTTTTCCTAATGTCTCATCAATGCCCATCCCAACAATTACATCTGTTTCATCACCTGCTTTTTCCCTGACAAAATCATTGATCAGTTCAAACTCATCGGTTCCACACTCAAACTCACCCTCGCTGGTATTAATATTCAACAGAATCCATTTGGCACCACTGATGTCACTATCGTTTAATAACGGGGAGTTAATGGCATCTTCAATGGCCGTCTGAGCTCTGGCATCACCTTCCGCGACGGCACTACCCAAAATGGCGACACCACCTTTGCGCATTACGGTACATACATCCGCAAAGTCAACGTTAATCTGTCCATTAGAGTTGATAATATCAGTAATACATTTGGCTGCGGTAGAAAGTACATCGTCCGCCTTTCCAAATGCCTCACGCATTTTAAGGTTCTTGTGCTGCATGCGTAACTTGTCATTGCTGATCACCAGTAAGGTATCCACATGCGGTTCTAATTCCTTAATACCGCTTTCGGCCTGGCCACGTCTTCTGGGCCCTTCAAAACTGAAAGGTGTCGTAACGATACCAACGGTGAGAATGCCCAGATCCTGGCATATTTTTGCAATAATTGGTGCACCGCCCGTACCGGTTCCGCCACCCATGCCGGCGCAAACAAAGGCCATTTTAGTGTTGACCTCCAGGATTCTTTTAATTTCTTCCAGGGATTCTTCCGTTGCCTGACGCCCTATGGAAGGGTTGGCACCTGCACCCAGACCTTGTGTCAAATGCGGTCCCAGTTGAATTCTATTGGGTATTGCACTGTTTTCAAGCGCCTGCGCATCTGTATTGCATATGATAAAATCTACATTCTCTATTTTTTGCCCAAACATGTGGTTTACTGCATTGCCACCACCGCCGCCAACGCCGATTACTTTAATAATGGATGACTTTTGCTTGGGGATATCAAAGTCGATCATAATGTTTCAATTTAAATGGTTAGTAGTTTTTAAGTGTTTCTCTGTAAAGGTTCAATTTTATATCTAAAAATAATTTTAAACTGTGCCTGGCACGGCCTTTTATTTGATGACCTGATCTTCTTCTTCTTTGAAAAGGTCGATCAGGTTGTTCTTGAATTTTTCCCAGAACATATTCGGTTTACGGGGCGCCTTCGGCTGCTTAGGCGCCGCAGGTGTCTTCTCTGTTCTGCTTAACACCTCCTGTGGCGTTGACTGTGTTTGCTGCTGGGGCTCATTATTGACCAGAATCTGGCTGGTTTTATGCTTAACAATATTAGACCCTTCAAAAACTTTACTGTGATTCTCATAATCACTGTAGCCTTTTAAGATCAATCCCAGACAAGTTGAGTAGATCGGGTTTTTCAGTTGCTCAATGTGGTTAGGGGCCAGGTGTTCATTTGGATAACCGATCCTGGCATTCAGTCCTGTGACGAATTCGGTTAATTGTTTCAAATGTTTGAGCTGCGCGCCACCACCTGTCAGAATAATACCGCCATTCAGTTTGCGGTTATCCAGACCCACTTGTTTCAAGTGATAAGTTACAAATTCCAGGATCTCGGTCATTCTGGCCTGGATGATATTCGCCAGGTTCTTCACACTGATCTCTCTGGGTGGCAAACCTCGCAATCCGGGTATTGTGATAAATGCATTGGCCTTGGCCTCATCGGTGAGGGCGGAGCCAAATTGTTTTTTCATCGCCTCTGCCTGCTGCTTCAGCACACCCAGGCCCAGACGGATATCATGTGTAATGTTTTCACCGCCAAAAGGAATAACGGCGGTATGTTTGAGTACACCTTCATAGAATACAGCGAGATCGGAGGTCCCGCCACCGATGTCCAGCACTGCAACGCCTGCTTCCATATCCATGTCGCAAAGAACTGCCGAAGAAGAAGCCAGCGGCTGTAACACCAGATCTTTTGTTTTTAAGCCGCTTCTTTCCACAGCACGGTTGATATTGCGGATCGCGTTTCTGTCTCCTGTAATAATGTGGAAATTAGCACCAACTTTCACGCCATTATAGCCTACAGGGTCTTTGATGAACTGAAAGTTATCCACATAGAAATCCTGTGGAATCACATCGATGATCTGATCACCTGCAGGAATAAATGTTTTGCGCTGGTTATCGATGAGCTGCTCGATTTCTACCCGCTGGATTTCGAGTTCTGCATTCTGACGGACAATATCTCCTCTTGTCTGAAGGCTCTTGATATGATGTCCTGCAATACCAACATAAACTTCGTTGATATCCAGATCAGGGTTGCTGGCACGACAGTTCTCCAGTGCTGCGTTAATAGCACGCATAGTCTGGTCAATATTTAGCACCTGTCCGTGCTGAACACCGTTGCTGGGAGCATGACCAAATCCTAGTATCTCCAGCTTGCCTTGCGTATTTTTGCGGCCGGCGATGGCGGCGATTTTGGTCGTGCCAATATCGAGTCCGACAATGATGGGTGCATCACTGTCGACAGACATCTGAACCATTTCTTCCGCAATTTTCCGTTGCTGTGCGTTTAGATTTTCGTTCATTATTTATGGTTTTTTAGTTGTTTTCGAATGGGATGTTTTTTTTATCGTTTTTGTGGGCATGGTCGCCTTTGGTGGCGGAATGCCGGTAGATTTCCCCGCGGATACCGGTGCCTTTTTAATGCCGGAAGGCTTGCCGGCAGGAACGGCAACCACTTGACCCTGATACTGGACGTCAATTTCACCGTAAGCGTCCAGCCCTGTTCGGGCAATGACCTGACGGTAGAAACTATATAAGCGATTGAACTTGCTTTCCAGCGCTTCACCGTTGCCGATACGAATCACCTGATCACCGACGGTAGGCAGTATTTTGAAACCGTCGGCCGGATCATAATCGATCTGCGCAATGAAGCTGTTCCAGAAAGTATCTTGTATTACGAATTGTGCGATGGCTTTCATATCCATTAATACTGCGCTATCCGGGGCAGACAGTATTTTTTTGTCGGAGGGGAAGCCGGTGAATACCGGAATACGCGCTACAATATTTCTATTAGTTGGCAGAAAATTGGCCCCACTGTCCAGGTAAAAAGATTTACCATTAATAGTGAATACCCGGGCGATCGGATCACTTTCTTCCAGGCTTGCCTGTAAGACTTGATCGTTATCAAAGTATAATTTGATCTGGCGGATCCATGGATTTTGCTTCAGCTTGGCTTCAATCTCACTGAGGTTGATTTGGCTGATGGGCTTTCCGGGCTTTCCTCCTGCTTCAGCAATATTTTGTTTAATACCTTGTACATCGGTGAATACTTGTTTGGCTTTCCGGCTTACCTCAACATTGATGCCTTTACATAACTTATCTCCTTTGGTGCTTGCACCAATGAAGAACAGTGCCATGGCGCCAAAGCCAAGCACTATCCATGTCAATAATATGAGCTTCTTTTTAATCATTAACTTTTTCTCTCATTATGCTCCAAAATATCTTGAACAGGCAGCAGCAATTCAGCAATATCGCCTGCGCCACAAAGCACCAATAGAGCAGGGTCTTCCTGTTCAATGGCAGATAATAACTTTTCCTTATCCAATATTCTTTTATCTTCTAAATACATGCCGTTTAAAATAAGTTCACTACTGACTCCTTCCATGGGCGCTTCCCTTGCCGGATAAACAGGCAACAGTATTACCTCATCTGCTTTGTCCAGTGCCTGAGAGAATTCAGCCGCGAGGTCTTTTGTCCTGCTATATAGATGTGGCTGAAATACCACCGTCAGTTTTTGACCATATAGGCTTCTGACACCTTCTATTAATGCCGCGATCTCTTCAGGGTGGTGGGCATAATCATCTATTAATATATGGCGATCAGTTTTCAGGTAATATTCAAACCTTCTTTTAACACCTTTAAAATCCTGCACCGCGGCCTTTATTTTTTCAGCTGAAATTCTTAAATAGGCTGCCACGCCGACGGCCGCCACCATGTTTTCAACATTATGCAGGCCACCTATAGACAGATGCAGCCCGTCTATAGGCTGCCCTTTAAACGATACGTCGAATACATAACTGCCGTCTTCCACGCGAAGATTGCGTGCATAAATATCCGCCTCATTATCAAATCTGCTATAACGCAGATGGTTGTCCGCTGCCAGTTCACTGTCTCTTTTAAGTCCAAGCTTGCTGATCAGCAAACCGCCCGGCTTAGTCCTGGCAGAGAAGGCGATATAAGCATTTTCCACTTCTGTGGGGGTGCCATAGATATCCAGGTGGTCCGCATCCATTGCCGTTATGACTGCTATATCAGGAGATAGTTTTAAAAAGGACCGGTCATACTCATCTGCTTCAATTACGCTGACCGCCTTTTCGCTCGCCCAGAAATTACTGTCATAATTTACTGCAATGCCCCCTAGAAATGCGTTGCATCCATATCCTGTATGTCTTAGAATATGTGCGGTCATCGCTGAAATAGAGGTTTTGCCGTGGCTCCCTCCAACGCATATATTATAGCTCTGCTCAGTTATCCACTGTAACACATCGCTCCTTTTAACAACTTCCATCCCGCTTTCTCTGCAATAAAGCAATTCTTTGTTACCCGCTGAGATGGCAGGCGTATACACGACCAGTTCTGTATCTGAAGGCACCAAGCCGGGATTTTCCTCAAAATGTATATGAACGCCTTCTTGCTTCAATGCTGCGGTCAGCGGGGTGGCGTGCCGGTCATATCCCGCAACGGCAGCGCCCTTACTTTTAAAGAATCTTGCCAGTGCACTCATGCCAATGCCGCCGATGCCAATAAAATAAACTTTCCGGTAATCGTGCAGGCTTCTGGCCTCTGTTGCGGTATGTTTTAACTCCTGACTCACTGAATCGATTTTAATATTTCTTCTGCGATGACTTCATTTGCATTGGTGATGGCTAAGAGGCTGACATTCTCCCGAAACTTCTTCAATTTCTCGTCATCAAATAGTATATCTGTTACAACGCCGAATAACTTTGTAGCTGCATCACTATCCTTGACCATAGCGGCAGCATCTTTCCGGATCAAGCGCATGGCGTTCTCGGTCTGGTGATCTTCGGATGCGAAGGGATAAGGAACGAACACTGTAGGTTTACCAGCTACACACATTTCGGCTACTGACATAGCACCTGCACGGGATATAACAATGTCTGCCGCCGCATAGGCTTTGTCAATCTCCTGGATAAACTCGTCCACCCAGACATTACTTTTATGCATCTTTCCGCTCATGATATAACGGGAAGAATTGTTCTTTCCGGTTTGCCAGATTAGCTGAATATTTAAGGCATGCAGATCAATCAAATGCGCCAGCATGACCTCGTTAATGCTCCTTGCGCCTAATGAACCACCTACTGCCAGGATCGTTTTTTTGTTTTCATCCAGTCCAAAGAACTTCAGCCCTTCAGCCCGGGTAACACTCGAATCAGAAATGATTTTTCTGACCGGATTCCCGGTAATGATGATTTTTCCTTTTGGGAAAAATTTCTCCATGGCTTCAGAGGCAACAAATATTTTTGTCGCATGTTTGCCGAGTAAAATATTGCTTTTACCGGCAAAGCTGTTCGATTCGTGAATAAAAGTAGGTATCCCCTTTTTCTGAGCGTATCTAAGTACCGGAAAGGTCGAATAGCCACCCACACCTACAACCGCGTTTGGTCTAAATTGCCCAAATATTTCTTTCACCTGAAAGAAACTTTTAATGAGCTTAAAGGGAAGACTGATGTTTTTTAATAGGGAACTTCTGTTAAAACCCGCTATGTTGAGTCCCTTGATTTCATATCCCGCTTGCGGCACCTTTTCCATTTCCATCTTGCCCCTTGCCCCAACGAACAGCAGTTCAATGCCAGGGTCAGATTTGCGCAGGGCATTGGCGATCGCAATGGCAGGGAATATATGACCACCTGTACCACCGCCGGCGATGATAATGCGTTTAGGATTGTTATATGTATTATTTCCTTTTTCCATTTTTTGATATTATACCACTGCTGCTTTTATTTTTTCCTTTTGAATCACCGGTATGGCGTCAGTTCGTTTACCTTCCATTTTTTCGACATTACAGGCTACACTTAGAATAATTCCAATTGAAGCACATGTGAATAGAAAGGAGCTTCCCCCCATACTGATCAGAGGCAATGTGACACCAGTGACTGGCATTAGGTTGACATTGACTGCCATATTAGCCAATGCCTGAATGATCAGCGTAAAACTAAGCCCCAAAGCAAGAAAGGCGCCAAAGGCGAAGGGACACTTTCTAAATATTCGAATACATCTAAATAAAAATACCAGATAGATAAATATAATAAAGACACCACCCAGAAGTCCATACTCTTCAATAATGATTGAGTATATAAAATCATTATAGGCCTGTGGCAAATAATTACGCTGGCGGCTGTTGCCAGGTCCTAGCCCAAATAGGACGCTTCCATTGGCGATCGCTATTTTTGATTGCTTAACCTGATAAGGAACTTCGGTATCATCTGAATACATAAAATTCTCAACGCGGCTTCTCCAGGTACTAAACCGCTTGAAGAGACCTTCTGAGCTGTCACTGTTTTCGATCGTATGACCTGCAGCATCTGTCGTCTGGCTGTGGTGTAGAGCAGCGGACCCGATAAGTAATGCCACGGGGATCAAGGCTGTCAGGATCACGAGGCCTATATGCTTAAGATTTACCCGGCCGATAAACATTAGCATTAACGCCGTTGCTCCGGTCAGCAACCCATTGGAAAGGTTAGCGGGAAAGATTAGTAAGCAAGTAATGGCTGCAGGAATAAAAACCGGCAGAAAGCCTTTTTTAAAATCTTTGATGACTTTTTGCTTACGGCTGAGCTGACGACTCATAAACATAAACAGCGCCAGTTTGGCGAAATCACTGGTTTGGAAGGTCATATTAATAATAGGCAGTTTAATCCACCTGCTACCATCATTGATCTCCGCTCCAAAGAATAAAGTATAAATCAGTAAGGGAATAGATACTGCATAACAGATCAGTGCAATTTTTGAATATAATGAATAGTTGACCCTGTGTAGAAAGTATATGACGCCCAGGCCGAGTACAATAAACACGATCTGTTTGAAAAGGTAAACCTCTGTATTACCATGATTCATTTTATAGGCTAAGGATCCCGTTGCACTATATACGACCAGTAATGACACTAGTGCCAATAAGGCTACTGATGCCCAGATATACCGGTCACCTTTGGTCTTTTGGGTAATGCCCTTAAAGGGGTTTTCTATTTCTAATAAATCATTAATCATATCGATGCTACCTCATACGTTCTACTAAAATATTTATTTGCCTTCCGGCAAACGGCTGAAATTCATTATAAATTCTTTACATTTTCTTTAAACTGATCCCCACGATCCATGTAGTTTTTGAAAAGGTCAAAACTGGAACAGCCGGGACTCAGTAATACGGTATCTCCTTTTTCTGCAAGGTGATAGGCTGCGTCAACAGCTTCTTTCATGGATGAAGTCTGGACGATAGGGCTGACAATATCTTTAAAGGCATCGGCAATTTTCTGATTGTCCAGGCCGATACATACGATCGCTTTAACTTTTTCACCAACGAGATCGGCAATTAGCGAATAATCGTTGCCCTTGTCAACACCGCCCATGATGAGTACCGTAGGTTTTTCCATGCTTTCCAGGGCAAACCATACGGAATTGAGGTTGGTACCTTTACTATCATTTATAAAGTCCACTCCTCTGATGGTGGCCACAAATTCCATGCGATGAGCCAAACTCTCAAAAGTCTGCACCGCAGAACGAATCTTTTCTTTTCGAATGTCCAGGACGGATGCCGTGATGCCCGCTGCCATAGTGTTATACTGGTTATGCTTACCTTTTAATGCGACAAAATCATAGATATTCATGCTTACCTGCTCTTCCTGCAGCTTAATGAGCATTTCGCTATTTTTAATATAGGCGCCTTTGGATACTTCTTGTTTCATAGAAAAAGGTAATAAGTTAGATGAGATGGAAATATTTTTTAAATGCCCGGTGATCAGAGGGTCGTCTATGTTATAGATGAAATAATCGCCGGATTCTTGATTTTGAACGATTTTAAACTTACTTTGGATATATTTTTCGATATCATAGTCATATCTGTCCAGATGGTCCTCCGTGATGTTGAGCAGAATGGCGATGTCCGGCCGAAATGCCACGATATCATCCAGCTGAAAGGAGCTGATCTCTGCGATATAGAGCGCCTTGGGGTCGAGAGCGACCTGTCTGGCTATGGAGATCCCTATATTGCCCACCAGGGCGACATCCATGCCGGCGGCTCTGCAGATATGAAAGATCAGGCTGGTTGTTGTGCTTTTCCCGTTCGTACCGGTAATTCCGACAATCCGGCTGTCACCTTTATACCGGTAGGCCAGCTCTATCTCACTGATGACAGCGATTTTTCTTGCCCGGATTTTCTTGACCAGTTCGTTTTTTTCCGGAATACCCGGACTTTTTACCACCTCTTTTGCTTTGAGGATCATGGCTTCGCTATGCCCTTCCTGTTCATAGGGCACACCATGTTCTTCTAGCTCCCTTTGGTAAAGCGGCGCGATCGGACCCGCATCACTCAAAAAGACGTTTAGCCCTCTGGTGCGCGCCAGCACAGCGGCGCCGACGCCGCTTTCCCCCCCGCCTAAAACGATGAGGTCATAATGATCATTTGTATGTTTTATCTCTGTTTGCACAATAGCAATGATTCTATAATTTAATTATCTGATCTTCAGTGTGGCAATGGAAAATACCACCAGTAATACGGTAATGATCCAGAAACGGATAGCGATCTTACTTTCATGAAATCCCTTTTTCTGATAATGATGATGCAAAGGACTCATTAAGAAGATACGCCTGCCCTCGCCGTATTTCTTTTTTGTGTATTTAAAATAACTTACCTGGATAATGACACTGAGTGTCTCCACGAAAAATATTCCGCAGAAAATGGGTAGCAGTAATTCCTTGCGCACAATAATGGCCAGAGAGGCAATGATCCCGCCTAGCGCCAAAGACCCTGTATCACCCATGAATACCTGTGCCGGATAAGCGTTATACCAGAGAAATCCGATACAGGCTCCTACAAACGCGCTGATAAATATGGTCAACTCGCCGAGATTTGGGATATACATAATGTTCAGATAGCCCGCCATTTGGAAGTTACCCGATACATAGACCAAAATGCCCAACCCAACACCGATAAAGGCACTGACACCGGCCGCGAGTCCATCCAGCCCGTCAGTCATATTGGAACCATTGGATACGGCTGTAATAATAAATGTGACGGCCAATATGTAAACAATCCACGTATATTTTTCTGCACCCGGGCCGATCCAGCTGATAAGCCGGCTATAATTGAATTCGTGGTTTTTAACAAAAGGGATGGTTGTGATCGGTGCATTTACCTTTACATATTTTCTTTCCACTCCATCCACCTTTCTAATCGTCTCATTGGGGGCTGAAACGGTCATGTCAACTGTTGTTGCTCCTGCCGCGGGAATGACCTCCCTTTCCATTGACACGTTATGGTTAAAATATAAAGTGGCTCCTATAATAATGCCTAGCCCGACCTGACCGATTATTTTAGCAGTACCGGCCAATCCGTCAGAGTCTTTCTTTTTATATTGTTCGCCTTTTTGCTGCGCTTTTTTTCGGGATTTAATCTTCAGATAGTCATCCAGAAATCCGATTGCGCCTAGCCAGACGGTACACAGCAGCATCAGTCTGACATATACTTTATCCAGGTCTGCCAGAAGGAGGGTAGGGATAATGATCGCCAGCAGGATAATAACCCCTCCCATCGTAGGGGTCCCTTTTTTCTGAGCTTCTCCCGCCAATCCAAGATCACGAACCGTTTCGCCGATCTGTTTTCTGGATAACAGATTAATAATGCGCTTACCATAAACGGTAGCGATAAACAGGGACAGCAGTATGGCCATGGCGGCACGGAACGTGATGTATTGAAACAATCCCGCTCCGGCGATATTAAATTCTTGTTTTAACCATGTAAAAAGACTATATAACATTTATGATGTATTGACGGTTATTATTCTTTTGATACTCTACCCTTACTTTACTTTTCAAGCAGGTCGAACATTTCCTGCAATACTTCCTTGTCATCGAAATGGCTCCTGACGCCTTTTATCTCCTGATATTTTTCGTGTCCTTTGCCTGCCACAAGAACGATGTCCCCTGAGTCCGCCAGACTGATGGCGGTTTTAATCGCCTCTCTGCGATCTACGATGCTGATTGTTTTTTTCCTGCCTGCACTGTCCAGACCGGTTTCCATTTCACGGATAATGGCTGCCGGATCTTCGGATCTCGGATTGTCACTGGTGAGGATAACCCGGTCGCTCAATGCTGCGGCCGCCGCAGCCATTTCAGGCCTTTTGGTCCGATCTCTGTCCCCGCCGCAGCCTACAACCGAAATAACCTGCCCGCCATTATTTCTGAGTTGACTAATAGTGGAGAGTACATTTTCCAGTGCGTCAGGCGTATGGGCATAGTCTACTATTGCGATGATTTGACTTGGGCTGATGACATAGTCGAAACGGCCTTCAGCGCCCTTGATCATGGAAAGGATTCTCAATACCTCGTCGCTGCTTTCACCCAGTAATGTTGCTGCACCATAGACGGCTAACAGGTTGTAGGCATTAAAAGTGCCGATCAATCCAAAACTGACTTCTGTCTGGCCGACTAACATGGTAAGTCCGGTCAGGTTGTTTTCCAGGATTTTGCCCTTAAACTCTGCCATGTTTTTGAGGCCATAATAGTGTTTACCGGCCCTGGTATTTTGCAGCATGACCGTTCCGTGCTTATCATCGATATTGGATAAAGCGAAGGCATCTGAACTTAACCCATCAAAAAATGCCTTCTTGGCCTTTATGTAATTATCGAAGGTTTTGTGGTAGTCCAGGTGATCATGGGTAATATTGCTGAATAATGCACCCTTGAAATGAAGTCCCGCGATGCGTCGCTGGTCAATGGCATGGCTGCTGCATTCCATAAATGCATGGCTGCATCCGTTTTCAACCATTTCCGACAACAAGGCATTCAGCTGTATGGCGTCGGGTGTGGTATGCGTAGCGGGAATCACTTCTGTGCCGATCTTATTTTGGACAGTACTGATCAAGCCTGCTTTATAACCCAGCTCTGTAAAAAGGTTGAAGAGTAAGGTAGCAATAGTCGTCTTACCGTTAGTGCCGGTCACGCCTACCAGTTGCAACTTGGCAGATGGCTCATCGTAAAAGTTATGTGCCATAACACCGGTGGCTTCATGGCTATTCCTTACTTCTACATATGTGACCGCATCATGTAATTTTTCAGGCAGTTTTTCACAGATAATGGCGGCTGCGCCCAGTCCGATAGCCTTTTCTATAAAGGTGTGACCATCGACCTGAACACCGGGGACTGCAATGAAAACACTGCCTGCCTGAACTTTTCGGGAATCCAGCTGGAGGTCTTTTACAGTCAGGTTCGTATTGCCGTGAACCTGAACTAGTGCTACCTTATGTAATATGTCGCGTAAATCTTTCAAATGATTTTATTAATCTTATTTTCTGTTTTATCAGTTTGATGCTATCCCTGTTTTTTATCGTTTCCCAGCGCCAACTGAATTACCTGACCCTTTTCTATAGGAGCACCGACAGTCAGGGACTGTCCGGTGACTCTGCCAAATCCCTTAATGTCGACCTTTAATCCCAGGCCTTCACATATATAAAGTGCGTCCTTCAACCCCATGCCACTTAGATCAGGCATTTTGTTACCTTTCAAACCTTGCCTGAAGCCACTTTGGACATCGCCAAGTGGCGCCAGATAACTCTTCGGCTGATCATCGTTATAAAAACGACTCCAGGCAGCAGCATCCTTTGTTGTATAGCCATACTTCCATCCCAGTGTATTGGCGACAGTTTTGAAGGAAGATGTTTTGCCTACATAGCTATAATTGTCACCTATTTTTTTCAGACTGTCCAGACCTGCATAGTGGTTTGGGTTATTACGCCGGACAAAAAGGGTATACAGCCTCTCGGCGATTTCTTTAAATACTGGGCCAGCCACCGCTGCACCATAGTATCTGGCGGCATGTGGTTTATTGACGATTTCCACGACACAGGTATATTGCGGATCGTCCGCAGGAAAATAACCGGCGAATGCAGACTGGTAAATTTTGGAGCTATATCCATTCTTGCCGTCTGCTACCAGCGCAGTACCGGTCTTGCCACATAGCTCAAAGGGCAAATCCTTTAAGAGCGTATAACCCGTACCGTGTTTGTCATTACAGACACCATATACCAGGGACTGGAGTTGCTTCACGACGGTGGAATCGGCTACTGTTCTAAGCTTGGTTGGCTGGATCTGCTTAATGATTTGCCCTTCCTTGGCGTAGGCAGATACTAAGTACGGCTTCATCATCACGCCGTCGTTGGCCACCGCATTATAAAGCATGGCAATGCCGAGCGGTGAGATCATAGTATTATACCCGAAGGCCATCCATGGAAGTGTTGTGGCGCTCCAGAGTTTACTTTGTGGCGTGTAGATAAACGGATGCCGTTCCCCCTTAATATCTACGCCCGTCAGGCTGCCCAGGCCAATCTTTTTCAAATGATTGATAAACTGCATGGGATTGTCCTTATAGTTCTTGTAGACCAGTTCCGCCATGCCGACATTGGAGCTGACTTCAAAGGCTTCTTTAACATTGGCGACATTGCCATGATTTTCTGCGTCATTGACGACACGCCCGTTGATAGGCCAGTGCCCTCCATGCAGATCGATAGGGGCATCCAGCGTTGTTTTATTGTCTGACAATAGCGCCAGCATGGTGGCCAGCTTGAAAATAGATCCTGGCTCGGTTGGTGTTACGGCATAATTAAAATTTTCCCAGTACTTGCCACTGGGGGTTCTGCCCAGATTGGCGATGGCCTTGATCTTACCGGTTTTTACTTCTAAAACGATGGCACATCCGTGCGTGGCTTCATTGGAAACCATCATTTTCATGAGTGCATTTTCTGTAATCTCCTGGATATGCGTATCAATCGTCGTGATAATATCCTTGCCGTTTTCCGGATCAATGTCGGCTGATTCATCGACCGGAACAGCTACGCCTCCTGCGATAAACCGCACCAATCTTTTACCCGGCGTTCCTTTAAGGACAGAATCATAAGTAGCTTCCAGTCCCACTTTCTGAGAATTGCTGCGGTTGAGTCCAATCGTTCTGTAAGCCAGTATCTGATAGGGGTTAAGGCGAATATTCTTTGTTTCTGCAATAAACCCGCTTTTATTACGCCCCTCTCTTACCAGCGGTAGTTTTAATAATTTTTGATAGGTCCGGTAAGATATTCCTTTTTTGAGGCTGTAATAACGGCTGCCTTTTCTGTATCCTTCTTTCAACATCTGTTTGTACATAGATGCTGTTTTGTCTTTAAACAGTTGGGACAGACCATAGCTTAGTGAATCGAGGTTTTCGGTAAAGCGCTTCCCGTTTTTTTCCCTGAGGCCGTCGGCTTCAAAGTCGATATAAATGTCAAATTGCGGAATGCTGGTACTCAACATTTGCCCGTTATCACTGTAGATGGTTCCTCGGTCTGCTGCAATCTCCTGAATTTTCTGGTGCAGGCTATCGCTCATCGACTCCCAATAGTCACCCTGTACCTGCTGTATATAGAAGGCCTTGCCGACAATGACAATGCAAACAAGTACCACCAGCAAGAAGCAGAGGTACACACGCCATAATATGTCGCGTTTTATTTCCATGTTCTATTGGGCTTCAGGTTTTCGTTTTTCCAGTTTAATATGTACCGGGGGGACCTCACTGATTTTTAATCCGGAAGTTTCCACTGCTTTTACCAATTCGGATTCACGTGTCTGATACATCAGTTCACTTTTGAGGGTCTTGTATTCAAACTGAAGGTCTTTGATTTCTCTGGTCGTGCGGCTGATGTCGCGAATAGCTTTGTCGGCCATATGACCATTCGCTATATACAAAACGGTCAGCATGGCCAAAAACAGGAAGAACCCGATATTTTTGGTGATCCAGTCATAGCGGACGACGCTTTTAAATGATGGCCTAAACTTTCTTTTCTCCTCTTGCTCCTGCATCTGACATTTAGGTTAATGGGTTATAAATCTGTTTTTGCTGCGACTCTTAATTTTGCACTTCTGCTTCTGTTATTTTCTTTTAATTCCTGCGCCTGGGCTGTAATGGGTTTACGGGTTATGACAGTTAAAGGGCTTTTAAAGGTGGAGTTCAAAAACGGGTGCTCCTCTTCCGGTTCCAGCCTGCCGTTTTTGAAAAAGTTTTTTACCATCCGGTCTTCCAGAGAATGAAAAGTGATGATGGCGACCCTGCCACCCGGTTTCAGGACTTGTGGTATCTGTTCCAGCAATTCCTGCAATGAGAGCAGCTCTTCATTCACCTGGATTCTCAGTGCCTGGAATACCTGTGCAAAATATTTATTAGGATTGCCCTTTACCATAGGATGGAGGAAATCTTTAAAAGCCTGTACGGTTTTTAAGTGACCGGCTGTCCGATGGGTGACAATATACTTCGCCAGGGATTTTGAATTTGAGACCTCTCCGTAATTGCTGAATACCCGGAGCAGCTCCTGCTCGGAGAATTGTTCCAGGACCGTTTTTGCGGTGGTTGTCCCTCTTCTGTCCATGCGCATATCCAGCGGACCGTCAAAACGAATAGAAAACCCTCTTTCTCCCACATCGAACTGATGGCTGCTGACACCCAGATCTGCCAGTATCCCGTCTACCGCCGGCACCTCGTTTAAACGTAAAAAACGCTGGAGGTACCTGAAGTTCTGTGGGATAAAGAGGACCCGGCTGTCTTCCGGTAAATTGGCCTGAGCATCCGCATCCTGGTCAAAAGCAACCAGACGTCCGGAAGGTCCCAGTCTTTCCAAAATGCCCTTGCTATGGCCGCCCCCTCCAAACGTACAATCTACATAGATGCCGTCCGGTTTGATGTCCAGAGCTTCCAGGGTTTCCTGGTAAAGAACAGGCAAATGATAGTCATATAAATGATCCGGGCTATTCATGCTTGGGCTCCGGTTTTACCATGACCTCACGAGCCAGTTCACTGAAATGATCCGCTGAGAATTCTTCAAAGATCTTTTTGTAGGCTTCCGCATCCCAAATCTCAATTTTATCTACCGCTGCGACCAGAATGATGTTTTTGGTCAGTCCCGCAAAATCACGAAGTGTGGAGGGCAGTAGCAGTCTTCCTGCTGTATCCGCTTCCACTTCCGTTGCTCCTCCTAAAAATTGTCTTCTAAATGCCCTTACTTTTGGGTCAAAATCATTCAGAGTACTAATTTTGGCGAACATCGGCTCCCAGCTTTGCATGGGATAAAGGGTGAGGCATTTTTCGAATCCGCGGTTGACGATGAAACGCAGCGACTGCTCCGGGATTTGTTTTTTAAATCCGGCAGGCAAAAGGAAACGACCTTTTGCATCGAGTGTTACTTCGTATTCGCCTAAAAAATGCACCATTAATGGTTGGATAAAGTTGTTATCTGGAACTTTCTACCACAAAATAACACTTTTTCCCACTTTTAACCCAAAAAATGGGATATCTATTTTATCCACAGCTCAAAACTGGCTCAAAGCTTCTGTGGTTGTGATTTACAGGGTATTTCGTCAGGACGCCTGTGTATTTATTGTGCATAACCCGACTGGTTTTGTGGATAAGCTGTTTATTTATTGTGTATAACTAGAAGCATCTTTGGTAGAATGCATCGAATTGTTCAATGTTCATAGGCATTTTGGGGGGAAATGTTTTACGACCCGGTTTTATTGAGGCGGTATGTGGATAACTGTAGATAGCAGTCGAAAGACGCTTTCCATCCTTGGAATTTCTGATTGTGGTCAATCGTTCAGATCGGCTGGCTTGTACATTCATTTTAAGTCGCACATTATTTAACGTTTCGTTGGCAGATTAGGATTGGAAGCTTATTGCCGAATCAGCGTTTTGAAAGGATGGATGATTGTGCCTTGCCGGAGGGGGGCCGCGGTAGAAATCGATTGATTGAATCACCTTGCACGCTTGGGCCTTCTACTAATGTAAACATCGAAAGCGGACTATTGACTAAGTGCTTAGTTGTTGATTGCATTAAATTCGTGATCTATCCGTAGGTTGATTTCCTCGAGTAATTTTTATTGTGGATACATTTTTGCCAATTCTGAAAACTAAATTTTCTACATTCCTTATTAGTACTATATTTTTTATTGTTGCAACATTAAGTATAGTTCTATATTTTTGCAGTAATAGTCAAAATGTCAGTAGCAGATGTATCGCATAGATAATAAAGAATTCCCCTGTAGTACCAGTCTAACCATGAAATATATTGGTGGCAAATGGAAGGCAGTTATATTAATGCATCTGATTAAAGCAAAGCGTTATAATCAGTTGCGAAAACAGCTGCCCATGGTAACAGAACGTACTATCAGCTTGCAGTTAAAAGAACTGGAAGAAGATGGACTTATCTCCAGAACAGTATATGCAGAAAAGCCGCCTCTAAAGGTGGAGTATGCGTTAACGGAGTTCGGCAGGACCCTTATACCGTTGTTAACCTCTATCGCTGCGTGGGGTAAGAAAGCTGCCAGCAGGCAGGAACGTGTAGTGGAGTTACCAGATAATATAAACTAAACACAAGGATTGCGCTGTATGCATAAGATATTTCTTAACATGCGCCTATCACTAAAATGCGTGGGCTGCCTTTTTTGAAGCTTATTGTAAAACAAAACGGATTCTTAATGAGTTTTTTGAACCAAGGCAAAAAAATATCTTTGGGAGAACTATGCTTACATAGTCATGTCTGTGATGGCTATATTTTTCACCATTAGATAGATTGATATATACATGCGTAAATTTTCTTTGGTACTCTTAATGCTGACGATAGGATTTGTAAGTCAGATCCTGGGCCAAAAGTATACTGTCGGCTCCTTTAACCTCCGTTATGATAATAAGGGTGATTCTATTAATGCCTGGCCCCATCGTAAGGACAAGATAGCCGAGCTTATCCGCTTCTATGACTTCGATTGTTTGGGAACCCAAGAAGGCTTACATCATCAATTGGAACAGCTTAAGAGGGCGCTGAAGGTCTATGATTATGTCGGCGTAGGCAGAGATGATGGTCAGCAAAAAGGCGAATATGCAGCTATCTTTTATAAGAAGCATAAATTTGAAGTGCTAAAATCAGGCACATTCTGGCTGTCGGGGACAGATCTGGATCATCCGAATAAAGGTTGGGATGCGGTCTTGCCCAGAATATGCAGCTGGGCCTCTTTTAAAGATAAAAAGTCCGGGGTGGTTTTTTATTATTTTAATACACATTTTGATCATGTGGGTGTCAAGGCCAGATCAGAAAGTGCAAGACTCATCACAAAGATGATCAAAAATATCGCGGGGGATGAACCTTTTGTTTTGACCGGTGACTTCAATGTCGATCAGCATGGTGATAGTTATGCAGCTATGCACAATAATGGAATTATGCGGGACGCTTTTGAAACCGCACCTGTTAAAATGGCCTTTACGGGAACTTTCAATGCTTTTAATCCTGACGCCTTTACCGAAAGTCGTATCGATCATGTCTTTTTGGGCGGCGGATTTAAAGCCAGGCGTTACGGTGTACTGACTGAAACCTACAGACTACAGACAACAACTGGCCAGCGTGCTGCGTCTGACAATTTTCCGGGCCAGGTGCATTTAACCAAATCCAGAGCACTTACGCTATCCGATCATTTTCCAATTCTGGTGCAGTGCAGCCTTGAAAGCAACAGCAATGCGGTTAGCCAATCGTTGCCAGCCTGGGCTATGGGGCCTTTCTTGCGGCCAAGACCGGCAGCGCCCTTACTACAGCCGGATAACAGCACGATTTTTAGGGATCCAATGACCGGCAAAAATGTCCACTGGGAATCGGGTGCGGCTTTTAATCCGGCAGCCACTATTAAGGATAATAAAATTGTCGTTTTATACCGGGCCGAAGATTTGTCCGGAGAATTAAAAATCGGTGGACACACTTCCCGGATTGGCTATAGCGAATCCACGGATGGGATTCATTTGGCAAGGCGGTCCAAGCCGGTTCTCTATCCCTCAAATGACAACAGAAAACCTCATGACTGGCCCGGGGGTTGTGAAGATCCCCGGGTAGCGATGACAGCAGATGGGTTGTATGTGATGATGTATACTGAATGGGATCATAAAACGCCCAGACTTTCTGTAGCAACCTCCAGGGATCTGGTCCATTGGGATAAACACGGGGAAGCCTTTCATAAATCTTATGGCGGAAAATATGCACGTGTACCCACCAAATCGGCCTCAATTGTTACCGGGTTAACCAATGGCCGGCAATATATTCAGAAGGTAAACGGAAAGTATCTGATGTATTGGGGGGAGCAGTTTGTCAATCTGGCTACCTCCGAAAATCTGATCGACTGGACACCTATGGTTGACAATCAAGGAGAACTGGTTAGGTTATTTGCGCCAAGAGAAGGGTATTTTGATAGCCAACTGACAGAATGTGGCCCGCCGGCACTTATCACGGATAAAGGAATCCTCATGCTGTATAATGGTAAAAACGCAAGTGGGGTTAAGGGGGATACAGCCTACCCAGCCGGTGCTTATTGCGGTGGCCAGGTACTCTTTGATCTCCAAGAGCCAACCAAAGTCATTGGACGATTGGATAAACCATTCTTTGTGCCCGAAGAACCTTTTGAAAAGACAGGGCAGTATAAAGACGGTACCGTCTTTTTAGAGGGTATGGCCTATTATAAGAATAGATGGTATTTATATTACGGCTGCGCAGACTCCCGAGTGGGTGTGGCCATCTATGGTCCGAAAGTTAATCAATAACTTAGAAAAGGCGCGGAGCCTTTCTATCTTAATATTTTAAATAGGACAAAACAGGAGTTCTCTTTCCCTGGTGTGAGCGCTCCTGTTGTGTTATGAGGCTGCCACTGGGGATTATTTAGAAACACCCCACTCTTTATTCGGGCGGTCGCCCATAATCAGTTTGAGCGTTCCGCCGCTGATGATATCCTGGTGAGTAATAAAAGGAGTATTCAAAGGTTTCCCGTTGAGTGTCGCTGCCTGAATATATTTATTCTGCTTCGATGCACCAGGAGCCACAACGGTAAAATCTTTGCCGTTTTCCAGATGGATAGTTGTCTTCGTAAAAAGCGGGCTGCCAATGGTATAGACAGGCGTCCCTGGTGTAATCGGGTAAAAGCCCATGGAGGAGAATACGACAAAAGCAGACATGCCACCTCCGTCTTCATCTCCTGGTATGCCGAATATGTCATTATGGAACCAGGTACTCAAGAGTATGCGTATTTTTTCCTGTGTTTTCCATGGAGATCCTGTATAGTTATATAAATACGGAATAAAAAAACTCGGTTCATTGCCCATGGAAAATTGCCCTATAAGGCCTGTGGCATCTGTAAATTTAACCCAGAATAATTTTTTTTCTCTGCCCAGACCTTCTCTGAATAACTGATCCAGTCTTTTTTCAAAGCCGGCCTTGCCACCCATTAGTTGAATTAAATCCGGAATATTATGCTGTACCTGCCACATATAGGTCCAGCCGTTGTTTTCATCGTAATAATCCCTGCCTCCGGGGCCTCCGTCAAACTTTGGGTCAATATTGATCCAGTTACCGGCACTGTCTTTGGGTAGAAAAAACTGCCTGTCAGCATTCCACAGATTCCTGTAATTAAAGCTGCGTTTTGTAAAATATCGATAGTCATTTTCTTTGTTTAGGCCTTTGGCCAGCTGTGCTACAGCCCAATCGTCATAACTAGTACCTAAGGTTACTGCTACAGCCTGCCTTCTTTCAAAGCTATGGACGAAAGAATAGGGTTCTTTTTCACCGGGATGCAGGGCAGGCAAGTATCCATGTGCATAATAAAAACTGTCCAGCTTGGTGGCCGGCCCGTTTTTCCAGGGAAGCATAGTAGCACTTGCAGCATTTTTACGCATTCCGGCATATGCCTGCTGAACATTAAAATTTTTAAGCCCTTTATTCCAGGCATCTAAAAATGAAACTGAGCTATGAAAGCCATTCATGCAGGCATGATCTCCATAGAGCACCGGAAAAGTGGGCATCCAGCCGCTCTGCTGATACATTCTTACATAAGATTCCAGCATATCCTGTTCAATGGTGGGTTGCAAAATGGTCCTCAGTGGATGCAATGCCAGATAAGTATCCCATGCCCAATCATCGACGTAAAAATCTCTTTTGTCTTTATGGACTTTGTTGTCATATCCACTGTAATATTTACCATCTTCACTGATATTGACCATCCGCTCATAGCAGCGGTATAATGCAGTGTAAAAGCTCTCCTTTTGTTCTATGGTGCCACCTTCTACCTGGATTTGTTCCATTACTTTGGCCCATTCAGCCTTGCCTTTACCGGCAAATGCATCCAGGGAGGGCATATCTGACTGTTCATCTATAAGGTTTTGCCTGGCCTGCTCTGCACTGATATAGGAGACGGCATATCTTAACGTTACCGGCGACGTTGAGGAAGAAGGGAAAGTTGCATAGATGCTTTTACCGTTGCCACTGATCTGAATACCGGCTTGCAGCGGCTTGTTGTCGGCCGTAAAGAAAGCTGGTTTATCATTGAACCGGCCATAGAAATAGACTTTCACAGGCTGTTTTCCTTCCTCAGCCGGAAAAAGTTGTATCCCCTGCAACGAACCGTCTGTATTTAATTTCCATGAATCCTGTAATTGATTGTAAGTGCCAAATAATATATGTTTAGGCGTGTTGTTGGGAAAGGTAAAACGGAAGATGGCTGTTTTCCTGCCCGGCACAAAGTCC
Source organism: Arachidicoccus terrestris (assembly GCF_020042345.1). Taxonomy (NCBI): domain Bacteria; kingdom Pseudomonadati; phylum Bacteroidota; class Chitinophagia; order Chitinophagales; family Chitinophagaceae; genus Arachidicoccus; species Arachidicoccus terrestris. Next base: position 2,768,816 of record NZ_CP083387.1, read on the forward strand.
ATTTCAATATTTTTTTCAGTCAGGAAGTTGTGATAATGCCATGGGTTTCTGATTTCCAGGTCCTGGTCATAGGCCAGCTTCTCTTCCCAGCTTTCCTTAGTAACGACTTGAGCTGTACTCGGTTTGATGGGAAAAACCTGCCCCAGCCGGTGAGAAACTAATTGAAGCGGAAAACTGCGGATTTGGTCGTCCAGATAGTTGTCTCTGTCCGGTGTCATCCGAATCATCTGGTAGGGAAGTTGTATTGTGGGCCTGGTAGGAACGAGTAGTCGGCCGACACCTCCGATTTCTGGTTTCAGATATTGCAGGTTGCTCTCGTCTTTTTGTGCCAGTATTGCGGTTGGGATCACCTGCATTGCTACCAGAAAAAAGGCTGCAAAAAGCTGCTTGATTGGATGTGTGTTCATTATATAAAATTTGTACAGTTTGCTTTTGCTAAAGTAAGGCTACGTCCCGAGTTTCTGAAAATTATTAACGGTTGGTTCAGGTTTGGTCTTGTTTATTATCTAAAACCTCGAAAAGTTTAGTTCCGGATAAATCTGGCCAAAAAAGTCGATCAGCTGCTTTCCTTTGGCTTTAGCAGCATTAGCGTTTGAACTGTTTTTGTTTACAAGCAGGCAGGTACTGAGTTTCTCTATATAGCTCAATTCAAATCGCTGAATCAGCCAATTAAAATGCGCTGGCTGATGTAAAAACAAACGATAAATGCGGAAACGTTGGTTATCTGCCATTGGTTCCAATAAGGTAGAATGGCTGAATTTGCTGGTGAAATAGCTTCGTTCTCCCATAAAGCCAAAGGAAGCATGAGGGTGTGTTGTGGAAAGATAGGTCAGGATATCAAAATTGGTGCGCAGAATAGCCCTTACATCACCTCTATTTGTGCGGATTGCATACTTGTTAAGGCTTCTGTTACTCTTATTGAAGAATTTGATCATGAAAATGTCTACTTTCTCATAATAAAATGCCTTGACCACAAACTGGGAGTATGCTTTTGCCGAATAGAATTTGAAGCTAATTGTATAACCATCGCTCGATTTTCTTCTCGAAGTCTGATGGAAAGGGTACCCGGCGGAATAAAGCAGGGGATTTACCTTATTCAACGTCTGCCCCATTTTTCCCTTTAAACCATTATCTGATCGGAGAATGCCGGAACTTTTTAAGATTTTCGCCACAGCAACAAATCCCGTTTCTTCCGCTGGCCGCCAATCGAGACGCTGTGCTTTAGCTTTGGCGCGCTGATAAACTGTATTCAATTTTTTGGGGTTGAGAGACATAATTATACAAGGTGCCTGTTAGATATGCTTGTAAAGATAGGGCAAATTGCTTTATATGGCTTGTTCCCAATATCCATACAATGCCGGATTTTGGCAAGGTAATCCCTGGGTTGGTCGATACATCGTTGTCGGAGAATCCACTTATTGGTATGTTTATCCAAAATGGATAATGATGGAAAGGAAAGATTTTTTAAAATCTATATCTGCGCTCGGATTTGTTATGGTAACGCCATTGATAAGCGCCTGTAGCAGATCAGGGTCGGTAACAGAACCCCGCACCGGTATGGGTGCGTCTGGCAGCGGGTCTGCCCAGGATATAACGCCCGACACCAGTTGTAAAGAGACACCTGTGGAGACTGAAGGGCCTTTTCCTACTCATGATCCTGCAGCCTATCTGCGCAGTGATCTGCGAAAAGGTGACGGTCTGGGAGCCACACTGGTGTCAGCGATAACTGTTGTAGATGTTAATAATAGCTGTAAGCCATTGGAAAACGTATATATAGATATCTGGCATTGCGATGTAGATGGTAATTATTCTGAATATGGCGGTTCACAAATGCAATCTTCAGATTATATTGATAAACATTGGTTGCGAGGCAGGCAACTAACGGACAGCAATGGGCAGGTGAAATTTACCTCTATTTTCCCCGGATGGTATCAAGGCAGGGCTACCCATATTCATGTTCATATTTTTGATACAGACGGAAATTCTCTGTTGATCACTCAGATTGCTTTTCAGGATAGTCTGGCCACGGATGTTAACAGCAATGGCTCAGATTATGGCTATACCAAGGGAATAGACGGTTACATCTATAACAATGCAGATAATGTTTTCAGTGATGGAGTATCTCAAGAGATGTCAGTCGTTACAGGGAGCCTGGATAAAGGTTTCGAGCTAGCTATAACCTTACATGTAAACACATAACCTAATTTTTAACTTACGTATTATGTCTCTACCATTAACAATTGCCAACGGCAAATTTTTTCCCCTTGCATTTAGAAAGGGGAAACAGACGTCATTTTACAGGAGCCTGCCGGTTTTAATAAACGGGCTGTCCGATCATATTTCTTTAATGAGCAGGCCACTCTTGCATTTTAACGATGAGACACTGGCGGCTAAGTATAGTACGGAATATTTAGCCAGACAATCTCAGGTAACCTACCTCATTCCCCTTGCCGGGCGGCTTAATATCAACTATAAGGGACAGCCGCATATTATAAAACCGGGTACTTTATATATTCTGGATCTGAGTTACGGAGATGCGATAAAGATAACGAATCCGCAAAGGGAAGGGCTGAGTAATTATTTGGTTTTATCTACTGAAACCATGGCGACTTTTTCAAAGATGACCCAGTTCGTTTACTTTGACTTGAATCGGAGCAATGTTACTGACAGATTATTGGAGATACACGCTATCGGACACCCGTCCATTTCGGGTACCTTTAAGAAAATGAATATGGGGAAGTTCGCCGGAAGAAAGGACTTCACTTATCGTCCTCATAAAACAGAAGGTAACAAATCACTTTTCTATGTGGTAAACGGCTCTTTTGAAATTGAGGGGCGTCTGTTGCAGGACAGGGATGGGTTAATGCTTTGGAATACCGAACAAATTCAAGTGGAATCTCTGGAAGATGACAGTGTGTTGCTGATTTTTGAGTATGCAACAAGGTGGTAATCCTATTATCAACCGGAGGAGTGTTGATCGCATAGGCACTAGTCGATATTATCTTGTCCAAGCTAAATGGGCTCGTTTTTAATCCATATCCGCGATCAGGAATTGCTCGATTCCCTCTACAGCGCAACCAATCAGGTTGGCATTATCTGAAAGTTGAGAGACAGCTATTTGTGTATGCTCCCTGATTTGTGTCATACAATAGGTATTGATGGCCTGGAGCATGGGAAGCGTTATATATTGTTCAGCAGCTGCGATCCTTCCCTCAAGCACGATGAGTTCTGGGTTAAAAATCTGGATCAGCGTAGAAATCCCTTTCCCAATGGCGCTTCCGACCTGAGATAGTAGTTTTATGGCAAATAGATCTCCTTTATTGGCCGCTTCAATAATAAGTTTAGGTTCTATACTGTCAATTTCTCTATTACAGAGCTCATATAAGATGGAATGCTGACCAGCATTAATTCCATCTTTTGCCAGCCGGACGAGCGCATTGCCGGAGGCAATGGTTTCCAGACAGCCTTGTTTACCGCAATAGCAGAGCTCTCCATTATAGTCGAAAGGGATATGACCAATCTCCCCAGAAAATCCTAAGGACCCCTTTCTGACTTTGCCATCCATAATAATTCCCAGGCCTAATCCCCAATCCATGAGTAAGACCAAAGCATCTTTGACCCCCTTTGCTTTGCCATGCTTCAATTCGCCCTGGGCAGCGGCATTGACATCGTTTTGAATAATGACCGGCAGGCCGAATAAAGATTCAAAGTAGTGTGCCAGAGAATGATTGCTGTAGGGGTCTTTTAAATAAAAGAAACTATCTCCCTTTTGTTCGCTGACCAATCCGGGCATACAAATACTGACGCCAATCAACTGTTCCTTATTAAGACCGGCAGTCTCTAAAAGCTCATCTGTTTTTTGTTTCAATATCTGAATGTCTTCACGGCTTTTAGATAGATTGAACGGAAAATCTATTCTTCGTTCCATATTCAACGTATTGTCAAATAAAGCGATTTTTACGGCAAAGAGCTCTATGTCGATACAGAGCACATAAAATAAGCCAGATACCAGTCCCAGCATAACCGGCTTCCTGCCTCCTCTGGAGGCGCCTTCTCCTTTTTTCTCAATCCAACCCTCTGACGTTAATTCTCCGATCAGTTTAGTGACACTTGGGATACTCAAATCTAGCTTTTCACATATATGAGCAACGGAAACTTCTTTGAGTTCAAAAATGAAACGTATGATCTTCACTTTTAAGAGACCTTTTTTCCCTTCGCCTGCAAAATGGTGCAGTAAAGTTTTTATATCATGAAAATGGTTGAGTGCTTTCATATTTAATCAGATTAATAACGGAATAACATGTTTATCATATAAAAAGACTTTTTGAATCTAAACATTAGTTTAACAACAAAAACTAATTAGTACATAATAATTAAATCAAATATTCAATTAATATAAAATTTTTATGAAAATAATACACTATTTGTCACTTGTTTAATTCGAAAAGGTTAATATTGGTGTAAGATATTAATATTTATTTATAATATAATTGACCTAGTATATTTATTTGTTAAAATATTATTATTCCCTCTAATATTAATCCAATGAAAAACAAAATCTTTAAAAATTTCTACAAAAGGGCGTTTAAAAAAGGTTTATTACCTTTTCTTGCGTTACTGGTTTGCAGTGGACAGCCGGCATTGCTTGTCCGCGCTGCAGGAACAAATTATTTTCAGGACACCCAGCAAAGCGTAACCTTGCAAGGTAAAGTCACTGATGATTTAGGGTTACCGCTCGCCGGTGCATCTATCACGATCAAAGGAAGCACCTTAGGGGTCGCTACGGATTCAACCGGAGCATTTACGATCCGGGCTTCCCAAAATGCCGGTACGCTTGTGATATCCTATACCGGTTATATTGCCCAGGAATTACCATTTAACGGGTCGTCCACATTAGCCATCAAGTTAGTTGCTGAGGAAGGTAGTTTAAATGAAGTAGTTGTAATGGGGTATGGTAAACAGCGTAAATCTGATATTACAGGTGCTGTGACCGCAGTAAATATGAACCGGATTACCGATGTGCCTGTGACGAATCTGTCCAATGCCCTGGCGGGACGTGCTCCGGGCGTCACGGTCACAAATACCTCAGGGCTGGCAGGGGCTTCCTCTTCTATACGGATCAGAGGCTCTTTTAATGATCCCCTGTTTGTAATAGATGGTGTTATTAAGGACAAACAAGCATTTGATGCGCTTGATCCGAATGAGATAGATCAGATGAGCATGTTGAAGGATGCCGCTGCTGCTGCCGTGTATGGTGCACAGGCGGGAGATGGTGTTCTAGTTGTCACGACAAAGCGAGGCCATGCGGGGAAACCCACTTTTCAGGCGCAGGTTTCTACCACTACCGGGAGACCTGCGCAGGAGCTTCTGGGCAATCTTACTACGGCAACCGATGAGCTAACTTATCAGAACAGGGTTACTGAATGGAATAATGAATATAACGACAGAAATGACCCGTTGCCTAATGATCAGGCGGCTTTCAATTATTTTAAGGACAAGTCTTATAATGTCAATGACTGGATATGGCGCAATCCCGGTAGTCAAAAATATTTAATGAGTGTCAGCGGAGGTTCAGAAAAGCTGACTTATTATTCGATGTTAAGCTACACGAAGGAACAGGGCTCTTATACAAGACTTGATTATAAAAAATTCAATTTACGTACGAATATTACAGCCAAGATCAGTGATGCCATCTCCGTCAACCTGAACCTTTCGGCCGCTCAACAGAATCCTGACAGATTTTATTGGCCCTATACCGGTGATGATGACTATAATGTGGGAGACTTTTACCGGGTGACTTTCAACTGGCCAAAGATCATGCCCTTCTATTTGAATAAAGACGGTTCTCCGGCCAGCGGTGTTACGCCTTACCCGGTACTTCCTGCCATTGGTAGTTGGCTGGGGTGGAATGTAATCGACATGGTCGATGGTAATCGGTACATCCATACAAGACGAAGACAGTTTAACCCGACGGTCACTTTAGATGTCAAACTGGATCAGTTTATCAAAGGCCTTTCTACAAAATTCGTGGGTAACTATGAGGCTAATGATTATTTTAGAAAAAAATGGCTGACATTCCAGACCAATTACCGTTTTATCCCGGACCCCAATGCAGACAATCCTTATGTGCCAAGTGCGCCTGACCCTACCAAAGTAAGTATTTTTAACTTTGGTAAATCCAAACCCTTCCTGGGTTATGAGTTGGCCACTGGCTGGAAATATCAGATTGATTGGTATCTGAATTATGAACGAAAATTCGGCAAGCATAATATCAACGCCATGTTGATCTTTGAACAGGCAGAAAGAAGAAATTATGATATAGAAGCTACCGGCTACGGGCCAGTTACAGGTATTGATCAGATGTTTACCTATTCTACATCTCAGGGGGACAGGTATGGAGATGCCTATGAAACCTTAGGGGCGAACCAGTCCTGGATTGGCCGTGTCAATTATAGCTATGCAGATCGATATATTGCGGAGTTCTCCTTTCGAAGGGACGGCCGGTATGAGTTTGGGCCGGAGCGCAAATGGGGCTTCTTCCCATCTGGTTCACTGGCCTGGAAAATATCCAATGAATCATTTTTCAAACAAAGCGTTCCATGGGTAAGTGAGCTTAAGTTGAGAGCCTCCTATGGCACTACGGGAAATCTGGTTGATATTAATAACAATGATATTGAGCCGTTCCAATATCAGACCTATTATAGTAATAATAGCGGATACTTCTTTGGCAATAATTATTATACGGGTATTACTCCGGCATACACGCCGAACCCAAATATTACTTGGGCCGAGACGGATGAAAAAAATATAGGGATCGATTTTGCTTTGCTAAAGAACAAGTTGTCCGGTACGGTGGATGTGTTTAGAAATACCATGAAAAATATCCTGGCCTATAGAACTGTAACGCTTCCTACCACATATGGGCAGGGATTGGCGGCGGAAAACTATGCACAGCGAACTTTTATGGGATCTGAATTCTCTTTACAGTGGCAGGATTATATAGGTAAATTGTCATACACTGTTTACGGTAATATCGGTTATGCCAAGGACAGATGGGATAAACTGGACCCCACAAATGCAGCCTACTATCCGGGGCAGCCCGAAGACTTTAGATACCCGGTGGGGCATCCCAATGACAGGATATTCGGATTTGAAGCAGTTGGCTTAATCCGCACCCAGCAGCAGCTGGACGAATTACTGGATAAAGGCTATAACTATTATGGCAGAAAGCCATATTTGGGTGCTATCATTTACAAGGACGTAAGAGGGCAGGATTTTTCTGATGAACCTGACGGGAAAATTGATGGAAACGATGTCGTCCTCCTTAGTGAAAATGGGAAACCGAGGATTAACTTTGGATTTGGGTTCAATGTGAGCTGGAAAGGTTTAAGCGTGGATGCTCATTTCCAAGGTGTGGGGGCTTATGATAGGATGATCAGCAACCTTGATGGGCCGGGCATTCGCCAGTGGGGAAGTTCTCAGCGTTTGTATTATCCGATTTGGGGCAGCGATGTATGGACACCAGAAAATACAGATGCAAAATATCCACGTGTGATCGGGCATAACTGGGCAGAATCAGGGGCCATAGCTTCTTCATTCTGGATGCGTAATGGTGCCTATTTAAGATTAAAGAACCTGAACATTGCCTACAGCATTCCTGGAGACTGGTTGAAAAAAATAGGCCTTTCCAGTTTACAGGTGTTCGCCAACGGAACGAATCTTTTTGCTTTCTCGGATATGAAGGAATTTCAGGACCCTGAACAGGACAATTATGATTCATATCCTGTAATGAAAACTTATACGATTGGCCTGAATGCCAGGTTTTAATCTCTGCTAATCTTAAAAATCAGAAAAATGAAAAAGTATCTTTCTTATAGTATATTATCAGTTTTTATTTTGACGACAATACTTTCCACCCGGTGTACGAAGGTATTAGATCAGCCTAATCTGAGCGCGTATGATTCTGCGGCTATCTGGAGTGATTCGAACCTTGTTAATTCTTATTTGGCGAACTTATATAACGTGTTTGGGAATTGGAATGTCAGTCTCGACCGGCTGGATGATCAGGTATCTGGAATTGGCTTTCCGACCGACGCCATAACGGTGACAGATGCCGGCCCCCTTGCCAACTGGGGATACACAACCATCCGGTTAATTAATGAGGGGATTACTCAGGTAAAAGCGGGGAACACATCAGATGATTTTAAAAAGAGGTCTTTGGGACAGCTGTATTTTTTAAGGGCCTATGAGTATTTTCCGATGGTAACTACCTATGGAGGCGTGCCCTATCTGAAAGTTGCTCAGGACAGATATAAAGATAATCTGAATGTGCCCAGAAATTCGACTAAGGAATGCTTTGAATTTATGATCCAGGATATTGATTCCGCAATTGCGTTATTGCCCCAACATATCTTACCTTCTTCTACGACTGATTGGGGCCGGGTTGATGGCAACTTTGCCCTGGCATTCAAAGCGAAAGTATTGCTCTACATGGCGTCTCCACAATTTAACCCCTCAAAACCCTGGGATAACGCATATTGGCAAGAGGCGTATACCGTTAATAAAGCGGCTTATGAAAGCCTGAAAAATCAGGGGTATGCATTGGTGAGCGACTACGCGCAGATCGCTTTACAGGAGAAAAATTCTGAAATTGTATTTTCTGTAACCAATCAGTATCCTAATAAAACAGCTAACTGGGACAACGGTGCCCGTCCGGGCAGTTTGAGTAGAGGAACGGCTGCTGTAACGCCTACCTGGGAGATGGTGAAAAATTTTCCGATGCTTGATGGTAAGGCTTCCGACGACCCGAGCGGAAAATACTATAAACCAGCTTCCGTATTTATGCAATCCTTCTGGGAAAACAGAGACCCTCGTTTTGGAAAATCAGTCGTTTGGAATGGTAAACTGTTTCAGGTCGCCGGGATGCCGTCGGTATACAGGCAATATACAGGTGTCGGTATTGCAGATCCTTTGGATGCCTTTGGCGTCAATCCAAATGCGGGTGTCACTTCTGCGAACAATAACAAATATTCCGGTTTTTTTATTTTGAAAAACTGTGACCTGAATCTTACCCAGGCACAGGTACAGGGTAATTATACTGTGGACTTTGTGGTCATGCGTTTTGCTGAAGTAATGTTGAATTATGCGGAAGCTGCCAATGAAACGGGACACAGTGACGAGGCGCTTGAAATATTGAAAGCCATTCGTCAGCGGGCAGGCATTGAGCCAGGAAGTGACGGCAAATATGGAATAACGGCTAGCACCCGCCTGGCGTATAGGCAAGCCATTATGGATGAAAGAAATGTGGAATTTTGTTTTGAAGGTATGCGCTTTAAGGATTTACGAAGATGGCGCCGCTTCGATCTGTTGAACAATGTACCTAAGCATGGCCTTGAAGCCATCGCTAAAAAAGCAGATGGATCAGAAATGCCCATTGAGCAGGCACAGGCTTTGTCATCAGACTATTCTCTGGAACCGGATGACTTTACCTATACAGAATTACAGATTCCGATTTCAGGCGTGAGAATTAACACTGTTCCGGATAAGTATTATTTCGCTCCTTTGCAGTCAAGTGTTATCGCAGCAGGGGACAAGCTTGAACAGAATAAGGACTGGGGCGGCACATTTGACCCTACCATTCATTAAAACGGTATTCAATATTTTTTAGACAGACAATAAAACGATTTTATGAGTAATTATGACCGGAGAAAGTTTTTAAGGAACTTTTCAATGGCTCTGGGCGGCGTAGCCGCCGGGAGCCTCGTATCAGAAAAAGGATTGGCAGCCGGCTTTGAATCCTTGAGCAGAAAGGGTCTGATCGGCGGCCCAAAGAACTACGGACCCAATGACCAGATTAACCTGGCATTAATCGGGGCAGGCGGTATGGGGTCAGCAGACACGAATACAGCGTTGTCGGTTCCGGGTGTTAAACTGGTTGCTGTGTGTGACCTCTACGATGGCCGGCTGGCGGCCGCCAAGAAAAAGTGGGGCAATGATCTTTTCCTGACCAAGCATTATAAAGAGATACTGAATAGAAAAGATATCGATGCGGTGATTGTCGGGACGCCTGATCATTGGCACCGGCAGATATCTATTGACGCCATGGCAGCAGGCAAACACGTGTATTGTGAAAAGCCAATGGTCCATAGTGTTACTGAAGGCCCCGATGTTATTGCTGCACAGAAAAAATACGGGAAAGTGTTTCAGGTAGGTAGTCAGGGTATGTCCTCTTTGGGTAATGAGAAGGCCAGAGCGTTACTGGCGGCCGGAGCGATTGGGCAGCTGAATTATGCCGAAGGGTTCTGGGCAAGAAGAGGCCCTGTGGAAGTCTGGCAGTACCCGATTCCGGAAGATGCGTCAGCACAAACCGTAGACTGGGACACCTATATCAGCAATACAACCAAGCGACCTTTTGATAAATTGCGTTTTTTCAGGTGGAGAAATTACACCGATTATGGCACGGGCATGGCTGGAGACTTATTTGTTCATCTATTTTCCAGTTTGCATTTCATAACTGATTCGCATGGACCCGAGCGGATCTACGCGAGCGGCGGTTTACGGTATTGGGAAGATGGAAGGGAGGTGCCGGATGTATTGTTGGGTACTTTTGATTACCCGGCAGCTGGTGATAATAAGGGTTTTAATCTTTCTCTAAGATGTAATTTTGTTGATGGAACAAGCGGAACCACTTATCTTCGTTTAGTGGGCAGTGAAGGCGCAATGGACGTAGAATGGGATAGGGTGACTCTCAAGCGCAATAAGACATATGCGACGGACGATCCTTTCCTGGAGGCGCAACTGGCGAGGGCCGGTAAGCCCACTGACCGGAAAAAGATGCTACCCCCTGAAATCATGGTCTATGAAGCCGAAAAGGGATATAAAGGAGCACATTATGATCATTTTAATAATTTCTTTACAGCCATCCGTAATGACCGGACGGTAGCAGAGGATGCTATTTTTGGATACAGAGCGGCGGCGCCGGCTTTATTATGTAACGACAGTTATTTTCAGAAAAAGCCCATCGAATGGGATCCGGAGAAGATGAGATTGCGTTCTTAATGTAGGTCAGTTGTATAAAAGCATTTAACTATTTCCACAAAATTAATATATCATGAAAACAGTATGCGCAAAGAGACTAGAAAGAATTACGATAGCCAGACACTATTGGCGGCAAGGGTGGGGTCTTTGTTTCGGACTTTTGTTGTGTTGTATGACACAGGCGCAAATTAAACCAGTGGCGTTGAATACAGATGAAGGTGCGTCCCTGGTCGGTCGTTGGGACCTGACAGTAAACGAAAATGGCCACGAGGCCGCTTCCTGGCTGGAAGTGGAAGTGTCGGGATTTGAAACTTTAGTGGGACGTTTTGTGGGTTCGGGTGGTAGCGCCCGACCCGTATCTCATGTGCATTTTAATAAAGGGGAATTTGATTTTGCGATTCCGCCACAATGGGAGAAGAGCACGAATGATCTAATCTTAAAAGGCCAGCTTTTGAGTGATCACATAGAGGGAGAGATCACCTATCCTTCCGGCAAGACCTATTCCTTTAAAGGCGTAAAAGCGCCGGCCTTGAATGAAAAGAAAAATATCAGTTGGGGTAAACAGATCCGGCTTTTTAACGGTAAGAACCTGGATGGATGGCACCCGACAGGATCCAAAAATCAATGGATCGTAAAGGATGGGATTTTGATCAGTCCCGAGTCTGGTTCCAATCTGGTTTCAGATCAGAAGTTTGGCGATTTTAAACTCCATGTTGAGTTCAAATATCACAAAGGCAGTAACAGCGGTGTGTATCTGAGAGGGCGTTATGAACTCCAGATCATTGATAATCCGCCTACAGATCATCCCAACAGCCATTTGTTCTCCGGCCTTTATGGCTTTTTACCTCCCAGTGAAATGGCCGTTAAAGGACCTGACGAGTGGCAGAGCTATGACATTACCTTAATTGGCAGGATGCTGACCGTTGTGGCGAACGGCAAAACCGTGATCTGTAACAGAGAGATCCCGGGTATAACAGGCGGCGCATTGGATAGTAAAGAAGGAGAGCCTGGCCCGATCTATTTCCAGGGAGATCATGGCCCGATCATGTTCAGGAATATTACAATTACCCCGGCGAAATAAGGGCCGTATTCACTTTTTATGATGTTATATGAATGGCAAAACGTCTCAAAAGGTTACTGAGAGATATTTTGCCATTCATGCTTTTGAAAGATATTAAAATACGCTGAAACATAAAAGTTATTAGGTAAGTTTACGCTTAATAAACTAAAGATTAATGAAAAAATGGATTCTTTCCTCCTGCTTCCTGTTGATGATCGGTATTGGGAGCAGTGCCTTTAATCGTCAGAAGCCCTCTAGAATTATTTTGGATTATCCTGTTGTATCAAGTTATTCAGATACTGACACCTGGAAGGCGTACGAGGCATTTAATCAGTATTTATTTGACCCAGAGACTCATCTTTATAAAGTTAATTCCGCTATTACTAATGGTGCTAATACCAAGGCCACTATCGGAGCAATCTGGACCCAGGCGATTTACTGGGATATGGCTATGAATGCTTACAAGCTTGCGGTTAAAGAGAATGATCGACAAAAGCAGGCGAGGTATAAAGATCTTGTGACAAGTATTTATAGAGGAGACAGTGCCCATTATGTCGGTTTTGATTTTCATAATCAGGATGCACAGAATGGCTGGTTTATCTATGATGATATCATGTGGTGGACGATTTCTTTTTCCAGGGCATATGGGTTATTTAAGAATCCGCAGTATCTGAAATTAGCAGAAGAAAGCTTTTGCCGGGTTTGGCATGGATCTTATAAGCTGAAGGACAGAGGTTCTTATGATGAGAAAAGCGGAGGAATGTTTTGGCAATGGAATCGCAATGACCCTTCTGATAATAGCGATAATGGAAAAATGTCCTGTATCAATTTTCCTACAGTAATAGCAGCTGTTACGCTTTATAATAATATTGCTGCATCAGATGTGCGACATAAAACAGGAGATAAGGAGGGCTTTGACGAGAATCCTGAATATCCCAGATGGCATAGTAAGGATACATATTTAAAAAATGCCAAGGAGATTTATGCATGGGGGGTGGATAATTTATTTGATAAGGGCAGCGGAAATGTTGCAGATAGCCGCCACGGAAAGAGTGTAGACTGGAATGCTACCCTTTATAACCAGGGAACTTTTATTGGCGCTTCCTGTCTGCTATATAAGTTGACAGGAGAACGATCTTATTTGGATAATGCGATTTTGGCTGCCAATTATACTGTAAATACAATGTCTGCACCACTCTTTATTATTCCAAATGGAGATGGAACTGAACAGGGTATTTATACGGCCATTTTTGCCCAATATATGCATATGTTGATTTATGATTGTAACCAGCCACAATATCTGAAATGGATAGAACGCACTATAGGTTTTGGCTGGAGTCATAGGAATGATAAGAACCTGACGGGTAAAAGTTATACAAAGTCTACTGGCCCTACTGTTTCCTGCTATGATGCATCTGGAATACCCGCTTTAATGCTGTTATTTGATTCTGAAAAATGATCTGATATTCCTAGAGGCTGTATCATTTGCAGATGGTAAGCTTCTCAAAACTGCTTATTTTATCTATAATCATCAAAAAACAAATTCGAAATATATCTCATTTATGATATACATCCTTCTTTTATAGGCCGGTTGGAAAATAGATAAGATATATTTTAAAAATATTTTTACATCATGATTATGATAATTTATTAAAAGTGCTTAATTTTGCTATCCTGAATTGCCCGATAGTATAATGGTAGTACCACAGATTCTGGTTCTGTTTGTCTAGGTTCGAGTCCTGGTCGGGTAACAAAAAAGATTGATAAAGAGGCTAACCGCCTCTTTTTTTGTATGCCAGTTGGTTGTTTTTCATGAAAAACCATACCTTAGGTTTGTATAAGAAAGGAATCTCTGATGGTAACTAAAATTAGTGCCTTGGTAGTAATGAATGATATATTTTACTCGCTACCAAGTGCCATAGAACGAAGTGTGTCTTTTTGTGAAAAGAGATACGGATTTTCTAACAAGATAAAGTAGATTAGGTGTGCTATACGGATAGGTAGGAAGCCCTGCGCTTGCTTTCTTGTTTATGTGATGCATGTTATTGATCAGAACAGGAATTACCTGATGCTCAAACTTGATTCCATATTATAACATAGATTTTACTTATCACAGTATAGAATTAATCGATAATAATTATAACTTGTATTTATTAACTTTATACTGCCTAGTCAGAATATAACCTTTCACACAAAACTTATTAAATATGGAAAAGCAATCTAGTGACATCGGCCAGTGTCCTTTTTATAATGGAACGATGAAGCACAATGTGGGTGGCGGTGGTCCTAAAAATACCGATTGGTGGCCCAGTCGGTTAAATCTGAATATTCTGCGTCAACACAGCTCCTTGTCGGACCCGATGGATCAGGGCTTTAATTATCCGGAAGCATTTAAAAGCCTTGATCTGGAGGCCGTGAAGGCTGATCTTAAGGTGCTGATGACTGATTCGCAGGATTGGTGGCCGGCCGATTTTGGGCACTATGGCGGGCTGATCATCCGTATGGCGTGGCACAGCGCGGGCACCTACCGGGTCCATGATGGACGTGGCGGGGCCGGGCAGGGGCAGCAACGCTTTGCCCCGCTTAATAGCTGGCCGGATAATGTAAGTCTTGACAAGGCAAGGCGATTACTTTGGCCTGTCAAACAAAAATACGGGCAGAAAATTTCCTGGGCAGATTTACTGATTCTTGCGGGGAACGTGGCGTTAGAATCGATGGGCTTTAAGACCTTCGGTTATGCCGGCGGTCGTGAAGATGTATGGGAATCCAGTGAGGATGTCTATTGGGGCTCAGAAACCACCTGGTTGGGCGGTGATATTCGTTATGCGGACGGATCTCCCGGAGTCGATGAAAATCATGGTGTATTGGTGTCCGATGACGACGCTGATGGCTATATCCATTCCCGAAATTTGGAAGAACCGCTGGCGGCCGTTCAGATGGGTCTGATCTACGTCAATCCAGAGGGGCCTGATGGTAACCCCGACCCCATAAAGGCGGCCAAAGATATCCGTGATACGTTTGGCCGGATGGCCATGAACGATGAAGAAACCGTTGCGCTAATTGCAGGCGGCCATACCTTCGGAAAAACCCATGGTGCCGCCCCGGCTACGCATGTCAATCATGAACCTGAAGCAGCAGGCATTGAAATGCAGGGGCTGGGCTGGCGTAATAGCTTTGGTACCGGCAGCGGCCCTGATGCTATTACAAGCGGACTGGAAGTTACCTGGTCAAAAACACCCACTCAATGGAGCAACAGTTTTTTTGAAAACCTGTTCGGCTATGAGTATGAATTGACTAAAAGCCCTGCAGGTGCGCATCAATGGGTCGCTAAAGACGCTGAGGATATTATTCCTGATGCCTTCGATCCCAACAAAAAACATAAGCCCACGATGCTCACCACAGACCTCTCCCTGCGGTTTGATCCGGTTTATGGAAAAATATCCAGGCATTTTATGGAAAACCCGGATCTGTTCGCCGACGCGTTCGCCCGGGCCTGGTTTAAGCTGACTCACCGAGACATGGGGCCACGTACCAGGTATCTGGGACCGGATATCCCGAAGGAAGAATTAATCTGGCAGGATCCGATCCCAGAGGTGGACCACTCACTGGTAGATGAAGGCGACATAGACACATTAAAACAAAATATTCTGAATGCCGGGCTGACTGTTTCGGAACTGGTATCTGTAGCATGGGCTTCTGCCTCTACTTTTCGGGGGTCAGATAAACGTGGCGGGGCCAATGGTGCACGTATACGCCTGTCTCCCCAGAAGGATTGGGAAGTCAATAATCCGCCACAGTTACAAAAAGTATTGGGAAAGCTGGAGGCTGTTCAGGTAGATTTTAATAAAGCGCAGAAAGGCGGCAAGAAGGTATCACTGGCAGATCTGATTGTACTTGGTGGTTGCGCCGCTGTTGAGAAGGCTGCAAAAGATGCGGGTCAGGCTGTTACGGTGCCTTTCAGACCCGGCCGCATGGACGCCAGCCAGGACCAGACAGACGTTGTGTCTGTTAATTACCTGGAGCCACTTGGTGACGGATTCCGGAACTACCATCGTTCAAGGGTGCAGGTTCCGACAGAAGAACTGTTGATCGACAAAGCCCAGTTGCTGACACTTACGCCTCCTGAATTAACGGTATTGATAGGCGGTATGCGCGTGCTGGATACAAATTTTGACGGTGCCAAACACGGCGTCTTTACACAACGCCCCGGTGTACTTACCAATGATTTCTTTATTAATTTACTGGATATGCGCACCTCCTGGAAAGCGGCCTCTGATGACAGACAGCTGTTTATCGGAAGTGATCGTGCAACGGGACAGCCAAAGTGGACGGCGACCCGGGCTGACCTGATCTTTGGCTCACATGCAGAATTAAGAGCTGTTGCGGAAGTGTACGGAAGTGCAGATGCGCAAACGAAGTTTGTCAGAGACTTTATCTCGGCATGGAATAAAGTAATGAACCTCGACAGATTTGACTTAATTCGATAACAGCGACGACCTAGGAACTAAGGCAAACGGGATCATCTCAGAGATAACGTAGTCCGAACGTCGCAACTAAAGTAAGCGGTAAGGACTTTCTGAACGTTTTCCGGCTGTAAACCCTTGACGGTCGCTTAGGCACATTTTGGTTTATTTGTCTAATCCTGGCACCAAATAGAATTTGGGGTGCCGTATATGTCCTGCCGTTCTGAGGAAGCAGATTTCGTCCTACTGGATAACTGTTTGATATATAAAGAGTACGCTACCGTCACAGGTTTTATGCCCTTTAATATTATCCTAAGATCGTGTTACTAAATTGGATCGATTGACAATGGATAATTAAGTCAAGGGTGTTAAGGTAATCACATTAGTGATCCAGATCCAAAGCTTATTTCGTAGTTCTGATTATTTCACATACCTTCGCCAATATTTAGGTTTTTACAGCTTCTGTAAGCGGATGATATTTTACTCTTTTTGTAGCCAAGAATTTCCTCCTTTGACATACTCTGTCTCTTCTTAGATTTTATTTTATTATTTTATTATTTTTATTATGAACATTTATGTTTCAAATTTAAGCTTTCAGGTTGAAGATGAAGATCTGAGAGGCTTTTTCGAGGAATTCGGTACGGTAGATTCCGCTAAAATTGTATTTGATAGGGAAACGCGCAAAAGCCGTGGTTTCGGTTTTGTTGAAATGCCTGATAACGATGCTGCACGCAAAGCGATTGAATCGCTTGATGGCGGATCTGTCGACGGAAGGCCGCTTAAAGTAAGCGAGGCTAAACCGCGGGAAGAACGTCCCAAAACATCTTACGGATCATACGCCGGCAAAAGCCGTTGGTAGTATCTGATTTTTTTAAAGCCGGCAATCGTCCGGCTTTTTTTTACCACATAATTGTTAGGACCTCGATTGTTGCAATTGATCATTTGAATACATCGAACACTACAAACATTCGACAGGGGACAACTCTTGTTTACCTTCATTTTATAATATTCTAGGATGTCTTTTTTAGACCATGTACTGCAGCCTCCAGCGTATGGATGGAAAACAAGTAACGGAACCTTTATTAAACCTTCAAACAGGGAGATTTTCAAGGAGTTTTTTGCGCGCCTAAATATCCTTCAGACACGAAAAAACTGGTTGCCACTATTTAGTTGGGTCAAAGTACTGATTATGGCGATCTTCTTTGTTTTTTTCCTTATTTTCTTTTTAAATTGGTGGACTATCCTGATTGCCTTCGTTTATGGGATGGTCATCATGGGAACACATGGGACTATTTGGCATCATCGATATTGCACGCATAACGCATATACCTTTAGCAACAAATTTTGGCGACTTGTGACGCAGCATTTGACAATTCAGATGATTCCTGAGGAGATTTATGTTATTTCACATCATGTTCACCATGCGAAATCCGACCGCCCGGGCGATCCATATAACGCAAAAGGTGGCTTCCTTTATTGTTTCTTAGCTGATGTCAATCATCAGCCGATCGCAAAAGACCTCACTGAAGAGGACTATGAGAAAGTAAAGCTTCTAATGAGGCATACCGGAGTGCCTGGCAATACCTATTTGGCGTATAAACGGTGGGGTTCTTATGTTCATCCCGTAAGGGCTATCACAGCAACGCTACTTAATTGGGCTTTCTGGCTTGGTGTCTTTTATCTATTAGGGGGTAACATGCTTGTTTGTACCGTTTTTGGTGCTGCTGGGTTCTGGGCTGTCGGAGTCCGTACATTCAATTATGAGGGGCATGGAAAAGGAAAGGATAAGCAACGGATACATACTGATTTCAATAAAAAGGATCAATCAGTTAATCAGTTGTGGCCTGGCATCGTCGCCGGAGAATGGCATAACAATCATCATTTGTTTCCAAGAAGTGCGAGAAGTGGCTTCAAGCCATTTCAGATTGATTTTGCATGGTATTATATTTTCCTTCTTAAAAAGATTGGAGCCATCAGCCATTACAGCGATGCAAAAAAAGAATTTTATGCGCGTTTTTATATACCCTATAAACAACGTAGTAAAATTGGCAAATAATGCTTTCCAGTTGGACACGATTAACTTCTGCTATATAGCTCGGGAACAGCAAATTTATTATTCATCTTGTGACTTCTGCTCCTAAGCTTCTGAAGCTATACGACTGAAAAAAGGCCTTGTTTTTTTAATATAATAAGTCGCCACCAATCAATGTGCTTCTTATTAGATCCTCAGGTCTATCCCAGGCGACTGTATCGGCCAGTCCAAATACTCGAATTAAGTAAAAATTTCTACAATTGCTGTCAACGGATAATCTTCCAAACTCCAATTATCGAGGCTTCAACATCTGCTTTAAATTGGAATGATTGTTGGTTTTATTTAATGATGAACATTATGTATTACCGCAATTGTTTGTAGGGAATTATTAATTCTAACTTATGCCGGACCAGCATTTTGATAGTAGGCCTGAAGCCCTGCTTGAACAAGCTCACCTAAGATATATTGATCGATATTCGAATGGTATTTTCAGGATCAAGAAAGGGAATGCATTTGGTTATGTAGATCATAAAGGTAACGACATTTCCGACGATCGTACGCTGGACCGAATAAAAGCACTGATAATACCACCAGCTTGGGAGCAGGTATGGATTTGCCCCTATTCAAACGGACACCTCCAGGCTACCGGAATAGATGCTGCAGGCCGGAAGCAATATAGGTATCATAATAAATGGCTTGAGCTCCGAAATCAGACTAAGTTTGACAACCTGATGGATTTTGGCCGCGAACTTCCTTCTTTGAGACGACAATTAAAGAAGGACCTGAAATTAACCGTATTAGATAAAGAAAAGGTCACTGCCATAGCTATTACATTGATGGATAATGTGTTTATGCGCGTCGGCAATAGCAATTACGAACATAAATACGGCTCTTACGGTTTAACGACATTGAAGAATCGACATGTCAGCATCAGGGGAAAAGATTGCTTCTTCCGGTTCAGGGGTAAAAAGGGTGTTCAGCAAAAATTATCCTTAAATAGTAAAGTACTTGCGCAGCTATTAAAAACCATCAAAGAAATTCCCGGGCAAACGTTATTCCAATACTTTGATGAACAGGGTCAGATTCGCCAACTAGGCTCTGGGGATATCAATGACTACCTGAAGTGCTATATGGGAAAAGACTTCACTTGCAAGGATTTTCGCACATGGTCGGGAACCGTACTAGCGTTAACTTATATGCTTGAGTCATATAACAATGAACAACATAATGCCTCTCATGCCGAAACAGTAGCAATTTTAGATAAAGTGGCTTCCGCCCTAGGTAACACCAGGTCGGTGACAAAAAAATATTACGTGCATCTCGGGCTTCTTGAAGCTTTCGAGAACAGCAGTTTATTTCAGTTTGTTGCAAATCTTCGGTCATGCCGGCCAGGAGCATTACATAAAAAAGGTGAAAAAGAGTTGCTTAAGTTCTTGCAGCATTGCAGGCGCTCGTCTAAGAAGCATCTACAATCGGGAAAGCTAAAAGGCTAAGGCTGTCACCGGCTGAATTAACGGTACTGATAGGCGGTATGCGCGTGCTGGATACAAATTTTGACGGTGCCAAACACGGCATCTCTACACAGCGCCCCGGTGTACTTACCAATGATTTCTTTATTAATTTACTGGATATGCGCACCTCCTGGAAAGCAGCCTCTGATGACAGACAGCTGTTTATCGGAAGTGATCGTGCAACGGGACAGCCAACGTGGACGGCGACCCTGGCTGACCTCATCTTTGGCTCATATGCAGAATTACGGGCTGTTGCAGAAGTGTACAGAAGTGCAGACGCTGAGGAGAAGTTTGTCAGAGACTTTATCTCGGCATGGAATAAAGTAATGAACCTTGACCGGTTTGATTTAACACTGTAAGACAGCTGTTTTGCTGGTTGAGGCCGACAATATTTTTTAGGACTCAAATATACCAGACTATAAAGCCCGGTGGGCATTAATCACTCTTGTGCTAAGAAAGGCCTTGTAACGATATTCTTTACAGGGCCTTTTCGTTGAATGTATTAAAAAAGCGAAGATTATTTTGACAAAACCTAGCAATAGACATTGATATTTAATGAAGGTTTTATCTCTGAACAATAGCCTATTTTTGCAGCGGAAGCTGATGAATATGCAGGGCATTAGATTGCTTATTCCTTCCTTACTTCCCCCAGCTTCTCCCACCAATTATTAGGAAACTAGGAAAAAATTATAAACTATTCTTAACTACGCAGATAGGTTGCGTAGCTGTGTATGCATCTTTGAGGTATTGAATACAAAAGCTATGATTATTAGAATATTGGCGGAAAATGATTATTTAGCAGATATACTGCATAAGAACCCGAATACGGATGAGGGGCTTTATGCAAAGCCCTTAAGGGACGGGATTGTTATTGGCAATACGGTATCCAGGCAGAGATATGACGTACTTTTCTGGGATAAGAAAAAGAGCTACGCCAGTGACCGCTCCAATCAACTGGATTATCAAAGTTTATGTAATCCTCTAACCGTATTGAATATCTGCACAGAGCTGTTTACACATTTGCTCAGGAGCAAAGAGGATTACATTGTACAGGAGCTCCCCTGGTTGGATAGAACCAGAGGTGAACTGGACACCGTTCCCTGCACCGTTGAAGTACCGGTTTTCTATATTAACTCCAATTGGTATCGTAATGGTTGCTTCCTCCTTGAAAGATATTTTGAAGGGGTACAACTCGTTCATGAATCTGGATGTAACTTTAGGCTGTCAGTAACAGGGGAAAATGTCTTTGAGGCACTGAACCTACTGAACCTTGTTGCGATCTTTACTCACCTGACTAATGTAGACGGATTAGATACTTTTATTGACAATTCCCTGATTGACAAATATGTTAGGGTTTTGACCAATATTGAAAAGGTGCCGTATTTTGTTTTTTATCTGTTTATCAAAAGGGCCGTTAAAAACCAGGGTCAGTTTCTCATTGCGAAACCGGTCTTTGAAAGCTACTTGGCCAAATATGGATTAGCGGTCAATTTTATGAGAGAGGATACGCAGCAATCGAGAATCCGGTTTGTTACCGAAGCTATTGGCATAGCGTTGCCTGTATTGGATATCGGCTGCGGTGAATTTTCTTATTATAAGAGACTGATGAACATGGGGCTGACCGCTAATTATTATGCAATAGACCGGGATGAACGACTGGAAAGACTCGCCAGAAGCATCACATATCGTATAGAATCTTCGAATTTACTATTTCGCACGGATTTTAATGAGGTGCCAAAGGAAGTGCGACTTAATGTGATCATTAGTGAGGTGATTGAGCACAATAGCGTGCAAGATGCAGTAGAATTAATAAAGGTAGTGCTTCAGTTTAATTTTAACAAAGTAGTCATCTCGACCCCCAACGCAGATTTTAACCAATTTTATTTTGAGCAGGGGTTCAGGCATACCGATCATCAGTTTGAATTTTCAATAGCGGAATTCAAACAATTTATTGAAACTGCGACCATCGGTCTTGATAATATTAACGTAAGCTATGCACAGGTAGGTGACCAGATCAATGGGCTGCGGCCTACACAACTGTGTATTCTTGAAAAAATATAAACTATGGATCTTCAGGAAAAAGAATTAGAATTAAGAAAGATTCGTTCCAGGATTGAGTGGATGTGCAAAGATAAGATTGCTGCTTTCTCTGCCACCATCTCACCGGCTCCCAAGTCAGCGGAACGCAAAGAGATAGAAAGCCTGTATGAAGGCGTTCGCTATTATGTTGAAAATGGCGTCAAGGATCTTGTATTTCAGCAGAAGTATATGGGCTCTTATTGTGACATCTACCTTCATAAGGATATGGACAATACTTATTTTGTCAGCAGAAACGGATATAAGATCGATTCTATCAATCTGACAGAGGCGAAACTGGCCTGTGAGGATCTATATTCGATATTTGACTGGACAGATCTGGAACTGGTCATTGTGCAGGCGGAATTATTGCCCTGGCATGTGATGGGGGGCCGGCTAATTGAACGTGAGTTTGATGGTTATTTGAAAGCACACCAAACTAGGCTGGATTATTATAAATCCAGTGGATTACTGGCAAAAACTCAGCGGGTTAAAGAGGGACAGGCGTTTACTGAGTTTCTGTCTGACAGAAAAGCGCTGTCTGGTAAGGCCGTGAAAAAGAAGTATCCCGCTCATATTGTGCGGCAATTTGATGCGCTGGCAGCTTTTGAGCCGCCAGAACTCCAAAGTTATGCCGAGGGGACTGAAGTTTACGAAAGGCAAATCAGATATTATGGGAAAGAGGGCGATCTGTACTTCAAACCATTTAATATCCTGAAAAAGATCTACGCTGATGGGCGTGAAGAGATACCGAATGATAATCTGACTTATAGTCAGGTCAATCCCGATGAGATGAAAGTTGTACATATAGATAATGTAGATGAGCTTCAGGAAAAGCTGGTACCGGTCTACGGCTGGTATAATGCGCTCTGCCGTGAAATGGCAGAGGGTATTGTGATCAAACCACAAAAAGCATTTGTCAAAGGCGTAGTGCCCGCCCTGAAAGTCCGTAATAATGACTACCTGACTATGATCTATGGAATCGATTTTTTACAGGATATGGAAACACAGATCAGAAAAAGGAAAACCGGTAATAAAATGGTCTGTTCGATGAATGACTGGCAGATCAATTTTGCGCTTCTGCAGATCCCTTATCAGGATATCCGGACAGAAAACTATTATTACAAGAACCTGATGCTGGATAGAATTCTTCAGGAGAAGGCAGAACTAAAATTAGATCCTTCGCTTTAAATATAAATGTATAGATCATGAGCAGGAGAAATCCACAATTATTAATCTTAGTGGGTGCGCCGGGAAGTGGCAAAACCACTTTCGCCAAATATCACGTGAGGGTGCACCAGAATTGGGTGCGACTGAGCCGGGATGACTTTAGAGGTATGCAGTTCTCTGAGAGTTTTTTGTCAGAGGAGTTAGAAGGTGCTATCACAGAGATGATGTTTTCGTGTATCCGAAAGATGTTACTGCGGAAGTTGAATGTAGTAGCAGATGCGACTCATACCAAATACGCGTATATTGAACAGTATATTCAACTGTTCGGTCATATGGCAGACATCAGTTTTAAGGTCTTTCAGGAGCCCATTGAAAAACTGGTTGAAAACTGTGAGAAAAGAACGGTGGAAGGAGGTCGATCTATGTCCGGGAAGGCTGTACGGCATCACTTTGAGGCTCTAGAAACATTGCTGAAAACGGATGATCTGAATTTTAGAGCAAGAACTTTCAGACCGAATATCACTGCGGAGCAGGATATCAATCTGCCTAAGGCCATTATCTGTGACCTGGACGGCACCCTGGCCCTTATTAATGACAGAGATCCTTTTGACGGTTCCAAGTGTGAAAACGATACATTGAATGTGCCGGTGGCTAGTACACTTGGCTATTACAAACAGAACGGGTATCAGGTTCTACTTGTATCTGGCAGGGAAGATACATACAGAGGGCAGACCGAGCTTTTTTTGCAAAAGCATCAGGTCGGTTATGATGCTCTCTGGATGCGCCCTGCAGGTACGTATATAAAGGATAGCCTTCTCAAGAGAGAAATTTATTCTTCCCGGATCCATGGAAAGTATTATGTCTCTTTGGTGCTGGATGACAGAGACCAGGTGGTAGACATGTGGCGCAAAGACCTGAAACTTCCATGTTTTCAGGTGTTTTATGGTGATTTCTGATAGAGAAAATCCAAAAGGCATGCCATTGAGCCGGGAAGTTACTTCTCCAGCGCAATGGCATGCCTTTCAAAGAGCAGTATCAGTATCCTGGCCACTTTATTTAGGTATCTACTTTCATCAGGACAGCGGCTCCTTTTTAATTTTCGATCCTTTAAAGTCACTTACATACTAAATTTTAAAATACTCCCGATACCGATCGTATAAATGCCCTGCCTGAAGGTAAGCGGATTGCGGGCTCATAAAGTGAGAAAATTCAAAAGTGATAGCCTTGTCATAGGCTTGCCGTTTAGCAGCCTCTAATTTGAGTCGCAGCTTGTCAAATTTGATAGGCAGAAATTTGATGGGCATATCCCTGTCAAAAGTCTCTGCGTTGGTCCAGCATTTCATCTTATACTTATCGGCTAATTTTTTGTTGACAGAGAAAAAGGCGTCTAACTCGTCATAGTCAATATGTCCATCCTGAAAGGCGCAGGCGTCAACCACATCATGTATGCCACTAAATATCTCATCCCATTCTCGTTCATGCTGCTGAACGGAGACCGCTTTAGCTTTCGATACATCACCCGAAGCTGCCGCTACCGCTTTTTTCCCATCTATCCATGGGGAGATAAACGTGGGTAGCCCGTCAGAAACATTTTTGCATTGTTTACCCATCTCGTGAAAGGCGCCTATAGCGCCTTTGGTTTGCCGGCTGATCTCTCCACTGATATACCAGCCCTGAAAACTTTTGTATTTACTGCCGTAATTTTTCCATACTTCGTCAATAACAAATTTGTTGGACTCGACCTCATAGCGCATATCACCTGTATCCCAGTATTTACCTGAATCATATAGCCCGAAATAAAACTTCATGTTGTACTTGTCTGCTAATTTCAGATATAAGGCCAACAGATCGGCGGAAGGCATGTAACACCCTTTAGCGAGTAAGTACTTAGAAGGGTAGGTGATGAATTTTCGGTATCCGCTCCTGATCATAATCACAGTGTCAATGCCAATCGCCTTCATGTGCTGAAAATCCTGATCCCACTCTTTTTCACCCCAATTCTGATGGGGAATATCATGAGAAATTTCATCCAGGAAGGTGCCCGTAATGGGAAGCGCATCGGGGTGAGGAATTATTAGCGGGTTGCTTTGTAACCCGGGCTCTGGATTACTAAGGATTGCTGCATTTGACCGATTTGGAAGCAGGGAAGCGGCAATGACGGATGAACCTGCCAAAGAGGCCTTCTTTAAGAAATCCCGGCGAGAATTTGCTTTCATAGCTAAATTTAGATGTAAGGTGTGCTTGACTATATCATTGTCTGTCAGCGCATATAGCAAGTAAATCTAATAATTTTTTCGCAAACACCCTTCAAATTTTGGAGTTAAGCTAGAAAGTCATGCTCCATAATAATAAGAAACTGGCGCTGCTGTCCAAGCCTAAATAGGCTATTCGGCCTTCCAAACTCGTTTCGGGCTATCATGCTCCCTGCAACTGCATGGGTCGGGGAAATGGCATCCTTACAAGCTTCAATAGCTGTTTAGGTGTGCATATCTGCGGCCAGCCGCGTAATCTTTTTATTTTTGTCCTTTAGCTTCTGATAGCGTTCCATACCACGGTTAATTGCCTGGCCGATCACTTTTTGGTTCGTTCCTTCTGTTATGGTCTCCGCTTTTTTCTCTTTTCCCTTATCGATTCTTTTAATAAACTGCCGTTTTATCTTTTCAGCTCGTTTATCCTTGGGATCATATGGTTGTAATTTAACTCTGGCTTTGACTGCCCCTGCCTGCACCAGTGTTTGGATTAAATACACTTGATTTGCTTCCAGGTCTGCCTCCAGGAAGTCCCGGTTTTCGGATAAAGCCCAGAAGAGTTTTTTTCCGGGGGTACATTCATAGACAAGATGGCCACCTGCGCTGATCAATCCCAGATACTTTGTGGAATCAAATAATCTAAATTGGACGGCGAATGCTGTTACGGGTGGTCTCTCAAAAATAACGAGCGCTTTACCAGGATGTGGGCTTGGCAGTTCCTGAGCCCCGGCCGCTGTGCAGATTATCCCGGCGAGGAAGAAAAGAAAGGCAAACTTTCTCATAGCGTAAGTATTAATAGTGCCAGCGAATTTATGATTAAGGTCGTTGATAGCCAAAACTTTGTCCATTCCATCCCTTCGTTATTAATTATACATTTTTTTAATGTATTAGTATCTATAACTCATTAAACATTTCAAAACCTGGCATAAGCATAAAATACTATACTGGAAGGAAGAATAGTCCACACCATTTGTATGACAAGCTCATTTAAGGAAATTGCTTCCCCTTTAGTCTGTCTTAGAGGAGCTATGGTTATAAGAAAGCCGAGCGTTCAGGATAAATTATTGATTATCAAATTTTATTCTAGACCGCTTGCGCCCTTCAGACTTCCCCACATTGGTTATTTTCGTATCCTGGTAAATGACGAAAATTGGCGGTTGAGGTGAACAGTCTGACAACAGAAGCTGGATAATTTGAGACGATAGATCCGGCAAAATGACCTATTTTTGCGCTTTGAGGCAATAAATTTGAAAAAAAAGTTTGTCCATTCAAAAACTAAACATACCTTTGCAATCCCAATAAAAAATTGGGTGTTATATTATGTCTCAACGCATCAGAATAAAATTACAATCTTACGATCACAACTTGGTAGATAAGTCTGCTGAGAAGATAGTTAAAACCGTACGTGGAACAGGCGCTGTTGTTACAGGTCCTATTCCTTTACCTACGCACAAGAGAATTTTCACTGTGCTGCGTTCACCGCACGTGAATAAGAAGAGTCGTGAACAGTTCCAGTTAGCTACACATAAACGTCTGCTGGATATTTACACTTCTTCCTCCAGAACTGTTGACGCACTCAGCAAACTGGATCTTCCTTCTGGCGTAGAGGTTGAAATTAAGGCATAAGATAGACGTAATGTGGCCATTATATATGGCGCAGCTCTTATATTATTATTAAAAGTCATCTCTCAATTGCCTTCGGCAAGAAAAGAGCTCTGATAGAAAGATATTCAAACTACTATTGTTTGAACTGTAAAATATAAAACAGGCCCTTCGAGGTTTGTTTGTCATCGGTACTTCTCAAGTTTAATAGTTAAACGACAACAGAAAAGGTCGATGATGACAGAGATTGAAATACTGCTTCATTCAGTATTGTCTCCAAAACCTACGCGGGGCAAAAAACCGCAAAAATGAAAGGAATTATTGGAAAGAAAATTGGTATGACCAGCGTCTTCGGCCCCGAGGGCAAACAGATCGCTGTTACTATCATTGAAGCAGAGCCCAATGTTGTAACCCAAATTAAAAATCAGGAAACTGACGGTTACAGTGCACTACAGTTAGCTGTAGGTGACAAAAAAGAAAAGAACTCAACCAAAGCTGCCATCAACCACTTCGCGAAAGCAAGCACTTCTGCTAAGAAAATCGTTAAAGAATTTCGCGATTATTCCATCGAAAAGAATTTAGGAGAAACCATTACAGTTGACATCTTCACTGAAGGAGAGTCTGTTGACGTTGTAGGTACTACCAAAGGTAAAGGCTTCCAGGGTGTTGTAAAACGCCATGGTTTTGCCGGTGTGGGTGAAGCTTCCCATGGTCAGCATGACCGTTCCCGTGCTCCGGGATCTATCGGTGGATCTTCCTATCCTTCAAGAGTATTTAAAGGAATGAGAATGGCTGGCCGCATGGGTAATGACCGTGTAAAAATGAAAGGTCTTAAAGTCGTTAAAATCTTCCCTGAAAAGAACTATATCTTAATAAGTGGCTCTGTTCCAGGTCATATCGGCTCAACAGTTTTCATCCAAAAATAAAAGTAAAGAATTCAGGAAAAATTATTCTTTACCCAAATTGAATAAACATGCAATTAGAAGTTTTAAATACAACAGGAAAATCTACAGGCAGATCCGTTGAGTTGCCTGATGAAATATTTGGCGCAGAACCGAACAATCACGTGATCTATCTGGCCGTTAAGCAGTATCTGGCTGCAAGACGTCAGGGAACACATAAAGTAAAGACCCGCGCTGAAGTTCAGGGTGCAAGCCGCAAATTACACAAACAAAAAGGTACCGGAGGTTCCCGTAAAGGCAACATCCGCAACCCTTTATATAAAGGTGGTGGTACGATCTTCGGACCTAAACCGCACGCTTACACCATCAAGCTGAACAGAAAAGTGAAAGACCTGGCTAAAGTCAGTGCCCTTTCTCATAAAGCTAAGGAAAGCGCAATTGTTGTTTTAGAAGATCTCACCTATGATGCTCCTAAAACAAAACAATTCGCACAGTTATTGGCCGATCTGAATGTTGCTGGTAAGAAAGTTTTATTTGTATTACCAGAGTATAACGACAATGTTTACCTGAGCCTGAGAAACTTACCAAGAGTTGGTAGCACATTACTGGCTGACATCAATACGTATGATGTGGTAAATGCAGACATCGTCGTATTTACTGAAGATGCAGCGAAGCTTTTATCTGATAAAGAAGAAGCGGCAGCTTAAAAAGGGATCTAATAGAATTTGAATCACTTATGCCCAGGCATAACGTCTGTCAGACAGAAATAAAAAAATAAACAGATGAAACTTACAGAAGTTTTAATAAAACCCATCCTTACCGAAAAGGCAAATGCTCAAAGCGAAAAGCTGAACAAATTTGCTTTCCGTGTAAATCGTCGGGCGAACAAACTGGAGATCAAAGATGCGATCGAATCTTTTTACGGAGTGACCGTAAAAGAAGTACATACCATCGTTGTACCGGCAAAAAACAAAACCCGTTTTACTAAAGCCGGATATGTAGAAGGCAGAAAGCCTGCTTACAAGAAAGCTTATGTAACCGTTGCTGAGGGCGATACAATCGATCTTTACGGTACAGTTTAAATTAAACATTCACAAATTATAGTAAGCGAAGCTGAAAATTTCGCATAAAAGTAGATAAAATGGCATTAAAGAAATTCAAACCAATGACCGCGGGAACCCGTTGGAAAATTGGGAATGCTTACGCAGAGATCACAACAAATGAGCCTGAAAAGAGCTTACTGGAAAAGAAACACCAGAAGGCTGGCCGTAACTCCCAGGGGCGTCGTGTGATGCGTTACAAAGGTGGTGGACACAAAAAGCACTACCGTATCATTGACTTTAAACGTGATAAAGCGAACATCGAAGCGAAAGTCGTATCTATCGAATACGATCCGAACCGTACTGCCTTTATCGCGCTGTTACAATATACTGATGGTGAAAAGCGCTATATCATCGCTCCTCAGGGACTTCAGGTAGGTGCTACCGTTATTTCCGGTGACAGTGTTGCTCCTGAATTAGGTAACGCGCTGAAACTGAAAAATATGCCCTTAGGTACCACTATTCACAACATCGAGCTGCAACCCGGTCAGGGAGCTAAGCTTGCTAGAAGTGCGGGTACCTCCGCTCAGCTGAGCAATAAGGAAGAAAAATATGCTGTTCTGAAAATGCCTTCCGGTGAATTAAGAAAAGTATTGATCAATGGCTACGCTACGGTGGGCGTTGTTTCTAACAGCGATCATAGCCTGCAGAGTGCTGGTAAGGCCGGTGCTAACCGTTGGAAAGGTATCCGTCCCCGTGTCAGAGGTGTTGCGATGAACCCGGTTGATCACCCAATGGGTGGTGGTGAAGGCCGCGCTTCCGGTGGACATCCACGTTCTCGCACCGGCAAATACGCTAAGGGTGAAATTACCCGTAAGAAAAAAGGTTCTGATAAACTGATTATTCAGAGAAGCAACGGTAAAAAATTATCTAACAAATAGTTCAATCTGTTAAAATGGTTCCTGGGTCAGACCGGGGACAAATAAACAAACAATATAAATTATGGCTCGTTCAATTAAAAAAGGCCCATACGTAGATGCTAACCTGGAACAAAAAGTTCAGGCGATCATTGATGGCAAAGCAAAGAAGTCTGTAATCAAAACATGGAGCCGTCGCTCCACAATTATTCCCGATTTCGTGGGACAGACTTTTGCAGTTCATAACGGTAATAAATTCATTCCCGTTTATGTAACGGAATTTATGGTAGGACATAAGCTCGGAGAGTTTGCGCCAACCAGAAACTTCAGAGGTCACGCAGGTAGCAAAAAATAATTATAAAAAGTTGAGTCGGGTAACGCCTGACACAAAAATATAAGAAAATGGAAGCAGTAGCTAAATTAAAGAATTATCCTACAGGGCCACGTAAAATGCGTTTGTTGGCAGATGTTATCCGTGGTATGGAAGTAGAGAAATCTCTTTCTATCCTGGAATTTCATCCTCAGCATAATGCGAAGCCACTGGCTAAGTTGCTGAAAAGCGCCATCTCAAACTGGGAGCAGAAAAATGATGGACAGAGTGCAGCGGATGCAAATCTGGTGGTGAAAACTATTTATGTTGACGGTGGGCGTACGATCAAGAGAATGCGTCCTGCTCCGCAAGGACGTGGTCACAAGATCCGTAAGCGCAGCAATCATGTAACCATCATAGTGGATACAAAAGCATAATTAAAGAAAACGGGTAGCGACCAGTTCGTTACGTATTAAACAAATAAACATTGAAAGTGCGACAGCATCAAACTTTCGAATTTTCAAATCAACAATATGGGTCAAAAAGCAAATCCTATTGGTAACAGATTAGGAATCATCCGTGGATGGGACAGCAACTGGTATGGTAACAAGAAAGACTATGCAAATCGTCTGATTGAAGATAATAAAATCCGTACCTATCTGAATGCACGTATTAACAAAGGCGGCGTAGCCAAGATTGTAATCGAGCGTACTTTAGGTAAGTTGATTGTTACTATCCATACTTCCAAGCCAGGTATCATCATCGGTAAAGGTGGCGGCGAAGTTGATCGTATCAAGGAAGAATTGAAAAAACTGACAAATAAAGAGGACGTTCAGATTAACATTCTGGAGATCCGCCGCCCGGAAATTGATGCGGCTATCATCGGCGATACAATCGCACGTCAGATCGAAAATCGCATTAACTTCAAGCGAGCTATCAAAATGGCAGTAGCTTCTGCATTACGTATGGGTGCTGAAGGTATCAAAGTGAAAGCCAGCGGTCGTTTGGGTGGTGCTGAAATTGCCCGTTCTGAGGAATTCAAACAAGGTCGCATTCCGCTGCATACGTTCCGTATGGATATCGATTATGCAAGTGTTTTTGCACAGACTGTATATGGTAAGATCGGCCTTAAAGTATGGGTTTGTAAAGGTGAAGTATTAGGTAAGAGAGATCTGAACCCTAATGTTATAGCCGGTGGTGATTCTAAAGACAGAAGATCACACGGTGGTGATAGAGGCGGCGACAGAAGAGACAGAAGATCTCACGGTGGCGATAGAAGAGACAGAAGAAATTAATTATTTAGCTAATAAGGCTATTTAGCTAATGTGCTAGTATGGCAAGGTGAATCATTAGCTTATTAGCACATTTAAAAGATCAAATTATCATAAGATGTTACAGCCAAAAAGAGCAAAACACAGGAAAGCACAGAAAGGGCGCATTAGAAATGTTGCCAAAAGAGGGACTACTATCTCCTTCGGATCTTACGCTCTTAAAGCGGTTGAACCTATTTGGTTGAACAACCGTCAGATTGAAGCAGCACGTCAGGCAATGACACGTGCTATGAAACGTGAAGGTAATGTTTGGATCAGAATATTTCCTGATAAGCCCATCACTAAAAAACCTGCAGAGGTGCGTATGGGTAAAGGTAAGGGTAACCCTGAATATTGGGCTGCAGTTGTTGAACCGGGACGTATTATTTTCGAATGTGACGGTGTTTCACAGGAGATTGCACAGCATGCGATGAAGCTGGCTGCTGCTAAACTGCCCATTGCGACTAAGTTTGTAACGCGCAGAGATTTATAATTATAAAAGTCCGGTCGGTTCGTATGGGACGTTGGTTAAGCCACCACTTTACAGGCCGATAGTATTTATCAAAAAATAAAATTCATCACTAATGCCTAATAAAGCAGTAGAATTTAACAAAAACCTTCAGAATATGTCTGTAGAAGACCTGAAGGCTCGCATTCAGGAAGATGAACTTCGTTTGAAAAAAATGGAATTCGCTCATGCTATTTCTCCGATAGAAAATCCGATGAGCATCCGTCTTTTCAGAAGAGACATCGCTCGGGTTAAAACCGAATTGAGAAAAAGAGAACTTAGCGTAAAATAATATGTTGCCCCTATAGGCAATGAAAAATTAAGTAAAATGACCGAAAGAAATTTGCGTAAATCTAGAGTAGGTGTGGTTAGCAGCAACAAGATGACCAAAACCATTACGGTTGCGGTTGAAAGGAAGGTTAAGCACCCTATGTACGGTAAATTTGTAAAGAAGACGACCAAGTTTCATGCACATGATGAAAAGAACGAAGCCAATATTGGTGACGTTGTAAAGATCATGGAAACTCGTCCCCTGAGCAAAACAAAACGTTGGAGACTGGTTGAGATCGTTGAAAAAGCTAAATAGGCTTTCTGAGACCAGCGGTTTCCTTTTGAATAATAAAATTGATTGTGATTAATTGACTATTAATCTCAGCTAAAAGCTAAATAAAATGATTCAGCAAGAAAGTAGGCTACGTGTAGCTGATAACAGTGGAGCTAAAGAAGTACTTTGCATCCGCGTTCTGGGTAATTCCGGTCAGGATTATGCAAAGATCGGTGACAAGATCGTCATCACCGTTAAGGATGCAATCCCAGCCGGCGGTGTCAAAAAAGGTACCGTTTCTAAAGCCGTTATCGTAAGAACCAAGAATAAGTTACGTCGTAAGGATGGTTCCTATATCCGTTTTGATGACAATGCGGTTGTTCTGTTGAACAACTCCGATGAACCTCGCGGAACACGTATTTTCGGGCCTGTTGCCCGTGAACTGCGTGATAAAGGGTACATGAAGATCATTTCCCTGGCGCCTGAAGTTCTTTAAGCAATTTGAGCTCCCATACCGGACAATTTGATTTACCGGTACAAAATGACAAAATTTTTTAGTTTAGCTTTTAGCGAGTCCGCTTGAAGCACTAAGCATACAAATATGAGCAATAGATTTAAACCTAAATACAATATCAAAAAAGGGGACAAAGTAGTCGTCATTGCTGGCGATGATAAAGACCTTAAGAAACCCCGCACGGTATTGCAAGTAATTATCGACAAAGGTCGTGTAGTGGTTGAGGGTGTTAACATCGTCTCCAAGCATACCAAACCTTCGGCTACAAACACCAAAGGCGGTATTGTAAAAGTGGAGGCACCTATTCACATCAGCAATGTACAGTTGTGGGATGCTAAAGCCGGCGGACCTGCCAGGATCAAACGCTCCCGTGACAATGGTAAATTAGTACGTATATCTAAAAAATCCGGGGAGGCAATTAAATAATGAGCACACAAAAATATACACCAAGATTGGCCGACAAGTACACTAAAGAAGTGGTACCTGCGCTGATCAAGAAGTTTGCTTACAAATCCGTAATGCAAGCACCTAAATTGGAAAAAATCTGTTTAAACCGCGGTGTAAACGGAGCAGTAGCTGATAAGAAATTAGTTGAAATTGCTGTAGATGAGTTAACCACTATCTCTGGTCAGCGTGCTGTAACGACCTACTCCAAGAAGGACATTTCCAACTTCAAACTGAGAAAAGGAATGCCTATCGGAGCACGTGTAACTCTGCGCGGTGAGAAAATGTACGAATTCCTGGATCGTCTGATTTCCGTATCCCTGCCACGTGTACGTGACTTTAAAGGTATCAGTGATAAAGCTTTCGACGGTCGCGGGAACTACACTTTGGGCGTTACTGAGCAGATCATTTTCCCTGAAATTGATATTGATAAAGTAAACAAGATCACTGGTCTGGATATAACCTTCGTAACTTCTGCTCAAAATAATGAAGAAGCATATGAGTTATTAAAAGAACTGGGTCTGCCTTTCAAGAATGTCAAAAAAGAGCAAAGCAATTAATTTATTCCATTTAGGAGCAGGAAAGTTCCGACTTTGTTGCTTCATAAATAAATCATAAGTATTATGGCAAAAGAATCTATCAAAGCCAGACAGAGAAAACGCGAAGCACTGGTTGCTAAATATGCAGCTAAACGTGCAGCTTTAAAAGAAGCAGGTGATTACGCAGCTTTGGATAAACTTCCAAAGAATGCGTCACCGGTTCGTTTGAAAAACCGTTGTCAGCTGACTGGTCGTCCCAGAGGTTATATCCGCTACTTTGGCCTGTCCAGAGTTATTTTCAGAGATATGGCATTAGATGGTAAGATTCCAGGGGTGAAAAAAGCCAGCTGGTAATCGGGGAACGCCACATGGCGCGTTTCATAGTTTTAATCAATTTTACAATCGTATTAATTTAGATACAAATGGTAACAGATCCTATAGCAGACTTCTTGACAAGGGTTCGTAATGCTCAAATGGCAGGTCACAGAATAGTGGAAATCCCTGCTTCTAACCTGAAAAAACGTATTACAGAAATTCTGTATGCTCAAGGTTATATCCTGAAGTACAAATTTGAGGATGACAACAAACAGGGTATTATCAAAATCGCCCTGAAGTATGATCCTGAAACAAAACGTCCGGCTATCCAAGCTTTAGAGCGTATCAGCCGCCCAGGTCTGCGTCAATATTCTAAGCCTGCTGACTTTAAAAGAGTTATCAATGGTTTAGGCGTAGCAATCATCAGCACTTCAAAAGGTGTCATGACTGCTAAGCAAGCAAAAGCTGAGAATGTAGGTGGCGAAGTTCTTTGCCACATTTATTAATATTTTTGACTCCTGAATACATTAAGCTGGACATACACAGCTGATCGGTTCAAGAGTTTTTCATCGACTATTAAAAATTTATTGTATGTCTCGTATTGGTAAGAAAACCATTGTTATCCCTGCCGGTGTCACAGTGACTGTCGATAAGGCAAATGTTGTTAAGGTAAAAGGCCCTAAAGGGGAATTAACAGAAAAAATCGACCGCGATATTACGGTTGAAGTAGAAGGCACTGAACTGAAAGTAAGTCGCCCTACAGATCAGATTCGTCACAAGGCTTTGCACGGTTTATATCGTTCAATCCTGGCTAATCTGGTGAAAGGTGTTTCTGAAGGGTTCACTAAAGATCTGGAATTAGTCGGTGTAGGTTATAAAGCGACTAATCAGGGCAATCTGTTGGATCTGTCTCTGGGTTACTCCCACAACATTGTTGTTGATGTACCTAAGGAATTGAAAGTTGCTACCGAAATGGTGAAAGGTAAGAACCCATTGATCAAACTGGAAAGCCACGATAAACAGCTTTTGGGCCAGGTAGCTGCTAAAATCCGCAGTTTACGTAAACCAGAGCCGTACAAAGGTAAAGGTGTTAAATATGTTGGCGAAGTTATCCGTCGTAAGGCAGGTAAAGCAGCTGGTAAATAATATTTTATCCGTATGGGGTAGCCAACCTATCCCATACTTTTCATATAATTATAGCATATTTTCCGGCAGTATCGGAGAATTATAAAATAAATAAAATGAGCAACACATTACAGAAAAAACAAAAGATCCGTTATCGTATCCGTAAGAAGGTCAGCGGAACAGCAGCAAAACC
Organism: Arachidicoccus terrestris; assembly: GCF_020042345.1. Lineage (NCBI taxonomy): Bacteria > Pseudomonadati > Bacteroidota > Chitinophagia > Chitinophagales > Chitinophagaceae > Arachidicoccus > Arachidicoccus terrestris. The sequence continues at coordinate 2,804,677 of NZ_CP083387.1, forward strand.
TCGTTTGTCTGTATTTAGAAGCAATACTTCTTTGTATTTGCAACTGATCAATGACGATGAAGGCGTAACCATTACTGCAGCTTCTACAAGAGATAAGGATATCGCTGCTCAGTCCGGCACTAAGACTGAAAAATCTAAGTTAGCCGGTGCTGCTATAGCACGTAAAGCACAGGAATTAGGCATTCAGGAAGTTGTTTTTGATCGCGGTGGTAACTTGTACCATGGTCGTGTTAAAGCAGCTGCTGAAGGTGCAAGAGAAGGTGGTTTACAATTTTAATTCAATTATTTTTAGTTTACAGTAAATAGATGTCAATGTCTAATACAAATATTCAAAGAGGAAAACCAGCAGCTGATTCTGAATTCAAAGAAAAAGTTGTCACTATTAACCGTGTTGTGAAAACAACCAAAGGCGGGCGTACTTTTAGCTTCTCCGCACTTGTTGTTGTTGGTAACGGCGCTGGTACTGTAGGACAGGGTTTGGGTAAAGCAAAAGAAGTTCAGGAAGCAATTGTAAAGGGAATTGAAGATGCCAAGAAGAATCTGGTGAAAGTTCCTGTACATAAAGGTACTATTCCTCATGAACAACATGCAAAAGTTGGCGCAGCAAAAGTAATGATCAAGCCTGCAGCAGCTGGTACTGGTGTAATTGCCGGAGGTAGCATGCGTGCCGTTCTGGAAAGCGCTGGTCTGACTGACGTTTTGTCCAAGAACCTGGGATCTGCTAACCCACAGAATGTGGTTAAGGCAACCGTAAAGGCACTGACTATGTTGCGTGAGCCGCTGGATGTTGCTCGTCAACGCGGTATCAAGGTCTCCAAAGTATTCAACGGGTAAGACTTGGAGCCTGGTGGGAAGACAATTTATCAGTCTTTTCCACCCGAGAATGGAATATTTTTAAAGAAGGAAGCAGGATTCGGACATGAAACTGTTTCATTAACCTCAAAAAGATGGCAAAGATTAAAATAACACAGATTAAAAGTGCAATCGACAGACCAGAACGTCAAAAATTGACGCTGAAGGCTTTAGGTCTGAAAAAGATGAATGCTTCCCGTGAAGTTGAAGCCACACCACAGATTGAAGGAATGGTTAAGGCGGTTAGCCACTTGGTGAAAGTGGAGAAGCTTTAATAGCGGATATAAAGATTTTGCAGTTTAAAATTAATGTATATTTTTGCTGCACTTAAATTTAGGCGAGGGGCGATTCCCCGTTGAGTATAAAAATCAATACAATGAAATTACATGAATTAAAGCCCGCAGCAGGTGCGGTGCACAAAGTAAAACGTCTTGGACGTGGTGAAGCCTCTGGTAAAGGTGGTACTTCTACTAAAGGTAATAAAGGTGGCCAGAGCCGTGCCGGTTATAAAACCAAAATGGCCCATGAAGGTGGTCAGATGCCTATTCAACGTCGGGTTCCGAAGCGCGGGTTTAAGAATCCAGGACATGTTTCTTACAAAGTATTTAACCTGGCTCAGGTTGAGTTACTGGTTGAGAAATATAAATTAGAAGAATTCTCTCTGGAAAACCTGTATATCAATGGTCTGGTTTCCAGAACCGATAAGGTTAAAATCCTAGGAAACGGTGAGATCGCATCTAAAGTTGCCTTCAAAGTTCATGCGGCCAGTGCAAAAGCTAAAGCGGCGATTGAGGCTGCAGGCGGAACGGTTGAAGTTTTAAACTAATTTAAAAATAAATTCCGGACGCATCCCTCGTGATGCGTCTTTTTGTCTTAAATTGCGTTGTCCTAACTTTTAGACGCTCACAACTCTTTTAGTCTTGGTTATAGTCATAACTTGAACTAAAATAATAACTATCGAAAAGGAATGAAAAAGTTAATCCAGAACTTAAAAAATATTTGGAGCATTGATGAATTACGGGAGAAGATTGTCTTCACGTTACTGCTGATTCTGGTGTTCAGGTTTGGAGCGCATGTGGTGATTCCGGGGATTGATCCCAATAAAATCTCTGCTGCCGCTGCACAAACGCAAAATAATGGCTTATTAGGAATGTTTGATACTTTTGCAGGTGGTGCGTTTTCTCAGGCAGGTATTCTTGCCTTGGGCGTGATGCCATATATTTCCGCTTCTATCTTTATGCAGTTGGCAACCGTATTGGTACCGCAATTGCAGAAAATCCAGAAAGAGGGCTCAAGTGGGCAAAAGAAAATTAATCAGATTACACGTTACTTGACGGTGATTGTAACAGCTTTCCAGGCAGTGGCGTATATCTCTTTATTAAAAAGCCCTACTTATGCGGTCGCTTTGATTCCATCTTATCAGCCATATTTCTTTGTTTCTACCCTGTTCGTACTGACCGCAGGATCTCTGTTTGTTATGTGGCTCGGTGAAAAGATACAGGATAAGGGCCTGGGTAATGGTATCTCTATCATCATCATGATTGGTATCCTATCCAGTCTTCCACAGGCGGTTATCCAGGAGTTCCAGTCTAAGCAAGTAAAAGGCGGTGGTGGCCTGTTGATCTTCTTAATTGAAATTGCCTTTTATATCGGCATCAACATGGCACTGGTCTTACTTGTGGAAGGTGTGAGAAAAGTACCTGTGATCTATGCAAAACAGTTAATGGGTAACAAACAAGTAGGCGGCGCTCGTCAGTTTCTTCCTTTGAAAGTGAATGCTGCCGGTGTAATGCCAATTATCTTTGCACAGGCAATCATGTTTCTGCCGACGCTGGTTTCATTCACGGATCTGGATAAGGAAGGCACCATCGTCAAAATCTTCGGTGACCACACCAATGTCTGGTATATGGTGATTTACGGCGGTATGACCATTGCCTTCACTTTTCTGTATACGGCGTTGATCTTCAATCCAAAAGAGATGAGTGAAGACCTGAAAAGGAACAACGGCTTTATTCCTGGTGTACAACCCGGTAAGCCGACGGCGGATTATATTGGTTCTATCATGGACCGTATTACTTTTCCTGGTGCGGTTGCGCTGGCCATCGCGGGTATCCTGCCAGGCTTCGCACAGATGTTGGGTGTTCAACAGAGCTTCAGCTACTATTTTGGCGGTACGTCCCTATTGATCATGGTAGCCGTAATTCTGGATACTTTACAGCAGATCGAAACACATCTGCTTATGCGACAGTATGATGGCCTGATGAGTGGTGGTGCGAGAGTACATGGCCGTAGCCATGTAGGTAGTGGCATCTAAGATTTATACTCGATATCAACATACTTGCAAATATTGTGACCGACCTGTCTGGATCTACATGAAACAGACAGGTCGGTTTCTTTTGTGCCTATATTCTTATTAACTGTGTATTATGGCTTTGTCGTGTATCTAATTAGGTATAATTGTTTTTAATTTATTAATTTTGCGGGGTAAATGCTTAGCATTCAGTTTTAGTTATGTGATCCGGGAGCCGGGCAGGTCCCATATGTAAGGCCGCCTTTTTAAACCTACCATATCCGTATTTGATGATTCAGACAAAAACCAACGCCGAAGTGGCGATCATGCAGCAAAATGCAACCACGATCAGCCGTATTTTAGCTGAAGTAGCCAAGATTCTTAAGCCAGGTATGACGACTTTACAAATAGATGAAATGTGTAAGGAAATGATCCTGGCTGAGGGGGGCATACCGACTTTTTATAATTATTATGGCTATCCTTATAATATGTGTACTTCTGTCAATGATGTCGTTGTGCACGGGTTTCCCAATAGTACACCATTGAAGGAAGGCGATATTGTTTCCCTTGATCTGGGCATTACTAAGGAGGGCTACGTGGGAGAACATGCCTATTCCTTTATATTGGGAGAAACGACACCCGAAAACCTGCAATTAGTACGTGTTACCAAGGAAGCTCTATATAAGGGAATTGAAAAAGCTGTTACTGGCAATCGTGTTGGGGATATAGCGTACGCGATACAGAGTCATACGGAAGGTAAATATGGCTATGGCGTCGTTCGTGAGCTGGTAGGGCACGGGTTAGGTAAGACCATGCATGAAGAACCTAATGTGCCTAATTACGGAAAAAGGGGAACTGGTCCGAAGCTGAAAACCAATATGACTATTGCCATTGAACCGATGATCAATCTGGGAAAAAGGAACATCTTCACGGAGAAGGATGGTTGGACGATTCGTACAAGAGACGGGCAGCCTTCAGTACATTTTGAGCATAATGTATGTGTCAAAGAAGGGAAAGCGCTGATATTATCTGATTTTTCTATTATTGAAGCGGCTGAACGTACTAATAGCAATCTAAATACCTCTTATCACAATATCCAAGAGGATAAATAAGAAGTTTAAAAAGCATGGTACAGGCGTAAACAGCATTCAAAAGAATCTGCAAACTTAGGTTGTCGTTACACAAATACCAGAATGGTACTGTAAAATTTAAAGGGAATTTCTGTACCATGCCTTACCAAAATTACACTTTCTTATTGAAAATGTAAAATTTGCCTTTTTTACTCCTTGTTTATTGATTGCCAGCATGATATTTTAATTTAAACCTCGTTTTATGCAGCATTTAGTGGTCATTGGAGGAGGCGCGTCAGGATATTTTTGTGCAGTAAACGCCGCCAGATTATGCCCCGAGCTGAAGGTGACCATACTGGAAAAAACAGGTAAAACGTTAAGCAAGGTCAGGATTAGCGGCGGCGGCCGCTGCAACGTGACGCACCGGGAGCTGCCAATAGCGACATTTGTGGATCATTACCCCAGAGGCGCGAGACTACTTAAGCGTACCCTTCATCAGTTCGCCGCAGGACACACTGCATCCTGGTTTGAACAGCGGGGCGTCGCTCTTAAAACGGAAGCAGATGGGCGCGTCTTTCCCGTAAGCAATAACTCCCAGTCCATTATCGACGTATTAGAAAAGGACGCTGCAAAATATGGCGTCAAAGTAATGCTGCATCAGGCTGTGGTTGCGCTGCAGAAAAAAGAAGCTATCTGGCAATTGCATCTTTTAGGGCAAGCTGTGCCATTATTGGCTGATTTTGTCTGTGTTGCCACCGGAGGGCTTATGAAGGCCGCAGGATATCAATTTCTTGCAGATCTTGGTCATATTATCCATCCGCCCGTGCCTTCCTTATTTACCTTTAATCTGGGCAAACATTCTGTAACCGAATTGATGGGTGTCAGTGTAGAAGTAGCGACTGTACGTATCATAGGTGCAAAACTGAAGCAATCAGGACCTATACTTATTACCCATTGGGGATTTAGTGGCCCGGCCGTACTCAAGCTGTCCGCCTGGGGAGCAGAATGGCTGGCGGGCAATAATTATCAGTTTTCAGTACAGATCAACTGGCTCGGAGAAATCTGGCCGGAGAAAAGACTCAGAGACAGCTGGCAGGAAATTAGAGACAGGTTAGCTGCCAGGCCCATGGGAGATAAAAACCCGTTTGGCCTGCCCAGAAGACTCTGGAGCTATCTTTTAAAAGCTGCAGGTATCGCCGAGGATCTTTATTGGTCTAAATTGCCTTCCGGGCCACAAAACAAGCTGATTCAACACTTAATTGCTGATGTCTACAGCATAAACGGTAAAACGACATTTAAAGAAGAGTTTGTGACTTGCGGAGGGGTGAACCTGGCTGAGATTGATCCCCGGACGATGGAAAGCAGACTACAAAAAGGTCTTTACTTTACAGGTGAAGTAATGAATGTTGACGGTGTTACCGGAGGTTTTAATTTTCAACATGCTTGGTCAAGTGGTTTTGTAGCAGCCACACATATTGCCGGTCAAATAAATACATAAAAAATCCCCTGCTGTTTTTTGAAGAGCAGGGGAAGATCTTTTGTTGTTTAAAAGTCACAATGATCATTAAAGGCCCAGGCTACCTAATAGAGCAGCCAGGAGAGCCAAAAGTGTGTTTAAGATATCCATTTCTTTAGTATTTACTAGGTGATGCTTACTCTGTTCAAAGGGTTTTCAGCTTTCCCCCGTACCTGAGTTTCGCTGACCGGGGCCATGGGAAACAGACTTCCGGCGACACCGGAGCTAATTGTCAGGTAAATTCGTTTGACCTTACAGACCCAAGCTGCCTAGCAGGGAAGCGATCAGTGCTAACAATGTGCTTACGATTGCCATTTTTGTCGTATTTACTGGGTGATGCTTACTCTATTAAAGGGTTTTCAGCTTTCCCCTACTTGCAATTGTTACCAAAGTTATCGGGGAGAGTGTCATAATCTGACAATCAATTGTGTTTAAAATTATATTTTTAAAAAAATGCATGTGAAATATATACAAGATGAGACCGCGTTCTTGATAAAAAAGTAGAAATAACGCCGCAGTAACTTAATCCGTTAAACCTCATATCTCAAGTAGGCGTCTATGGGTGTGGATAACTGCATAAAATCAAGCCTGGACTGAATTGTTATGCACAATTGGTCAATTATTTGCGGTAGGTGGGCGTCTACCAGTAACTTTATACGGATTTTTAGATATTTCTTATAGTTTTAGGCAAACTATTTGTTTAACTTTCGCATTAAATTTTTAATATGAGTCGTTCGATAAAATTTGTTGGGTTGACGGTCGTAGCTGCTGTAGGCTGTACGGTCCAAATCCAGGCACAGGCTACTAAAATCAATACAGATCCTGATGGTGAATTTAAACAGGCGAAGGATCTGTATTTCAGAGGGCAATATAGTCTGGCCTATCCGATTTTTAAAACGCTTACTTATTCTGCTCCTTATCAGCAAAGCAATATACCAGAAACCAGGGCTGTAGAAGCCAGATTTTATACTTTATCCTGTTCTTTGATGCTGAATCAGGCTTCTGCCGAACAATCCGCCAAAGAGTTTGTCCATTTTGAGCATAGTACCCCATTGGTGCAAATGCTGAGTTTCCAGCTGGCAGAATATTATTTCAGGAAAGAGAATTTTGATCAGGCACTTGAATACTATAAAAAGGCCGGGACAGCTAACCTGAGTAATGAGGAAACAGCGAAATTGCAGTTTCATCAGGGATACTGTCTGTTTACGATGCAAAAATTTGAGGAGGCTGCACCGCTTTTCAACGCCATCCGGCAAATGCCCTCCAATCCTAACTATATCGACGCAAACTATTACTATGGATTTATCGAATTTTATCGGAAGGATTATGACGATGCACTTAATTCACTCCAGATCGTAAAAGACAACCCCAGTTATAGCAAAATTGTTCCTTATTATATTGCCGAGATCTATTATTTTCAGGATCAGAAGGACAAGGCATTGGATTATGCTGAATCGTCCCTTAAATCAGGAGGACAATATTACGAAACTGAGCTGAAACAATTGGCCGGACATATCTATTTTGAGAAAGGGCAATATGCACAGGCGCTGCCTTATTTAGAGGATTATATCACTAAAAGTGCAAAAGTTAAGAGAGAAGACCTTTATGAGCTTTCTTATTGCTATTATCAGGATAAGCAGTGGAATAAGGCTATTGAAGGTTTAAAGGAGTTAGGTGGAAAAGAAGACTCGCTTGCCCAAAATAGTATGTATTTGCTAGGGGATGCTTATTTACACACCGGAGATAAAAGCAGTGCCAGAAATGCCTTTTTATTCTGTTCGCTCAATAGTTCCAATCAGGGACAAAAAGCCATTTCTACTTTCAACTATGCAAAATTATCTTATGAATTAGGGTTCCAGGATGTGGCACTAAGTGAGCTTAAGAAGTTCATTACCACCTATCCTGGCTCTACCTATAATCAGGAAGCCAAAGAATTATTAGTTAGCGTATTGTCTAACGCGAATAATTATAAAGAAGCCCTTTCACTTATACAATCGCTGGGCGGTGCACAAAGTGAGATTGTGCAACGGGCCTATCCCCGTATCCTTTATGGCAGAGCTGTTGAACTGATCAATGATCAGAATGTATCCCAGGCGACAGAATTGATCAATCGGATTTTTAATCTGCCCTATAATGACAAAGAAATCCAGCCAGCTTATTTCTGGAAAGGTGAACTGGCATACAGATCCCAAAATTATAGTGGCGCTATAGAATCACTTAACAGGTATCTCCAGAATCCGGTGAATTATGGAGAAGTAAATGCCAATGATGCGAATTATACATTAGGGTATGCTTATATGCGCTCCGGTGATTACAATAATGCGCTGACGGCTTTCAGAAAGGTCGCTACTAACGCAAACAGTGGTTCTACCAATGTACAGAAAGATGCTTATCTGAGAACCGCAGACTGTTATTTTATGCAGAAAAACTATAGTCAGGCGTCTGCTATTTATGATGATATTATTCGTCAAAACCTGCCTTCTGCGGACTACGCTTATTACCAAAAGGCTGTAATTGCCGGCGCATACGGTAGGGTGGCTGACAAAGTCGCATATTTGCAGGCCTTTGATCAGCAATATGGGAATTCCTCTCTGGCTGCGGAGGCCAATCTGCAAATGGCCAGCGCCTATATGGCCAGCGAGAATTTCTCCAAGGCTGTTGCTCCGTTACAGAAGGTTTTGAGTTCAGATCAGGAAGCTTTAAAACCGGACGCTTATCTGAATTTAGGGGTAACCTACTTTAATATGGGCAATAATGACGCATCCTTGCAGAGTTTCCAGGAGTTGATCAAACGTTATCCTAATGCGGCACAAAGCAATGAGGCCATTTCTTATGTCCGCAATATTTTTATCAATCAACACCAACCGGAAAAATACATGACCTTTATGCAGCAAAACGGCAAACAGGTCAGTTATACGGAGAAGGACTCACTTTCTTATATCTCAGCCTTTAAATCTTATGGGAATGAGGAGTTTGACGCGGCTGTCACCGGCTTTGAAAATTACCTGAGTGCGTTCCCTGAAGGGCAGCATAGTATCGATGCGGCTTACTATCTGGCTGGCCTTTATCGGCAACGGAAGGATAATGCCAATGCGCTGAAATACTATGACATAGTAGCAGGTAAAGCTCCGAATAAATTTGCAGAAGATGCGGTGCTGCAGTCTGCGAGACTCTATTATTTTGATAAGAAGGATTACGCAACAGCGGCGACTTATTATAAACAACTGAAAAACATTGCCACTTCTTCTGAGAATCGCCTGGAAAGTATGCGGGGCTTATTACGTTGTCAGTATAAGCTGGAACAGTGGGCTGATGCTGAATCGAATGCAAAGGATCTCCTCTCACAAAAAGGAATTGCGGATGACGATAAGCAGATATCTAATACCATTATCGCGAAGAACCTGCAGCAACAAGGCGATCTGGATGGAGCCACAGACGCCTATAAGAAGGTATATGCACTGGGCAAATCAGAATATGCAGCAGAGGCCCGCTTCCGCGTCGCAGAAATACTGATGCAGCAAAAAAGTTATAAAGACGCTGAAAAGGCCGCCTTTGATGTGATCAATAAATCTGGATCTTACGATTACTGGATCACCAAATCCTATATTTTGTTAGGAGAGATTTATTTTAAAGAGAAGGATCTGTTTAATGCGGAGGCGACACTTAAAAGTGTCGTAGAGAACGCTTCAGATGAGGCGCTCAAGCAGGAAGCACAAACGCAGTTAGATCAAGTGCTGGCACAGAAAAAGAAAGAAAGCCGTGTTGAATAACAACATATGATTCAGTAATGGTAATTGAAGCGTTATAATCAAAGTTTACACTTTACATTGAACACATGAAAGATAGCATAATCCGATATACTAAAATGAGAAATAAAAGCCCTCTATTGATCGCTACAGTTCTGTTAGGCCTGAACCTTGGATTTGCGGGTAGTGCCAACGCTCAGCGGAGCCATAAAAAGGCTACCGCCAAGAAAACACAGGCACCGGCAAAGGATACTGTTCCACTGGAAGGAGGGAAGAGTTTTACGGTTACCTCCGACTTTACCCCTTCATTGAAGCCGGCCTCTAAGATTAACTTTAGTTCCACAACGGCACTTCCAACGCCGGAGAAGACGCCTTTGAATTATAATGTCCCGGCTCAGAATCTGACCTTTACGTATAACCCGGCTTTTTTGCGGCCGCTGGCCGTCAATATTGATACCGGTTCTGTATGGAGAAACTCTCATTTCGTAAAGCTGGGCTATGGCAACTACGCTACGCCGTATCTGGAAGGAGGCTTTTCATTGGGAGATGGTTATCATTCCGCAGTCACCATCCATGCTAAGCACACCTCTTCTAAAGGTAGTTTGCCGTTGCAGGAGTTTGGAAAGACTGATATCGAAGCCAGCGGCGTATTTGCGGTCAGTGACAAAAATGAACTGGAGGCAAGGGTATATTATGATAATAATAAACAATTTGCTTATGGCGGGCTGATGCCCGATCAGGCTTATAATAAGGACAGCCTGCGAAGAACTTACCATGACATAGGTGTTAAACTGGGTTTTTCTAATAAGTTCCAGAATGCTACCGGTATTGATTATCATCCTACGATTGCGATTGATGCCTTCGGCGATAATCACAGCGGAAAAGAGTCGACTTTGTCATTGGATGCACCATTTAGTAAAAGATTGAACGAGACATTTGTTGCTAAACTGGGTGCAGGTGTGGATGTCAGCAGCTTTAAAAAGGACGGCCTGGCCATTGATAATAATCTGGTCACGATTCGTCCCTCCATTGAGATTAACCGTCCGGATTTCAAAATGAATCTGGGGGTCATCCCGTCCTTTTATAACGGAGAGTTTAACCTAATGCCCAATTTGTCATTAGAAGCAAAAATGAGGGATGAGCGTTTTATAGCGATGGCCGGCTGGAAAGGCTATTATAACAAAAATACGTATCGCTCTCTTACCACATTTAATCCCTGGATCGCTATCCCGATGGATTTTAATTATACCCGAACCTCAGAAATTTATGGAGGGTTTAAGGGAACCGCGGGAGACCACCTGACCTTTAATGCGACGGTAGCATATCTTACTCAAAAGGATGCACCGTTATTTATGAATCGGGCAGATGACAACTTGTTTGATGTGCTCAGTGATGATATCAACAATTTAAGATTTCATGGAGAACTGGGCTTTAACGCAAAACAGAGCTTCTCGTTACTGGCAGGAATCACACTTAATAACTACAGCAAGATTGAGAATGCTGAACATGCCTGGGGACTATCTCCCATTCAAATGAATGGGTCGTTACGTTGGAGAATATTGCCGGCGGTTCTCTTGAAAAGCGACTTAGATCTCTGGACTGGCGGATATTATAATGACCCAACGGATGGGGCAAAGAACCTCAGTGGTGCAGCTGACTGGAATGTAGGAGCGGAAGTGGATATTATAAAGAATGTCGGTCTCTGGTTGCAGGTCAATAATGTGTTGAATAATAAATATCAGCGGTTTTATAACTACCAGACCATTGGCGCAAATATAATGGGGGGCATTATCTTTAACTTTGGCCAGCTGAAAAAATAATCACTATGCAGAGAGATTCTTCCTTATTCCAGCTATTCCTGATCAAGTACCGTAGGCTGCCTCTTGGCAAGATTGGTACAGTTGTATTGGAACAGGAGCCTGCTTTTCATGAATATACCAGTCAGGTTATCCGGCCGGTTAAAGAGGTGTTGCGTTTTTCACCAAAGGCGGATTCCGCGCTGCAGGATAAATTTGAAGAGTTTGCGCAGCTGAAAGGCGTTGATAAAAATAGGGTGACGGCATTATTTGATCAGATTAAAACGCAATTGGATAAGAGTAAACAGGCTTTACTTTCCGGCGTTGGTACACTTCAGATTGAAAACAATATTTATAAGCTGGTTGGGGAAGATCTTTCCGATGTATATTTGCCGCCAGTGAGCGCCGGTGCTGTTATTCACGAAGGTGATGTTCATGAGGTCAAGGTAGGAGAGCAGATCCACACCAGTGACGAAATGAAAGAGATCTTGTCAGGCAAAAAAGGCAACGACTATTGGTGGATCTATGCCTTGGTCCTGATACTGGTGGCTATCGTGGCAATGTTATACTACGTATACGGCGGCCAGTTGAGATAAGAGATCAGCAAAGATACATTTCCAGGTAATTTGGGGCAGGTTGATAGAAATAGGGTATTTGTGAAAGATCCAAATAAGAAGCTGCCGGATATGCCTGATAAAAGACTCAGTCGGCAAAACTCTTATTGTGTTTACTGGCCGGTAAAAACGGATTGCCGGCCGATGATCCGCCGAAGACGTTGCCATCTAAAATTAATGAACTTGCATTACCTATATTAATTTCAGGCATTTATAAGATATCTGCGTGTAATGTGATAAATTCCAATTAACTTTGCTGCAACCTTAAATTCAAAAACTTTACTATGAGAAAACTAATGTTGCTTTTGGGAGTGGGCATTCTTTTATCAACAGCTTCAAGCGCTCAATCATATGAGCGTCCAATCGGATCAGAATTCAGTGTGGGCATAGAAGGTGCATTACCCATGAACGGCTGGGACCTTTATGACGGAAGCACTAGTAGTACCAAGGTCTCAGATTTTGGTATCGGCGCTACGATCAAGTACGCTTATAATTTTAATGAGACGATCGCGGCGACCTTTCAGACCGGATATGTATATTTTCCCGGCAAAGATTTAGGTGGTGGTAAAATTAATACGAGCCAGATACCCATTAAAGCGGGTGTACGCTTTAGCATGAGCCGCTTTTACGTAGAACCTCAGTTCGGACTTAGTTCCCTGAATGTGAAAGTTGCCAGTACGGTTGATTCAGGATCTTATTCCGGCTCAACTACTGCCTTTACATACGCTATTGGTGTCGGTGCGATGGCAGGTCGTAATTTCGACATAGGCCTTCGATATGAAGCAATGTCTAAAGACGGAACAATGGGATTTCTGGCATTGAGACTTGCCTATTCGCTGCCATTTGGCAGATAATCATGTAAACAGCAGAAAGTATATTAATATCCAGGCCGCTTCTAATCAGGAGCGGCTTTGTGCTTTATTGGTTAGATACCTAGCCCCACTTTTGTGTCTGCTGCCTGATGGGGGCAAGATTAAATTGAATCATTAAGACATTGTTAATAATTTTCTTTTATTTTCGATTATTTGCTTATTTTTGCTTATTCTATTTAATTTAGCGGTATTCTTAGTTAGTCTAAATGATGAATTCGGCTCAAAACACCGCAAATGCGCTAATTATATTCAATAATTGAGTTATGTTAAAGGAAATCTATGCTTGCTAACAGACGAAGAGAAAAGATATTTGAACTCATCAAAGAAGATGGAGCTGCCAAAGTTGTAGACCTGGCTAAGATCTTCAAAGTAACGGAAGTGACCATTCGCCAGGATCTGGAAAAGCTGGCAAACGATGGATTGGTTACAAAGGAGCATGGAGGAGCATTTATCAAAAATATCGAAGATCAGGTGCAGTCTTTCTCGTTAAGCCATCGAGGTAATCTTGAAAAGAAACAGGCCATTGCAAAAAAGGCGGTGGAATTCATTAAAAGCGGAGATCGTATTATTTTAGACTCGGGGTCAACATCTACAGAAATTGCCAGGTTATTGCTGGGTCATAAAGATATTACCGTTATCACAAATGCCTTGAATATTGCGATGATGCTAGGCGCCAATCCCGGAATTGAACTGATTGTTACAGGCGGGGAATTTAAAGCGCCAACACTTTCATTAACGGGTCAGAAAGCCGCTGATTTTTTCAAAGGACTCAATGTCAGGAAACTTTTTCTGGCGACTTCCGGCATCTCACTTAAAGCTGGTTTGACTTATCCAAGTATCAGTGATCTGGTCGTGAAAAAAGCCATGATTGACGCTGCAGACATTACTTATCTGATTGCAGATTCTACGAAGATCGGTAAGAGTGATTTTGCGAGCCTGGGCGCTTTGTCGCTCATTGATTATATTCTGACGGATAGCGGTATAGAGGAAAAACATAAACAGGTGTTTGAAGAAAACGATATTGAGCTGATTATAGCTGAATAGCGGCCGGTCGGGAACCGCTGCCGGCCTGCAACGGAAGTTTATTTTCCTTAGAAAGGAATATGAGGATGCGGTACCATCCAAATGACAAAAAACAAAAAAAAGTAAAAAAAGAAAAATAAGATAAAAAATGTCACTAAACAAGAACCCCACGTTAGGTGTAATCATAGGCAACCGGGACTTCTTCCCAGATAAATTGGTCGCAGAAGCAAGAAAGGAACTGCTGGTTTTTTTGAATCAATTAAACATTACGCCCATTATGTTGGGAGAAGCAGATTCCAAGTTAGGCGGTGTGGAAACTTTCGCAGAGGCGCAGGCGTGTGCAGCCTTATTTAGAAAACACGCGGATGTAATAGACGGAGTGTTGGTCGTATTACCCAATTTTGGAGATGAGAAAGGCATTGCTGAAACATTAAAACTGGCCGGTCTGGATGTGCCGGTATTAATACAGGCTTATCCAGATGATCTGGAAAAGCTGGACGTCGTAAATCGCCGTGACGCATGGTGCGGTAAGATTTCCGTTTGCAACAATCTGCATCAGTTTGGCATTAAATATTCTCTGACGACAAAACACGTTACCAGGCTTGACGATGAGGTCTTTCAAAAGGATTTGTCCGATTTTGTGGCAGTCTGCAGGGTTGTAAAAGGGCTTAAGAAAGTGCGTATTGGGGCAATTGGAGCCAGACCGACTGCGTTCAATACCGTTCGTTATAGTGAAAAGCTCCTGCAACGTAATGGTATTTCAGTTACAACGGTTGATTTATCAGAAATATTAGGAAATGCAGATAAGCTAACGGCAAACGACAAGTCAGTTAAAGATAAACTGGATAAAATTCACGCGTACACGCCGACTGGAAAAACGCCAAATGACAAACTGGTACAGATTGCGAAACTTGATGTTGTATTGGAAGAATTCATGCAGGCAAACGCATTAGACTGTACGGCGATACAGTGTTGGACTTCCCTGCAACAGAACTTTGGCTGCAACATTTGTACGAATATGAGTATGATGAGCGAGAACATGCTTCCGAGTGGTTGTGAGGTAGACGTGACCGGCACATTAACTATGTATGCGATGCAGTTGGCCAGCAGCTCTCCGAGTGCCCTGGTAGATTGGAACAACAATTACGCCGACGATGATTCTAAATGTGTACTGTTTCATTGTGGTAATTGGGCTAAGTCCTTTTTGCCAGACATTTCCATGAGTACTGCACCGATTCTTGGCACAACAGTAGGTACGGAGAATACCTATGGTGCACTCGATGGCCGGACGCCCGCCATGCCATTGACCTATGGGCGTATCAGTACGGATGATTTTAATGGTAAAATCCGAGCGTACATAGGCGAAGGCGAGCTGACCAATGATGCGCTGAATACATTTGGCAATAGGGCCGTTGCGCAGATTGATGATCTTCAGGGGCTAATGAAGTATGTGTGCCGCAACGGCTTTGAACATCATGTTGTCATGAATGCAAGTAAAACCGCAGGCATTCTAAAAGAAGCGATGGAAAACTATTTAGGGTGGGAAACCTATGTACATAATTAGAATATCAATATTTCCATTTCATTAAGGTGAATAGGAGTATTGGATATCTGTAATTTAAGAATAAGAGATTTATCTCTTTATTTTTAGCACAGTTAAATTGTGAAAATGACAAGTAAAGAGCTCAAAATAAAATCTATTGAGTATCGTAGAAAGATACTCCAGTATATAGTGAAGGCAAAAGCCGGACATACCGGAGGGAGTCTTTCGTGTGTAGATGTTTTGAATGTCTTATATAATGAAGTAATGCATGTATCTCCGGAGAATTTCACATCTCCGGATCGGGACCGGTACATACAAAGTAAAGGACACTGTGTAGAGGCATTGTTTGTCGTATTGGCGGATAAAGGCTTCTTTCCTGAGGAAGATCTCAATACTTTGTGCAGATATCAGTCACATTATATCGGGCACCCGACCCGAAAAGTTAACGGCGTTGAACAGAATACAGGTGCCCTGGGGCATGGATTGCCTATCGCATCGGGTATGGCAATTGCAGCAAAACTTGATCACAAAGCGTATAAGGTATATACACTACTTGGCGATGGTGAAATGCCGGAAGGAAGTAATTGGGAGGCGGCCTTGAGTGCCGCTCAATATGAACTGGATAATCTATGTGCTATAGTAGATAAAAATGGGTTACAAATAACGGCAGCTACTAAAGATGTGTGTAGTACAGATCCTCTGGATAAGAAATGGGAAGCCTTTGGCTGGGCAGTACGGGAAGTAGATGGCAATGATGTAGATGCACTTAAGGAAGCCTTGTTGGCTGCCCCGTTTGAGAAAGGGAAACCGAGTGTTATTATTGCCCATACAACCAAAGGGAAAGGTGTGAGTTTTATGGAAAACCAGTTAAAGTGGCACCATAAAGTACCGACTTTAGAGGAATTTGACAAAGCGAATCAGGAATTAGAAAACGCAGCCGCATTACTGCTATAAATAAATGAGACAGCTTAAATTATTGTAAATCTATCAAACTCATGGCAGAAAATATAGAGAAAAGACCGTATAAAGCGAATCTGGAAGTGTATTCAGAAACCTTGCAACGGCTGGCGGAAAAAGATAGCGGAATTATTGCGGTGACCAGTGACAGCCGCGGCTCTGGAAAATTGGTACCTTTTGGTGAAAAATATCCGGAGCAGATCATTGAGGTGGGAATTGCTGAACAGAATTTGGTGGGTGTTGCAGCTGGTCTGGCGTCTTGTGGCAAAAAAGTATTTGCCACTTCGCCAGCATGTTTCCTTTCTGCACGCGCTTTGGAGCAAATTAAAAATGACGTGGCTTATAGCAATAACCCTGTAAATGTAGTTGGTATCAGCGCGGGTGTAAGTTATGGGGCATTGGGAACGACGCATCATAGTTTGCATGATTACGCTGTTTTAAGAGCCATTCATAATATAATTGTGGTTGCCCCCGCGGATAACTATGAAACTGAACAAGCAATACAGCAGGCTGCTGACTGGCCAGAACCTGTGTATTTGCGGTTCGGTAAAAAAGCGATGCCCTTTTTAAAAGATGATGAAAAGGATGAGGTATTTAAGTTGGGAAAGGGCCGGGTGATTACAAAAGGAGATGACGCTGTGATAATCGCCTGCGGTGAAACGGTGTATCCGGCGCTAGAGGCAGCGAGTGTTCTGGAGACAGAAGGTATTGCTACCATGGTCATCAGTATGCATACAATTAAGCCTTTAGATACGGGTTTATTGAAAAAGGCTGCTGAGAAATGCAAAGTGGTTGTGACGGTTGAAGAGCATAGTGTTAATGGTGGACTTGGGGAAGCCTGTGCTGCCTATCTGATGCAGCATAGTATTTTCAGGCCTGTTAAGATTATGGGAATTCCTGACGAATACACAGTAACAGGTTCCCAGACGGAGATCTTTAACCACTATGGAATCAATAAAACAGGCATTTCTGATGCCGTCAAAAATTTGTTACAGAATGTGTCGATGGATAAAGCCGACAAATAGGATGTAAAAGCTATAATAGTGCGAAAGTGAGTTCGAGGAGGTGATAGAATGGCTTTGATTTATAGTTATCTGCTAACGAAGTATTTGATCCTAAACGTTATTAAATTCACTCAACATGCTTAGACGTATTAGACAAACCATTCTCATTTTGACTGTCTGTGTTGCATTTGTACAGTGTGGCAGGAAGGAGGATGCCGGGAAAGAAAAAAAGATAGCGATTGTCGTTTCTACGATGAACAATCCCTGGTTTGTGTTTCTTGGTCAGCAGGCAGCAAAAAAAGCCCGGGAATTGGGATATGAAGCGAAGTTGTTCGATTCGCAGAATAATACGGCGTTGGAGAGCGACCACTTTGATAATATCATCGTCCAGCATTTTAGCGCTATTTTATTTAATCCAACGGACGCAGACGGATCTGTGGTGAACGTAAAAAAAGCCGTGGCCGCCGGAATTCCTGTTTTCTGCATGGATAGGGAGGTGAATTCGGCCAATGCCCCTACTTCTCAGATTTTATCTGATAGTTATTCAGGGGCAGTAGCGCTTGGTAAGCGTTTTGTCCAGGAGCTGCATAAGAAAGGCAACTATGTTGAACTGCTGGGACTGGTCGGAGACAATAACACTTGGGCCAGATCAAATGGATTTCATAGTGTAGTGGATCATTATCCAGAACTAAAGATGGTGGCTCAGCAGAGTGCGGATTTTGACAGGAACCAGGCAATGAAAGTCCTGGAGTCGGTTTTGCAGGCACACCCGGATATCGATGGGGTGTTTTGTGGTAATGATGCTATGGCAATGGGTGCTTATCAGGCTCTGGTGTCTGCTGGAATGGCTGACAAGGTTAAAGTATTTGGTTTTGACGGATCCGATGATGTGATTGCGGCCATCAGAGACGGAAAAATTTATGCCACAGGAATGCAGTTCCCGCAGATTATTGCAGAGACAGCGGCCAGTTTTGCAGATGAATACTTAAAAGGGAAGAAAGATGGCTTTCCTAAGAAGGTCCCTGTGGCTGTTGAATTAGTGACTAAAGAGAACGTAAGTGATTACGCGGGTTATGGTAAAAAATAAAAACGCTCCTCATGAATAAATGGATTAAAAATGGCTTGATCGCTGTTCTGATTATATTCCTGGGTTACAATTCTATCTATTTAGAAAAGCTAAATGACAGAGGGACGAAAGGCGGTACCAGGATTGATGCCGCTGCCCTGGCCAGGAAAATCTGGCAAAATAAGGTGGCCGCTAAATTGGACAGTGCTGTAGTTATTGATTCTTTGAAGACATTTATTGAAGCGAATAATAAGCAGGTGTTTGATAAATACACGCATGCGCTGGATATTGGTAACTACCGTTATGCACTGGTAAAAGGACTGGCAACAGTAGCGTCGGTGAATGAAGATGATGTTCGCTTACTGGTAAAGGACAAAGAGCCGTTTAAGGCAGTTCTTGTTACGGAATTTGTCTATGGCAATACTCTACGAGATGCACTGGGTATCTTTAATTTAAAGGATTTCCCTAATACTGAAGATCTGAACAGTATTTCAGAGCAACTAAATAAAATCGTCCGTAAAGAGGTGGTGCCCTCTTTTAGAACCAGGCTAAAGCCAGGTATGCACATTGCTTTTGTGGGTGCCATTCAGATAAATAAAGCTCATGTTCACTTTGACGGATTGGAGATTGTTCCTGTACGTATCAAAATAGTAGAATAATGCTGATTGCTAAGAACATTACGAAGCGATTTTCCGGCGTTACCGCGCTGGATAATGTTAATCTTGAATTGCAAAGCGGTAAGGTTACTGCTATTATTGGGGAAAATGGTGCCGGAAAGTCTACGTTAATGAAGATCCTCTCCGGAGTCTACACGCAATATGAAGGCGATATTATTTTCAACAGTCAAAAGGTTCAGTTTAACTCTACTAAAGAGGCCGAAGACACAGGCATTGCGATTATTCACCAGGAACTCAATCTGGTACCTTATTTAACGATTACACAGAATATTTTTTTGGGCCGTGAATTGCTGGATCGTTTCGGTTTACTGGATAAAGCCAAAATGCAACAGGAAACGCAAAAGCTACTCCGACGGGTTAAATTAGATGTACGCCCTGATGCACTTATCCATAACCTGAAAGTGGGGCAGCAACAGCTCATTGAAATTGCCAAAGCTCTTCATTCTAATGCGGAGGTAATCATAATGGATGAACCGACTTCAGCTATTACTGATAAGGAGGTTGAGAATTTGTTTGTTATCATAAATGAGTTAAGGAGGGATGGGAAAACCGTGGCTTATATCTCTCACAAGTTAAGGGAACTCTTTCAGATAGCCGATAACTATACAGTGCTTCGGGATGGGACTACAGTTGGAAGCGGGGAAATCAAAAATATTACTCAGGATGAGCTGGTAGAGAAGATGTCGGGCCGTAAGATCCGGATTGAAAAGAATGTAAGCAATTTCCGGCAGGACCAGCTTCTGTTGGAGTTAAAAGGGATTTCGTTGAGCAGCCAGGATAATACCGGCAATAAACTGGTGGATAACATTGATTTTGGTTTGTATAAAGGAGAGATTGTCGGCATCTACGGCTTAATGGGCGCTGGCCGTACAGAGCTGATGGAAACTATTTTCGGTTTGCACCCAAAGAGCAGCACGGGAGAGATCCGAATGGAATCCGGTTCCCTAAAGTTTAAATCTCCGGCTGATGCCATCAACGCAGGAATAATGTTAATCCCCGAGGACCGGAAATTACAAGGCCTGTTTCTCGGCCTGGGCGTGAGACCCAATATTAGTATTACGATACTGCAGAAATTACAGCGCTTTGGTTTTTTGCTTAATAGAACTAAAGATAATGCTGTCTGCAGATATTATATCCACCGTCTATCGATAAAAACGCATACTGGAGAGACGCTGGCCAGGAACCTGAGCGGCGGCAACCAGCAAAAAATTGTTTTGGCGAAATGGCTGGCAAAAAATCCAAAGGTGCTGTTACTGGATGAGCCGACAAGAGGCATCGATGTCGGTGCAAAGTCTGAAATTTATAAGCTTATCAGAGAGTTGGCTGCGGGCGGGGTAGGTGTAATCGTAGTATCCTCGGAGATTCCTGAAATACTGGCGGTCGCTAACCGGGTATTGGTGATGTGCGAAGGCAGGCTCTCTGCGGAAATGCCGGTTGCGGAGGCAACTGAATCTAATATGTTAAGATATGCCATTTATCATACAGAATCTCAATAAGATAATATGACAAAAACAAATCAGGTAAATTATTTGAAGCGCTTCCAATCCCTTATTGGGTTATTGTTATTGTGCGTTGTACTAAGCCTTCTGACGGATAGATTTTTAACGACGGAAAACAGTCTGAATATATTAAGACAGACAGCTGTAAATATCTGTATTGCTACAGGGATGACAATCGTTGTCTTGACGGCGGGTATTGATCTGTCAGTTGGTTCTATTCTGGCGCTATGTGGTGCTATTGCCGCAGGGTTGTTAAAAAATGGTATTACACTTCCCTGGGCGAATACATATATTGGTTTTACAGTATTAGGTGTTCTCTTGGCTGGAATTATCATAGGATATGCAATTGGGTTGTTTAATGGCTTCTTTATTACCAGGTTCAAGGTGCCGCCTTTTGTCGCTACATTAGCAATGCTTACAATTGCAAGAGGGCTAACGATGTTGTACACACACGGGCAGCCTATCAGCAATCTGGGTACCCGTTTTGACTTTATAGGGACAGGATCTCTATTAGGATTACCTGTGCCCGTCTGGATCGCCGGAGCAGTTGTCTCGTTGTCTATTTTTCTGATGAAGAAAACCAAATTCGGTCGCTATGTGTACGCCATTGGAGGTAATAAAACGGCGGCGAAGTTTTCAGGAATCAACATTACCCGGGTGATTATGATCTCTTATGCGATCGCCGGGGCCTGTGCTGCGATCGCCGGTCTTATTGTAACCTCAAGATTAGACTCGGCGCAACCTAATGCCGGTATTAGTTACGAGTTGGATGCCATTGCTGCGGTAGTAATTGGAGGAACTTCCCTAAATGGCGGCAGGGGAACGATTTGGGGAACAGTTATTGGTGCCTTGATTATAGGCGTTTTGAATAACGGCCTGGTGTTGTTGAACGTGTCTCCTTTCTGGCAGCAGGTTGTCAAAGGGTCCGTTATTTTGTTGGCTGTGGTGGTGGACAAGTTGGGCCATAAAGATGATTAGAGAGGTCATTAGAGCGGGCATATTGCCCGGCTATTGTTGTAATATGTTCTGAATTGTGTATTTAATTTTATAGGATAATCATGCGTGAAAGTAAATATATTCTGTCTATTGATCAGGGAACCAGTTCCACCAAATCGCTTATTTTCGATGTACACGGTCAGGCTATTGCTAAGGGGGTAGAGCCGTTGAATACGATTTACTACGAGAATGGTTTTGTTGAGCAGGATCCGGAAGATATATACCAGAATGTTTTAACGGCTGTCAGAAGATGTTTAGAGGAGTTTGAAGGAAAGGGTTATTTTAGAAGCGATATAACCGCTGTAGGTATTTCGAATCAACGGGAGACTTTTGTTGTGTGGGACAGCGACGGTAATCCCTTACATCCCGCTATCGTTTGGAATTGCAAGCGTTCGGTCAGAATCTGTGAAGATCTCAGCCAAAAAGGATTGTCCTACGATGTTCAGCAGAAAACTGGATTGGTAATTGATCCATACTTCTCAGCTACCAAATTAATATGGTTGTATCAGAATAACGAAAAAATAAGGACTGCCATTCAAAATAAGGCGGCTTACTTTGGCACTATTGACAGCTGGCTTCTTTTTAAGTTAACAAAAGGCAGGTGTTATCTGACCGATCATACCAATGCATCAAGAACCCTGTTGTTTAATATCCATTCCCTGAGTTGGGATGAAGCCTTGATCGAAAGGCTGGGTTTAACCGGTATTCAGTTGCCCGAGGTAAGGGCTTCCGCTGCCAACTTCGGAGTGTCTGATTTTGACGGCTTATTTGATCAACCGGTTACAATTGCGGCGATGATTGGAGATTCTCATGCGGCTGCTTTTGGGGAAGGCTGCTTTGATGCAGGGACAGCGAAGGCCACATTGGGAACTGGGTGCAGTATTTTGATGAACATCGGAGAAAAGCCCCAAAATTCTGCTAACGGAATGGTTACGACTATTAATTGGAGCACGGAAAAACAGGTTAGCTATGCACTGGAAGGAGTTATTGTCAGCTGTGGGGCCACAATAGAATGGCTTAAAAATGAATTGCGTCTATTTGATGACAGTAGCCAAACAGAATCATTGGCGAGAGCTGTGCCGGACAATGGGGGCGTTTATCTGATCCCGGCATTTAGTGGTTTGGGGTCTCCGCATTGGCAGATGGATAGAAAGGCTTCTATTACCGGTCTGAGTTTTGGATCGCAGATAAGTCATATAGTCCGGGCAGGCCTTGAATCCATCCCTTATCAAATCGAAGATGTGATTGCTGCCATGGAAAAGGATACATCTGTCCCTCTCAAAGCTTTGATGACAAATGGAGGGCTGACCTCAAATACATTTGTAATGCAGTTGCTCGCGGATTTGTTAGGAAAGCCGGTATTTAAAAGTGCGATGCCTGATGTCTCGGCTTTGGGTGCCGCTTATATGGCAGGGATCGGGAAAGGGATTTTCAAAAACGGAATTGATAACTTGCGGAAGTTAAGAAATGAAAAAATTGAATTTGCTGCTGGAGAGGATACTTCGTTGCAACAGAAAAATTATCGGGAGTGGCTACAAGCTATTAAAGGAAAGATATAGGATACAGCTGATGAGCAGCCGCCCTATCGCGGCAAAATCTCCCTTAAGGTGATCACAGAGAAAAGGCAGTTCAATCCGACTGATCGCGTCTAGGGATGTCGGCTATTTCAATTATCTTTGTTTTTACTTTTGTGCGTGATCAGGGAGTTGGGCTATATAAATTTTAATTCACTAACATTATGCTGGACAGTATAGAAAGCGCTATTGAAGATATTCGAAAGGGAATGGCCGTTATTGTGGTCGACGATGAAGATCGTGAGAACGAAGGAGATTTTATAATTGCTGCTTCGAAAATTACGCCTGAGGGTATTAATTTTATGAGTAAGCTTGGGCGTGGTCTGATATGCGTTCCTATTTCTGCAACGTTAGCAGAAAGGTTGGACCTACCCTTGATGGTGTCAAAGAATACAGCGCTACATGCGACTTCATTTACTGTCAGCATCGACTTATTGGGGCATGGCTGTGGTACGGGAATAAGTGCGCATGACCGGTCCAGAACAATATTGGCAATGCTTGATGATACTATGCAGCCAGGTAATTTTGGCCGACCAGGACATATTTTTCCATTGATTGCCAGTGAAGGCGGCGTTTTGAGACGGTCCGGTCATACTGAAGCTGCTATAGACCTGGCACGTCTGGCCGGTTTGGAACCTGCCGGTGTACTGGTTGAAATTATTAATGAAGACGGGACAATGGCCAGATTGCCGCAGCTCGAAGTGCTGGCACAAGAGCAGGGGTTAAAGATTATTTCTATCAAGGATCTGATTGAGTACAGACTGCGAAGTGAATCATTGATAGAAGAAGAAATGCGGACTGAGTTTCCTTCCCATTATGGGAATTTTACAATGGTGGTGTTTAGGGAAAGGGATTCCGATGAATTACATTTTGCTTTGTGTAAAGGCGAATGGAAGAAGGATGAACCGGTTCTTGCAAGGGTTCACTCGGGTTGTCTGATGGGTGATATATTTGGAAGCCGGTTGTGCCATTGCGGAGCAAAATTACGTACAGCTATGGAAATGATTGAGAAAGAAGGGAAGGGGGTTGTGGTGTTTTTGAACAATGAAGACCGGGGTAGTGGATTACTGGATAAGTTAAAAGCCTATAAATTACGGAAAGATAAGATAGCTTCAGAAGCCCATTCAAATGTTGACTCATCGGCAACTGCAATAACACAGAGAGATTATGGCGTAGGTGCCCAGATTTTGCGCCACCTTAATGCTACTAAGATTAGATTGATGGGCAGTAATCCAAGCAAGCATTCCGGCCTAGGTGGCTTTGGCGTTGAGCTAATTGAATGTATGCCGATTGGTCTTTATTCTAAGGAACAAAAGCCAGCCATGTAGGCCTACATCATTGTTTAATCGTTATATTGATTGGGATGGTAGACAAGGCTGCCTCCTTTATTAAACATCCTGAGCCCCAATTCTCCCGCGACACCTTCAGCAGTCTGAAAGATGAGACCGGAGTGGTCTACGATGACTTTATTATTGATACTTATGACCTGGAGAGTTGCCTGGTACCTGTCGCCCTTTTTTTCAAAGTTTAATTCAACCGTGGGAGCTGGTTGATTATATACCCAATGGATATTCAGATCTTTAAGGTCCTCCAATACGGCTCTTACTATATGATCTGTCTGTCCCGATATCTTCAGATTCATTTTTAATTTCAGACCGCTGAAGGGGATGAGCTGAGGGTACGTTTCAAACAACATATTATTATAAAAGTTCAGATTGCCTTTATTATCGGCTTTATCATATACTTTGGCGATTGCTTCATATAATCTTCCCAGAAAGAGTTTCTCATTCTCAGTATCCAGTTTGGTAGACTGAATCAGACTTTCAAGAATGCTCCTGGCCTTGGTATATTGCCCCCCATGAATATCAAATTTTGCCTCAAACAATTTAAAATATCGTTGTATATTTTTTCTTTTATCTGTTTTCTGGTAGTCATGATATTTTTCAGCGAAATATTTCGGACTAAAGTCTTTCATCAGAAACCACCCTTCATCAAAGGTTGTTGTGGCCTCGGAGCAGAATAAATCATAAACCATCCTGAAACGATCCGGATTATAGGCAAGGTTGATGCAGACATTGTAGGCGGCCATCATTTTTTTTGCTTTAAGCTGACCCAGGTGATAAAGTTGTATGGGAGAGTACCACCACCCTTTATTTAGAAACTTCACTTGTTCAATTTGGTGATCCAGGAGATTTACACGCAGTAGGTTGATGGTAAAATCATATTGCTCTTGTGTAAGTGTAGTGCCGATATGCAATTCTTTAAATTCCGCAGCTTTGTTTAGGGCATAAGCGGCACTGTCGAGCTGCGCATCGTACAGGTAAGACCTGCAAAGCGCCAGATTATACCATCCAAAACCGGGTCTCGATCCATTTTGCCGGATGATCTGATTACACATTGCTATCGCTTCTTTACTCTGACCAGCATATACATAGAGTTCAGGGAGATAGTAGTAGGGCTCTTTCAGAACATTTTCTCCGCTATAGCTGATAGAAAGATCTCTTTGAAAGAATTGCTGCGCATTTTTAAAATTGCCCACTTCAGCCTGGAACCCCGCATAGTTATTCCAGGAGATCATTCCATATTTTGCGAGGATTTCATAATAATGGAAACAACTGTCATAATTTTTGTTATAGCAGTGGAGAAGTGCCAGGTAGTGATAGATCTGTAGCTCATCAGATAGACTTTGATCCGGACCAAACCATTCATCATTAGTCTTTTGGTTTTGATGGATAAATGCCAGTCCGTCATAGCAATACTTAAAGGCCATTTGCTCGTTTGCACGGACGGAGTTCTTCAGGAATGGATGCGTTTCAGAGGTAAAGATTCTGTTTCGATGATAGGTCCATGCGCGGTGGTAATAGATGCCAAAAAAATCCTTTTTAAAATTATAGGACGCAAGGTGATTTAACAGTGACATAACCGAATCCGGCATCTCAATATTATCATAGCATTCCTTTAATGCATTACAGATAGTATAATAATCCTGGAACCTATCATAATACCGGGTTAGATATTCCAGGCTACTGAATAGCTTTCTGAATTCCGGATTGTATTGTTTTTCTATCAGCTGTCTGGCCTTCTCCAATGTGGGTATGGCGTTCTTGTATCCTAAATAATCAGCGCTGTGATTGTATTTGAAATAGCCTTCATATAAATAGCCTACATAGTAGGTACTGTCCAGTTTTTGAAAGGCCTTACCCTTTACCAGGGCATCGTCGTCTGTCAGCTGGGCATCCAGCCGCTGGGCATCAATTTCATAGCGTGCAGCCTGGTTTATCTGGGCGGCAATCCGCCCAGTTGTCAGCAGACTGAGTAACAGCGTGCAGACAAATATAGTCATATGAAGCCGCTTTTTTATCACTGGTCGTCTCTTGTCAGATTGAGTTTGCTAAGGCGATCCATTTCCGTATCCAGAATCTGATATAACAGCTTGGCTTTTGCCTCCCTGTTCCTATAAAGAATTCTGTGGTCCAAAACCGGGTGGGTTAAGATCTGCAGATCATTCTCGGTGACGTAGTCTCTGGCATTAATCAACGCATAGGCCTTCAGGCATTTGATGAAGGAAATACCGCTTCTGGTAGAAGCGCCCAGAATAATTTCGTCGTTATTCCTGGTAGCAGAAATGATGTTCCGAACCGCAGCCAGTAGTTCCGGATGTATATATACTTTTTCAGCCGCCATCTGCAACTCAAGAATCTCCTGAATACTGAGCACTTGCTGCACTGCCTCCTGATTGTGCTGGATAGCCAGATACTCTTCATAGATTTTTAATTCCGTATCATCGTCTACGTATCCAAAATGAATTTTTATATAGAACCGGTCCAATTGAGCTGCAGGCAATGGGTAGGTTCCCTCCATCTCAATAGGGTTCTGGGTAGCCATCGTAAAAAACAGGCTTTCAAGCGGAAACGTTGTCTCTCCAACAGTAATCTGCTTTTCTGCCATACATTCCAGTAAGGCCGACTGGACTTTTGGAGAGGCACGGTTGATCTCATCTGCTAATAGGACATTACAGAAAAGGGGCCCTTTCTTGAAAATAAAATCGCGGTTACTTTCGTCAAAAACATAAGAACCTATCAGGTCCATTGGTAGTAGGTCTGGTGTAAACTGAATTCTTTTAAATAATGCCTGGCCATTTGCAGCTCCTGTTATACTTTTTGCAAGCGTCTTAGCCATGACGGTTTTCCCTGTTCCCGGATTGTCTTCCATCAGGATATGGCCTCCCGCGATCAGCGCAGTCAGAATTAGCCGGATTTGCTTTGTCTTACCTTTGATGACCTGTTCAATATTTTGTGTTAATCGTTCAATATTCTGTACAGCCGGGGCTGTCCGGGATGTACTTTGCTCTATATTGGGTATTTCATTTTCCATGTTCACCTAATGATTTTTAATGAAAAAATGTAGGGTATGATAAAAGTTTAAAAATAAGGCCACACGTTTTTTCCAGGGGATATGTGTTTTAACAGCTTTGACAAATGGTTTGTACGTGGCCGCGGCCTGTGCTATCTGTACTGGGCTAGGCGGTATATGACTGTATTTTTCTTTTTGATAAACAGTCGTGAACAATAGCAGATTGGTACCAAACTGCTTATCGATCATCGTTGCAAAGTCTTCCGGACTATGAAAATCTCTGGGGTATCCTATTTGATTTAATAAATACAACGCTGCCCGCTGTTTATAATGTAGATTTTTTCTTGCACGCCAATGGAAAAAACGCCAGATTAGCCAGGGAGATAATATGATCAGAATAACGAATGCCATAGCAATTACCGCAATGGTAATTAGAATATTGAGCCAATTAAAGCCATGCAGATAGGACCTTGCCGTGTTTTTGTCTGGTGTGGATGCTTTTACCTCTTTAATGATTTTGATTTCATCAATAGATACTGGCTGAGGCAGCCTGCTAAGAATATTAACCGCAGTATCTGCTGCTTTTTCAAAAGGAATTTTTGAAAGCTTCTCGTCATATGAGGCCGCAGTTATATGCATGCCCTGTTCTAACGTAGTAATTGATACCGAACCCGTATCGGTAAATATTTTGGCGAAAGCGATGTCAAGTCTTATATCCGGACTTTGGTTGGTCTGGAAGCGATTGTCTTTATATAGAATCTTATTAACGGATAATAACAACTGCTTTTTAACGGTATCTACCTTTAAGACAGTCCCATCTCCTACAAATGCAACTTTCTGGCTGCCAAGTGGCGGTGTGCCATCGGGTTGAGGCGCCTGTTGCGTATTGACGTCGGGGATGGTGGTATCAAAGTCTATCCATCCATAATCTTTAAAAAATACCTGCACCCATGCATGTGCCTGATCTTCATAAAACCAATACCACCCGGGGTTTTTGCTACTGCGGTCAACCGTGAGAAAACCTGTTGCGATCCTGGATGGGATATGCAGGGCACGCAACATAAATAGTGTAGCACCCGCAAAATAGGCACAGTATCCTTTTCGATTCGTGAACAGGAAATAATCTAGTTTATTGGCCCCTGGAAGCCCAGGTTCTCCAGGGTTGTCTGTATACTGAAACATTGGCTGTCCAAACTCATCTTTGCTCAGGAAATAGTCTCTGATAGCCAAAATTTTATCGATGGTTGTACTGTCCCCACTGCTAATTGTATCTGCCAGGTCCCTGATCTGTTGGTAGGACTTACCATGAGGCATCCGCGTATAATAGGCCAGAAATTCGCTGTCAATGCCATTGTAGCCGGAATCCTGTCTTAAGACATCATATCGTCTTCGCTGAAAATCTTCCAGTATAGTGTTGCCGGCAGGATTATAGACAAAATAGGCACTGTTGAGATCGCTTACCCACATCTTGGCATGATAGGCAGCAGTATATTGACTGGTGTATTCGTAGGGCACCGGAATTGGCTGCACAGAGAAGGCCGTGCTGGGAGCCAGATAATCACTGGGGGACAGGGCTACCTTATAGACATCCGCTTCAACAACTTTTCTGTTAATTGTTGCCAGTGAATTTTTGATCGCATTACTATCTGTTTTGGTAAAAAACAGGGATATTTGCGATGGGTCTGGACTAAACAAGTCATTATAGGGACGTAGTGTGTCTGTTGCGAAGGTTTGAGTTGTACTGTCAAATTTAGTATAATAGTCGGCTGTAAAGTACAGGGGATTTTGTGTACTGCCATCTGCGAAGAAATTGTTCAGATGCGCTACAAAAACCAGTTGTTTTGTTTTGCTAAGCGAGCCGCTGAGCGACATTTTGCCGGTGTTGCTAAGTGTTCCGTCTCTGTTTACTTTGGTCATCCGCTGGCTATTAGAACGCTCATCGTTGTAATGAGATTCTACTTTTTTCCAGGCATTTTCTATTGTGGTAAAGTCCTTCCTGAATAGGTAGAAAATGATCGCAAAAATCAAGACGACCACGCCAAAAAAACCACTTACCCTTTTGGTCAGATACCATCTGAATGACGATTGATGTTCATTCAGGTTCCGGATTAACTCTGAGGCGTATATAATATAAAAAGTGTATAAAAGTACCGGGATAAAGCCAAGAGCGATAGCTCCAGCTGTAACAGTGGTAATCTTGCTGACAATAATAATCTCAATCGCCAGCAAAAAAAGCACCCAAACGACGGTAAAAAAACGCCATCTGCTAAATCCAAATCCTACTAACCAGCCTATGGAGAATATGAATATAAAGATCAGGTATTGCACAGAGAAGAAAAACATATCAAATTCTCCGACAGCTACCTGCTTCAGTATCTTGTAGCCTATGTAATACAACAGTGCCAAAACAAGGGCTGTGCTGATAAAGCGAAATCTCCAGCTATAGAAAACCAAGGATAAAATAATACCTACGGAAAAATAAATTCCTTGATAGATCCATTGGTCTTGGAGGATCACATAGTTGGCATTGAGTTTCATAAGGACCACAAAGGCAAAGAAAACCGTAGGCAGTGCGAGTAAAAGACACTGCACGCCTAATTTTTTCCAACTATGTGCTCTTTCTATATGCATGAATAACCGCTTATCTGGTTTCAGGTATTGTATGAATTACTTTTGCAAGTTTTCTTTCATTCTTTAAAAGTTGTTTTCTAAGGGAGGAAAGCGCCCACCTGGACTGATATCTTGCCCGTTTGTCTTTTTCTGCCTGCAGGAAGAACCAGGAAAGCCATCCTGAAAGTTTCTGTTTGCCGATGCAGGCGGATAGCGGAACGAGAATAAACGTAATTTCCTTACCAAAATCTTCCACCAGCTGTTCTACCTGTTCAACACCTGTGAGCGACGAAATGACCACAATGGCTGCGTGCTTTGTATTGACAAAATTAAGTATGTCCTTCGTGCCTTGCCAGGTACTCAATGCAATAAGGTGCTTGATCTCTTCTTCTTTTATGGGGTGTCCATCAAATGTGACCGCTTTTTCCGGCTGGTCGGAAACCCATCTCAGTTCTATATGCTCCTTCTTAATGGTTTTATAAATGTTCCACACGGTGTTCTTATAGAAATTTAGCAGAGGTTCGTCTGTAATTTCATTATGCTCGGCCAGGTAGGCTGAGTAGAAGGAAACATATAAGTGCATATGGGAGGCATAGGGTTCTAATATCTCGGGTGTGCGGATCATCAGCTGCCTGCTTCTGGCATAGATCTTCCATACGATTCTCCGGATATCATCCTGATTTTCAAATTTTTTATAGTTCAGTAAATCTCCTTTGACCCGCCGCATCCGTTCAATACGATGCACCCTGGTTTCTGTATTACGATGTGTTGCAGAGATACTGTACTGTGCTCCATTTTGCGGGGGCGTATAGAACCTCTCCGAGCTGGCAAGATTAATGGCCATCGAAAAGAATTGCAGAAAATCCTCGAAATAGACAATTACACTGGATATCCTGTATTCTCTGATATTTTCTATTTTCCAGTCGTAAAAACCCTCCAGGTGTTGGTTGAACCAGTTGGCGTGTTCATCCTCTACTAACTGTATCTTATCAGAAAAGGTGCCATTATCATACACAAAGCGAAGTTTGATATAACCAAGTATAGGGCGCAAAATTGGATGGAGCTTTAATTCAATCGGCTGATAGGGTGTATCAAACGGTCTGGTTTTTATATGAAATTGCACGCGGCCTCTTTTTCTATTAATGTAAAAGAAAATCCAGGATAGGACAACACTTAAAAGAGACAAAGACAGAAAGGTGATGCTTATATATAATGTTATCTTTAAAAGTAATACAAACACGTCCTGAAATGGGGTATCCGGCATCTTCGGCTGTGCCTTTAACCAGGCAAAACAGAGGGCAGAGCCTATTAAAAATAGGCAAAAATAACCTGTAATAGGTGCATAAAACCCAAGCTGCTTGAGTGTCTTTCTTATGGAGACCTTTTGCTGCATAAATCTTCCGTGAAGTTAGTTCATTAATAATCAATCACCTATTAAGCCCTTTATATTTTGCAAAATTACTGGGTTTGTTGGACGATTATCACAAAATATATCATATTTAATTTGTTTCTTTGCCTCAAGCGGGATGACCGTTTTAGCATTTTTATGGAAAATACAATTGTTCACAGGGTTTGTCCGGTATGTGGCAGTAATGCGATAAGCAGAGCACTTGAGGCAAAAGACCATACGGTTTCAAAGCAAATTTTTGAAATCTGGAGTTGTCAGGACTGCTCTTTCAGGTTTACCCAGTCTGTACCTTCGGAAGAAACTATCGGAAAATATTATAAATCAGATACCTACATCTCCCACAGCAATACAAAAAAGGGACTGATCAACCGATTATATCATGCGGTTCGTAAAAGGACTTTACAACAAAAGTTACACCTGATCCGGCAGGCAACCGGTCAAATGACTGGCAATCTGCTTGATGTAGGTGCCGGAACGGGCGCTTTTGCCAGCGTTATGCAAGGGACTGGCTGGAAGGTAACCGGTTTAGAGCCGGATCAGGATGCAAGAGATAATGCTGCCAGAGATCATCAGGTGAAGTTAGAGGATCTGAGTCATTTGTTTGACTTAGCAGCTGATCAGTTTGACGCCATTACTTTGTGGCATGTTTTGGAGCATGTTCATCAATTACATGAGTACCTGGAGACTTTTAAGAAGATTTTGACTCCAGATGGCGTGCTTATCATAGCTGTACCTAATTTCACCAGCGACGATGCTAAATATTATGGCAGGGATTGGGCGGCTTGGGATGTTCCAAGGCATTTATGGCATTTTTCACCGAAAAGTATGGATGTCCTTGTAAGAAAGCATGGTCTGACAGTCGCTAAAACGCTATCTATGAAATTTGACAGCTATTATGTGAGTATGCTCAGTGAAGGCTACCGGACCGGTTCGCGGAATTTATTCAGAGCTTTCTGGGAAGGATTTACTTCTAACAGGAAGGCCGAAGGAGACCCTAAAAAATACAGCTCCGTTATTTATATAATAAGGAAAGTGAGTTAAATCGAACCAAACAGCTATGTTTGTCATTTTGGATTGTACACAATATATTCCAATCGGCACATAAATTTATACAGTAAAAAAGGGCTCTTCAGATGAAGAGCCCCTTTTCATAACAGGTTTTATTCTTTATTTCTTAAGAAATTTACCGTTTGTTTTATTACCGTCCTTGGTTACAACTGTTACGAAGTAGATACCCTGAGACAGATTACGAACATTTATATGACTATTGGTTGCTTTCTGTACTAAACGTCCACCAGCATCGTAGATACTTACTGACTTAATATCGCTAGCATTAACACCGGAAATCGTTATATCGTTACTTGCCGGGTTAGGATTGATTGAGAATCCTGCAACGCGACCACCAGTAATACTTACTACTTCTGACGATTTAATGCCGTCATTGTTAACAATACTCAGTTTGTAGTAGCTTTTAGAACCTGGGTTGTTATCTGTATAGCTGTAGTGGCGTGTGGTTGTTGAGGTTCCTGCCGCTTCTTTAGATCCGATAGTTGTATAGTTGGTTCCATCATTTGAACGTAATACATCGAAGCGGACACTGCCTTGTTCTGACTCAGTCGTCCATGTTAATACTGCATTTTTGTTGTTATCCAATTTGACATTGAAATCAGAAAGGTTAACCGGAAGTGCTGCAGCAATAGTGAAAGTTTTTGTAATCTGACCTGCATCCAGGTTATTGGCATTGTCATAAACATCCAATACAAGATTATAAGTCCCTTCCGTTGTAGGCGTGCCACTTACTGTAGCTGATGCATCATCAAAGGTTAAACCATTGGTCAAATCTGTTGTTGCAAAGGCTTGGCTTGCCACAGAACTTAATGGGCCTGCTGCATATACTGGGGCCATTGCGTAAAATGCAAAGTTGGAATTTGCCGGTGTTGTCAACAGATTCATTCCCGTGCTACTTGCAGGTGTAAACGTACTGCTTACATATGTAAATGAATAGCTTGGCGGGTTTGGTAAATCCTGGTCCCCTTCTATGCTAGCTGTAATAACTTGATTGTATGCTTGTCCAACATTACCAGCAGTTAATGCGGGGCTGGTCGTTTTATTTACATGTAAGAATACTTTAGCTGTATCAGATGCATCAGTACAACCGTCTCTCTGAGATAAACCGTAATAGTGATTGTTCGCAGAGGCCGTTATAGATGTAGATGCTACCGCAGCTCCTGTTGTAGAGTCAATCCAGACGATTGGATCGCCTGCTGTATTGGTAGTTGCGAGGGTGCTTAAATCAACAGTGTTGCCTGAATATGCATAAATGTCAGAAGTTCCGCCCGCGAGAGTTGGCGCTGCTACTTTAATACGTAGATCATAAATATTTGTATTACCATTTCCCAAGATAGATGAAGCATCCGCAACACCACCGAAAGTGAGTTTAACACGGTCGAAATCTCCGGCGTTTGTTCCCGTAATTGGAACTGTAATGACATTCTTTGATGTAGAACCGGGTAATAAAGACAACTTCAAGAGGGAAGAACTTCCATTAACAGCGTCACCAACGGCGGTCGTGCTGTTATACGCCTGGATCGTAAAACTAGTTAGTAATCCTAAATTTATCAAGCCTCCATTGGGGTTGTCTAAGACAATCCTAACGCTATCTCCAGCTTTGCCTGGAGTATTAAAAAGAGCTGTGTAATATGCTTCACTTAACAGCTGCGCACCTGTTGAGATTGTGGTAGCTGTGTTTAAATCGTTGTCGATTGCAAAAGAAGGGTTGCTTACAGAAGCTGTCGCTGATGCCAGATCAATTCCGGTCGAGCTTTCGGTTCCACTTAACCAATCTATGGGCTGAGGGCAACCCGCATCACCTGCAACCTCATCCAGCACATAGGCACTAAATATATCTGCAGTTGTCGGAGTTCCTATTACCGCTGATAAATCGACATACACGCCATTCGCATCAACGGTCGGAACGACCTTGAATTCAACAGATCCCGCGCCGTTTAAAGCGCTTGCTAGATTTGTGCTGGTGAACACTGATGTTTTGGTGGCATCATAGCCGGCTTTTCTAGTTAAGCTGGCAGCTACCGTGTGCAAATTGGTAAACGTCCCTATCTGTAAATTTCCTAAAAGACCGATGAGTGTTTTGGGCAGATTGACCTTTAGATATATCGGCGTTCCGGCGGCAATAACTCTAGGGGTGGTGCCATCAGTTGTAAATTGCAAATACTGGGTTGCGCCCACTATGCCTAAAGCACTTACAGTGTAAGAAAGGGTGGATGAATCACGAATGCTCGCGCTTACTGCATTCGTGGGATTGGAAACGGCTCCGACTAACAAGCCTACTAATGGCACGTTAACTCCATATTCCGCAGTCCCCTGAAAGTCTGCATAGACCTTTTCATTATGCGTTTGAGCGCTGGCCGTTCCGAACAACCCACAGATACTGGCCAACCCAGCGACAGCCAGTATTCGTTTGGGATTTTTGAGTAAAAATGTTTTCATGGTACAATTGAATTTTGCTGTTATGAATATGATTGAAGTGTAAAGTTATTTACGGCATTGTCAATAACTGACAATGCGATTGGTAGTTAGCAACTTATATGAAAATTCCAGAGATCGATATAGGCACAAAAAAAACAGAGCTATATACACGTATATAATTCTGTCTGTAATGAATTGATGTTTTGTATGTTAGGCTATATTTTTCTTAATTATATGTTGGTCATTGGTATTATAGACAGCCATAAAACTTCGAAAGTTCTGAAAAATATTTTTTGGTCGTTGTTTTTTTTTATTTACGCGGAATCAGTTTCTTTGGATACCTAAAAGACGATCCTTTTCTCCCTCAACCAGAATTACCTTTTACGATTTATGTTAATGAATTGATTTTCAATAAGTTTATGATGTGATTTTTTCGATTGCCCGTTGGCTTATTGTGTCAAATTCAGGTAAATATCCATCATTGTAACCAGTTTTTCCTTCAGCTTTTCCTGGAGTAGTTCCGGTCCGAGGACCTTTACCTGATTTCCCCATCCAAAGATCCAGTCGACCAGTTCTGTATTAATGCCGGTATTCATCCGCATCTCCCATCTACCCGATGATTTCTGCCCGAACCTTTGGGTACAGTGCCAGAACCGGTTACTGATAAACGCACCCGCACTAGGGGAAAACTCGAGTCTGATGTCATAAACTTCATCATCGAGATTAGGTTCGACCCCGAAACGCTTACTTGCCTCCGCATAAAAATGATCCATGAACTTTTGAGTACTGAAAATGTTCTCCAGAATATCAAATTGTTTGAACCTTGATAGGTCATAAACCACCAACTCCAGAGAATTTTCAATAAGCAATAATATATAGATGCTGCCATTATGATATAAGACTTGCATAGGTAGCATAACTATAGGCATTCGTGGAAGAGGCGCCGGGTTTTTTGTGTCCGGCTGGATTTTCATGACCTTAAGTTTACGGCTGTGTTGCATTGCCCAAATTAAGGTGTCCAGATTTTGTTGTTCCTCCTCACTATATACGTATTCATTAAAATTAGAAGTCTTGATCTGCGCCTGAGGTAACGTTTGCATATGGTACTCAAACTTACTCTTACTTTGTGCCTTGAAAAGCACCTCCTCTATTTTATCAATAGAATGCTGCCGCTTTTTGGTTAAACTGGCAGGCGCAAGGTTCTTTAATAATAAGAAGCTTTTGATATCACTTTCGCCAAACTCATGTGCACTTTTATCAAATTCGAATTTCCAGGTCTTTTTGTTGTAGTCACCATCAATAGTGATGACTCTGCCATCGTTCAATGGAAGATTCTTAATTTCTTCTAAATATCTATATAAAGTCCGATCAGAGATTTCTATGTTTTCATAGCGAACCCAGTCCCGCATACTCTCGAAAGTCACGGGAAATCTTTTGATCTTCTCAATTATCCTTGTTATCGCACTCAATTTGTCAAGCATGCAAAATATAAGTTTTTAATACACTTGATTAAAAAGTTATACCTAATTCATTAGGTCTACTGTTCAGGTATTGGAACAATAAGCCTTTTCATGTTGCTCGTTAGGTTGTGCGTCAGTGGAGTCGTGTCAAATTAACCAGAAAAAAGGTAAGAGATAGAATATCATTGCAAGGGTTTGTTATTCTTGATATTCAATTGGTTATTTTGATCACATCTATTCCACGAAATTAGACCGCGTATTGTCAGTTTTTGACAATAAAAAAATTAATAATGTTTAACATTCTGCTTATTAGATGTTTTTGATTTTCTTGCCTCATAACTGCCTCCCGTTTTTTATTTTGATCTAGCGGATAATTTTGACTCAAATCATTAGTCTTTGTTTTTCAATGGTTGATCCCGAAATGTGTCTGCTTAACATTTGCGGTATCAATTATAAAGTTAAGCTATAAAACAACACCATCCCTTAAAAAATTAAATAAATGTAGGAAAAAAGGGAAAGGTGGGTTAACTGATTATCAACCCCGTGGGAATCCAAGGCCATCTGTGTCAAATTTACTTTGAATGCTTTCTGCTCCTTGATAAATTAAAAAGAGCCGACATTTGATGTCAGCTCTTTTCTAGCACTGGTATAAAAAATTCATCAATTACCTGACAAATTCAAAAAATTGATGCTCCGCTTCTAACAGATAACGGCCTTTTTTCAAATGGCCAATCTTAAAATGAGCCTGATTGTTTTCCGCGGTACGAATTAGTAATAACTTTCTGCTGTGACTGAATATTTTTACAGGCCCCTGAACTCCGTTGACAACCATGGTGCCTGCTTTCTCATCAATGACCATTTCAACCATTTTTTTGGAGTTTTCCTGTGGTGGTTTTTCGTTGGCTAGGTGCTGGAACTGCTCCAGTAATGTTAATGCTGTCTTATTGATTTCGTTTGGGCTGCCTTCAAGTATTGAAGAAAATGAATATGCCTGAAGACCATTAAGGGCTAATTCCATAGATGTCCTGATGTATGCGCGCCTTATTTATATGTTGTAAGGGACGCATATGTGATGAGATTGTATTGAGCCGTAGGAAAAATATCACGCTCACATTCAACCATTGCAAAATTCGTTTTTCCCACATATTGTGTCGATCAAAAAACAAACACAAAAAATCCAATTATTACTCTAAATTAGTACTAATTATTGTGCCAAAGGACTTGCAGAATCTAAAATAATTCATAATTCGGTATACATTTTTTTTAATTTTATTTGTAACTGTAATGTAACCATATATATATAAAATTGTAAAACATTCATGACTGAAAATTATATACAAGACCAGTATTTTGAGGGTATTGAAAATGATTGCCTTTTTTGGCAGACGCAACGATCAAATTATGAGAACTGCACTTTTGCCGCCTGCAACTTTAAGCAAACTGATATGTCAGAAGTTAGATTCTATGATTGCCGGTTTGAAAATTGCGACCTTTCACTGACTGACGTAAAGGGTACAGTTTTTCAGAATATTGCATTTCATGGCTGCAAGCTAAGCGGTGTTTTATTTGACAAATGCAACCAATTTGGATTAGAATTGAAGTTCTATGATACTAAGTTGGATCATAGCAGCTTTTATGACCTTAAAATCAACAGAGCGGTATTTGTGCAGTGCTCATTGAAGGGGGTGGACTATAGTGCAGCGCAATTAAAAGAAGCTCAGTTTAACGGATCTGATCTGACGGATGCTAAATTTGATCAGAGCCATCTGGAAAAAGCAGATTTTAGAGCGGCTGTCCATTTTGTGATAAACCCAGAATTAAATAAGGTCAAAGGAGCTGTTTTTTCCATGGACGGATTGCCAGGGCTATTGGAGGCCTATAAAATTAAGATAGCTCCGTAATCCCCTGGTTACTATTTGGGCAATAGCCTATTGTCCAGAAATCGCGTTAGAATGCTTTGTATCTGACGACCGGATTAAGGTCGTCGCATCATCTTCTTCAGAAGGTTGTATTGTGGTTTTGCTTTTATGGTTGTTGTCAAGCTGAAGGGAGGTATCTTCCTCTGCCCAGTCGGTGGTGTTCCTGTTCACTAATTCCTCTGAAAAAGTTTTAGATGATTTAAGCCCCATAGACTTTAGACGGATGGCCTGATCAATAAGGTTGCCTCTTCCGGATTTCATTTGATTAAAGGCTTTTTGGTATACGGTCTGAGCCTTGTTCAAATGGTCGCCTACAGAAGTCAGTGATTCTGTAAATCCAATTAACTTGTCATAAATCTTTTCTCCCTGCCGGACGATATCCATAGCACTTCTGCTTTGCATTTCTCTTTTCCAAAGATCATCCATGAGTTTTAAACAGGCAATCAGATTAGTAGGGCTGATGAGCAGGATCCGCTTACTGTAAGCATTGGCCCATAACGCCGGGTCTTCATGGATGCCTAATAAATAGGCAGGCTCGATCGGGACAAAGAGCATCGTAAAGTCAAGGGATTCTTCCAGTTGATCATAATTTTTGCTATGCAATTGATCTATGTGTTGGTACATAGATTGCAAATGCTCCTTAAGTGCCAATTGCTGCTGCTCCTTAGTTGTGGCAGCTACATAACGGTCGTAGGCGAGTAATGAAACTTTGGAATCCACAATAATCGTTCTGGATCCCGGAAGTTTAATCAGTACATCCGGCCTTAACTGTTTGCCGGAAGGGTCTTTTAGGGTCGCTTGCAGAAAATACTGCCGGTCTTTTACGAGACCCGACTGCTCCAGAATGCTTTCCAGAATCATTTCTCCCCAGTTGCCCTGTTTTTTTACCTGACCTTTTAGAGCTGTTGCCAGATTATTGGCCTGTTCACTGACTTGATTGGTTTGTTTGATCAACTCCGATATTTTGGTTTCAAGTGCTGTACGGTCTTTTGTTTCCTGAAGATGCGTATCACGAATGATCTTTTTAAACCCTTCTATATGTTCACTTAACGGACGAAGGAGAGCATCCAGATTATTTTTATTGCTTTCAGTAAAGGTTTGGGTTCGATCCTTCAAAATCTCAGTCGCTATCTTTTCAAATTCCAGATGCGCCTTTTGATTTAGTTGCCGGATCTGTTCCTCTTGCCTGGCCTGGTTTTCCTGTAATGAGCGATTTTGAGCGGTTAACCCCGACTTTTCTGAGCGGAGATCAACAATGGCCTCCTGTAAGCGGCTTATCTGCTGGTTCTTAAATCCCAGTTCCTCAGTCGTCTCATTTAACCGGGTTTGTACGCTTTCCAGATTAGCTTCTGTCCTGGTAAAATGCTGATGTAGGTTACGGTTTTCACTCCGTAACGTCTCCAGGATTGATTTATGTTCTTCCAGTGAGGATTGCAAGTTCTCCATTTCCCCGCCTTTCTGTTCCAATTTCTGATAAGTAAGGGCTAGCTCCTGGGTTGAGCGATGATACCTGTCAGAGACCTCCTGATAAGTGGAGGCAGAGGTCCACGTACTCCGTAGCCACATAATGGCCATGCATGCTCCGATGATTATTCCGACAGCTAATCCCATCCAAATATTTAGATCGCCCATAATTTCATCCTTTTATTTCTGAAATATAAAAGTAATTAATTTAGGCATTAATTGCTAATTAATTTTGGATTTTAATGTGTGGAGGCGGAGTTATTTCGGATGTGAAAAGGCACAGGTCTTTCGTTTCTCCCAATAAGCAGTAATAAGTTTGTTTTAGCTCAATTTTAGTAGTCATTCCCGGGAATATACTAGCTTCGTCCCTCCATAGCAGCTTTGAAACTCCGGAGATAGTTTTGAGACATATCATATACAAATGTTTTGCTTCTTTTCCACCTCCCTTTCCCAAACCAGTTGCCTGAAGGCCTATTCCGGGTAAGGCTTCCACCGCTTGAATTAGCAGTGCCTTCAGAAATTCCACCATAGTGTACAAAATGATCCATGATGAAGCAGTATGGTAATGGCAGGTATCTGATGGATTAACATTCTCTTCTGCATATACTTGTTTAGATTTTTTGGTGTATAAATTAAGCAGAGATCTTTGGCCCATAAGCCAATAAACATTGCACTTTCTTTCTGTTTAGCTGCTACGTTGGACTATAGCTAACACGCATATGTTTAATTGCCGTAATTTTGCGGGATGAAACAAATTGTTTTTAAAGATCTGGGCCGGATGTCCTATAAAGATGCCTGGGATTTTCAAGAAAGTAAATTACTTAAAAAAACGAACCTGAAACGAACAGGCGAGGCTGATAAGATCCAGAATGAACTTTTCTTTGTGGAACATAACCCGGTCTATACCCTGGGTAAAAGCGGCCATGAGGAAAACGTACTTATCTCCAAAGAGGCGCTGGAAAAAAGAGGAATTGAATACTTCCATATTAACCGGGGAGGGGATATTACTTATCATGGCCCTGGACAGATCGTGGGTTACCCCATAATAGATCTGGAACAATTTAAAACGGATCTCGGCTGGTATCTCAGGAGCCTGGAAGAAGTAATGATCCTGACACTAGCCGACTATGGGCTGATCGGTGACAGAAGTCCCGGCGAAACCGGTGTCTGGCTGGATCCGGATAAAAAAGGTTTCGAAAGAAAGATCTGCGCGATGGGTATCCGTTGCAGCAGATGGGTCACCATGCACGGGTTTGCCTTTAATGTCAATACCGATATGAGCTATTTTGATTTGATTGTTCCCTGTGGCATTCAGGGAAAGAAAGCCACTTCTTTGCAAAAGGAACTGGGGCACCCAGTGGATATCGAAGAGGTAAAAAACCGTATGAAAAATCATTTCGCCACTGTTTTTCATGCAGAATTAGCAGAAATTTAAGAGCATGCATTTGTTACATTGTTGCAAATGGTATCATTTTGCAAAATGCAATAATGTTGCAGAAGTGTTATTGCATACTCATCATCTCATCCCTTAATGGATTAAAGAGTCAGACATGCAATATCGACCGTGCGTTTCATTATCTATCGTCATTTTTTTATTAAGTAGTAGCATAACAGTAAGAGCGGGAGCGCCCAGAAGCGTTTATAACCGTTTATCAGAGAATCATTATAAAGACGATGTATTTACCTCAGGCACGCTACAAGGGGTTGTCACCGATAAGAAGACAGGAACACCTATCCAGGGAGCTTCCATAACCATTCCTGATCTCAAGCTCGGCGCTGTCTCCGATGCTTTGGGGCATTACCGGTTTAAGGATCTGCCAAAAGGGATCTATCTGGTCCATGTAAGTGCAGTGGGTTATGGCGCGGTCAATAAAAAGCTGAACTTCGATTCTCCTAAGACGTTGGATGTCGCGCTGCAGGAATCCTGGGTGGAAGCTGACCAGGTGATCGTTACCGGGCTTTCAAAAGCCACTACCCTAAAGCGTGACCCTGTTCCGATGGTGGCTGTAAGCAAAACATATATGGATGTACATGCCGGTTCCGGTAATGTCATTGCGGCGATCGCTAATGTTCCGGGGGTGAGTGCGGTGACTACCGGGCCAAATGTGGCAAAGCCCTTTATCAGAGGATTGGGGTACAACCGGGTGGTGACGGCGGAGAACGGCATCCGTCTGGAAGGTCAGCAATGGGGAGATGAACATGGAATCGAAGTCGATCAGAACGCTATTCACAACGCCGAAGTTATCAAAGGGCCCGCCAGTCTCAGTTTCGGACCGGACGCGATTGGCGGCGTCGTTAACCTGATTACTGCGCCAACCGCACCTGAAGGGACCATTAATGGATCTGTGACCGGCGTATATGGCACCAATAATGGACTCTGGAATGGTTCAGTGGCTTTGCACGGCAACCAGGGCGGCTTTGTCTGGGGAGCGGTGGCCTCCGCCAAAACAGCCAAGAATTATCAGAATGAACATGATGGAAGAGTATATGGGACCAACTTTTCGGAAAGGGATGCCCGGGTGATGTTTGGATTGAATAAAAAATGGGGCTATAGTTATTTACATGGAACATTGTATGACGATAAGCAGGCCATACCAGACGGTAGCAGAGATTCGGCAACCAGGGCATTTACGAGACAGACATCTGAGGAGGATGAGAACCGGGAGATCGTGCCGGTTTCTGTATTAAATAGTTATGACATCCCTGCGTTGCACCAGCGCGTCCAGTTGTACAGAATTTACAATACGAGTAATGTTAAATTAGGGTCCGGTAACTTATTACTTAATCTGGGCTATCAGTATAGTCATCGCCGGGAATTCACCCATCCCACCAAGCCCGAGCTGGCTGGATTAAACCTGGAGTTACAGACCTATACCTATGACGCAAAATATAATTTCGTAATGGGAGCCGGCTATGAGGCGACGGTAGGTATTAATGGAATGTATCAGGACAATGGTTTCGGTGAAGGAACAGATTTCCCGATACCGGCCTATCACCAATTTGATTTTGGGCCCTTTGTGGTGATTAAAAGAACTTTTGATAAACTGGATCTTTCAGCAGGCGCCCGCTATGATACCCGCTCCTTTCATGGTAAAGCTGCTTACCTGGATAATTCAGACGAGACTTTCCCCCGTCTTTATACAGGCCCTGATCCTTTAGATCAACCAAATGTCAGTCAGCAGTTTGCTGCCATGCATAAGCATTTTAGCGGGCCATCAGGCAGTCTGGGCGCTACCTACAATTTTTCTAACGCGTTTTTACTGAAGGGGAACATTTCTACAGGCTTTAGATCACCCAGCATTGCAGAGCTGTCTGCCAATGGGGCAGATCCCGGTTCCCAGATCTATCATGTAGGCAACGCTGATTTTAAAGCTGAGTATAGTGTGCAGGGAGATCTGGGAGCTTTTCTGACCTTGCCTAAACTCACGGCAAGCGCAGAATTGTTCGTTAACCATATTGAAAACTATATTTATCAGCAACAGATCCTGGATGCGAGCGGTCAGCCCGAAAGGGTGGACGCAAATGGCAACAGCAACCCCGCTGGTCTTTACAGCAAGTTTACGTACGTGCAAAGCAAGGCCCGGATTATGGGAGGAGAGTTTAATATAGACATGCATCCTTTCCAGTGGCTGCATTTTGCCAATTCGATGACGTTGACTTATGGCACTAACCTGGGTGATGGACCGGCAGTCGCTGACAGTCTTAAATATCTGCCTTTTATCTCACCCCTACATACACATTCTGAGTTAAAGGGTGAATGGAGCAAAGGATTCGGACCTTTTAGAAACCTGTATGCTTTCTGTGCGCTGGATCATTATAATCAACAAGACAGGTTTTTCTCGGCTTATG
This sequence comes from Arachidicoccus terrestris, assembly GCF_020042345.1. Taxonomy (NCBI): domain Bacteria; kingdom Pseudomonadati; phylum Bacteroidota; class Chitinophagia; order Chitinophagales; family Chitinophagaceae; genus Arachidicoccus; species Arachidicoccus terrestris. The sequence goes on from NZ_CP083387.1 coordinate 2,848,321, forward strand.
GTACTGAAACGTACACAGCCGGTTATAATCTGCTGGGTGCCGGTATTGGCAGTAAGGTAATGACTGAAGGCGGACGGGAATTGTTTGCTTTATACATTGAGGCCAGTAATTTGCTGAATAAGGATTATCAGTCTAATATGAGCCGGCTCAAATATTTTGATAATGCGAACGTGCCGGAAGGTGTCAGGCCCGGCATTTTTAATATGGGCAGAAATATCAGTTTTAAGATTATCGTTCCACTTAATTTTAAAACAGCCGGAATTAAAAGGGCATAATGGTATTGTGTCAGCGGTGACAATATACCAGGCCCGACAATTTGAACAGGCGCCTACCCGGATGATTGAGTGGCTGCCACCAGTTCATGAAAAGAAAGTAGCCATCCTGGCTCACTGGATGGCTATTGAAGTACCTGTATATCGTAAGTGGTTATTTTAATAACGCTTGCCTGCCCGGCGGAATGCCGCTGCCTTTTCGGCCGCGTTCAGGCCATGCTTATAATTATATAATGCGTTTTCCCAATCGCCGTAATTGGGGTTAGGTAATATAATGAACTTTTTGCCGAATTGCTCTTTCAGGGCCATAACCGCTGCGGTTCTGGCCGCACTATTGGGGTGGTTGTCAAACAGGGGAGAGAAATCCGCGAGGTTATCCCCTAATAATAATGCGATGGTGTAGTCCCTGGCTATTTTTTGTCTGCGTTCTTCTTTACTGGAACTTTTGTCCATGGTTAGCAGATGCGCATCATCAGCATTCGGGAAATTGAACTTCTGCAGGTTTTTAAGCGTCGCTGCTCTGCCCGCCCGGTCCCTGTTAGTCACGTAGAAGATCGTTACGCCCTGACTGGCCGCTTTTTGGAAAAAGGCCAGACCGCCGGCAATGGTATCGGCACCTGCTTTTTCAACCCACTTATTCCATGTAGCAGGATCAAAATCCTTTCCCTGTAATGATTGATGAATGGCATAGGGGCTGTTATCTAAGAAAGTCTCGTCGATGTCTGTTATAATTGCCAGCGGCTTTGCCGGTTTCTGATTGGTCAGAATACCGGCGAGCCTTAAGTCCGCCAGTTGAAAGGCCTGTAAGCAGAGCGCTTTATATTCAGCGGACTGTTGCATCCAGATCGCGGTAAATAATTTGCCATTGCTGATCATGCTATCAGATCCACCTGCCTGTATGCCGTTATTTTTTATAGAAACACAGCTGGAAAAAGCCAGGAGGGTAAAAGCGATACAGCCAGCTATTATCCATTTTTTACACGTATTCATGCTTTTTTTGAGTAGGGAAGACCTACATTTTTTCTACTATTTTTTTATAGCTGGTTGTGATACCCCGGATAATAGAGGAACTCAACCCTCTGTGTTCCATTTCATTGAGGCCGGCGATAGTGCATCCCTTGGGCGTCGTGACTTTGTCGATCTCCTGCTCGGGATGTGTATGATGCTGCAATAACAAATCAGCGGCTCCTTTTACCGTCTGGGCCGCAATGACTGCTGCCACTTTAGCATTAAACCCGATCTCAACACCTCCCTGGATATTGGCTCTGATATAACGCATAGCGAAGGCTGTCCCACAGGCGCCGAGCACTGTTGCCGCATCCATGAGTTTCTCGTCAATATCCACGGTCTTGCCCAACTGGTTAAAGAGGTCGGTCACAAATTTTTGCTGCGTTTCTGAAACTTTATACATGCAGGTACAGGTCATGCTTTCCTGTATTGCAATGGCCGTATTGGGCATGGCGCGGACAATAGGTAACTTATCCGCGGTTAGCTCCACCAGATCCTGGATCCATACACCGGTCACCACACTAATCAGCGTATGGCGTTTACCGTCTAATGCCGGATTGATCTGCTGGATGATCTCACTGACCTGGAAGGGCTTAATGGCCAGGATAATATAGTCTGCCTTTTCTACGGCTTTTAGGTTATCACTCAGAACATGAACACCTTTTGACTGTAACCCTTCCAAAAGAGCGGTATTCCTTCGGGTCACATACAGGTTGTCAGCGGCGGTAAAACCGCTGTTGATAAGTCCCTCAGCGATGGCGGATCCAAGATTTCCGCCACCAATAATGGCAATTTTTGACATAATCGGCTTATTGTTAAATGATGAGTAATTGAATTATTGCCCGCTGTTACCGGTTTCCAGCAGACCAAGCGCATATTTAATGCGGCTGACGGTCTGTTGGGCGCCGATGGCAGCCGCGATATCGAAAACATGCGGTCCGAATTTACCACCCACCAGCATGATCCTGAAAGGAAGCATTAACTCCCCCGGTTTCAGCTGGCTGGCAGCCGCAATTTCCTTAAACGTATGCTCCAGATGCTCTGGTGTAAAGTCCGGGGCCAGTTCATAGGCGCGAATCAGTTCCACAAAGAACGTATTCTTTTGCGCATCCCATTTCTTTAGGATGGCATTCAGATCCAGCTGCTCAGGTGCTTTGAAGAAGAATGCAGTTTGTTCTACGAAATCAGTCAGGAGTGTACAACGGTCTTTAACCTGGTCAATGATCGTTGTAAGCGCTGCTTCTTTCCCTGAAATATCGATCCCCGCATTTTTTAGCCAATACTCAACATGAGGTTTCAGTTTTTCTGCAGGCAGCGTTTTGATCCATTCCTTATTGAACCAGAGAGCCTTTTCATAATTGAATTTGGCACCTTTTTTATGAATCCTTTCGACGGAAAACTTGTCCAGTAATTCGTCCATAGAAAATAATTCCTGTTCGCTACCGTCATTCCAGCCCAGAACAGCCAGCATATTGATAAAGGCTTCCGGCAAGAAGCCTAGCTCTCGGTATCCTTTGGTGAAGTCGCCGGTCCTGGGATCGGTCCAGTTCATGGCAAATACCGGGAACCCTAACCGGTCTCCGTCTCTTTTACTGAGCTTACCATTGCCATCAGGTTTCATAATCAGTGGCAAATGGGCCCAGGTGGGCATGTTCTCCAATCCGAAGAGATATTTCCAGAGCAGCACATGAACAGGGGCGCTGGGCAGCCATTCTTCTCCTCTGAAGCTGTGTGTGATCTTCATCAGATAATCGTCTACAACAACTGCCAGGTGATAGGTCGGCATACCATCTGCCTTGAGCAAAACTTTATCATCTGTTTCGGAACTGTTGAATATCACCTCACCGCGAATCATATCGGTGAAACGGAGCGTTTCGTTTTCCGGTACTTTTATACGAATCACGTATGGTATTCCCTGCTCCAGTAATTTGTTTGTTTCCTCCTGACTTAAGGTGAGCGAATTACGCATTTTATCACGTAATGTGCTGTCATAACGTGGCGATGGATTCTGTTCCGTCTTATACGCCGTGCGCATGGTTTCCAGCTCTTCAGGCGTGTCGAAAGCGTAATATGCGTAGCCATCCCGGATCAGCCGGTCTGCATATTGTCTGTAAAGGTCCTTTCTTTCGCTTTGGCGATAGGGCCCATAAGGACCACCGGCTGCCGGGCTTTCATCAGGGGATAACCCACACCAGGCTAGCGTTTCATAAATATATGCTTCGGCACTTTCAACGAACCTGGTGCGATCTGTGTCTTCTATACGCAGGATGAATTCCCCGTTATTTTGACGGGTAAACAAATAATTGAAAAGAACGGTGCGTACACCGCCTAAATGGAGGCCTCCCGTAGGTGACGGCGCAAACCGGGTTCTGACTTTTTTACTAGTATTACTCATATTGTTTATGTTGTCCATAAGGCACAAAGATAAGACGATTCGTTGGAAGCCGCTACGCAAAGTACGGGGCTGACGCATTAAAGTTTATGCCCCCTGCCTGAGTTCCGGCCAAGATTTCCCAACTTAGGAATAACATCGATCTCACAGCTATTTCAAGATTGCTTTCATTGCACGAGGAGCCCACCCTATGAATGAAAATGCCTCCTTCGTCAGCCTTGCCCAGGCCGACCCCTGCCGCGTGTATTGGATAACGTTACATTTCTTAATGTGTCAGCCCTTCCAGATCCGTGGCATCTGCTATCCTTACAGACTTTCAGATGGCCGTTTGCAGGGATTTCTGGCGGCATTTTTTAGTTTCAGTGATGCCCACTAATTTTTTTATCTTTTTTATGAGATTTTTGATATTTTTTTGGTTTTGCTAAATTTATTATACTATCTTTGTGTCAGCGGTGAATAACTGGATTGTTGCCATCAATCAGATTATTTTACTGCGGTTTTATAACCTACAATTCTTGCCGGATTACCATTTTTTTTAATCGCAGACACTTTTAAATAAGTGCCTTGTATAAAATCTATATGCCATGGATAATATTATAGTTTCCAGTACCCCATCTGCCTCAGTTCCTTATGGACTTGTTGTGGACAGGCTTGGCAGACTGACCAACCGTGAGGTACGGGAGCGCCCCCTGAGAAGGGATGTGCGGCCGCAGTTTCGCAAAGAGGATGAACTCATCCAGCCAGGTCGGTCTCCGTCTAAGGAGCAGCTGGAAAACCTTAAAAAGGATGTGATTTTTAAAATGCTGTTAGGTGACCAGGATTATGCGAAGCAGGTTGCGATTCCTTTTATCAAAGCTTTTTGGGGGCACCTGACTGAGGTCACGGACCTGAAGTTAAAAACGACTACGCTCACAGGCAGTACCAAAGACAGCAGAAATGTCTGTCCGGATACTGTCTGGCAGTCACAGAAGACCGGCGATGTATTTTTGATAGAAATGCAAAGGCGCTATCAGGATTTTTATAATCAACGGCTGTCGCTGTATGACGGAAAACTCCGCGCAACGCTTCCAAAAAAAAGCAGTGACTGGGATTACAACCAGGTATCTGTTTTTGTTCTGGGAATGGCTGATTTTGATCTGGAAAGACCTGCTTCTGACAGCTGTATCTATGAATATGTAAGTATGAATCCGAAAAACAGTCAGGACCTGCTGACAGGCCGGGACTGGAAGATGCTGATAGACCTCAGGAAAGCCAGCAGAGTCAGGCAGGCAGCCTATTCGGAAAGGGATAAATGGCTGTATCTACTGAATAATTTTCATAAGCTGAAAAGAATACCGGCGTTTTTAAAAGAAGGTTATTTTGATCAGGTAATAAAAATTGCTAAAAATTTAAATCGAACAAAAATGGAAGAATTAGAAGATTTCTTTTGGGAAAACTACCAGAAAGACCTGGCTAGAGAAGCAAAGGCAGAAGAAAGAGCGATATGGATGAATAAGATAAAAAATATCATTAAATCTTTTATCTCCTTCAACCCAAATTGTAGCATTCAGGAGGCAGCCGCACAATTAGGTATTGAAGAACGGCTGGTAAGATCGGTGTTTCCTGCGGGGGCCTAAAGGTGTCATGGAGCTAATAGCGGAAATTGTTTTAGGCAAAATACAGGGAGAATGGCTCGGCGCATTTCAATATTCTCCCTGTATTTTATTGAAGACCTCAACGCTGAGATCGTTTTAAAAATTGGATAACTACTGACATTGTCAAAGTTCAGGACACTGCCGCAGTAAAAAAGTACTTCAGTGAAGACTTTATTGAAAGATCACTGCCTGGCAGCGGCGTTCTTATCTGGCATTTTCACCTGAAAAAATTACTGACTCAAAAGGGCACGTATATACGACTGGTATGGCCAGCACTTTGTTAGATCTGGACGGTTCTTTCCTTCTTTTAAAACCTGCTACGTTTGCGGGGAGAAAAAAAGAAAACCTGAGTTTGGCAGAAAAAGCCTGTACATGCCATCCTTGTGATACCGAACATAACAGAGATGTAAATGCTGCTCCGGAATACACTCAGCGAAGGTTTAAAAATATTACCCGACTGTGATCGCAGCCGGGCAATAAACAATAGATGAAGGCGTCAATAGACAGAGTGTCTAATTGCGACTAGCAAAGCTATTGTACCCAAAAATGCTGATGTGCGTCCCGGATTGGTCAATTTTAGCAAATCTTGCAAATTGAAATGCTGTCAAGCGGTTTTCTTTTATTGTTTGACAAATTGTAGCTTTTGACCATCGATCGTTCCGAAGTACATACCGCTGGCAAACTGACTGATTTCGATTTTGTTGTCGCCGGCTTTAAGACTTACCGCTTTAATGAACACGCCAGCGGCATTGTATATACGCATCGTGTTGCCATTCTGAAGACGGATATGAATATAGTTTTTAGCTGGATTTGGATATAATATTAAGCCTTGTGTCACATTTTGTGATAATTGAATAGTTGAACTGTAATTAAGCTTTCCATTCATATCGATTACCTTCAGCCTGTAATATGCAGTAGGGTCCAGTTGTGTGGCCTTGTATGAATAATGGCTGTTGCTGCCGGTTGGCTTGACTGTGGCGAGTTTTTGGAAGATTTTTCCATTCAGACTCTTTTCGATGGAATATGCGTTTAAATTTTCTTCATTACCACTTTCCCAAGTAAGGCTGGCAACTCCGCCATTCAGTGTTCCGGAAAAATGTTTCAATTTCACAGGAAGAGGTGAAGAACTGAAAAACTCATAAGCGCCTAAATCAATCGCGCCATCGTTAATACGGCCGTTTCCTACGAGATCAAGCCCATTTCCTGAAACCACTGGCAAATACGTTGCGATCGCATTTATCAGCGAATCGTTCAGTCCGGCATTTATTGCAGCACTGGTAACGGTTAACTGAAAATTGCCAGCAGCCGTATCGGCAAAAACAGACTCAGTTGAGTTGCCGTCCAGGATATGGTTGGCAGGGTCTGCCGCCCGTCCCTGGATTAAGTTATAGGAGATTTTTGAGGGTGCTGAAGCCAGGGAATCCAGAATCGTATTTGTCGCATTACCCCAGATAATACTGTTGGTTATAAATGCGAAAGATTCCCTGACATTAGCAATTAAAGGCCTGCCGACAGCCGGTAGCGCCAGACTCTTATTATTGGCAATGGTCGTATTAATTAGACTGATATTCGATTGGATGTCATTGCCCAGCATTGCGCTGCGAAATGTATTTGATAGGTCTGGTCCCATCGTCGGAAGCACTGTGCCGTAACTAACATTGTCTAAAATGGAGCAATTGATTAAGACCATTCCAGAATTTTGTGTATTATAAATTGTGCCCAATAAAAGCGCAGTGTCGCGCAAAAAACGACTGTTATAAAGTACTGGCGCTCCGTTTGAGTTCGACAATACCCCGCCTATAATGGCTCTGTTGTCAGTAAAATCGCAATTAATTATAGAGGGCGATGCCTGCGAGGTAACGAGGGTGCTGCCTATCCCTGGAGCGAAAAGACCTTCCATCGGCGTTACCTTATTATTATTAAATATACAATTTATGATCTGCGGCGTGGCCCTCAGACTGGGATCGAAATATGCGTCGAATGAGCCCGCGATCGACATCGCGGAACAAGCCATTCCATAGTTGTCGGTTATCCGGCAATTGCGGATAACGGTGTTCGCAAACGCACTGCTTATACAAATCCCTCCGGCAATTCTTATGTTTTCGGGATCCGGATGGAATATATCGAGTATGGCATTCCCCCCTGTTATCGTAAGTCCATCCAGAATCAGGCTATCTGGGCTATTGGGTATATTATTTATTACTAGTACGTTTCGGGTGTTATCGACGGTGTCTGCCGGCAGTCCGATGTCCCCGCTTAATACGGTGGGATACAGGTTGCTATCATATTGATTGCCACCATTAGAATAACCACCTACGATCTTTAAACCGGGTCTAGTAATCACGAAGGCGCTGTCACTGAACCCAATATTTTTATCTCCTGCCGGATAATAGGAACCCTTGGCAATGTGGACTTCTTTAATAGCGGTATTCGTCCTGGCCGATTCTGTAGCATTGGATAAATACTTCAACGCATTCGCCCAACTGCTACCGTCCCCCGGAACAGCCACTGCACTATCGACATATACGATCCCGGCGCCGTCAGGAATTGCCGGCACCAGACAGGCCTGGCGGTCGTTTAATATCTGCCATCCATTATTATTGATGAGCGATTGACGGGCAGTGTTGGAACAGTATTTAAGTCCGGCGGCGCCTAGGATGACGCCGGTTTTTACCGTTTGCGCGGCCCAGCCGGCAAGAGTTCCTTCATAATTTGCGTCCGATAGCGCGGTTCCGTCCAGCATTTTGTCCATGCTGCTGACAAGCGACACCTGCCAGCCTCCTAAATTTTGATTAAATGCAGCGGCGCCTTCAAAAAGATTTTTCATCGAAGTAACTTTCGACACATCCCAGTTACCGATATTTTGGTTAAAAGAAGAGGCCTGATTAAACATATAATCCATTTGGGTCAGGTTACTTGTATTCCATCCACTTATATTTTGATTGAATAAGGATAAACCGTCAAACATCCCCATCATCGAAGTGACCGAACCCACATCCCAGCCGCTTATGTCCTGGTTAAAATCGACCGCTCCAGAAAGCATGAAACTCATGTCGGTCACTTTCGATACATCCCAGGATTGAATATTTCCGTTAAAAGCGGTAGCCCCCTGAAACATATAGGCCATATTTGTGACCTTTGACACATTCCAGCTATTCAGGTTCTGATTAAAGGCAGGCGCATTGAAAAACATGAAAGCCATGTTCGTCACATTGGATACATCCCACCTATTGATGTCCTGATTAAATGCCGGTGCCAGATAAAACATACTAGTCATATTAGTGACTTTGCCTACATTCCAGTTTCCTATATCGCCGTTAAATGGTGTATTTTGAAACATGCCTGTCATCGACGTTACGTTTGATACATTCCACCCGGAAATATCTCCGTTAAAATTCAGTGCCCTATCGAACAGTCGGGACATGTTTGTTACATTAGAGACATCCCAGTCAGAAATATCTCCATTAAAAGCAGAGGCTCCTTGAAACATTTGTCCGATATCAGTTACGTTGGTAAGATTCCATAGATTCAGGTCACAATTCAGCCGAGAACATTCCAGAAACATGCCGAAGAGCGTGCACCCCGGTGCAAAAAAAGGCCCGTTCTCATTAGCGACTTTAGTCAGGTTCGGACAATATCTAAATGCGAAGGCCATGCTTTTCCAGGTACCATTTCCCCATTTTTCAACAGTCACCAGCCGTTGGTTATTGCCTGGCGTACTTAGTGTATTACTCATTTCTATAGCGGGAAACGCCCCTGTAATGGTTACCGTATAGATACCCTGGGTGCTATAAGTGTGTGAAGCGTTTCCTGTCTGGTGGGCGGAAGAACTGCCATCTCCCCACTCAACATTATAGTCATATTCGGCAGCATAGTCAGTATTGATCGGAATGACTACTGTTTGATTACCAGCATCTGTTTTCCAGGTTGTCACAAATCCATCGGTGATGGGCGCGGTTGTCTTCACGCCTAACGGCACTGCAGGCAGCCAATCGGCTTTAGTTCCTGATGCAAAAACACAAATGAGCAATAGGAGAAGTAAAATTTTTTTCATGATAAATGATTATAGAAAATGGAGTCCAAAAATGGAAAAATGGTTTGTTTTTACAGCCGCTTACGCAACCGGGTGGATAATTGGCCTTTTATAATTGAAACGGGTGTCTTTTTATTAACTTCCTTCTCCCGGTGAAAAATTATAAACTATGCCTCTACTGGCCCTCTTTAAAGGCAACAGCGAATTATAGTACCTTATATATTGGAAACATGAGACGTCGGTATGCAATAAACGCCCCGGCATTATAACAATAATTGAATTCATAGCGATTATGGAAATGTTAAACAGTCTTTTTGCAATTTGCGTAACAAAGATGCGCCGGTAAATTAAGATAAACATCCCCCTGATGGGGGAGGCCATACACTAAATATATTTTTGTGCCTGGCAATTTATGTATCATCATTACTGGTGGGATCGAAAATTCATGTATATTTCAATAGTTTTGTGCTATTCAATTAAAATTCGTGACCATGAAGCATTTTCCCTTACCGAGTGCATTGTTTACAGAGAACAGAAGACGTTTTATAAAAGAGATGAAAGGAGGCAGTATCGCCATTTTTAACAGCAATGATGAAATGCCCTCTAATGCCGACGCTACCTATAATTTTGTCCAGAACAGTGACTTATATTGGCTAACGGGTATCCAGCAGGAGGATACCATGCTACTGCTGTTTCCTGATCATCCTGACCCGGCCTGGAAAGAAGTGCTGGTGCTTATCCGTCCTAACGAATTGAAAGAAAAATGGATCGGGCACCGTCTGACAGTAGCCGAAGGACAACTGATCTCCGGCATTAAAACCGTAATCTGGCTTGATGAACTGGATACATATTTAGCCGGATTGATCCATATGGCAGAAAATATTTATCTCAACACCAATGAACATGATAAGGGCGCTGTAGGGGTGCCCACCAGAGATTACCGTTTTATCCGCCAGATGAAACAGCGCTATCCCTTACATCAATACCTGCGCAGTGCGCAGATCATCAGGAGGTTGAGGTCAGTCAAGACTCCCTACGAAGTAGAGGTGATTCAAAAAGCCATAGACATTACAGACAAGACTTTCAGAAGGTTGTTGGCATTTATTGAGCCCGGTGTTTATGAATATGAGATTGAAGCCGAAATTTTACACGAGTTCCTGCGCAACAGGGCGAGTGGTGAGGCCTATCCCAGTATCATTGCCAGTGGCGATCGTGCCCGTATCCTGCATTATATCGATAATAACCAGAAATGTGAATCAGGAGAATTGGTCCTGATGGATTTTGGTGCCCGCTATGGCGGTTATAATGCGGATCTTACCAGAACCGTTCCGGTTAACGGGAAGTTTACCAAAAGGCAAAAAGAGCTCTATAACGGATGCCTGGATCTGCATAGATATTGTGCCTCTATCTTAAAGCCGGGTATTACACTGGACAAGTACCATGAGAAGGTAGGAGAGCAGGCTACCACAATCTTTATCAAACTGGGACTGCTGTCTAAGGCGGATGTTAAAAATGAAGATCCCAACAGTAAAGCCTACAGGAAATACCTATATCATGGTATTTCTCATCATCTTGGGGTGGATGTACATGATTTGGGCGACCGGCATGTTCCCTTGAAAGCAGGCGCCGTATTAACGATCGAGCCCGGTATTTATATTCCGGAAGAGCAGACCGGTATCCGTATTGAGGATAATTATCTGCTTACCAGAAGCGGCAATAAGGATCTGATGAAGAATATTCCTATTACGGCAGAAGAGATCGAGAAGTTCATGAAAAGAAAGTAAAATAGTAATATGGATGTTCCTTTTAAGGATATCCAGCCGGTTATTCAGGGAAAATTATTTGTAATTTTGTATATCTAAAAAGTTTGCATGAGAAGACATATTGCCAATTGTTTTACATTACTGAACCTTGTATTTGGCTGTCTGGCGGTCATACAAATTCTGCAGGGGGTTGCAGGTCTGTCGGGCGGACATGAGGATGCGGTGGAGCGTATGCAGACGGCCTCAATGTTTATTTGTCTGGCAGCTGTGGTGGACTTTCTGGACGGCTTGATTGCCCGGCTATTAGCTGCTTCCTCGGAAATGGGGAAGCAACTGGATTCTCTGGCTGATCTGGTGAGTTTTGGCCTGGCACCGGGGCTTATTCTCTATGAATTTCTGCAAATCAGCTTTGCAGCAACACGAGGTGTATCCGTGAATTACTGGTACCTTCTTCCTGCGCTTCTCATCCCCTGCGCCGGTGCTTACCGGCTAGCCAGGTTTAATCTCGGTACCGGCTTTTCTACAGAATTCGAAGGACTGCCTATACCTGCCGGCGGCATTCTCATTGCTTCTTTTCCGCTCATCTATCTGAGCAGCAGCTTTAACGCTGTTCAGAGATTACTCCAATTACCGGTCTTTTGGTATGCGCTGATTTTTATCGTCAGTTTTTTGATGGTTTCTACACTTCCTATGATGAGCCTGAAGTTTAAAAATTTATCATTTGTTCAGAACTGGCCTAAGTTCTTATTGTTTGTGCTTGCGGTTATCTGTGGTTTGATTCTTCATTGGCTGGCGGTTCCGGTCGTGTTTCTGGTATATACTCTGCTGTCCCTGATACTGATACGAAAGAGTTGATCGTCCATGCTTGTATAATCATTGTTTAACCAACGTTTTACAGATATCACCCACCGGATTTAAAACAATTCCGTTATTTTTACAATTCAATATATAGTCCTTTATGCCTCAGTTTCATTTTAAAGAACAATCCGGATTTTACAAGGGAAAGGTGAGAGATGTTTATTTTATCGGTTCGGACCGCCTTGTCATGGTGGCGAGTAATCGCATCTCTGCTTTTGACGTGATTCTTCCCAGACCTATTCCATATAAAGGACAGGTCTTAAACCAGGTGGCCGCCTATATGCTGAATGCCACCCGCGATATTTGTCCTAACTGGTTGCAGGCTACACCAGCCCCCAATGTTTCTGTGGGTCGGAAATGCACCCCATTCAAAATAGAGATGGTCGTCAGGGGTAATCTGACCGGACATGCATGGAGAACATACAGTAGTGGACTGCGTGAGCTTTGTGGGGTGGCTTTGCCGGAAGGTTTGAAAGAAAATGACTTTTTTCCGGAGCCGATTATTACTCCTTCTACCAAGGCGGATGAAGGCCATGATGAAGACATTTCTAAGGAACAAATTATTGCCAGCGGCCTTGCCTCTCAAGACCAGTGGGAACAGCTTGCTGCCTATTCCCTGGCATTGTTTAGGCGTGGGCGGGAGATGGCAGACAAGCAGGGACTGATTTTAGTAGACACCAAGTACGAGTTTGGTCTGTTAGAGGGTAAGATTTACCTGATGGACGAAATCCATACTCCCGACTCTTCCCGGTATTTCTACAAAGAAGGTTTTGAGGACCGCCAGGCGGCCGGTGAAAGACAAAAACAACTCAGCAAGGAATTCGTACGGGAATGGCTGATTGAGAATGACTTTATGGGGAAAGAAGGGCAGACAGTCCCTGAAATGACTGACACTTGGGTGAATGCCATCTCTAAAAGATATATCGAGCTATTTGAGCAGGTAACCGGTCAGAAGTTTCTGCCACAGGACTGGTCAGAACAGCAGGTACTTAATGCCATCAATAAAGAATTGGGGCAATAATAATTAACGTCAAAATAAAACATTATGATAATTACTGTAAGAGATAAAACCCCGGAATTAGGCCAAAACGCCTATATAGCGCCTACAGCTACTTTAATTGGCGATGTAAAGGCAGGCAATGACTGCAGTTTTTGGTTTGGCAGCGTGGTTAGAGGCGATGTCAACTCTATTACCATCGGTAGTAAAGTAAATATTCAGGATAATGTAGTGATCCACTGCACTTACGAAAAATCGAAAACAGTTATCGGCAGTAATGTGTCTATTGGCCATAATGCAGTAATTCATGGCTGTACGATCCACGATAATGTTTTAGTGGGCATCAGCGCTGTTATTATGGACGGTGCAACAATACATAAAAATTCTATTATTGCTGCGGGGGCAGTGGTGCTGAAAAATACCATTGTTGAGGAAGGTTGTATTTATGCAGGCGTTCCGGCCAAGAAAATCCGGGAGATTTCTCCGGATCTGCTGGAAGGTGAGATTGAAAGAATCGCAGAGAACTATTTACTCTATACCAGCTGGTACCAGAAATAGTCATATGGATTATATCAAACTGATAATGGCAAAGACGGGTGAGAAAACATCCGTCTTTGTGCTATAAGGTCATCAAAGGAGAATAAAACAGCATGAATCAATAGTTCTTATCGGATATTGTATCTAGTATTTTACAGTAACTGATATAGCGCTCTTCTGCAATCTCCCCATTGATTACAGCCTCTGTAATGGCGCATCCCGGCTCATCCAGGTGCAGGCAGTTGTTGAACTTGCAATCGTGAATCCGGGCACGCATTTCCGGAAAATAATGGGAGAGCTCCTGACGACTGATATCCAGGACCCCAAATTCCCTGATACCGGGTGTATCAATGACTTTTCCGCCAAAAGGTAGATCGATCATTTCTGAAAACGTGGTCGTATGCATTCCTTTGCCACTCCAGCCGCTGACTTCCCCTGTTTTGAGAGATACCTCAGGATGAACGGTATTGACAAACGTTGATTTGCCAACACCGGAATGACCGCTGATCAGCGTCGTCTTGTCTTTAAGCAGGTATTTGAGGTCTCTTAAGCCCTGTTCGGTTTCCATGCTGATTAACATGACTTTATAGCCAATCTTGTTATAAAGATCCGTATAGATCTCGAGCAGGTCGATTTCCTTTTTCCGGTAGATGTCAATTTTATTGAAGACCAGAATCGCTGGTACGTGAAAGGCTTCCGCAGAAATTAAAAAGCGGTCGATAAAGCCGCTGGAGGTTTTGGGATTTCTGAGTGTTGCAAATAATAAGGTCTGATCCAGATTCGCGCCGACAATGTGGTGTTGGTTCTTGTTATGAGGAGAAACGCGGGCAATATAGTTATCCCGTTCTTTGATTTCTGTAATAACGACAGATTGTTCACTTTCTGTGTCAGGTATAATCTCTACGAGATCGCCTACTGCGATGGGATTGGTGGATGTGATACCGCCCAGTTTCATGGAGCCTTTGATACGCGCATTAAATGATTTGCCATCATGCGTTTTTACGAGATACCAGCTCCCGGTAGATTTATAGACGATCGCTTGCAATGGTCGTAAGCTTTTGTGGATACGAAGATATTACAATTGCCTGAAAATGCACCGAAAACAACCGGGTAGTGAGAATTTTTACTGCAAAGGAGGATACTGATTACCGTGGGATTTGACTCAGACAGACAGAAAACTGCCTGGTGCCGATGACGGATAATACAAAAGCTCTGCCATTCTTTAGCTGTACCCATAAACCACCGAAAGCTACCGACGGTTCATGGATACCTGGCTGGGCGGATTTCCTCCCAACAGTATGTTCGCATTAAGTGTACGAAAGGAAAATATTTGTAGCCGGTACGTTGACCATCAATCCCGGCAGACGGTTTTAGCAGTGAAATAAAAAAAGCCCCCACCCGAATTAAGCAGCCCTGTGATAAAGACCATATCCAAACCCCGGATTAACTTTGCCGGGAAAGGCTGCGAAGCGACAGGAAACCTTTACTGACTATCTTCCATTTCTCTGGTTAGTTTTTCCTTTTTATACCATTTATATCCAATAACAGACAGGATGCTCAGCGGGATACACATCAGATAAAGGATGCCTTTATTAAGGCCGGCAGCCGGGCCATCCCCCAGCTGTTGGGCGGTTTTAGTACAAAGGGCACATTGAGCCATCAGCTGAGAAGTGCCAAGAATAAGTAATAACAGAAGAAAGGACATGCTTAAAAAGACAGGTTTAGTGACGCTGTTCAATTTGTTTCCGGCTGTATTTTTTATCCTCTTTTCCATAGCTTCATTATTTAAGGCTCAATAGATATATTACGAAGGTAAGAACAGATAAACTAACGTTCCGTTCCTGATTTTTTTAATTTGCGGCTGCCTTGGTAAACACTCATAAAGAAGCCGATTACCATAACAATTACACCTAGCCAGAGCGCGCCGATAAATGGAAATTCGATGACTTTCAGGGTTAGTGAGTCGTTCAGCGTATTACTTTCTTTGACCCCGATTTCCAGTTTTCCATCCTTATCATTCAATACTTTGTTGAATTTGAGCACCAGGCCCTGGGCCAGTACCGTATCCGTAATAACGTCCGCCTTGTCATTTCGGATCACCACGGAGGGCTTGGCCGGGAATTTTGAGCCGTCCCTGGCAACGACCGTCATATCCAGGCCCATGACCATGCTGGAATCCTGTCCCAGCGCTTTGGTGGCCGATTGGGTAATATCCACTTTATTCAAAATAATCATGCCGTTAGAGTAAAAAGTGGTATCTCCGACTCTTAGCTCTGCCGGCCTGAAAGTGGCTGTATCCATGCCTTCCTGTTGCCAAGAAGAAACATAGGTATATATATCTTTGTTCCAGTAGTGTTTGGAATCGGGTGTTGCCCCAAATCCTTCTGCCTGCCGGTTGTTTTTCAGCCAGTAGGGATGGAGGGTAAATTCCTCGCCATTGGTCTTCCCTTTAAAATGAATGGTAAATACTCTTTGCTTGTCCCGGGTATTCATGGAATCGCCCATGAAGGTTACCATGTATTTACCCATATCGATGGGAATACCTTTAAATAACGTAATGTTTTCCGCCGGATCTTCATCATCTGTTTTCTCGAACAAGGCGATGCCTGTCGTATTGTGACTGAGGATCAGTTTTTTACTCGAAGAAATCAAAACGCCGAACAATAATAGACCAAAGCCGATATGTGCGACACTGGCTCCGGCAGTTTTAATCTTGCCACTGAGCACAGCAAAAATATAGCTGAAATTACCTACCATTGAATAGACCGCTGCAAACGTGGCCAGATAAATAGCTACCAGGAACCCGGCGCCATGGTCATAATAGTCGATTTGCAGAATCAGACAAAATATGACAGTGAGGGCCAGTGCAATAATGGTGGGGATCAACAGTCGTTTACCCAGCTCCTTCCCGTTGGTTTTCTTGTATTTGAAAAATTGTATGATAGCCGTCAGTATACCGATAACAAAAGCGATAAAGATCTGCAGTTTGTTATAGGAGAACAGCACATCCTCCGGTTGAGCGATCTTGGTGCCGAATATTTTATTGAAAACCGGCATGGATGTCTGCCCGATAATGATCAGGCCGGAAAGAAATAAAACCAAAGAACCGATAAACATCCAGAACTCTCTGCTATACAGCTCTTCCTCTTTTTTTACCGTAGGCATGTCTTTTTTATTCTTAAAGAACAGCCACAGGGCCGGAATGAAGAACACCAGTATAAATAAAATAAGTTGCAGACTCATGTCTGCGCCGGTAAAAGCATGAACGGAGGTATCACCTAATATTCCGCTCCTGGTTAGAAAAGTAGAATAGAGAATAAAACTGAATGACAGAATATAAAAGATATAAGTGGTCTTAAGTGAATACCTGGAATGGTTGAAAACCAGATTCGTATGTAAGCCGGCTACCATGATCAGCCAGGGGACCATTGACGCATTTTCCACGGGGTCCCAGGCCCAGTAACCGCCAAAGTTCAGGCTCTCATAGGCCCAGGCCCCCCCCATCATAATACCCAGACTCAGTATACCGCCACTGAAGGCTGCCCAGGACACCGCAGGCTTTGTCCAGCTATGATCCTTGTTCAGCAGGCCACTGAAACAGAAGGCAAAAGGAATAATCGTAGAGGCGAATCCAAGGAATAGAATGGGAGGATGGATTACCATCCAGTAGTTCTGAAGCGTGGAGTTAAGCCCCTGGCCATCTTTGAGGAATTTCAGGTAGTCTTGCTTGAACAGACCGGTGGCCTGGTCAATAAAGACCGGCGCATTGTCCAATATGCCCTTTTGACGCATTAAAAGAAAGGGGTCACTGCCAATTTTTAAACCAAATACATAGATTCCGATAATCATGGTGGCCAGGCAAAACTGGGCGAAACTTACCACGGACATGACAGGGGCTTCCCATTTGCCGCCTTTGGATATGACTATGATACCCAGCAGGCAATGCCAGAAGGTCCAGAGCAGGAAACTGCCTTCCTGACCTTCCCATAAACAGGCAAATATATATTCCGGCTGCAGGGTTTTGTCGGAATGGCTCCAGGCATAATAATATTCAAAGAGGTTATTGGAAAGAATATAATACAGACAGCCGATGGTAATGACAACGGCCGCGGTTTCAATAAAAAAAGCGATCCTTGCCAGGCGGAGCCAGCTTTTCTTTTCCTCCGGGATAACAGCTCTATTGGACTTGAAAAATGCAAACGTTGCAATGAGGGAGACCACGAGAGAAACGATACTTGCTAAGTGTCCCAATTGGCCGGGTAAAAGATGTTCACCTGTATAGGTCATGTCTGGAGAGTGTATGTAGAACTGTGAATTGAAAAGAAACGCCTGAATTAAACAGGCAGTAGAATCGGACACTAATCTTATCTACTTGCGCTGAAGTCTTCTTTCATCGCATTCGGGTTATCTTTATATTTAGAGGGACATTTGAGCAAGATGCCGCTTTGTTCCCGGATCTGGAAAATGCCTTCTTTGTCCATTTTGCCTTTCAAGACAATTCTTTCGCTTTTCTCCATATCTGTGGGCTTTTCAAAATAGTAGGCGACAGGCATCCGGTCACCGAGGGTGTCGGTTACCTGAAAAGTCAGATAATTAGGGTTTTTGACCGGATCATAATTGACCGTGTTTTTATCCAGTTTTGCGATGACCGTAACAGTCTTTCCTTCTTTCGCCTGCGCTGATTTAATGGTCTCATAAGTGGAGAAGTCTCCCAATTGGCTGATCAGCAACGCGATTACAATTGCTATGACGACCAACACAACGATATTTAATTTCTTCATATCTGAATAGAGTTTATGAAATAGTCTTCCTAAACCTTAATTTTCTGGCGCAAAGGTAAGGCAAAAATGTGGTTGACCGCCTTTACGACGGCACTGAGATGGCCGAATTAACTAATCCTTGAAACTCAGACTAAATCCCGTTTCAGGACAAGAAAATGGCGGGGATGTCTATAAGCCTTAATATCTGTTACAGATCCAACCAGAGTCTTGTAAGGATTAGATTATCAGAGTCTTATCTTCTTTCCCCCTATAACTTTGCTTTATACCCCCAAGATAAAATAGTGCCATTGTCACAAAACGGAAGTAACAGAATCAGATGACAACAATTAATATAAAGGCTACATTTCTGCGATTAAAGGGAGTTTCTGATAGAAATTATCGATAAACAGGCTTTGCTCCTGCCATTGTCCGGATAATCATTTCGATGGAAACACGTAAGCTAAGGCGAGAATGTGGGATATGCAAAATCTATGTAAATAAACGACTTTTTTGATTCATTATAAATAATCGAATGGCGGTTAAATTAATATTTGTCAATTGTACAAATATAGGTTATCTTCGGAGTCAGAGTTGATTAACAAAGTGGCACACTGAGCAGTATATTGGTTAACATAGGCAATCGTCAAAAATGAGAAAATACTTTTTTTTTGCAGTAATAATACTGATGACAAGCTTGTCCCTACAGGCGCAGGAAAATTTTAAAACATGGGCAAAGACTCCGCCAATGGGCTGGAATAGCTGGGATGCCTACGGACCTACTGTAACTGAGCAGGAAGTAAAAGCCAACGCCGATTATATGGCAACGCATCTGCGTCCTTTTGGCTGGCAGTATATCGTTGTGGATATCAGGTGGTATGTATCCAATGACAAGGCCGGTGGTTATAACCAGACAGATCCGGTTTATAATCTGGATAGATTCGGGAGGTACGTTCCGGCTGCAAACAGGTTCCCGTCTGCCGGGGAAGGTAAAGGTTTCAAGGCGCTGGCAGACTATATCCATGCCAAAGGCCTGAAGTTTGGTATTCATATCATGCGGGGTGTGCCTAAAGAAGCGGTGGCAAGAAAAATGCCCATCAAAGGCACGACGTTTACGGCTGATCAGATCTATAATGCCGAAGGGCAATGCAAATGGCTAAAAGATAATTATACGATTGACAGCACTGCGGCAGCGGCACAGGCATATTATAATTCGATCCTTGAACTTTACGCTTCATGGGGTGTCGATTTTATCAAAGTAGATGACCTTTCCAGACCTTATCATCAGGCAGAAATAGAAATGATCAGAAAGGCTATCGATCATACCGGCAGGCCTATCGTGCTGAGCACTTCACCTGGCGAGACGCCGATCGTGAAAGCCACACATGTAATGAACCACGCCAATATGTGGCGGATGGTGGATGATGTCTGGGACACCTGGCCACATATAACGCATCTGATGAAGGTGGCGGAGCGGTGGTACCCGTATATTCGCCCCGGTACCTGGCCTGACTGTGACATGATCCCGCTGGGCCGGATTGCTATCCGTGGTGAAAGAGGAGCCGACCGGATGAGCCGGCTCACAAAAGAGGAGCAATATTCTTTAATGAGCTTCTTTTTGATTTTCAAATCGCCTTTGATGTTCGGCGGCGACTTGCCGAGTCTGGATCCTTTCACAAGTTCTCTTTTAACCAATAAAGCGGCCCTGGAAATGCACCGCAATGGGACGCAAGTCAGACAGCTTTTTCAAAAAGACGGTAAACTCGCCGTCACTTCTGTCAACCGGAAAACCGGGGAGCATTATCTTGCCTTGTTCAATATATCAGGTACGGCTTCCCCGTTAACTGTATCGGTGCCTCTGTCTGAACTGGGAATGACCTCTGCAATCCTGACGGATATATGGAGTGGAAAAAAAGAAGGGAAAGTCCATGACAGTATTTCTGTTACACTGGCTCCGCATGCCTGTAAACTATTGAGCATAAAAGATAAATAAGCGACTTATGAGATGTATAAAGTGTTTTATTATTGTACTGGTCTGTTTCGTGTCAGCCCGCCGTTCATTATGTGCACAGGTCACGCTGCCTGAGGATGGATACCTGTTTGCCTATTTTGAAGGCAGGGGGGCAGATCAGGAAGCACTCCGTTTTGCCGTAAGTGAAGATGCGGTCCACTGGTCAGCCCTAAACGGGAATAAACCCATACTTGGCTCAGATACGATTGCAGCAACAGGTGGTATCCGGGATCCGCACCTTTTAAGGAGCGAGGATGGCAAACAATTTTACCTGGTAGCTACCGATATGCACACCGTAAAAAACGGATGGTCGCATAATCCCGGAATCGTGATGATGCATTCGGATGATCTGTTACGCTGGAAACATACAGTAATTGATTTATCAAAGTTATACCCTAAGAAGTTTAGTGATATAAAATGGGTTTGGGCACCTCAGACGATCTATGATCCATTGGTACACAAATACCTGGTTTATTTTACCGTAAGGTTCAATAGCAATGAAAAACTGGATTTCTATGGTGCCTACGCAAATGAAGATTTTACCGGATTCGAGTCTGAGCCCAGGCTTTTATTCAGCCCCCAGTATGGTGGCATAGACGCCGATATTATATATAAGGATGGCCTGTATCATTTTTTCTTTAAAGGGAATACAAAAGATGAGTCAGGTAAGGAAATTAAAAACGGGATTAAACAGGCCACCAGTAAAAAGCTATGGGGAACCTGGAAGGAGTTGCCTGGTTATCTGGATGCGTTTTCGGATAAAGATACCAGTGTAGAGGGCTCCAGTGTTTTTAAATTAAACCATTCTGATAAATACGTGTTGATGTATGATCTTTATGGTGTTGGCCGCTACGGTTACCAGCAATCGGGTGATCTGTTCAAATTTACTAAAACGCCTCAGTATTTTACCAAGAACTTTCACCCCAGGCATGGCAGTATTATAAGCATCAGCAGGCAAGAGGCCAGAAGGCTGCAGCGCAAATGGCAAGGCGTGCCGGCAGAACTGCTTCGTCCGGCTACTGCCACCGACAGATATCATTTTTCTTCTAACGGGAATCCGATTGTTACCCATGAATTTACGGCTGACCCGGCGGCCCTGGTGGTCGGAGATACGCTTTGGCTGTTTACCGGCCGGGACGCGGCCGGCGGACAGAAAGGGTATCACATGCGAGACTGGCTGGCGTTTTCCACGACCGATATGAAACACTGGACCGAGTATCCGACACCCATGAACTCAAAGACATTTTCCTGGGCAAAAAGCAAAGATGCGTGGGCCGGTCAGGTGATCGAAAGAAACGGGAAGTATTATTGGTATATCTGCACCAATTGGTCAGGCATTGGCGTTGCTGTGGCAGACCGCCCGGAGGGGCCTTATAAAGATGCCATCGGTAAGCCGCTGCTGACGAAAAAGGATTGCTTTGCTTCTTCCCATGGCTGGGCCTGTCTGGATCCGACTGTATTTATAGATGACGATGGACAGGCATGGCTTTTCTGGGGCAACGGCGAATGCTATTATGCTAAGTTGAAAGAAAATATGATTGAAATCGACGGGCCGGTCAAACAAGTGAAATTTGAGGGATTTGATTTCGAAGAGGCCGCATGGGTACATAAGTATAATGGAAAATATTACCTGAGTTACTCCACAGGATTTCCGGAGAAAACCGCCTATGCGATGGCCGACCATATAGACGGGCCCTATACGTATAAAGGAATTATCAATGAGATCGCCGGTAACTGTAACACCAATCATCAGGCTATCCTGCTCTTCAAAGGGCAATGGTATTTTATCTACCATAATGGTGCCATCCAGAGAGATGGTGGCAGCTTCAGCCGTTCTGTCTGTGCTGAATACCTGAATTATAATCCGGACGGGACTATTCAGAAGATCCAGATGACGACGGCAGGTGCGGATCCCGGTTACGTTCCGTTTGATAATAAGAACAACCCAGTGCTTGAGGGCTATTACGCAGATCCTGATATACTTTATTCCCATAAGACCGGGAAGTATTATCTCTATCCGACCAGTGACGGATTTGAGGGTTGGAGCGGCACTTATTTTAAAGCTTTTTCTTCTGATGATCTGAAACACTGGAAGGATGAAGGTGTGATTCTGGATCTGAACAAGGATGTTTCCTGGTCACACAGAAATGCCTGGGCACCCACCGTCATTGAAAAGAAGGCTGGTGATGATTTCAAATATTATTATTATTTTGTTGCTGGACAACAGATCGGCGTGGCCAAGTCCGATAACCCCACCGGGCCCTTTAAGGATAAGGGGCAACCGATCATTCCTAAAGACAAAGAACGGGGACAGGAGATCGATCCTGATGTATTCCATGATCCTGTAAGTGGTAAAGATTACTTGTATTGGGGCAATGGTTATTTGAAGGTGGCTGAATTAAACGCAGATATGGAGTCATTGAAAAAAAGGACGATCAGGACTATAACACCGGACAGGACTTATAGAGAAGGAGCTTATGTGTTTTACAGAAACCACAGGTACTATTTTATGTGGTCTGAGAATGACACAAGAAGTGAGGATTACAGAGTAAGATACGGTTATTCGAACAGTCCTGAGGGCCCTGTCACGATACCGGAACACAATTTAATTTTACAGAAAAGACCAGAGCAGGGAATATACGGAACGGGGCACAATTCAGTGATTCAGGTGCCGGGAACAGATCAGTGGTATATCGTATATCACCGCTTCCGCCGACCCAATGCGATCCACATGGGAAGTTCAGCCGGATATCATAGAGAGGTTTGCATAGACAAACTGGAATTTAATGATGATGGATTGATAAAACCAGTGATGCCATCCCTGTAAGTATAGATAAGAAGTGATACATAAAATATGTTGAACTTAGACTTAGACAATGTTTAGGAGAATAACCTATATATTATCGGCATTCCTATTATTGACCTGTCTGCCTCATAGCGGAAAGGCACAGGGAATTGATACGCTCTCGCTTGAAAATATCGGTGTGGAAGATGGGTTATCTAATAATGCGGTCACTTGTCTCATGCAAGATCACTATGGACTTATCTGGATGGGGACTTATGATGGACTAAACCGGTTTGACGGCGCTGATTTTGATATCTTTAGAAATAATTTAAGTGATACTTTCTCGATTATTAATAATCATGTCAGCGTTATAAAAGAGGGGATGCCTGATAATATCTGGGTAGGTACCCAAATGGGATTTGTCAGGTTCGATTACAAAGATTTCAGGTTTCATGCCGCTTACTATTTGCCTCTGGGAGAGCAAAGACCTTTGAAGGTCCGTGCGCGCATCAAAGATATTCTTGCCGACACGTTGGGTAATGTGTTGGTGGCAACCGAGAATTATGGATTATTGTTTAAATCAGCTGCGGAGAATGTATTCAGGCAGATATTGCTTAAGGCAAAAACGGGGCTGAATGTTACAGCTATCTGTAATTTTCATGACGGAGCGTATTTGATTTATCTGAAAGATCAGGGTCTTTACAGTTTTGAGGCCCGTAACGGCGGGCTACACAAAATCGCAGGGCGTATTCCGGCCGCCACCAGGCTTCTGTATGAGCCCGGCAGGCGTCAACTGCTTATCGGAACAGAAGAAGGCTTATACAGCTATGATTTTGGGACGGGCTCAGTAACTCCTTTTAGTTCAGAACTGGCACATTGCAATATCACTAATTTATTAAGGGATAAGCAGGGAACGCTTTGGGTATCTACTGACGGGAATGGTGTTGCTTTTCTAAAAGGTACGCTGGGCGAAAGTACAGATATACGGTTCATTAAGGCGGGCCGGGAAAAGAACCAGTTGAAAAGTGCAGCGGTCTATAGTGTCTATGAGGATGATAATGGGCGAAAATGGATTGCAACGCTCAGAGGCGGTGTCAGTTTGTTGCATGCACAAAATTCATCGTTCAGGACAGTTAATAAAGATGATTTTAACCCCAATTCACTGGTCAGTAATTTTATACTTTCCTTCTGTGAGGATCAGTATAAAAACATATGGATCGGAACCGATGGTGGTGGAATCAGTTACTGGAATCCCAGGACAAACCGATTTAAGAACTATGTGCATCAACAGGGTGATCCCGGTTCTATCAGTGGTAATTACATTGTCAGTATTATCCGGGATCATTTAAATAACATATGGATCGCTTCCTTTAATGGTGGAATAGACCGATTGGCGCCGGGAAGTGAACGCTTTACACATTACCGCTGTTATAACGCATACAGGAATGCCTATGCAAAGAATTTCTGGAAATTGTTTGAAGACAGCCATCACAGAATCTGGCTTGGATCAACATTGGGTGACGTACTGTTTCAGTATGACCGGAAAAATGACCAGTTTGTCGTATATGATACCACGCTGATCAATATACATACAATATATGAAGACCGGCAGGGTAATATCTGGCTGGGAAATTATGATCAGTTGATTAAACTCGATACGCTTCATAAGCATCATGCGTATATTCATGTTGGCTATCCGGTAAGAACAATCCTGGAAGATAAAAAAGATCGATTATGGATCGGTACAGAAGGGGGAGGCTTAATGTTATATGATGCAAGATCAGAAAAGTTTAAACCCTTCCGAATGGAAGACGGGTTTTCCAGCAATTCCATTTTAAACTTGTTGCTGGATGATAAGGGACGGATTTGGTGCAGCACTTATAACGGACTAAGTGTATTTGACCCGGATACTAAAATGGTATATAATTATCATGCCCATGACGGATTGCAGAGTAATCAGTTTAGCTATAACGCAGCCCTCGCACTTAGCAATGGTAAATTCCTTTTTGGGGGTATTGCAGGTTTCAATGAATTTTCACCGGCCCGCGTTACTAAGAAGGTAAAGTCGGTAAAGGTACTCGTGACAAGCTTTAAGGTGAACAATATTGCTGTTGAAAAGACAGGGCTACTTCCGAAGGGAGCTTCTCCTGTGGATTTTGAAACCATAACGACGCCATTTAAACAGGCGAATTTTGCTATTCGTTTTGCGGGTCTTGATTATGATGCACCGGGGAGCGTACAATACGGATATTTTCTGGAAGGCTGGGATAAGAGTTGGACAAGTATCGGCAATACCCATAATGTGACGTATTCCCGGCTGAATGAAGGGGACTATATATTACACCTGGCAGTATTGCAACCCGACGGGAGGCCCCTGCTTTCAACTGAGAGGACGATTACCATTCATGTCTTACCACCCTGGTACCGGTCCTGGTGGGCATATTTAATTTATTTGACAGCTATCGGAGGCCTTATTTACGCCTATCAAAAATACAGGCAACGCAGGACGCGCCTTTTATATGAAATGAAACTGACCCGTATGAATGCGAATGCAGAACGGGAACTCAACGAAAGAAAAATCACTTTTTTTACGAATATTTCACATGAGTTCCGAACGATGCTGACCCTGATCATTAATCCTATTAAAGAATTAATGGACCATGCCGATGAGACCAGCCAGCCTGACACCATAAGAATGGCATATAAAAATTCAAGGCGAATGTTGGGGCTCATAGGACAGCTACTGCTTTTTAGAAAGGCTGATAGAGCTGAAAGCCAGTTACACATCAGTAAACTGAATTTGGGAACATTATGCAGGGAAGTATTTGATAGTTTTGCTTATCAGGCAAAATCGCAAAACATAGATTACCGGTTCGAAATGGCCCCACCGCCGGTTCCGGCATTGGAGGATGATCACACGAAAGTCGTGGATGCAACGGAGAATGGGGATAACCATATATCAGGCCTATGGGTTTATGGAGACTTGGAAAAGATGGAGATCTTATTATTTAACTTGATCTCTAACGCCTTTAAATATACCGGTAATGATGGGCGGATTCTGCTCAGGCTGGAAGAAAAGGAAGCGCATGTTTTGATTCAATTGATCGATTCCGGTAAAGGTATTCCGGAGCAGGAGAAGGAAAAGGTTTTTCAGAAGTTCTATCAAAGACATGAAACCAGCGAGCGGGCGAAAGCAGGCTTTGGTATCGGGTTATTCCTGGTTAAGGAATTTGTGACGTTGCATCATGGTACGATTGAATTGGAAAGCGAGATCGGGAAGGGCACAGCTTTTACAATTAGGATCCCAAAGGGAAAGGAACATTTTGCGGGCGAAGAAATTTCCGAAATCAGTGATCCGGATGCCGGATTGGCAGAAGAAATAATAGACAGCGCGGGTGTAAGAGAAAACGAGCCTATAAGTACAGAACCGGGATCTAACCGGGCCAGGACTACCAAAGGCGGTCTTGCCGGGGCGGTGATGCAGATAAGCAATGGTGGTGAGGATGTTTCTGGAGGGCTGTTTACCGATAAAAGAACCGTTCTTATCGCAGATGATAATTACGAAATCAGAACTTTTGTCAAAAGGCTTCTTGCTGATTATCAGGTTATTGAAGCAGAAAACGGACGCCTTGCACTAGACTTGATCGAGGATATGCTGCCCGATCTGGTTATTCTGGACCTGGCTATGCCAGGCTACTCAGGTGATGAAATATGCAGCAAGATCAAAGCCGATGAAAAGCTTAGTCATATACCCGTTATTATCCTGACGGCCGAGGCTTCGGCAGAAATCAAGCTCCGCTGTGTGGAAGCCGGGGCGGATGATTATATCACCAAACCGTTTGAGAAGGAGCTGCTGTTAGCCAGGGTCAGCAATCTGTTAAAGGCAAAGAGCAGTCTGCAAAAGTTTTTTTATAATGAGATTACACTCCAGGACCATCAGCATAAACTCACTGAAGAAGACAAATCTTTCCTGAATGCCTGTATAAGTGTCATTGAAGAGCATCTGGATGATGATCAGTTTAAAGTACAGATTTTAGTGGACAAAATGTGTATGAGCCATTCGAGCCTATATAAGAAAATTAACGGAACAACCGGATATTCGGTAGCCGGGTTTGTCCGTTTTGTCCGACTGAGAAAGGCTGCAGAACTGTTCGTGAATACCCAGAACAATGTCAATGAGGTCGCTTTTATTGTCGGTTTTAATGATGTAAAATATTTCAGGGCGCAATTTCAGCGGTTGTTTAATATGACACCATCCGCCTATATTAAAAAGTTTAGAAAGTCTTTTGCCGGTACTTATAACAGGAGGCAGGGTAATGACATAAAATAAAAGCATATAACTATTTTGTGCGAAGGTCAATATTCTATCAAGACTGAGAATTGGTTGCTGATATACATGGGCTTTGGTTTAAACAGGCTTCTTGTGATCAGATGCGTTCACTTTTACTTATCTGTGATTCGTTTATGCCTCTGAGGATGAGGTATTTATCAATAAGTACCCCCTTTTCTACCGTTTTGCCCCCCATCAAAGGACAGCGCCGGGCTATTTTTGTTTTTGTTGAACAGGTCCAATAGAAAATGATAATCATTAAGATAAAGAAATATAATCTATGAAAAGAAAGCTAAATTGGAATATTGGAGGCATTTTATTTGTTGGGTTAAGTCTGATGATGTTAGCCATTAGCTGTAAAGCAAAAAAAGAAATGCTGTCACATAGCTTTGCTTTGGGAGACTCCGCCTTTTTACTGGATGGAAAGCCCTTTCAGATCATATCCGGGGAAATTCACTATCCGAGAGTGCCCAGAGAAGCCTGGAGAGCCAGAATGAAAATGGCCAGGGCGATGGGGCTCAATACGATCAGCACCTATGTTTTTTGGAATTTACATGAACCGGAAAAGGATGTTTTTGACTTTTCCGGCAATAATGATATTGCTGCGTTCGTCAAAGTGGCGCAGGAGGAAGGACTATGGGTGATCCTAAGGCCGAGCCCTTATGTTTGCGCGGAATGGGAATTCGGCGGCTACCCATATTGGCTCCAGAATGAAAAAGGCTTGGTTGTAAGAAGTTCAGAACCACAATATCTGAGTGAATATAAGAAGTATATAAATGCCGTGGGTAAACAGCTGGCGCCTCTACAGGTAAATCACGGGGGCAATATTTTAATGGTTCAGATTGAAAATGAATATGGGTCCTATGGAAAAGACAAGAATTATTTAGCGCTTAACGAAAAAATGTTTAGGGATGCCGGTTTTGACGGTCTTCTTTATACCTGCGATCCTGCTCAGGACCTCGCTAAGGGCTACTTGCCAGGGATGCTTCCTGCCGTTAACGGCCTGGTAAAGCCAGCAGCTGTTAAGAAACTCGTCAGAAAATACCATAATGGCAAGGGCCCTTTTATGATCGCAGAATGGTATCCGGCGTGGTTTGACTGGTGGGGAACGCCGCATCATACTGTCGCACCGGCCTCTTACGCCGGTGAGCTCGATTCAGTTCTGTCTTCCGGTCTCTCTATTAATATGTATATGTTTCATGGTGGCACGACCAGAGGGTTTATGAATGGCGCGAATGATAAAGAGAATACGCCGTATGAGCCCCAGATCAGCAGTTACGATTATGATGCCCCTCTAGACGAAGCGGGTAATCCAACCGAGAAATTCAGAATATTCAGGTCAGTTATCGAAAAGCATTTGCCCGAAGGTGAAACCCTGCCACCGATCCCTGCCAGCAAGTCTGCCATTTCTATTGCCGATATTCAACTGACTAAGCGTACGTATTTAGCCGATGCCTTACCGGAGCCTGTTAAGGCGGACACGCCAGTGACATTTGAAGACCTGCATCAGGCATATGGCTATGTTTTATACCGGACGATTGTAGATGGCGATAAAACCAGCACTTTAAAGATCGATGAATTAAGGGATTATGCGATTGTAATGGTCAATGGCCAGCCGCAGGGGGTCCTGGACCGTCGCCTGGGGCAGAACACCCTGAATGTGCAGTTGCCGGCCGGAAGGGACACCCTTGACTTGTTTATTGAGAATCTGGGCAGAATTAATTTTGGCCCTAACCTGCTAAAAAATAAAAAAGGGATTACCCGTAAAGTCTTATTGGGTGGACAGGAGTTAAAAGGCTGGTCGATGTATAAGTTTCCGTTTAATAATGTAAATGATTTTAAATGGAAGGCAGTTAATGGACACAATAGAGGCCCAGTGTTGTTGCAGGGCATCTTCAGCGTAAATAAGGTGGCCGACACCTATTTTGATATGACTAAATGGGGCAAGGGCGTCATTTGGGTAAATGGCCACCACCTCGGGCGCTATTGGTCCGTAGGGCCACAACAAACCGTATATTTACCTGCAGAATGGATGCATACCGGAGATAATACAGTTACTATTCTTGAAGAATTAAAGGATAACAGGCGTGTTGTTCATACCATCGATCATCCGATTCTGGACAGTTTACAAAAGTAGAAAGCCATTATGCCGTACAAGAATCTATCTTTGAAATGCTGTTTTAGCCTGTGTTTTTTACTGCTTGTAAAAATACACAATGTA
The DNA here is from genome assembly GCF_020042345.1 of Arachidicoccus terrestris. Classification (NCBI taxonomy): domain Bacteria; kingdom Pseudomonadati; phylum Bacteroidota; class Chitinophagia; order Chitinophagales; family Chitinophagaceae; genus Arachidicoccus; species Arachidicoccus terrestris. Next base: position 2,877,919 of record NZ_CP083387.1, read on the forward strand.
TATGCGCAACGACACATTGAATCTAAAAAGCATGTGCCGCTGGATTCCATCCGGCTAAGTGACCCCTTTATTTTGGCAGATACGCCGACACAGATGTATTATATGACAGGAACCGGCGGGCTGCTCTGGAAAAGTAAAGATTTGCATTACTGGGATGGTCCCTTCGTTGTAGCACATCCGGATCCGGATAGTTGGATGGGTGCTGACCCTATGATCTGGGCGGCAGAGATCCATTCTTATAAGGGGAGGTATTATTATTTTGCCACTTTCACGAACCGAGACAAGATAATAGGTCGTTATAACGGTAATACCTTGCAGCGCCGGGCCTGTCATGTATTGGTTAGCGACCAGCCGGACGGCTCTTATGTTCCGATGGCCGATTCTGTTTATTTACCTGCAGATCAGTCGACACTTGACGCTACATTGTGGGTCGATAAAAAGAATGTTCCATGGATGATATATTGCCATGAATGGGTCCAGAATAATAATGGAACAGTAGAAAAGATCCGGTTGAAATCTGACTTATCAGGCACAATCGGAAAATCTACAACACTGTTCAGGGCCAGCGAATCCCCATGGAGCCGGGAAAACGTAAACCAAGTGGTGTTGCCCAACAGAGTAACAGATGGCCCTTACGTATTCAGAACAAAAACGGGAAGATTGGGCATGATCTGGACCAGCTGGATTTTTGACGTATACACACAAGGAGTTGCCTATTCCGAAACTAATACGCTCGATGGCCCTTGGATACAGGAGAAACTGCCAGTCACGCCTCCCAATTTTGGTCACGGAATGATTTTCAAATCATTGCAGGGGCAGACATTGATGGCAGTACATAGTCATAAAAAGATAGGTGATCATACTTTGAGGATACCGCATTTATTTTTATTGAACCTGGACACAGATGCATTACTGGTGGAAAAACCGTATGTCTTTACCGATCCGTAGGCTACCTGATTATTGGTTAACAGCCCCTCATCTTTAACGACATTAAAGTGACGGGGCTTTTTCATTGTTGTCGATTGCTGTAGCCTGACCCAAACGCGTAATCCTGAAACAGATGGGATGGACATTCCTATGCCGGCCATGCCATCATCGCTGGCGAAATGAGCATACGCCTATATATAGAAAAAAATTCCCGTTTACTTTTTGTTTGGTTTTTGATGCCTAAGATGCTATTAACGGGCGCAAATGACCAAAATACCCCCTCCAAATTATCATTTAATCCCCTATTTGCGGTTAACGGAATGATAATTTGCGATTGATTCGTTAAACATATTATAACGAAGCCACGAGACAGACTGCAATTTTTGAAAAAAATTAAATAACAAGAAATGAAAAGGGTGATTCGTCTTTCAACAGAACCAATCGGGTGTATCCAGCCTTTAATAAAGCTGCTGGTATCTTTTTGCCTTTGCCTGGTCATACACCAAACTGCCTTTGCCCAGCAGCCTGACCAGATACATGGACGTGTCGTAGATGGTAAAGGTATTCCTCTCAGCAATACCAGTATTGCAATTGCCGGCCAGAACGGAGGAGCTATATCGGATAGCGCAGGGCAGTTTTCAATCAATGCTATTAAGGGAGATACACTGTTATTTTCTCATGTTGGCTACAGTGATCTTAAGCTAGTGGTCACAACGCAATCCTTCATGAATGTGACATTGATGGAAAGCCAGATCAATACTTTAAATGATGTGGTCGTTGTTGGCTATGGCACCTCGACTAAAAAGAACCTGACCGGTTCGGTATCTGTTGTAAAAGGGAGTGATATTGTGAAAAGCCCTCAGCCAGATATTTCCAACTCCCTGGCCGGTCGCTTTTCCGGGCTGATCGCCAGCAACAGGAGTGGCGAACCCGGATATGATGGTTCTTCTATCAGAATCAGGGGTTTGGCAACAACAGGAAATAATGATGTGCTTGTGGTGGTAGACGGAGTGCCCGGCGCCATAGGAGGATTTTCCAGATTGAACCCCGATGACATAGCAAGTGTAACGGTATTGAAGGATGCATCTGCTGCTGTTTATGGTAGCAGGGCGGCAAACGGCGTTATATTGGTCACCACCAAACAGGGCGCCACTGGCAAGCCCCTGATATCCTATAGTTATAATCAGGGTTTTTCTTCTCCTACCAGGCTGCCCAAAATGGCCGATGCTGCAACCTACGCAGCCATACTCAATGAGATCGATTACTATAATAACCCTGAGGGCGGTATGAACCAACATTATACAGCTGAAGAAGTTCAGAAGTTCAAAGATGGCTCAGATGCGATCAATTATCCCAATACAGACTGGCAGGAAGCGACATTGAAGAATTTTGCCTTGCAGAACCATCAGGCACTCAGTGTGAGGGGAGGCAGTGATAAAGTCAAGTATTATCTATCTCTGGGAACGGTAAGCCAGAATAGTCTTTATAAAGACGGAGCGACTAAATATAAGCAATACAACTTCAGATCTAATGTAGGCGCCCAGATAACAAAGGATCTCAATGTGAAGCTTTCTTTGTCGGGAAGGCAAGAGGACCGTCACTATCCCATTGCTTCTGCCGGCGATATTTTCAGATCAATTTACAGGGCCTATCCGATTGTTATTGACCGCTATCCGAACGGGCTTCCCTCTACGGGCATTGAAAATAATAATCCGGTCGTAATGGCCACGGATGCAAGCGGGTGGAACAGAAATCCGACATCTACCTTTAACGGCATTCTGAGTGCGACTTATAATATTCCTTTTGTTAACGGGTTATCCATCGATGGATTTTATTCCGTGGATAAATCCTTCAATTTCACCAAGACATTTAATCAGCCTTATGCATTGTATACTTACGATGGCGACAATGATACTTATGATAAGACCATTGCCGGCGGCTCCGCGGGGGCTGCCACTTTAAATGAATCCCAGGTGAACACTTCTTTGATAACGCAGAATATTAAACTCAACTACAAAAACGGGTGGGGTAAACATCATCTGGATGCTTTTGTCGGTTATGAACAAAGCGAGAACAGTTCAGAAACCTTCGGTGCCTCCAGGATTAATTACCCGACTGTTTTAACGCCTGAGCTCTCCCAGGGAGGGGCTGCCGCGACAGACAAGGATAATTATGGAAGCAGTTTTGATTTTACACGCAGAAGTATGATCAGTAGACTAGCTTACAACTATATGGAGAAGTATCTACTGGAAGGTCAGCTCAGAATAGATGGTTCATCTAATTTTCCGAGCGGCCATCAATATGGCTACTTCCCCTCTGTCGCTGCAGGGTGGAGGGTTTCGGAAGAACCTTGGTTCAAACAATCGGTGAGCTGGATCAATGATTTGAAATTCAGGGCATCTTATGGCTCTCTGGGCAACGATAATGTTGCGCAGTTCCAGTATTATAACAACTATTCCTTTAGTAATCATTATGTCATTGGCAACGGAACCGTTCATCCGGGTATCGATCTGACAAAATTGGCGAACCCGAATATCACCTGGGAGGTGGCCAAGAAAATGGATATCGGATTGAACGCTATTGTGGCCAATGATTTCAACGTTGAACTGATCTATTTTCAGCAGAAAAGGTCAGATATCCTGGCCACCAGAAATGCGTCCATTCCTTCTGTATCGGGTATTGTGAATCCCTATACTGGAGACCCGCTGGTGCCGGATGAGAATATCGGAAAAGTCAATAATGAAGGGTTTGAGGCGACAATAGGGTATACGCATAGTGGTGCTTTTCATTTTAATGTCTCAGCAAACATGACCTATGCGAAAAGTAAAGTTGTTTTCATAGACGAAGCCGCCGGAACTTTGGATTATCAGAGCCAGACGGGGCACCCTTTGAATGCTTATTTGCTATATAAATCAATTGGCATCTACCGGACTGCTGAGGACCTGGAAAAATATCCTCATGTTTCCGGCGCCGGATTAGGAGATCTGATCTTTGAAGACTATAACGGTGACGGTTCAATAACAGCGGATGATCAGGTACGGACAAAATATGGAAATATTCCACAAATTGTATACGGTTTGGTGTTTAGTTCCGGATATAAGCAATTTGATTTCTCTTTTGTCATAGCAGGTCAGGCGGAAGTCAGCCAATATGTGCTGCCTGAATCAGGACAGGTGGGCAATTTTTACAGTAGCTGGGCCGATAACCGGTGGAGCCCTTCTAATCCCAGCGGTACCTATCCAAGGGTAGATACAAGAGCCTCATCTGCGATTAGCGGTGGACTTTATAATAGTACCTTTTGGCTGAATGACGCTTCTTTTGCGCGGCTTAAGAATGTCGAACTGGGCTATACTTTCCCCAAAAGGATATTAAATGCACTAAGGATGTCTCAGGTGCGCGTATACGCCAGCGCATCTAATTTGTTCACGATCACAAAAGTGAAGGACTATGACCCGGAAGGTGACAGCGGAAGCGGTCAGTTCTATCCACAGCAAAGGATCATTAACCTGGGTATTAATGTCAATTTTTAATAGCAAAATATTATACAATGAAAACGATAAAATTGAATAACTTAAAATATATGTGGATGCTGACGACAGCATTGGTTTGTCTGACCGGTGTATCCTGTAGCCATAACTATCTTGAGATTACACCAACCGATCGTGTGTCCGATGCGGCTATTCTTGCTGACTCTGTATTATTTGAAGATTATGTCATCAACCGTTACATGGGAATCCAGCAGACCAATAAAGAGGCGGAAGGAACACCTCCCGGATTTGGCCGGGGGTTTGAATATGCGCTGTGGTCATCCCTTACGGATGAATCAATGTACACCAATGATGATAATACTTGGCTTATTCAAAGAGGCCAGATCGCTCCGGAGAATACCGGTATTGCCGGCACGTTTTGGGGAAGGAGTTACAGAGGCATCCGTGACATCAATTATGCATTAAATCATATTAATGAGGTGCCTATGAGTGAAGGACTTAAAAACCGGTTGACAGGAGAACTGAAATTCCAGCGTGCCTTCAGATATTTTGATCTCATCCGTAATTATGGAAAGGTTGTTTTGGTCGGGGACAGAGTATATGATCTGACTGATGATTTTTCATCTACCGACTCCCTCTATGTACGTTCGTCTATAAAAGATGGTATTGCTTATGTGCGTACACAACTGGATGAGGCGGCAGGTTTACTGCCCGTGGATCACAGTAGCAGCAATTGGGCACTGGGAAGGGCCACAAAAGGGGCAGCTCTCGCGCTTAAATCCCGCTTACTGCTGTATGCAGCCAGTCCGCTCTATAATGCAGGCTCCTGGTCAGATGCGGCAAAAGCGGCTAAGGACGTGATGGAACTGCAACGGTACAGTCTCTATCAGGGTGGGTACGGAAAGATCTTTCTGACTCCGGACAATAACCCCGAAATTATCTTTGAGCGGTTATATGCGACAGGAGCTGTGCATGTAGCGCTGGAGATTGCCAATGGTCCCAATGGCTACGATGGATGGGGCGGTAATACGCCGCTTCAAAATCTGGTAGACGCTTATGAAATGGCGAATGGAAAGGCCATTACGGCAGTCGGATCGGGATATGATCCTGCTCACCCTTACGAGAATAGAGATCCCAGATTTTATGCCACAATTCTGTATAATGGAGCTCCTTACAGAGGAGATACGGTATGGACATATACACCGGGCGGGAAGGATAGTAAAGACGGGCCTTCGAATTGGAATACTTCCAAAACAGGTTATTATCTGAAAAAGTTTATGAATGATAACCTGCCAATTGTAAACCCCTGGGGAATAGCCGGAACACAACCCTGGATCTATTTCAGGTATGCGGAAATTCTGCTGAACTATGCAGAGGCACAGAATGAGGCGGCGGGGCCAGACAATTCTGTTTACAGTGCCATCAACCAAGTAAGGGAAAGAGCAGGGATGCCCGATTTGCCTGAAGGGCTGAGCCAAACCGAAATGCGCACAGCCATACGGTATGAACGTCAGGTAGAGCTTGCATTTGAGGAACACCGTTACTACGATGTCAGACGTTGGAAAATTGCAGAGGTGACAGAAAACGAACCTGCCTACGGTATCAGTGTGACTAAAGAGAACGGTATTTTTAAGTATACCAGGATCACAGCCTTATCCGGTAAGCATTTTGAAACCAAACAATACTGGCTGCCGATTCCAAGGGCAGAGATTTTGGCTTCAGACAATAAACTGGAACAAAATACCGGGTATGGCAATTAAAAAAGGATCAGACGGGCGTTTAATGGGCCATCCTATCCTAATTTTAAGCAACGGGTTATTTTTTAGAACTGAAACTGTTATAGATGAAACAATACCTCAGAGTCTTAATACAATGCTTCCTGTCGCTGTCCACTTTTGTTGTTACCCAAACGAGTGCCGCTTGGGGAGATAAAGCAGAACCTGCGGTATCAGATTTTAATAGGGATACCCTGGTAATCAGGGTAGAGCCGGACAGCACCTTTCAGGTAATAGATAATTTTGGCGCGAGCGATGCCTGGACCTGTCAGTATGTGGGCTGCTGGGACGATAAGGTTAAGAATAAAATAGCAGACCTGCTGTTCAGTATGGGTAAGAATGCCTCCGGGGATCCCAAGGGTATCGGGTTGTCGGCGTGGCGTTTTAATATCGGCGCCGGCAGCGGTCAGCAAGGTGAAAAAAGTGGCATTATGGATGTCTGGCGCCGCGCCGAAACTTTCCTTCAGGAAAATGGAATGTATGATTTTAACGGTGCTGCGGGACAAACCTGGTTTTTACGGGCCGCAAAACGCAGAGGTGTGTCCGAGTTTATCGGCTTCTGCAATAGTGCACCGTACATGATGACAAAAAATGGCCTGACATTTAGCACCGGCGGCCAGACAAATCTGGCACCTGGTCAATACGGCGCATTTTCCGATTACTTAATAAAGGTGGTTGACGGCATCAAGAAAAAAGCCGGTGTGGATCTGGATTATATAAGCCCGGTCAATGAACCTCAATGGGACTGGAGTGACAGCAGTCAGGAAGGAAGTCCTTACAGCAATAAAGAAATTGCTGCTTTGGCCAAAGTATTGGATGCCCGGTTAACCAAAGCCGGTTTGAAGACGAAGATTTCCCTGGCAGAGGCGGGCCAGCTCAATTATCTGTATGAAGGAGCGGGTAAGCCTCAGAGAGGCAGGCAGCTTCAATCATTTTTTTCTGGGAATGACAGTACTTCTTTACTGGGATTGGCTCATGTCGATCATTGTATTACAGCCCACAGTTATTTTACCACTTCTCCTTTTGGTGAGGCTATCAGGCAAAGGCAAAAGCTGGCCGATTCATTAAAAGTGCTTCAGTCCCATTCCGGTTTGAAAGACCTGCGATACTGGATGAGCGAGTACTGCATTCTGGGAGATAATTTTGGGGAGATAAATGGCGCTCACCGTGATTTGGGCATGGCGCCGGCTCTATATGTGGCTAAAGCCATTCATATGGATTTGACTTACGCAGAAGCCAGTGCCTGGCAATGGTGGTTAGGCATCTCTGCCTATGATTATAAAGACGGTCTTATTTATGTAGACAAAACGCAGCCGACAGGCAAGTTTTATGAAAGTAAGATGCTGTGGGCACTCGGTAATTACAGCCGGTTTGTTCGCCCGGGTTTTATACGGATCAACAGTGAGGTTAGCGGGAGAGCAGTAACTGATTCAAGTATTCTGGTAAGCAGTTTTAAAGACCGTGCAAGTGCAAAACTAGCACTGGTAATCGTGAATCTGGGAAATACACCTCGGGTAATTTCAGTTGGAAACGACCGTCATCTTAGGATCAGGAATAAGTATGTGACTTCTGTGAATTACAATCTGAAGCGTTTTAAGATAAAAAGGGGGAGAGACATTCAATTGCCATCAAGATCAGTAATAACGTTGACAGGTGTATATAGATAGAACTGCGCTAATAGCTATTTTTTCATGATAAAGAACTTTGAAATGGAACAGGGAAAAAAGATCCGCAAATATGACCATCGGGCAAATTGGGCTTTGCCGGCTGTTTTGCTGAAAGTATGCTGTTTATGCTGTTGGTACTTCGGAAGTACAATATCAGTTCTTTCCCAACTTCCGGCAGATGCCCGATTATTTAATGATGGGTGGGCATTCCACCTGGGGGATCTGGATCCATCATCCCTGTCAGAAAGTAGCAACGATACTTTGTGGCAGGCTATTACCCTTCCACAGGACTGGAGTATCAAAGGGCCTTTTAACCACCGATGGGCTAGCGCCACAGGTTATCTCCCGGGCGGTATCGGTTGGTATAGAAAGATTTTTAAGATCGGGAAAACTGAAACCGGCCTGCGACAGTATATTTATTTTGAAGGGGTGTATAAAAACAGTGCAGTTTGGCTAAACGGCCATCTTCTGGGCCAAAGACCTAATGGGTTTGTATCTTTTTATTATGACATGACGCCTTATCTGAAAGAAAATGGCTTGAATGAACTACTCGTAAAAGCAGATCATACTGATTTTGCAGATTCGAGATGGTATACTGGGTCAGGTATATATCGCAATGTCTATAAAGTGACGGCTCCGCCTGTACATATCCCGATCTGGGGCGTGAGTGTCGGGACGATGAAAGTTAAGGAGCGGACGGCCGAACTCGGAATACATATTGCCATTGAAAAACCCGTAAATGCTAAAGACAGGATCCGTATCGAAAACGTGCTGCTGGACGCTGACGGAAATAAAGTGTCGGCTATCCGTCAGGAGTGCCTGCTGGATACCTTGGATAACAGATCTGTTGACACCAGGATGGCGCTTGCGATGGCCAGGACATGGTCTACCGAAGATCCGTATTTATACCGTTTGGTTACCACACTGAAATTAAATGGGAAAAAACTAGGTCAGTACACGACGCCAGTAGGTATCCGTCAGGTAAGATTTACCGCGGATAGTGGACTTTTTCTGAACGGACATGCGTTAAAATTAAAGGGAGTCTGTCTACACGATGATGCCGGTAGTTTCGGGACGGCGGTACCTATGGCTGTCTGGAAGGAACGCCTGCGGTTACTGAAAGCAGCTGGCTGCAATGCGGTCAGAATGACACACAACCCTCATGCGCCGGGCATATATGATCTATGCGATCAGATGGGTTTTCTGGTTATCGATGAAGCTTTTGATGAATGGGAGCTGGGAAAACACAAATGGATCACAGGCTGGAATAATGGTGTACCTGGCACCGACGGTTATCATTCGGATTTTAAAAAGTGGTGGAAAACGGACCTTACTGATATGATCCGAAGAGACCGGAACCACCCTTCCATTATTATGTGGAGTATCGGTAATGAAATTGATTATCCGAATGACCCTTATTCAGATCCGGTACTTAATGAAGGTCATTATCCCCAGATTTATGGATCAGGTTTTATGCCGGAGCATCCTGCTGCCGCTGCCTTGGGCAGCATTGCGGAGGCGTTGGCCGGTGTTGTTAAAATTCTTGATCCGTCAAGACCCGTAACCGCAGGCCTTGCCGCTGTGATGATGGCAGATAAAGCAGGCTATACAGATGTGCTGGACGTAGCCGGATATAATTACCAGGAGTATCGATATGAAGCCGATCACAAAAAGTACCCCCGCAGGGTCATGTATGGGAGCGAGAACGGCCACGGGTACCGTGCGTGGAAAGCCGTAACGGAGCATCCGTTTATAATAGGCCAGTTTCTGTGGACCGGTGTAGATTATTTAGGCGAAGCCAGTAAATGGCCCAGTCATGGTAACGAAGCGGGCCTGATTGATCTGGCTGGATTTAAAAAGCCTGAGTACTATTTCCGGCAATCTATCTGGTCGGATCGGCCAATGGTATATCTGGGCACATCAAAATCATTCCGGCGGCTGGATCTCAAAAACGGCCGTCACGGGATGGCCAGACCGGTTTGGAATTATTTGTTGGGGGACACGGTGAATGTATACTGTTATACCAACTGTAAGCAGGCTACGCTTATGTTGAACGGCGTTGCCATAGGCACGCAGTCACAAAATGATTCTACACATGTAATCGTGTGGCGAATACCTTTTCAACCTGGAAAGCTGACAGTTACAGCAAGGGACCAGCGTGGGATCACCGTACAAGACAATATACAGACGGTCGGTAATCCCGATCATATTGAAACAACCCGACGTGCACTAGATAAATGCGCAGATGAAAATCAGATCTGTGTGGTAGATATACAGGTCGCTGATAAGGACGGGGCTACTGTCATGTCGGACAGCTCGGTCATACAGGTCGACGTTGCCGGAGGTGGTAGACTGATAGGCTTGGAAAACGGGAATGTCAGGGATGTTCAGCCTTATGGAGGCAATCGAAGAAAGGCCTATCATGGCCGTTTAAAAGCATATATTAAGGTGATACAAACCGGGAAAAGGATAAAGGTATCGGTTAATCACCCTAAGGTGGATACAATAAAACTGCAAAGCAGTGTGTTTGAAATTATGTAGGATTTTTATGAAAAATAACTCTTAGAGGTCGATGAATTATTCTATCGATCGGGGCGTTATTTAGCTGAGCGCTGCTTTAAAATCTATCATTTTAAAGCAGCGTTTTAAACAGCTGCTCATTTTATTACAATTGTTAATATGACGATAAATCTGTCAGATGAATGCGCATTTTAGTTAAAAACTCCCCTATTTATTACCATTTCACCCCTTAATTGTTAAAACTGACATAATTAATTTTGGCTTAACAGACAGGTGTAAAGTGATATTTCCTACATCCAAAACTGGCAGACGGGCCAAAATGTGAGATATCTTTTGGATATGGTGAAAATCAATCTAAATCAATTGTGATCTCTGATCAAACTGTATCTGGATAGTAGCTTTTTCACGCTGTCGACTGTTCGGGACTATTTGAAGTTCCAGGTGAGCAGCTCTGAAAATATTTTCATTTTTTAAAACTTAGTAAATGCAAAAAAAGAACGTAACGCCGAGAAGCAATTTGCGATGCTGGCCAGTTAAGTGTCAGAACTACTTTTATTTATGCAGTTTGTTGGTTTTTCTTCTGATAACAACCACTGCAATAAGTCAAAGCAGAGTTATTTCGGGACAAATCACCGATCCTGATGGTGCCCCCCTGGCTGGCACATCAATTAAAGTTACCGGTCTGTCTACCGGGACGGTTTCAGATAGTTTGGGTGTGTTTCATTTAAAAGTAAACCCTCCTGTTTCACTTGTGATATCTCGTTTGGGGTTCGTTACGAAAAATATCAACGTAACTGATCAGACAAATCTTAGCATTCAGTTGACAGTCAGTGATGAAAATAAGTTGGGCGATGTTGTCGTTGTCGGATATGGTACCCAAAAGAAAACCGACGTTACCGGTTCGATTACCTCAGTATCGGCTGATAGATTATCTAAAATTCCAGTGACCAATGTTATGCAATCTGTAGAAGGTGCCGTTCCCGGCCTGACAGTCACTTCTACTTCGGGTGTGCCAGGCAGTGCCCCTGCAGTGTTGGTAAGAGGCCAGAATTCGATAACAGCCGGCAGTGGTCCTTATATAATCGTTGATGGAATTCCTCTGATCAAAACAGTGGGCTCATCATTAAATGATATTAATCCAAATGATATTGAATCTGTTGTCGTGCTGAAAGATGCCTCTGCCACGGCAATTTATGGAACCCAGGGGTCTAATGGAGTCATTTTGGTGACGACGAAAAGGGGAAAAGCCGGCAAACCTCAGATTCGTTATAACGGTTATGCCGGTATTGAGAATATAGCCCATGTCCTTCAGCCAAGAGACGGCGCGTCCTATGTCCAGAAATATGCCGATTATCTGACGGCAACAGGACAGACGCAGTCCAGCCCTGTCCCCAATTATGGCGAATTGGATAATTATAACAATGATAAAACAACCGACTGGGTGAAAGAGGCAACAAGAACAGGGGTTCTGCAGGATCATAACCTCAGTGTTTCAGGCGGCTCAGACAAAGTCCATTACTATTTTGGTGGTGAATATCTTAAACAACGGGGCGTTGTCAGGGGATATCAATATCACCGGGCCGGATTCCGATCTAATCTGGATGTGAAAATAACTGACTTTCTAAAAATAGGGACTTCGTCATTTTTTACCGCAAATGACTATGGAGGTGGCCGGGCCAATTTGCTGAATGCAACGGCAATGAGCCCTTATGGCAATGAATTTAATGATGACGGTAGTTTTGCCATTTTTCCGATGTATCCAGAACTACTGTATTTGAATCCGCTTGTGGGGCTGACTACATCCAATATGAGTAAAACTGTGAACATTAATGCTAACGCCTATGCTGAAGTGGATTTTTCCAGCATATTGAAAGGACTCAGGTACCGATTGAATGCAGGTTACATATATTTTCCCGAAAGATATGCAACCTATACAGGCCGGCCGGCTAATGACATGCTTGGAACTGCCAGTGTGACCAATGCGCACACGTCAAATTATACCATTGAAAATCTATTGTATTACGACCTGGATTTTGGCAGTAGCCATCTGGATTTTACCGGCTTATACAGTGCTCAGCAGCGAAAGTACATGACGACTACCGCCGGAGCCAAAGGCTTCGTCAATGATGTATTGACCTATAATAATCTCGGAGCAGGGGCCACACAGACAAGTTCATCATACAGTGATCAGTATAGATTGAATTCCCAGATGATCCGTCTCAATTATAATTATGACAGCCGTTATTTGCTCACGTTTACTGCCCGCAGGGACGGATCCTCTGTGTTTGGGGCCAATACCAGTAAATACGGTATTTTTCCTTCGGCCGCTTTTGGCTGGAATATTTCCAACGAGGAGTTCATGAAAAAGGCTGGATTTGTCAATAACCTGAAACTCAGGGTGTCTTATGGTAAGACTGGTAACGAGGCGGTAGGTGTTTACAGGACGATTACGACGGACAATTCTATTCGTCAGCCTTTCGGTGGTATCAGCACCATTGGTGTGGTAGCGGGCAACCTGGGAAATGATAACCTGCATTGGGAGTCCACCAAAACATTTAATCTGGGTCTGGATTTCAGTCTGTTTAATCATCGCATTGAGGGCACCGTTGATTATTATAAAAACAATACATATGGGTTACTGTTGAGTCGGAGCCTGCCGATTATTACCGGTTACAGTTCTGTATTGGACAATATTGGAAAAACGGCGAATAAAGGCCTTGAGATCAGTCTTAATACCAGAAATATAGAGTGGGAGGAATTCGGTTGGGAAACCTCCATCGCATTCTCCACCAATAAAAATAAGGTCGTGGACTTATACGGCGATGACAAAGATGATTTGGGTAATAGATGGTTCCTTGGGCATCCTATCGGTGTTATTTATGACTATAAACTGGAAGGGGTCTGGCAGGAAGGCGAAGATCCTTCCAGTCAGGATCCGGGTGCCAAACCCGGGGATCTGAAATTTGCGGATCTAAACGGAGATCACCAGATCACCGCCGACGACAAATCCATTCTCGGTCAGACAACACCTAAATGGACAGGTGGTATAACCAATACATTCCATTATGGAAATGTCAGTTTGAGGATTTTTATTCAGACAGTTCAAGGGTTGATGAAAAACAATCCGGATCTAAACTATGGGGATGAGACAGGCAGACGCAATACGCCGGAGGATGTCGGCTACTGGACACCGGAAAATAAAAGCAACACCCGCCCTTCATTAGCCTATAATAATACCAGAGGATATGCATATCCTTCCAGTGCGAGCTACACCCGTCTGAAGGATGTAACACTGAGTTATGTTTTCTCACAGGACATGCTGGATAAATTGCATTTAGGTGGGCTCACACTATATGTAAGCGGCAGAAATCTGATCACAGATACCGAATGGATCGGATGGGACCCGGAATCTAACTATTCTACCAGAGGTTCAGGAGACTGGGTCAATAACTATCCGGTGACCAGATCCTTTGTCTTTGGAATGAATGTCTCACTTAAATAAAACTTTCTATAATGAAAAATATAATATTATCACTTGGATTTATCGGCTGTATTTTCAGTACATGGTCATGCAATAAAAGTTTTTTGGAAGAAACGCCACAGTCTTCCTATACACCGGTAACGTTGAAAGACTCTCTGGGGTTTCAGGCCGCTCTTGTCGGTTTATATAATCATCTGGAAAATTATTATTCCTGGTCTTCCCGCCAGGGATGGCCGGGCGTCTGGCAGGTTGGAACAGACGTGGCGAATTCGACCGCAAATCAGGAAGGTATTGAAATTCCCTATTATGATTATGGAAAATTGACGCCTACAGATGCAGCTTCACAACGTATCTGGACGTTGAACTATCAGATGATTAACCTGACCAACATTATTTTGGACAATGCAGACGCATCGGATCTGACGGGAGTATCCGACAATAACAAGAAGGCGATAGAAGCAGAAGCCAAGTTTTTCAGGGGATTTGCCTATAACTACCTGGCGACTCTCTATGGCGGTGTGCCATTATTAACGCACGCGCTTACAGGGCCTAAAACCGATTTTGTACGCGCCAATCTGGATTCTGTAAACCAGCTTATTGTGTCTGATCTGGAATATGCCAAGGCGAATCTGCCGGACATCGAAGATGTACCCACTAATACGAATGGCAAGTTGTATGGCCGGGCCAATAAGTATATGGCAATGCAATTACTGGCAAAGGTATATTTACGGATAGGAAAGCCAGATATGGCAGAGGGAAATACCCAGGCTATTATCAATAGCGGGCGGTTCAGCCTCGTGAAGCAACGCTATGGTGTCAAAGCTGGTCAACCCGGAGATCCTTTCTCTGATATGTTTGTTTATGGTAATGAACGCCGGAACCAGGGTAATACGGAAGCAATCTGGGTGCTCGAACTGGAAAACCCAAGTTCTGTTGTGGGCGGGATTTCTGATAATCCTCAGCAACGCAGGGTTTGGGGGGCGGCCTATTATAATATTAAAGGAATGGTGATCTGTGATTCTCTGGGAGGAAGAGGGATTGCCCGACTCAGGCTGAGCAATTGGGTGCTTTATGGCCTTTATCAAAACGGAGATATGCGGAATTCTCAATACAATATCAGACGCCATTATTATTATAATGATCCCGCCAGTGACAAATATGGACAGATGGTGCCTTACACCGGAACTGATACATTATTTAAGATCTGCCCCAGTACGACAAAATGGGGGCAGTTTGATCCCAATGATGTGTTTGGATATGCCATGATTAAGGATTTTATTTTGATGCGCCTTGGAGAAACCTATTTATTGCAGGCCGAAGCTCAGTTTGATCAGGGTAAGCTTGCGGAAGCTGCGGCCAGCATTAATGTGTTGAGAGCCCGGTCTTTCCCTGATTATCCAATAAGCGGTAAAGTCGACGCAGGAGATATCACGCTTGACTTTATTTTAGACGAAAGGGCAAGGGAGTTGGTCGGAGAGGAAAACAGGCGTTTGACGCTCATGCGTACTAAAACGCTGGTGGAGAGAGTTAAAAGATTAAACCTGAATGACGCACAACACCCTGTTACAGGGATTAGTAAAACGAACCTGCTACTTCCAATCCCGCTGGACGAGATTCAGTTGAATAAGGATGGGGTGCTGGAGCAAAATCCTGGTTATAATTAGCGGACATAATATGTGATTCTGATAAAATAAATTATGGAGACATTTAGTTTGATAACTGCCGAGAAGCATAAAACAATGCTACATATATTGAGTGATGCAACATGAAAACAACAGGCAGTGAGGAGCACTCTTTACTGCCATTGTTGCATCTTGTTTTCAGAGCGCTGGTAAAAACATACATGTGCATATCAAAAGAGTAACAACTCACCGTGGCCGGAAATGTAAGAATACTGACCCTCAGCCGAAAAAAGGAGGTGATACGGCCTCTGTTATCCGGAACTGAAAGAGAGGCAATGCCATTACTAATAGATTTAAGAAAACATCTGGCAGGTTTGGTGCGCGGCCGTACGCTAAACAAAAACAGGCGAAAGCGGCTTCGCAGGGAGAATTTGTGGGAAACGAAGCAAAAAACATCCAATGGAGAATGCTTTATGCATTGCTGAGATCTCACAATATCCTATCTTCATTTCATGAAAATGACACAAACTGCAGGCTGGCAGTTATGGATACGGCTGTTTAAAAACAAGGGAGCCATATTTGGTCTGGTGGTTATATTTGCCTCCTTATTTATTGCCGTATTCGCTTATTTTCTGGCTCCGGACGGCTCTCCCAATGCCAACAGAATGATACCGGCCATTGCTAATAAGAAGCCAGGTTTTCATATGCAATTTTTAAAAGTAAGGGTCACTAAGACACCCGAAAAAACCGGATTCTGGCGTAAGTTATTAAACGGGCAGTCAGATGGATTCCGATATATTCCTTTGACTTCGGTTAGGCGACAAGGCGATATTTATCACATACAACAATATATCGACGAGGATATATCAGAGCCGGCCGTTTATGACGCCCGTCAGCTGGCGGATCCGGCAATCGTGGAGCTACATTTTCGTTTGGGCACGGATAAATTTGGCAGGGATATTCTGAGCCGGCTCATACTTGGAACAAGAGTCAGTCTGGCCGTAGGGTTAGTGGCCGTGCTGCTTTCACTTACTGTAGGCATATTTTTGGGGGCGGTGGCTGGTTACTTCGGCGGCAAGACCGACAATGCCGTAATGTGGCTCATTAATGTGGTCTGGTCTATTCCTACCTTACTATTGGTATTTGCACTGACGCTGGCATTGGGGAAAGGATTCTGGCAGGTATTTATCGCCGTGGGGCTGTCTCTGTGGGTGAGTGTGGCACGGCTTGTCAGGGGACAGGTGCTGTCTATGAAGTCCCTGGAATATATTGAAGCGGCAAAGGTTTTAGGATTCAGTAATACCCGGATTATTATAAAGCATTTACTTCCTAATATCATTGGCCCTGTCCTGGTGATCGCCGCCAGTAATTTTGCCTCTGCCATCATCATTGAGGCAGGGCTGAGTTTTTTGGGATTAGGTGTTCAGCCGCCCATGTCCAGTTGGGGATTAATGATAAAAGAGAATTACAACTTTATTATCACCAGCAATCCCGCGCTGGCCCTGATTCCGGGTGTCGCCATTATGCTATTGGTCCTGGCTTTTAATTTACTTGGTAACGGGCTTAGAGATGCCACTGACACGGCTTCCGTTACCACAGCTTCCTGATCGTAATCTCCTTATGGATACTGATGCGGTTTAGCTCTTTCGTACTGAATAGGATATTTAGCATCACCGTCGAGTATCATTTGTGCATGAAGCGGAAAATACGGGTCCCGTAAAAGTGCCCTGGCCATCAATATTACATCTGCGCTTCCATCCTTTAAAATATTTTCTGCTTGGCGGGCTTCAGTAATCAGGCCCACCGCGCCCGTTTTGAGGCCAGATCCCTGTTTTATTTCTCTGGCAAAGCGCACCTGATAACCAGGTTCTATCGGGATCTGAACATTGGGGATCAGGCCTCCGGTAGAAGTATCTATAAGTTCCACACCTTGTTGTTGTAATTTGTTAGCGAGTCGGACGGACTGCTCGGATGTCCAGCCACCCTCTGCCCAATCTGTTGCAGAAATGCGTACCCAAAGACTTTGGTGGCTGGTCAACTGCGAACTGACGCTGTGGGTGATCTCCTGCAGAAAGCGAATGCGGTTCTCAAAACTGCCTCCGTATTCATCTTCTCTTTGGTTGCTGATTGGCGAGAGGAACTGATGTGCCAGATAACCATGAGCGCCGTGAATCTCGATAACATCAAATCCCGCTTCTACGGCACGTCTGGCTGCGTGGGCAAAGGCCTCAATCAAAGATTCTATTTGTGTAACGGTCAGCACCAGCGGAGGTTCATCACCGGTATTAAAGGGCAGGGCAGAAGGGGCCAGTGTTTTCCAGCCGCCGGTGGAGGGCGTGAGTTGTGTCCTGCCTTTCCAGGGGACCATAGTGCTGGCTTTTCTGCCCGCATGCGCCAGCTGAATGCCGGCAAGCGCTCCCTGATCATGTATAAAAGCGGTGATCTGCTTCAGCTTTTCAATATGAGCATCCTGCCAGATACCGAGATCTTCCGGAGAGATCCTGCCTTCAGGCGTAACGGCTGCCGCTTCGGTGATGACAAGCGCTGCTCCGCCAACGGCACGGGCACCCAAATGTACCAGATGCCAATCATTGGCAAAACCGTCTACAGAACTGTATTGGCACATGGCCGCTACAACCAGCCTATTCTTAAGGGTCAGATGTTTTAGGGATAATGGAGAAAATAAATGAGACATAGTGTATGAGGTAATGTTTAAGAATAATGTTAGCCGAAAAAAGACGATCCATTCACGCATCGGACAACTGCAAAAATACTGATTTCAGCCTTGTCTGAAGGGAGGATATTGCAATATTTACATCTTCTTTTATACAGGGCCTTTCTGTGGATAAACCGTCATAAACGCCAGATTCAGGATTTTTAAAAACATCAGATTAAGCTATCTTTGCGCCATGGTCACATCCAATGCATCAGATAAGTCTCCCACACGACAGCAGGATCAGTTGAAAAAGACAGATTTGCCTTCATCCACCCATACAGGAGAAAGCCCTGATCTGGATAGGCTGTCTGACAGTGAGGCAGACCAGGAAGCACTTTATGAGAAAAAGACATATGTGATCGATGGAGGACAGCAACCTTTGCGAATTGACAAGTGGATGCAGGCCAGGATTGAATATGCCACCCGTAACAAAATTCAAAAAGGGATTGATGCCGGTTTTCTGACCGTTAACGGCAAGCAGGTTAAGAGCAATTATAAGGTGCGCCCGGGGGATGAGATCGTCTGGTTATCTTATTCAAATCCCGAATATTCGGAAATCAAACCAGAACCCTTACCGCTGGATATCGTATATGAGGATGATGCGGTGATGGTGATCAATAAAGCGCCCGATATGGTGGTTCACCCGGGTGTAGGTAACTATAGTGGCACGCTGCTCAATGGTGTCGCCTATCATTTACAACAGCAAAACCCGGAAATTACCGATGAACTGCTGCCCCGTTTTGGCCTGGTGCATCGTATAGATAAAAATACGACCGGTTTAATCGTGTTGGCAAAGACGGCGGAAGCCGCTTCCCATCTGGCCAAGCAGTTCTTTGACCATACGGTTACCAGAAAATACATGGCTGTGGTATGGGGAGACTTGGCAGAAGAGGAAGGTACGGTAAATGCCCATATTGCCCGTCATGAAAGGTTTCGTAAAATGTTTACCACCTATCCGGATGGAGATAAAGGCAAACATGCCATTACCCACTACAAAGTTTTGCAAAGGCTGAATTATGTCAGTGTGGTTGAATGTGTTCTTGAAACAGGAAGGACGCATCAGATTCGTGTCCATATGAGGTCAATCGGCCATACGCTTTTTAATGATCATGAGTATGGGGGGGACAGGATTTTAAAAGGAACCGTCTATACTAAATATAAGCAGTTCGTGGACAATTGCTTTGCTATTTGTCCACGGTGTGCGCTGCATGCTAAAACACTGGGATTCGTGCATCCGGTTACAGGAGAGCGCTTATTTTTTGATTCACCTTTACCTGCCGATATGTCGGGGCTGATCGATAAATGGACCCGCTATATCCAACACCGTCCGTTAGAAGAAGATCAATAAGAAGGGAGGCGATCGTTTAAGCTGAACGTGGCCGAATTTGGCTTAAAAAAGGGTGAAAAATACGCTTTTTGACCTTCATTTTGTAAATTTTGGCGGATAGTTCTCGCCGGTTTGCCAATTAAATTTTACATTGCACTCTTATCTTAAAAAATTATCAGTATGCAGACAGCAAAGAAAGGTGATAAAGTAAAAGTACATTATCACGGAAAGCTAACCGACGGAACCACTTTTGATAGTAGTGAAGGCCGTGCACCGCTGGAATTCGAAGTAGGAAGTGGACAGGTGATCCCCGGCTTTGACGAAGGGGTAACCGGCTTACAAATAGGAGAAAAGAAAACTGTTAATATCCCTGCCGCACAGGCATATGGCCCTGTGTCTGACGATCAGATCGTTGAATTCCCTAAAAGTCAGTTTCCGGCCGATATGACCCCTGAAGTAGGGATGCCGCTTCAGATGAGCAATGATCAGGGGCAGACTTTCCAGGTAGTCATCAAAGAAGTTAAGGACGATACTGTAGTATTGGATGCAAACCACCCTCTAGCCGGCAAGGACCTGATCTTTGATATTGAACTGGTAGATATTGTTCCGGGCAAATCCTCGATCATCATGCCATAAAGGTAAATTGACTAATAGGTAATCAGGTATACCAGTGCAGAGAAATGACATTGTAAAGACTGGACTCCCTGATATTGAGTTACTTAGTTGCAAAAAAATAAGGCAGCGGCTGAAATCTTGTTGATCAAGAGTATGCCGCTGCCTTTTACTTATATGTTTAGCCCTAACCCCGCGTTTGTTTATTTAAGCACCTCCGCGAGCTTTTTCTCCAGGTCTTCACCCCTTAGATTCTGGGCAATGATCTTACCGCTGGGATCGATCAGCACATTGAATGGTATCCCGTTAAACTGATAGGCGCTTACTGCAGCACTGCTCCAGTATTTGAGATCACTCATATGATTCCACGTCAGATGGTCCGCTTCAATGGCTTTCTTCCAGGCGGCTTTATCCTTATCCAGGGATACGCCCAGAATCGTAAAATTCTTGTCTTTGTACTGATTGTAGGCTTTGACGACATTGGGGTTCTCAGCTCTGCAGGGGCCACACCAGCTGGCCCAAAAGTCCACCAGCAGGTATTTACCTTTAAAATCACTGATCTTCATATCAGCGCCATCGGGTGTCTGCATACTAAGGTCCGGTGCAGGTTTATCCAGTAAGGCATAGTTATCCGGATTGTTGGAGGCCAGACTGACTTTAAGCTGACTGGTCAATGCTGCCAGGGAACCGTCTTCTGCAAACCGCTCACTGGCCTTTTGGGTCAGCGGTAAGAGGTCTTCCGGCTGAATAGACCGAGGTGCCATTAGCTTAAGTACATAAAAGGCCGCGACAGGCGAAGTCGTACTACCGACAAAAGAGGCAATATCTTTATTCATCTGTACAATTTGCTGGTCGCGCTGTTGCCCCAGGGCGTCTCTGACAGAATCATCCTTAGCGGTCGTTTTTGTCAGTTTATGAATGGAATCCAACGCTTTAAAGGTTTCTACCACACTTGAATCGTCTTTTCTATAGGTGCCCAGAAAGGTGTATAACCCCGTTGTACCTTCGGATCCATTGATGTCAGGCGTAAGCGGGCTATCTCCATTGATATTAACGGTTGCATTGCTGGCATCATTAATGAACAGGAAAGGATAGCCGTCTGCCGGTTGAATGATAAACAGGTGCTGGCCTCTGATTTTAGTTGTTTTAAACCGGTAGTTGCCATCTTTACTGATATTGACTGAATCCAGGATAATAGGTGAGCCGGTGGAAAAATTGATTTGTTTGAGATACACTTTTTTGGCTTCTGTGTTGGTGATCTTCCCGGAAACGGTAAAGTCGCCACCACGGGTTTCGGCACCCGAACCGGTGCCTTGTGCACAACTAACCAGGCAAAGCAGGCAAAATATACTACTAATAAAAGTCAGGTTTCTGTAATACATAAAAGATTGTGGTTGGTATAAATATTATTATTTGAATGAGATGGCCTTAAGGCTGGATAAAAGGGTTATTAATACGCTCGTGTCCGATGGTCGTCTTAGGGCCATGCCCCGGGTAGACTACTGTTTCAGGGGGCAAGTTGAACAATTTTTCCTTAATGCTATGTAAAAGTTGTCCATGGTTTCCTCCGGGCAGATCTGTTCTTCCGATGCTTTCCAGAAATAAGGCGTCGCCGCTGATCACAAAATTTTGCGCCTTGCAATAAAAGGCCAGACTGCCCGGACTATGCCCGGGCACCAGGATAGCCTCCAGTTTGCCCTCATCCAGCATAACGGTATCCCCTTCCTGCAAATAGATAAAGTCCCCTTTATAAGGCTCAAAATCAAGCCCATATTGGCTGGCAAATACTGCGCTCATCGCGTGAAGGTTCTCTTCGACCGGATGAATCTGCGGGGTAAGGCCATAGGCTTCCGCCACCCATTTATTACCAAAAACATGGTCCAGGTGACAATGTGTATTGATAAGCCCTACCGGGCGGATGCCCCGTCTGAGCATAAAATCTTTTAACGCCTGCTGTTCGGCGGAAAAATAAGTGCCCGGGTCAATAATTAAAGCATTACCTTTTTCATTGTACAGCACATAGGTATTTTCCTGCAAAGGATTAAATGTAAAGGTTTCTATTGTAAACATATATGTTTTTTGATCTGCAAATGGAATCAGGTCGTCTTATGGTGATCGATCTGCCACTGGATCTCTCCAAATTGAAAATACGGAACAGGTGCACCTTCAATCCAGAGTCTGCCCTGGGCGTCGACCGCAAGTACCCGGCAGTTATAATCATCTCCCAGATAGCAGAGCGTCGTTGTCTCATTTTTCCTGAACAGCACCGAGTTATACTGATCCATTAGGGCTTCCGGGTCCCTGAGAAACTGTTGATAACGGGCTTCCAGGTAGGTACAAAGTAGCCTGGCACCGGGTTCTATATCAAAGTTTTGACCGGTGATTTGTCGTAGCGAAACCGCCTTTGTCTCCATTTCACCTTCAAAAGCAGTCTGGTTCATGTTAATACCCATTCCGGCTACGGCCCAGATCCAGTTTTGCCCTTTTATGGTATTTTCGATCAGGATGCCAACTGCCTTTCTGTCGCGCCAATATATGTCATTCGGCCATTTTATCCGGGTGTCTTCTCCTGCAAAATGGCTGAAAAAATCATAAACACCCAGGGCGATCGCCATGCTGAGTTCAAAATTTCTGGTTAACGGAACGCCATGCATGTCTAAAACCACTGACAGGGCGATGTTCTGACCGGCCGCTCCTTGCCATGTTTTACCTCTTTGTCCTTTGCCGGCGGATTGATAACGCGCCAGGATGCCATGTCCATGATGTGCCAATCCTTGTAAGGCCAGGCGGGTGGCATAGTTGTTGGAACTCTCTACTTCGTCCAGAATCGTTAAGGGATTACCAATCATGTATTTTCAGTGAAATAAGCGAAAAGAATTACTATTTTTGCGAAGGTAGGTAAATCAGCCCCGAATTCAGGGAACTAATAAAAGTTAAAATTCCGATTAGGCGTTGATGTTTAATCAATTTAAACTATTTTTAATTTAATCTATTTTTAAATATTGACGACAAAAGCGAAAAAGGAAACTACGGGAAAAGTAACCAGGCTGGCAGGGAATGCAAAGTTGATCGAGACGATCATCGGCGCGATTCAGGCAAAAAAAGGTGAGAATATACTTTCTCTGGATTTGAGAAGGATCCCGGAAGCAGTAGCTGATTTCTTTATAATATGTGAGGCGGACAGCACTACACAGGTAAAAGCAATCGGGGATTTTATAGAAAAAGAGGTGAAGGAAAATTTAGGCGAATCCGCCTTTCACGCAGAAGGACGCGGTTCGTTGAACTGGGTACTCGTGGATTACGTAAATGTCGTGGTGCATATTATGCTGCCGGAAACCAGGCGACTTTATAGTCTGGAAGAGCTCTGGTGTGATGCGCCGGAGCAGAAATATGAATCCTAGCCCTCATCCACAAATGTTAATAATCGAGCAATTATCATAAACAACTGCAATTTCGTTTGCAGGATTTCAATCATTTATGGCACAAAACAACGATAAAAGAAGAATACCAAACCTCGGAGGAGGCCTTGGGTCTAATAATAATGGCCGCAAACCCTCTAAAGGTCCAAGTATTTACTGGATATACGGTTTAATTGTCATTGCCATTATCGGCTACAGCTATTTTGCAAAAAACAGCCCTGATATGGTGACGATCACACAACCCACTTTTACACAGGACCTGTTGGCACAAGGAGATGTAACCAAACTGGAGTTAGTAGACAATGCAGAAAGCTATGTCAGGGTCTATATCAATAAAGATAGTCTGGGCAAGCCTTTTTACAAACAGACTTTCAAAGGCCGGATGGTCAACCTGGAAAATTACAGCAGCGCACCGCTTTTCCAGTTCAGGGTTGTCGATCTAAAAGGCTTTCAGGCTCAATTGAATGATTTTCTGGCAGCCAATCCGCAGATTAAACAGCCGGATATAGGCGTTGTCAGCGATACCAACTTCTGGAGCAGTCCGATATTCAGCACTTTAATCACACTGGTAGGGCTGGCACTCATCTGGATCCTGATGATGCGTAAGATGAGCGGCGGCATGGGCGGTGGCGCCGGCGGCGGTGGCGGTATTTTCAGTGTCGGTAAATCTAAGGCACAGCTCTTTGAGAAAGGATCCAAAATGGATATCACTTTCAAGGACGTAGCAGGTCTTGATGAGGCTAAAGTGGAAGTCATGGAGATCGTGGACTTCCTCAAGAGCCCAAAAAAATATACCAATCTCGGTGGTAAGATTCCTAAGGGAGCACTTCTGGTAGGACCTCCCGGTACAGGTAAGACATTGCTGGCGAAAGCCATGGCAGGAGAGGCGCAGGTGCCGTTCTTCTCCATGTCCGGTTCTGATTTTGTGGAAATGTTTGTCGGTGTCGGCGCCAGCCGGGTCCGCGACCTTTTTAAACAGGCCAGAGAGAAAGCCCCTTGTATTATCTTTATCGATGAGATCGATGCGATCGGTCGTGCCAGAGGTAAAAATGCCATGATGAGCAATGATGAAAGGGAAAACACCTTAAATCAGCTTCTGGTAGAAATGGACGGTTTTGGCGGTGACAGTGGTATTATCATTCTGGCGGCCACCAACCGCCCGGATGTACTGGACAGCGCTTTACTACGCCCCGGGCGTTTTGACCGGCAGATCTCTATTGATCGTCCTGATGTGAAGGGTCGTGAAGATATCTTCCGTGTCCATCTCAAACCCATTAAAGTTTCCCAAACACTCGATATCCATAAGTTGGCGGAACAGACACCGGGGTTTGCCGGTGCAGATATTGCCAATATTTGTAATGAGGCAGCTCTTATTGCTGCGCGTAAAGGCAAAGAAGCGGTAGATATGAGTGATTTTAATGACGCCATTGACAGGGTGATCGGTGGCCTTGAAAAGAAAAACAAGATCATCGCGCCGCATGAAAAAGAGATCATTGCTTATCACGAGGCCGGTCACGCTATTTGCGGCTGGTTCCTGGAGCATGCATATCCTTTACTTAAGGTGACGATCGTGCCCAGGGGGACAGCTGCATTGGGATATGCTCAATATACGCCTAAAGAGCAATACCTCTATAATACTGATCAGTTACTGGATCAGATCTGCATGACACTGGGCGGTCGTGCCTCAGAACAGATCTTCTTCGGGAAGATTTCGACCGGTGCGTCTAATGACTTGCAACAGGTTACCCGCACCGCCTATTCCATGATTACTGTTTACGGCATGAATGAAAAAGTCGGTAATCTAAGCTATTATGACCCCCAACAGGAGAATCAGTTCACCAAGCCATTCAGTGAGGAAACCGGTAAACTGATTGATGAACAGGCAAGAGAACTGGTAGAGAAAGCTTATAAACGGACCCTGGCGTTGCTTACCGAGCGTAAAAGCGAGGTTGAACGCCTGGCTAAGGCACTCCTGGAAAAAGAAGTGCTCTTTAAAAGTGATGTGGAAGCACTTGTCGGTAAACGTCCGCATGACGACGAGCCGGAAGAGGAAGACCCCCAGCCGGCGGGCCTTAGCGAAGGTGTTCCGCCCTATGACGGTTCAATCAAGCAGATTCCTTCTGCTTCCAGCGATGATCAACAAAATAAAAGCAACATTGCCTGAGAAGGTGATAACATCAATAACTGAAAATGCCTATCTGCCCACTGTGGAGGTAGGCATTTTCCCTTTAGAGCAGTATCTTTACGATCAATTATCTATGACTCCATGAAAAGTGTAACGGCCAAAGAGCAGATATTAAACAGGATCAAAAAAGCCCTTTCTCATAGCACACCCATGCCATTTCCTGAGAAACAGAGTATGTCCAGGGACCAGGTGGTTGTATCAGGTACGGAGGAACTGACCGTACAATTCGCAGAAAACTTTTCCGCCGTACAGGGGCAGTTCATTTACTGTGTCGACGAAGCAGAGCTGGTGGCCAAGTTAACAGGATTACAGCAACACAGGCAGTGGCCCCGGATTTTTTGCAGGGAGTCGGCCCTGATTGATTTATTGCAACAGCATGATTTCCGTGGATTGGAATTTAGCCCTTCTGCGAATGCACCGGTTGCCATTACCGGATGTGAAAAGCTCATTGCCCGTACAGGCAGTATTATGATGAGTACCCGGCAAACCAGTGGCAGAACCACCAGCGTGTATACACCGATCCATATCTGTATCGCCTATACGAGCCAGCTGGTATATGATATTGAAGAAGGGTTAACTTATATCCAGCGGGGACAAAAGCAAATGCCTTCTCTGATCACATTGGCCACCGGCCCCAGCCGGACCGCCGATATCGAAAAGACGCTGGTCGTCGGTATACATGGCCCAGGCGAAGTTTATTGTTTTGTGGTTGAAGATCAGTTGTAATTTAATTTATGGTAAATACATCCCTGCATAATATTGCCTTGAGTGATGCCAGTCCGGACAGGCAGATCTATTTTCTTTCTGATTTCCATCTGGGGGCACCGGACTATGCCGGTAGTCTGATTAGAGAAAAGAAGATCCTCCGTTTTCTGGATCATATTGAAGGCCGGGTGGCAGCGCTATTTTTGCTGGGAGATATGTTTGATTTCTGGTATGAATATAAGCAGGTGGTCCCTAAACATTTTGTCAGGCTGCTGGGGAAACTGGCTACCATGGCGGATAAGGGCATTCCGATCCATTTTTTTGTGGGCAACCATGATATGTGGATGAAAGACTATTTTGAGAAAGAACTGGGCATTAAAGTTTATTTTCACGAGGCCGGTTTTACAGCGAATGGCAGACGGTTCTATATCGCTCACGGTGATGGATTGGGGCCGGGAGATAAAGGCTATAAGTTCTTGAAAAAGATATTCAGGAGTAAGTTTTGCAACTGGCTTTTTGGGAAGTTACATCCTGATTGGGGGATTGGTCTGGCAGGTTATTTCAGTCGTAAAAGCAGAGCGAAAACCGGTAGTGCGGACGCTGTATGGATGGGCGAAAGCGAAGAATGGCTGGTTGTGCATTCCAAAGAGATACTGCGTCGGGAATTCTTTGATTATTTTATCTATGGGCACCGGCATTATCCGATCCAGCTGGATCTGACTAAAAATAGTCAGTATATCAATCTTGGGGACTGGATCACCAATTTTACCTATGGCAGCTTTGATGGAAGCCAAATGCAGCTAAAAAAATGGGAGGATGAATAAACCCGGCAGACATATTATGGGGAAAAAAATTGTCACCTCGCGGGTTCCCGCCCTGGCCTGGATATGCCTGATCCTGTTGTCGGCTAGTATGAAGACTATGGGACAAAATGTGGTGCCAGATTCACCCGACAGTAACTTGTGGCTTAGCCAAACGCCCGACAGGACGATCCGGGGGGATTACCGCCATTTTGAACTGGATCGTCTGGGTAATCTTTTTTTGATGGGCAGCCAGAGAAATCAGATTACAGAATATAATAAGAAAGGAGACTCTATCAGCCATTACGATAATATTCGCAGTTATGGCCAGCTATCTGAACTGGATGTAACGAATCCACTCAAGATTGCCGTTTATTACAGAGATTATGCAACGATCGTCGTTCTGGACCGGTATCTGAGCCCCGTCAATACCATTGATCTTAGAAAATCAGGTATCTGGGATGCGCAGACGATCGCTACCAGCTATGATAATCAGTACTGGGTATATGATAAACAGGAAGCAAAGATCAAGAAGGTAGATGGACAGGGTAGAGTGACTTTTGTCTCCAGTGACTTACGCCAAGTTTTTGATGAGGGAGTTGACCCGGCGAAACTGCTGGATCGCGATGGCTTGCTTTATGCTTACGACCCGGATTTTGGCTGGTATGTATTTGATTATTATGGTGCCCTTAAACAGAAGATACCGATAAAGGGGCTACGTGACCCACAGGTGACCGCGGGCTTTTTGTCAGGCGTAAAAGCGAACCGGCTTTGGCTCATGGCAACTGGAAAGCAGCTCGTTGCTGCTCCCTTCTGGCATGATCTTTCCTCCATAAAGGTAAATATCCGGCAAATACTCTTTGATGGAGCCGCCGGAATGCTCTGGTTGCTCACGGACGAAGGTATGGTGGGGTATTCATTAAAAGTACAGGCGAATTAATAAAACCAGCTCATTTTCTTAATCAGCAAATTAAGTGGATATGTCAGACAGAATTCTACAGCAAATGATCTTAAGCAATACAGTCGGAGCCTGGTTGATCGCCATCGCAGTTGTGTTGTTTATGGTGCTTTTTTCAAAGGGCATTTCTAAATTAGTTGCCTGGTTCAGCGTTCGTTATCTGACCAAAGTAGACCATCATAATTTTAAAGAATCCATTAACGACAGGCTCGTCAGACCGCTCAGTCGTTTTTTGTTCTGGTTAATAACGATTATTGCCTTACATAAACTTGTTTTTCCACAGGCATTAGACTTTGTAATTCTTAAAGGGCACTTTAGTGATGTTATTCATAAACTGGCATTGGCATTTCTGGTTTTCCTGTTTTTTAATATGCTGATTGGCGTGGTCTATATGACGGCCGCGGTCTTTAAAAGATCCGCTACCCGCAGAGGGGATCGCTCTTTGATCCAGCTGGCATCTTTGCTGTCGGATCTGGTCAAGGCATTATTGGTCGTTTTATGTATTCTGGTTATCTTTAAAGTCATCTTTAACATCACTGGTGCATCTTTGGCTACCAGCGTCGGACTTGTGACGGCTGCTCTTGCATTGGCTGCGAAGGATACGGTAGAAAATATTATCTGCTCCATCATTATCCTGCTTGATAAACCGTTTTTAATCGGAGATTATATAACGGTTAATGGTACCAGTGGTAATGTAGAACGAATCGGGCTCCGGCGTACAGTGCTCCGGACAGATCAGAAGACGCTGGCCAGCGTGCCTAACAGGGACCTGACAGGTAATAAACTGGAAAATGTCAGCGATCAGACTTTCCGAAGGTTCAGGCAGGAGATCCGGCTGGCCCCGGAGACGACTGCACTGCAACTGAACCAATTGGTAGATGCCATCAAAGAGATCATAGCAGGTGAAGGAGCTACGATCACTTCTAATACAATCTTTTTTAAGACCACCGGTAACCAGGGGCATACCATATTTATGGAGTACTTTGTCGGCATTTCTATGGCTTATGCTGACTTCTGTATACTAAATCAAAAAATAAATCTGGCTGTCGTTGCGAGGATGGAAAAATTACAGATTAAGCAGATTTCTCTATCGGTTGAATTAAGTAAGTGATATGGAATAAAGGCAATGCCCATTAATGCCATCAGTAAACCGAATGCCGGATGTAGGCAATCATCTTTCGCCTTTTACCAAGTCATGATTGCCCAGTCTGCCGTAAATGTCTCACCCGGTGCTAATGAGAGGATACCTTCTTTTTCCTCCAGCTTACCGGAAGTAGTGACGCTATCAGTAATTCCCAGCCAAGGTTCGATACACACAAAATCGGCATCTCTGGCACTCCAGATACCCATATAAGGAAAACCTTTGAAATCAACAGTCAGCCCGTTTTCTGTTTTAGGGCTTTCCAGTTTAATTGAACTGGATTGCAGGGTTTTGAAGACCAGCGCATCTTCGTAAAATAAGGACTTTTTAAGTGGGAGCTCATCGGTATTTTGCAGGAAGATCTGTGGATCTTCTGCCAGAAGGCCATCATCGGTTAACGGATAGCGTCCTGTATTCTCAAACTCATTAAAGCAAAGGACATAATCTTCAAAGCTGGTTCCTTTAACTAAGGGTACCTTGAATGCAGGATGCGCGCCAATAGAAAACCATAGTGTTTTTTCATCCTGATTCAACACTTCATACTGAATATGCAGACGGTTTTCCTTTACCCGGTAGTGGATCCTCAGCTCAAAATAAAAAGGGTATTGCTCCAGCGTGGCTGCGGTTTGCTGCAGCGAAAAACTGATGGCAGCCTCTGACTGGTGGATAACGGTAAATTCCAGGTCTCTGGCAAAACCATGACGGGAGAGATGATATGTTTGGTTATTGTATAAGTAACTGCCATCTTTAAGTGTTCCTACAATAGGGAATAGTACAGGACTGTGCTTTCCCCAAAAGGCAGGATCCCCACTCCATAGATAATCCAGGCCCGTTTCTTTATTATATATTTTCTGCAATTCCGCTCCTTTGGCGGCGACTACAATTTCTAATTGTTCATTTTGTATTATGTACATAGAGGATTATTCTTCTGTTACGCGTTCATCTTCCAGGTTGGCAAGTACCCTGCTGCTTCTTTTCTGCATCGGATTGGCGTGGTTTTCGTCAAAAATCTTTCTTTCCCTGATCAGGTCAACGCAACTATATAAGGCTGTCAGGAAGGATTCATGTTTGGCGATACCTTTTCCTGCGATGTCAAAAGCGGTTCCATGGTCAGGACTGGTGCGTACAACGGGCAGGCCGGCGGTGAAGTTTACGCCTTCACCGCCGGCCAGTGATTTAAAAGGAATCAGACCCTGGTCATGGTACATGGCTAATACTGCGTCAAACTGCTGGTAGGAGCCCCGGGCAAAAAATGCG
This sequence comes from Arachidicoccus terrestris, assembly GCF_020042345.1. Lineage (NCBI taxonomy): Bacteria > Pseudomonadati > Bacteroidota > Chitinophagia > Chitinophagales > Chitinophagaceae > Arachidicoccus > Arachidicoccus terrestris. The sequence goes on from NZ_CP083387.1 coordinate 2,908,519, forward strand.
TCGGCACTGTATGGGCCAAAGGCAAGTATGCCTTTTTGTTTGGCTTCTTTTATGGTAGGTAGGATAATCTTCTCTTCCTCATTTCCAATCAGACCTTCGTCACCTGCGTGGGGATTGAGCCCAAGTACGGCGATTTTTGGTTTGTTTATATTAAAATCCCGCTGTAGGCTACTGTGCATAATGCGTAACTTGCTTAAGATGGCCTCGCTGGTAATATGTACAGCCACTTCCGATATGGGAATATGTTCCGTAACGACAGCCACCCGCATGTTTTCTGCGACCATCATCATCACTACATCTGACGCTTCAAAACAATCCCTGAGATAAGGCGTATGCCCACTATAATGAAATTGATCGGACTGGATGGTCATTTTATGGATAGGCGCGGTAACCAGCCCCTGTATACGATCTGATTTAAGGTCGTTTACGGCTGCCTGAAGAGATAAAAAGGCATATTTGCCTGCTTCCGGTTCCAGCTGACCCGGATGAATAGCTACTTCATCTTCCCAGCAATTAATCAGGTTTGCCTGCTTGTAATTGAGTTTTCCGTCTTCCCGGATAATCGAAAACTGGAAATTATTATCATGAATGGATTTACGATAGAAATTCAGACATTTACTATTGGCATAGATGATCGGCGTGCAGACATCTAATATCCTATTGTCACTCAGGGATTTAATAATAATCTCTAAACCGATGCCATTGAGGTCACCGCAACTTAAGCCGATAACAGGTCTAAAAAGTTCCTGACTCATTCCATAATTGTTTTTGACAGTGTAAATGTACCACTTTTCAGGAAGTTTTTGTCGTCAAATGTAACATTTGAGGGTCGTGGCGCGTTTAATTAACAGGAGTGGGGGTCTTAAAAGTTGTTAAAAACAACAGGGGTTAAAATTTTCATGTGACCTTCACGTTATTAACTGATATGTAGGAGAAATAGCTGCAGCTGCTGAGAAGTAATAGATTCTGGATTGAGGCAACAGATCAAAATGCCTGCTTTGGACTTCTTATGATAGCAGATTGAAACTATGACTTATTGGGTAATACTAAAATGGAACTGTATTGAAACTAAGTGTCATTATTGTCAATTATAATGTCAGGTATTTCCTGGCGCACTGTCTGGCTTCTGTATCTCATGCAATACAGGGAATGGAAGCAGAAGTAATCGTCGTGGACAACTGTTCGTGTGACGGAAGCCTGGATTATCTGAAAGAAAAATTTCCCGAAGTTCATTTTATTGCCAACACAGAAAATACCGGATTTGCCAGAGCCAACAATCTCGCCCTGGGCCAGGCAAAAGGAGATTTTGTCCTTTATCTTAATCCCGATACGCTGGTATCTGACAGCGCCATTCAAAGCTGCTTGTCTTTTTTTGAAAGTAACGCCACAGTAGGTGCTTTAGGTGTTAAGATGGTAGATGGCAGTGGCCGGTTCCTTCCAGAGAGTAAAAGAGCCTTTCCCTCACCTTTGGTTTCTTTTTTTAAACTCTGTGGCCTTTCCAAGTTATTCCCCGGCTCCCGTTTGTTTGGAAAATATTCCTTAGGATATCTCAATGAGAACCTGATCCACGAGGTTGAGGTATTGGCAGGAGCGTTTATGATGGCCCGCACACCACTGCTTAAGGACAGCCAGGGATTTGATGAAAGGTACTTTATGTATGGAGAAGATATTGACCTGAGTTATTGCCTGCAGCAAACAGGCTATAAAAACTACTATTTAGGGAATGTCTCTATTATCCATTTTAAAGGAGAAAGTGCCCAAAAAGGAAGCGCGAATCATTTGAAAAACTTCTACAAAGCCATGATCCTTTTTGTTGATAAGTATTATAAAGGATGGTCGGGCGTTGTTTACCGGGGTTTTCTGAAAACAGCTATTGCCGGCAGATATCTTTTGAGTATAATCGCCTCCGGATGGCAACCGGGCAAAAACAAAAGAAACGCAGGCGTCGCGCCAGATCTGAGCAGTTATTCCAGTATTGAGCTGTTAGGCGATGCGGCTTCTGCGACGCAAGCCGGACAGATATGGGAAAAATACGCACCCGATACCTCTATTCATTATACACCTGCTAAAGGCGCGCTAATGGCCACTCCTCTTGAGAAAAATGGCAACCGGGCCTGGGTATTATGTATTGGCCCGCAATTTACCTATGATGCTGCCATACATTTTTTGCAGCGGCACGCACCGGTACGCCATGTGTACTGGCATTACCTGAATTTTGACAGCCTGATCAGTTCCAGTGATAAAAAAGGGCTGGGCGAGGTGCTGGTAGGGTAAAATAAGTAATAAAGAACCTTTTGCCAAGTAGAAAATAAACAAACAAAGTGCCTGTAACACCAGGCTTTGTATAACTGCTTTATTCCCTTTGCTGTTCAAAATGTCGTTTTAACCTGGCCATACTACTGTCCATGGAAGGACCTAATATTTTTTCATTGAGTACAGCCCCGACCCTTTCCCATGGGTACCAATCCAGATGCTGGGTATAATGCCATCTTAGCATCGTTCCGGGGGTGTTGGGGTCTTGCGACAGCCGCCAGCCACAGATCTGGTCATTGGATTTACTGCCGTGCCAGGTTGACTCAATATAATAAGCGCTGTCATGGGTTATTGTGATCTTGCTGGAACCCACCTGAATGGAGGCGCCCGGGCCTATACTGCTGGTTGTTAATAGCTTGCCGGGATGTGTACTGTCAAAGAGCCAGTAATGCCAGTTGCTCAGATCATGAAGCATCGGATACACGCTGTCAATTGGCTGGTTGAAGGAAGCTGAACGGATCACCGTAACCCTGGATGGGAACAACAACCCAATGCAGGTGACCAGTAAAAAGAGGCTGCCTATGCTGAATATGGCTAATTTTAGATATTTCATGCAAATGCTTTAATTGATTACTCCCATTTAAATACTTTGATGGCGATGGCATAAACGATTACTCCCCAGATAAGGAGGTTAGCGATATCCGGCCAGCAACTCAACAGACTTGCCCCTTCGAATGATATGTTACGCATCGCATTATTAAAATGAGTGAGTGGCAATATATTACAGAGCGGTTGTAACCATTTGGGGAAATTCTCAATCGGGAAAAAAGTGCCTGCCAACAAAAACTGAGGCAGGGTAAAGATGTTGGCGAAGGGAGGGATGGTACTCTCGGATTTGGAAAGCCCGCTGACGATAAAGCCGCAGCCCATAAACACGATCAGCGAGATAAAGCTAAGTATCATTATTTCTATAAAAGTGATCCAGCCATGTACCAGCGTAAACTTAAAAAACACGACTCCTATAATGATAATGACAATAGCTGCCAGTAACTGAAAGACGACCCGGCTTAGGGCTTCGCCCAAAATGATAAAAGTTCTGGAAATCGGCGTGGCAAAAAAGCGTTTGAGTACCAGCTGCTGCCGCAGATTAAAGAATAAAAAAGCGACGCCGAAAATACCGGCACTGAGCAGAGAGAAGCCAAGCTGTCCGGGTAGAATAAAATCGATCGTGCGGTAAGTTCTGCCTGGTAATTTTTCAATATCATCACTCACATTTACCACCGCCTCAGCGTGTGGAAAATAAGTTTTGTTTAGGGCATCGGCTTCTGCATTCAGATACGACTGTAATACTTCAACTGAAGCAGGATTGACTGCAGAAGACGTCGTGAGGTGAATGATATAAGCGGGGTTCTCTTTGCCGGTTCTCTGAATATTGACGATGGCTGTGATCCGGCCTTTTTCCAGGTCTTCACTTAATAATTCGCCATGTTCATTTTTGATCCGGATGCCAGGTGCTGTCTTTAAAGCCCGGTAGACCTCACTGGTGGTGTCGGCCTGTGTATGAATAGCGATATTGATGCGGGGGCCGGAACCACTACCCAGAAAGGCAAATGCCAGAATAAAAACCAGGGGGAATCCAATACTGAAGATAACCGTAGAAGGAGAGCGCAGAGAGGACTTAAATGAGCCCCTTGCAATAGCCAGCATTGCTTTTACCTGACTGTATTTGTATTTAGACATAAATTCTTCCAGCTTTTTCTTATCCTTTGCCTGCGTTAGACGCGTTCGGCTGACGCAGGCAAAGGTAATAAGGATCGCTGTGAATTCCGGCCTAAAAATAAATAGGCGGCCCGGTGTGCGGCAAAGACATTTGTGAATGGTTGCTTATTCGATCGTTAATTCAAAGGGTAGTTTTGCCTGAGGCTGATTCATCATGGTTTTCAGCTCCCTTACCTGACCGATCAGGCTGGCCAGCTCCGGAGAAATACCACCGGCGGTTAACTTCATATTCATTTGCATATCAATATCTTCTTCCTGATTATCATCACTGCTCAGTAGTTGGCTCAGGATGGATTTTTTGACGGGGAAAGTACTGACACGGTATGATGTACTATGGATTTCTTTGGCTGCGTAGGCAATAGCGTCGTGTAAACCGCCAATGGAGTCTACGAGTCCGATCTTTTGCGCATGTATGCCCGTCCAGACGTGCCCCTGACCGATCGTGTCTATATAGGCGGTAGATTTGTTGCGCCCCTCAGCTACGCGACTGATGAACGTATGATAGATGCTGTCCACAGATGCCTGCATCCAGTTTCGTTCTACTTGCGTCAGCGGCCGGGCAATGGAGCCCAGATCGGCATGTTCACCGGTTTTAACAGCATCAAAAGTGATTCCCAGCTTGTTTTTGAAAAAAGTTTCTGCATTACCCAACATAGAAAATACCCCGATGGATCCCGTAAGGGTAGTAGGCTCCGCAAAGATATAATCTGCCCCGCATGAGATGTAATACCCTCCCGAGGCGGCCATATTACCCATGCTCACAATAACAGGCTTGTGTTTTCTTGTTAATTGAATCTCACGCCAGATCAAGTCACTGGCCAAGGCACTGCCGCCCGGTGAGTTGACCCGGATCACCAAGGCTTTAATTGAACTATCTTTGCGGATATCCCGGATCATGCTGACATAGCGCTCTCCCTGGATGCCTTCGCCGTCGGGGCCGGTGACAATATCACCCTGGGCATATAAAACAGCGATCCGGTCAATTCCTGAATAATCCTTATAATTTGCGGCTTTATTGTATTTATCCAGACTGATCAGATGGAGCTGATCGTCAACATTTATGTTGACCGCTTTCCGTAATGCTGCCTCTACCTGGTCTGCATAGAACAGACCGTCCACCATGTGATGATCCAATGCATCCCGGGCGGACTGAATGGCACCCTGGTTTGCCAGGGCGTGTAAGCTGGCGGTGTCCAGCCCCCGGCTCTGTGCTACTCCGTCAAGAACCTGTCCATATATCTCACCCAGCCAGATGTTGGTCTGCAAGCGATTGGCATCACTCATATTGTCTCTGCGGAACGGTTCAGTGGCGCTTTTGAATTTACCGGCATAGAAGATCTCCGGGTGGATATCTAACTTGTCCAATAACCCTTTAAAATAAACCATTTGGGCGACCATTCCCATCCAATCCAGTCCTCCTATGGGGCTGACATACACTTTATCTGCGACACTTGCAACATAATAGGCTGATTGAGACATTGTGGGGGCATATGCAATGACCTTCTTGCCGCTCTTTTTGAAATCCTGAATGGCCTGACGTAGTTCCTGGCTGGCTGCAAAACCATTGACGTTATAGGCACCCTTTATATAGATCGCTTTTATATGGTCGTCTTTACCCGCATACCGGATCATGCTGAGGATTTCGTATAAATTCGGGGGAGAGGAGGTCAGTTTATTGGTATTCAGGCTAAGCGATATGCTGGGCTGCTCAAAATCTTTTACAGGTTTTGTGAGATCTACTACCAGAATGGATTTGTCCTCCAGGTGAACTTCAGATTTGCTGCTGGCCATAGACACGATACCCAGCAAAATAAAAAAGAATAAGACACTGCAGACCAGCATGGAGATAAAAACAGCCAGGAGTAACTTCAGAAATTTAACCATATACGCATTTTAAAGTAGACAAGCGATCGCCGTGCATAAGTTTTCAGGCGCCAGCTGCCGCAGGTCATGTACTTTTGTCTCTAATTTAAGGGTACACGATGTGTATAGCCAAAGTTAGGCCATTCCACCGGGAATGATATCCATTGCAAAAAATAAATTATGAATAAAGCATATTTGCTGATAGGCGGTAATTTGGGCCGGATAAAGGAAAATTTAGCAAAGGCAAGAGCGCAAATTGAAGATGAAATCGGATCCATTGAGGCAGCATCCTCACTTTATCAGACCGCTGCCTGGGGATTGGAGAACCAACCCGATTTTCTTAACCAGGTATTGCTGATCTACACAGAAATGACTGCGGAGGAAATGCTTGGGAAAATGCTCAGGATTGAACAGCGGCTTGGACGAATCCGGGAGATAAAAAACGGCCCGAGAGTCATCGATATTGATCTGCTTTTTTTTAATGATCAAAGGATCGATCTACCTCACCTTAAAGTACCACACCCTTTACTCCACACCCGCAATTTTACCCTTTTTCCGCTATTTGAATTGGCGCCCGACCTACTGCACCCGGTCCTGAATAAAACGGTTCGGGAACTTTTGGCACAAAGCCCCGATACCCTCCCGGTGCAAAAACTGCCGGCCTGATTTTTAGCTGCTTCTTTAACCATCAAGGCCCGGTAAACTTAGTGCTCAGTTCCCGGACCTTGTGTGTATTGTTAGGAAAAAATGTTTTTAACTCCAGAGCTCTTTGTCTTTTTCTGCCAGTTCTTTAGCGGCTTTTTTAGAGACAAATACTCCTATCTCATACAAGAGCATGAGCGGGATAAAGACCAGTGTCTGGCTGATCCAGTCCGGACTGGGGGTAATAAAGGCCGCCAGAATCAGGATGATCACGATCGCGTAGCGACGTTTTTCTTTCAGGAATTTAGGTGTGATCAACCCCATCCGGGTAAAGACGTATGCCATAACGGGTAACTCAAAGGCCAGGCCGCATCCTAAAACGATATTACAGAGGTTATTCAGGTAATCGTTGAGTGTTGGCCTTGTCGTCATCATCGGCAGGTCGCTGATCTGAAATCCGGCCAGGAAATTAAATGTGAAAGGCCCCAAAACAAAATAACCGAAGGCAGCGCCTAAAAAGAAGAAAAGAGAGACCCAGAAAATCGCGGAACCGGTATTTTTGAGTTCCCCTTCTTTAAGGGCGGGCTTGACAAAACGCCAGAATTCCCAGAAAATATAGGGGAAGGCGACAATAAAGCCGCCGATAAATGCAATGGTAAAGGTGCCAAGAAACTGGCCGCCAAACGTTGTGGACTGCATGTCAACCACGACCGGGTCCATACAAAGACTCTTGACATGAATCAGGTCTGCCAGTTTACAGAAAGCCCTGTAGCTGATAAAATCAGGGTTGATCGGCCCTGCGATGATATTGGCAAAAAACCAGCCGTGGTAATAAAAGATAACGACAGCCAGCACCAGAATAGCGATCAGCGAACGCAAAATATGCCACCTTAATTCCTCTAAATGGTCAATGAAGGCCATTTCAGCCTGAGAACCGCTTCTTCGTTTAAAAAACCTTTGTATCATGAATGATTTGAATCTTTGAGGAGCAAATGTACTTAGGAATCTATTAGTAACGGCTTAAATTACCGCGTAAATTAAGAACCAATGGTTAAAACCATCTTTCCAAACTTGGAACCACCCGTATTCATGCGTGTCATGGCCTCCTGGGCCTGATCTAATGGAAAGACTTCGTCAATGACCGGGCGGACCTGCCGGTCTTTAATAAAACTCAGCATTTGTTCAAAATCCCTTGGAGAGCCCATGGTGGTACCCAGAATGCTGATCTGTTTCCAGAAAACCGGCCTGCCGTTAATGGCAGGGATATTGCCGGCTGTGCCGCCAAAAAAGACCACCCGGGCACCGCTGGCTGCCAGTGTAATCAGGGCCGCGAATCCGTCTCCCAACGCACTATCGATAATAACATCAAAGCTCCCGGCTTCTTTTAATAATTTTTCTGACCAATCTTTTTCTTTATAGTTAATACCGCCGGCGGCTCCCAGTTCCCGGGCTCTTTTTATTTTTTCTTCGCTGCCGGAGGTCACCCAGACTTCAGCGCCTGCGGCCACCGCAAACTGCAGCGCAAAGGTGCCTGCTCCACCGCCCACGCCGCTAACGAGTACTTTGTCCCCTTCTTTCCAGGCGCCCCTGATAAATAACGCTCTATAGGCCGTCAGGCCAGCAACGGGGAATGCCGCAGCCTGTATAAAATCCAGATGATCGGGTTTAGGGTAGAGCATGTCGCCTTTTACTTTCACAAATTGTGCATAGCAGCCATTTTCAGGTAATCCCAGAATCTTAAAATTCTTGCCTTGAAAGGCTTCACTGTCCCCCCAATCAGTCGCCGGATAGATCAGTACTTCCTGCCCGGTCCAGCTTTCCGGCAACTCCCTGCCTACTGCTTTTACAATGCCGCTGCCGTCAGAGCCAGGAATGACCGGAAACTTTAAACCTGCATATTGCCCTTTCCAGATCCACCAGTCTCTTTTATTCATGCCTGCTGCTCTGAGCTCTACCAATGCTTCGTCCGGCCCTATCTCAGGGATAGGTGTCTCTTCTATGTTCAAAGGAGCTTCGATATTTTGTAAGACGATCGCTTTCATGTACATTTTTTAGTTTCCAAATGTACAAAAATATATTTGAGCATGATAGACAAACGCAGATGCGATTGACGATTTTTGCAGGCTTTTTTGGGGTTAGGATAACTCCTCTTCCGGCAATGGATGGGCCTGATAATACTTGCAGGCAGGTCGAAGGCCACAAATACCACATTTGGGCTTGCGGGCCACACATACATACCGGCCATGCAAGATCAGCCAATGGTGCGCTTTGTGGATCAGCTCATTAGGAAAGAATTTTATGAGTTGCTTTTCTGCGGCCAAAGGCGTGGTGGCCTTGAGCGTGAGCCCGATTCTACCCGCCACCCTGAAAACATGTGTATCCACGGCCATATTGGGTTGTTGGTCAACCACGGACGTAATAACGTTAGCCGTTTTTCTTCCGACACCCGGCAATTTAATGAGTTCAGGCACCGTCATGGGAATTTTGCCATGAAAATCTTCCATGAGCATTCTGGCCATGCCGATCAGATGTTTGGTTTTATTATTGGGGTAGGAGATACTTCGGATCAGCGGAAAAAGACTGTCAAAGTCCGCTTTGGCCAGTTTTTCCGGTGTGGGATACCGGTGGAAGATAGCAGGCGTCGTCAGATTGACTCTTTTATCCGTACATTGGGCAGAAAGAATGACAGCCACCAGCAACTGATAGGGGTTGTCGTAAAGAAGTTCTGTCTCCGCATTGGGGGCATGTTCTTTAAAATAGTCGATTACAAACTGATAGCGTTCCTTGCGCGTCATATTTAAATCTGTCCTTTTGACCTGCGTGCAGCATATGCTAAAATATTATTCAAGGTCTGCTCGTCAGGAGTTAGCCAGCCCAGATCCTGAATCAGATCCAGCAATTGCTTTTGCCTTGCATACATAGAGGCGCCCGGGTTGCGCAAAGCTCCTCCTGCCTGACGAACGGGCAAAAGTGACTCGCTCTGCTGATTTTTTTTTGCCAGACGGCCCGGAGATATTCCACGCAAATGAAAGGAAAATAAGGAAGGGTAAAGTTGTGCCATATCATTGATTTGATGCGTAATTTAAACGTAGGATAATGGGTGATATTGCGTTATAACAGAAAAAAACCACACTGAAAACCAGACGTTAAGGGTGAGACGCCGGTACAACAGAATCCACGATAAATACCGCTTCATTATCTTTTTTCATAAAAAAGTGCTCCCTGGCATATCTTTCCACTGCTGACTGACTGGACTCCAGCGCATTCAGCTCTTTGTTCGTTTTTTCGATTTCCTGTTCGTAAAAAGCCTTACTTTGATGTAGCGCGTTGACCTGTTTTGCTCTTTCAATCTGAACAAAAATATCATTGCGATCATAGAAGATGATCAATACCAGAAAAACCAACACAGCTATAATGTATTTGTTTTTAAGATAAGCTAATATTTTATAGGTCTTTTGCATACAAACTGTTTGACGAATGCCCCAGCAAAGTAACGCTATTTTGTCCGAGTAAACAAAGCTCCAAACATGGAATCGCCATTTTCTTTGTAACCAGTGATCAACTTCGACGTGACAAGTTCCATGCCATTATTTTGAGTGATAAAGTGAGTGACCAGCTCATTTTCCTGTGCAAATACCGAACATGTCATATAAAGAAAATAGCCTCCCGGGGATACGGCCTGTAGCGCTTTCTGAACAATCCTCTTTTGTCGCTCATAAAACGCGGGAAGGACTGTTTCGCTAAAGTAAAGAAGATTTTCCGGGTTACGGGCCCAAGTACCTGATCCGGTGCAGGGGACATCGCAAATCACGAGATCAAATGTATTGGCAAATGGCAGTGGACTGGGGGAGAGCAGATCCAACACTCGTTTTTTATACTGTGTAATGCCAGCGGCTTTAAAACGTTTATCCAGATTGTTCAGGATTGAACTTCTGATGTCTGATACGGTAAGATCTATTTTCTGCGCCTTTGGCTTAAATACATCCCAGGCGAGCAAAGACTTACCACCACTGGCAGCGCAACAGTCCCAGATCTTTAATTTTTTTCCTGCATGCCCCGGCGCCTTCTTTTTACGCTCTTGCAGGACCGTATCCAGAAACATTGCCATGCGCTGGGAACTGATATCCTGAATCACCATATCCTTGTTTACCTGTAAGAGTTTATCAACCGGCGTGCCGGGCGCCAGCGCCAGGGTGCGGTCATCGATTTCGTACGGGAATATGTTATGATCTTTTAGGGTTTGCATGACTTGAGTATGCAATCCCTCAGCGGGGCGTATCCGGATAAACAAACTCGGTTGCCCGAGCATGGATGTCCTGAACTTCTGTAGATCCAATCCTTCAGAAGTGGTTGTTGTAAATGGAAATAGACCGTCTTGATCCAGCTCATTATATTGTCGTCGGAGTTGGTTGAACCGCGCCAGCGGTGAATCGGCTTCTTTCGGGTCGGAGCTTCCCGCCAGATGCTGGGGCCATGGCAGTAATCCGGCTATATATCCGGTAATGCCCAGAATTTCTGAAAAAGAGAGGTTAGGGTTATTTTGCTGCAGCCGGGTGACATTTATGCCTAAACGGAAGTAACTGTAACAAAGTCCTGTTATTGCCTTTCTGTCCCTGGAGCCATGCTGCCTGTTTTCTGCAAAATATTTTTTCAGGTAAAGATGCAATGGTTCTTTGCCGTCGTATTTTTTCAGCAAATTTGAAACAGTTGACTTCTGACGGTCAAGAATTTTGTTAGGATCCATGCCCTAAAGGTAGGGCAAAAAGCAAGAAAAATCCGCATCCCGCCAACCGGGAAATGCTTGATGCACTGCGTGAAGCGACTGATGAACGCCACTGTGATACTTCCATGATCACTTTCAGTGCAACTAACTATGAAACGCCATTCAAAAGCTTGTCGGGGGATTCATGATACTCCTTAACATTCATCTACAGGCGATGCTCAGACTGCTGGCTGTTTTTTCGATTATATTATGCAGTACGGTCTTTTCTATCGGGCCGAATGACAGATATGCCGAGACAAAATCCTGGAAGGGTTCGATGACCAGTGTGATCCTCGCTCAGGTAGCAGCGGTAAAAGCCCGTGGACATTCCCCCAGATAAGGTTACCTGATCCGAGGAAAAGACAGCGTTTTGGAAAATCAACCCTCAGCGCAACAGGCAGAATAGCCTGCGTTGTATTGAGTTCTGGAGTTATAACAGCCTTCATCTATATCCAGAGACCTATGTTGAAAAAAATGGTGTACTGATCTATGCGCTTGAGTCAATAGTATTTATGCCCATCGGGCACTATGGATAAATGCAATGGAATTGTGCGCTTTTTTTCATAACAAGCGGATTTTTGATATGCGTTCGCCCGGGCAAGGCAAAACAGAGGATCCTGGCTGGAATGAAAGGGAGCCGTATGACAATTATCTTAAGCGGGAAAAACAAATGAAGCATTTTAAAAATTAAGTCCGGACTATTCTGTCAGGTAGAAGCGCCTGGACTTAGGTGACCTTCTTCATGCCGTTGGTTAGGCGCTGTATTGATGTGCGCATTTTCCTGCGCCGACAGCTGTGCCTGCCGTATTTCTTCACGGTGTTTTTCCTTGAGTGCTTCAATGCTCAGGTCCAATTCATAACCAATGAGCAGTACAAAAGAATTGACAAAAATCAACATCATGATGACAAGGACGGAGCCGATGGTGCCATAGAATTTACTGTAATTGGAGAAATTCTGCGCCCAGAAAGAAAACAAGGAAGTGGAAGCGATCAACAAGCCGGTGGCGATAACGGCACCCAGTGACAGTAACTTTTTGCGTTTATGCTTCTCCAGCGTAGGGGCATATTTGTAGATGACCGATATACTAAAAAAGAAAAGTGCCGCAATAACGATCCATCTCAGGTTTCTGATAAGGCTTTGTACTTGTTCATTATGGATGTCCAACAGCGACATGATCCGGTGAAAAAACATGCCCTGTCCCATGGAGATGATCATGGTGCCTAAAAACATCAAAAACAGGATCATAGTGAGGCGCATGGCCCTGAGTCTTTTTTTAATGAAGTTCGTCTGCGCTCTTTCTTTTAAAGAACGGTCGAAAGTCCGGATAATTCCCATCATGGCATTGGATGAGAAGAAAATAGCAAAGATAAATCCAAGGGACAATAACCCGTTTTTCGTTTTGCTGAAGATGTCTTCCAGAAACTTTAACATGAGCGCCCTGGCCCCGACGTTAGGCGTCAGGCTAAGCACCAGTTGCTGAAGTTCCCTGTAGAACATCGTAGAGTTTGCCAGATAAGGGATCAGGGTGCATAAAAATAACAGGCAGGCTGGAATCGCGATCAAAAGATTAAAAGAAATAGCCCCTGCCCGTACGTTAAGCCCTTCTTTGTTGACTTGGTCCACAAATAACTTGACGACTTCATAGAAATTGACAGTCTCTGCCCCAGGAACCCGAATGGCTTTCAGCCATTTTTTCAGGAACCGCATGGGTCGGGAGTTCAATATTTTGGTTTCTAATGGTGTCAAAAATCAATGCGTATGGATGATTACTTATCGTTCAATGAACCGCTTATTTAATGTTCTTTTTATCCAGGGCGTCATGAAACTGCTGCGCAAGTTTCAAATGCTGGCTGTAATCCGTGCTAAAATTATGGTAGCCGCTGAAATCCGGTTTGGCCACAAAATAAAGATAATCGGTTTTGGGAGCATTTAAAACGGCTTCAATGGTTACGCTATCCGGCGTACAGATGGGCCCCGGAGGGAGTCCTTTGTTGATATATGTATTATACGGAGACTGAACTTTGAGATCCTGATTCAGAATGCGCTGCATATTAAAGTCTTTTAACGCATATTTGATGGTAGGATCTGCTCCCAGTGCCATGCCGGCTCTTAACCTGTTTAGATAAACACTGGCGATCGTGTCTTTTTCGCTGTCTTTCAGCGTCTCATCCTCAACAATAGAGGCCAGCGTCGAAGCTTCTGCCGGCGTCAGGCCCAGGGCTGCAGCTCTCGCGATGCGATTGTTTCTGGACCAGAAAGCTTTTTTAGCCGCAGCAAAGATACGCAGTACTTCGGCGGTCGTATATTGCCATTTGAGGTTATAGGTGCCGGGAATCAGTAAGGTATTAAGGGTGAAGGTGTCAACGCCAAACTGTCTAAGTGAATCATTGTTACTCAGATACATAAAAGTGGCGGCTGAATCTGTCATTAAGTTTTTGCCCATCATACCAGCCAGTCCTTCCCTGGTGCGAACTCTTTTTATGGTGAAATGGATGGTATCCTGCTTATCTGCCTTCAGAATCTTAATCAGACCATATACACTCGTTCCTTTGGGAACGGCCAGCCGTCCGGCGGTCAGGTTTTTAAAAGCATTCATCTTTGGCGCCAGAAACTGAAATATTTTGACATTATCGATGACCTTGCCGGTTTTTAGCTGTTGGGTAATCTGGGCTTCAGCGGAAGCGCCCCCGGGTCTTACATATAGGTACTTTTTCGCCCCGTTAAATGTCGTGTTGCGGGCAAAGGTGAGATAGGCAATAACAATCGCCCCGACAATGATAATAAAGGTAAAAAGCTTCCCGATTGTTCTCATGGTAAAATTTTATGTGTTTCCCTTATCCTTCAAGGGCCGTGCCATCTGCAAATTAACGAAAAAATCCCCGCCTTTAAAAGACGGGGACCTGAATATTACTTGGAACGCTAAGTGCTTATTTAGCAGGCGTTTCGGTAGGTGTGTTAGCCGGCTGAGAGGCAGGTGCCTCCGCAGGTGCTGCATTTTGTGCCGGTGCGCCAGTCGCAGGCGCTGTTGTCTGGACGGGTACATTGGTGTTCAGATTATCCAGTGCGCCACCGCCGTGGGAACCGGTAAAGAGTACGACGGAGAACAAACACATAATGCCAATGATCAATGCAAATAACCAGGTACCTTTCTCCAGTACATTATTGGTTTTCTTTACGCCCATGATCTGGTTACTGAAACCACCGATAGAGCCGGAAAGGCCGCCACCTTCAGGATTCTGAATCAAAACGAAAAAGGCCAGCACGATAGAGACGATAATGACCAATATGAAGAAAAGTAAAGCCATAATTATATTTAATTATTGTAATAGATCGATTTTGGATGCAAAATAAGTTGATTTTTCGGGATATAACAAACTTAATTTTCGGTAAACTTCCCTGGCCTGTGCCTCTTTTCCCTGGCTTAACAGGACTTCCGCCATGGATTCTGTCCAGACAGGTTCATTTTTCAGGGATTTTTCTGCTTTTTCGGCGGCCTGTGCCTCTTCCTGAGGCGTCGTATTGAGTTGCGGGCCTGCCGTACCTGTGCCCTGCTGCTTCATTTCTTTCAGCCAGTCCGTAAATCTGCGTACTTTTCTATCAAAGCCGTCCTGGTTTTTCAGCACAGAGATGCCTTGAGAGGCAAAATAGTCAACTTTATATAAAGGCTCCCTGTCCACTTCGAGCCTGGCATCTTCCTCTACAGGTTTTTTGAAATCCGCAAGCTGGGCACTAAGTACAGCGCTGAGCCTTGTGTTGTCTTCCTGTCCAGCTACCTCCTCAAGTGCAGGCGCGCTCGCACTATGATCCTCTGCTGCGGCTAATGTGATCTCTTCATTTTCCCGTATTGCAGAACCGGCCTTGTCAATCAGAGTGGCCGCCGGGTCTGAGGCAGCGGGACGGATGTCTGCTTCTACAATTTCGGCGGTGTCGCCCAAAAGGGTTGCATCAGGGGCCGGCTCTTTTTGTGGTAGCGCTGAATCGGTGCTCTTTTCGGTATTTGCCAGGCGCTCTTCTTGCTCACCCGTTTCTGTCTCCCGTTTTAGCAAATAGTCCAGCCAACGGAGGTCATTGAAGTGGGAAGCCGCCTGCCATCGGATTTCGGGTGCCTTATTATCTGTAGGCTGCCCCTGTTTTTTTGCCCGGAAATAATAGCCCAGGTTAAAGGCCGGGTATCGGTTGACGAGTGCACTCCAGGTTGCGTCGGAGGTGTCACTCAGGCTTGTTTTGCCGGTAAAGGTTTCTATAATTCGATTTTCCAAATGCATAGCTTGTCATTCAAAGGTTACCAGTTGGAGAATATTTTATTAAACATGGCATCAGGAATGTCCTTTAATATCTGTGGCATAAGTGTTGATTCTGCCTGAGCCAGCGATACATTTGCGTTAAAGTCGAAGGTGCTGCTAACGTCGTATTCCTTTTGATCTTTTAATGTATTGTCGATGAGCGTTAGATGAACACCTACGGTGAGTCGGTTCAGGCTGGCCTGACTGGTGCTGCTCACACCCGATGTGGTGACATCATAATGGTTGATAACAGCATTGACTACATAATCTGCGTTCAGGTCATCAATGCGCGTGAGTTTGGTCTGACTGGCCACTTTTTTAACAAATGCATCTGTTAATTGAGCGCTCAGACTCGGATTGATGTAGCGGGCTTTATTCTCAATAAAGCCTATCCTGATTGTTTTAACGTTATCCGGAATACTCACGTCATTAAATGTATATATGCCGCAAGAGCTGATACTGAATACAAAACATATGAAAAAAAGCCACAGAGCTCTACCAGGAACGTTCATGTACTGACGATTTAAGTCACGAATATAAAACGAATATAGTGAACAGATCCACGAATTGCCTTAAAATATCATCAGGCATGAGGCTATTTTAGACAAAATGTTAAATAATGATAAAGTTCAAGTATTTGACAAAATTTATTTAGCAGTAATAAGTATAATAATTATGTTTGTAGTTCATTGCTAGATTCAAAACAGGCTGAATTTGCTTTTAGCCTCAACGAATTATGAGTAATCGGGGTGGAACGCTCCGAATAACACGGATAGAGATTCATATCAAACTGCATGGGGCAGATGGGTCTAAGAATCCGGAATCCAATGGTCATCATCATTGGGTAGTTCAGAAATTAATCAATTAATAACTAAAAAAATCGCATGAACAAACGTGTTATTGCAGGTGCTCTGGCCACCATGACTTTGGGCTTTTTTGCCTGTACCAACCAAGCGCCGAAAGACAGCTATACCATCAATGGTGAAATCGCAGGTCTGAAAGATTCTCTGATCTATTTTAGAACCAATGTAGGAGACTCACTGGTATTGGATTCTGCCAAAGTAACAGATGGTAAATTTACGTTCAAAGGAAAAGCTGAAGAACCCAAAATGGCGTCTATCTTTTTACAGGATAGAAGAGGCGGTTTTAATTTTTACCTGGAGAATGCGGCTATTAATATTAAAGGAAATGTGGATTCATTGGGTGGTGTAAAAATCACCGGTGCTCCTACCCAGGAAGAGTGGGATAAATTCCAGGCTGAACTTAAGCCCATCAATGATCAGGAAGATACCTTGTTTCAGCAATATCAGACAGCCCGCATGAAGCAGGATACCGCAGCAGTTGCGGCTATTGAAAAGAAAGCCAGTGATTTGAATGATCAGAAAGAGGCTGCCTCCAAAAAATTTGTCGAGCAGAATCCCAAGAGTTTTGTGAGCCTTAATTTACTAAGAAGCCTGGTATACTCAACCGAATATGCTGATCTGAATAAGTTGTATACAGGACTGGATACTTCTTTGCAGCATTCTGCTTCAGGGGTTAAGATCGCTGAGCAACTGGATAAGATGAAGGCAACAGCGATCGGTCAGCCGGCTATTGACTTTACCGCAAACGATGTTAACGGCAACCCTGTTAGTCTGTCTTCTTTCAAAGGGAAATATGTGCTGGTTGATTTCTGGGCCAGCTGGTGCGGACCTTGCCGTGCCGAGAACCCGAATGTAGTTAAAGCATATAATAAATACAAAGATAAAAACTTCACCATTCTGGGTGTCTCGCTGGATGAAGATGCTTCTAAATGGAAGGAGGCGATCGAACATGATAAACTGGCCTGGACTCAGGTATCTGATCTCAAAGGCTGGAAAGCAGAGCCTGCTGCTAAATACGGTGTCAGAGCTATTCCTGCCAATTTTCTGATTGATCAGGATGGCAAGATCATTGGTCATAACCTGAGAGGAGATAAGCTGGAAGAAAAACTGGCTGAGGTTTTAAAATAGATAACCTGCGTTTACCAGGTTTATAAAGTATTTGTCCAGGCTATATAGGTATACTATATAACCGGATACGCTGAATACAAAAAACAGGAAGTGGATGTGTAAAAGCCCGGCTTCCTGTTTTTTTTGATATGCCTTTCAATAGCATCTACCAGCACCTGTTACTTAGGGGGCTATTGACTGCGTGGGAGCTGTATAAGCCGGCTTATTTTTGACAGAAGACTTTTTTATAAAGGATGGAGCATGAGAGGACTTGGAAAAGCATTATTGTGAAGATCCGTTAGATAAACAGTTTCAGAGATGTTGATGACCCATCTAAAAAAGAAAACCCTGCATTGGCAGGGTTCTATCCGTCGATATGATATTCTTTTAATTTTCTGTATAGCGTTCTCTCACTGATACCCAGATCATAGGCGGCATCCTTTCTTTTACCTCTGTGTTTTTTTAGTGCTTTGGTAATCAGCTCTTTTTCCTTATCCATAATATTGAGGGTTTCTTCCACTTCTTCATGACTATGGATATCCTCGCCATCCCTGCCGGAAGAGAGAATCACTGGCTGATTTTGATGGGCAGATGTGTTCTGAGGAGTCTGGTGGCTCTGCGGCTGCTCTTCGTGGAAACTCTGTGGCAAGGCAGCATTCCCATAATAGGGTTTTAATCCTTGCGCGGACGCCTCATGTTCATTAATAGATTGATAGAGTTTTTCTTTGGTATAGTCATTTAGCGAATTAGCGATCGCTGGATTTTGCAGGATCTCTCCAAACATTTTTTTGAGTTCACCCACATCTTTTTTCATATCAAAGAACAGTTTATAAAGGATCTCCCGTTCGTTCATAAATTCACCTGAAGCACCTTGGTTGTTTTGTGGGGCTAATACCGGTAGCCGGTTATTATGATATTCCGGTAAGAACTGCTGCATTTCTTCAGCATTGATCAAATTGGACTTGCTCAGGACTGAAATTTGCTCGGCGATATTTTTCAATTCCCTGACATTGCCTGGCCATGGATAGTTGGCCAGCAATTGCATCGCCTGAGGTTCGAGCTGTAAAGGAGGTTTACGGTACTTCTCGGCGAAGTCCACGACAAATTTCCTGAATAGCAGGCTGATATCGTCCTTTCTGTCTTTAAGAGCGGGTACACGGATCGGAACCGTGCTTAAACGGTAATACAGATCTTCCCTGAACTTTCCGTTCTGTGTTGACTCATAAAGATCACGATTAGTGGCGGCGATTACCCGTACATCGGTTTTCTGTACTTTAGAAGACCCGACTCTGATATATTCTCCCGTTTCCAAGACCCTGAGTAGCCTGGCTTGCGTACCAATGGGCATCTCACCGATCTCGTCCAGAAAGATCGTCCCTCCGTTGACAGTCTCAAAATAGCCCTTTCTACTATCAACTGCACCGGTAAAGGAACCTTTTTCATGACCGAACAGTTCACTGTCAATGGTGCCTTCCGGGATGGCACCACAGTTCACAGCAATAAACTTATTATGTTTTCTGGAAGACAGCGAGTGAATGATCTGGGAAAATACTTCCTTTCCTACACCGCTCTCTCCCACGATCAGTACACTCAGGTCTGTGGCAGCTACCTGAACGGCGACATTCAGGGCATAGTTCAGCCCCGCAGAATTACCGATTATATTAAATCTGTTTTTGACAGTTTGTAAATCCATGCGTTCGATGTTTCCGGTGTTGTAATTAGATTGCTTCCGATTATGCGTATAAAATTCTGACATGAGTAGTCGGCGACTATAGCCGGCATGGCATCAGACCGGCTGATCAACTACCTGACCTTTTAGTGTTGCTTTATTACATTCACTTACCTTGACCCATGCGTAATCACCTTTTTGTAATCCGTGTTCATCCTTTGGAAAGACGATGACTTTATTTTGAGAGTTTCTTCCCATCCAGGCGGCATCACTTTTTTTACTTTCACCTTCGATCAGGACTTTAAAAGTTTTACCCACATCTTTTTTATTGCTTTCAAATGAAAGTTCATATTGCAGGTCGACAATTTCCTGGAGCCGGCGTTTCTTGGTTTCCAACGGCACATCATCTGCGTAACGGCGTGCAGCCAGGGTTCCGGGACGCTCACTGTAATAGAACATATAGGCATAATCATACTTACTGTACCGCATGATAGCCAGGGTCTCCTGATGGTCCTCTTCGGTCTCTGTACAGAATCCGGCAATCATATCACTACTGATGCCGCAGTCCGGCAGGATGCGGTTAATCTGATCTACTTTAGCCATATACCATTCCCTGGTATAGGTACGGTTCATGAGTTGAAGAACTCTGGAGCTGCCGCTTTGAACCGGCAGGTGTATATAATTGCAGATATTTTCGTACCTGGCCATGGTCAGCAGCACATCCTCTGTGATATCTTTAGGATGGGAAGTGCTAAAACGTACTCGAAGCTCAGGACTGACCTGGGCGACCATCTCCAGGAGCCTGGCAAAAGTAATGGCCCTGTCTTCTCCTTCCTGTATAAAGTTATAGCTGTCCACATTCTGGCCCAGCAAGGTGACTTCTTTAAAGCCCCGGCTAAAAAGGTCTGCTGCTTCGGCGACAATGGATAATGGATCTCTGCTCCTTTCGCGTCCCCGGGTAAAGGGTACCACACAGAAAGTACACATGTTGTTGCAGCCTCGCATGATAGAGACAAATGCCGTAACGCCATTGCTATTTAAGCGGACAGGAGAGATATCAGCATATGTCTCATCGCGGCTCAACAAAACATTGATGGCTTTTTGGCCAGTCTGTGCTTCTTCCACCAGGCCAGGCAGGCTCCGGTAGGCATCCGGCCCGACGACCAGGTCCACCAGCTTTTCTTCATCCAGGAATTTAGATTTTAATCTTTCTGCCATACAACCCAGAACACCTACCAGCGCGCCGGGACGATTCTCCTTGTATTTTCTAAACTCAGTGAGTCGCTTGCGAACGGTTTGTTCGGCTTTTTCCCGGATAGAACAGGTGTTGACAAAAATCAGGTCAGCTTCCTCCGCATTACGGGTAGCACCAAAGCCCTCTTTATTCAAAATAGAAGCCACAATTTCGCTGTCACTAAAATTCATTTGACAGCCATAGCTTTCAATATAGAATTTTTTATTATATTGGTCTTCTCCGGTCAAAGGTGTATATGCCTCACCTTGCCGAAGTTCATTTATTTCTTTATTTTGCAGTTTCAAAGTCTCCATTCACCATTATTTATCCTGCAAAAGTAATTAAAATTTCAGCAAATGTCATAATGGCAGATATTTTGTAAAATTTTGGCTTTTGTAAACCCTGAAAATTAAGAGAGTCTTTTATTTTTGAGCCTATTAACGGTTGATGTCCTGTGGGGCAGTCGAAAAATGTCGGTCAAAGAAAGGGATTGTGAGAAAATATAATTTGGTCATTGCGTGGGGCTTGTTAAACTATCGGGCACTGAGCGTATCGAAAGTGAGGAATTAAGGTCAAAGGATCTGGTAAACACGCAGAGTGGTCAGCAATGCCCTCTTTATCATGGGTATTGAGTATATTTGAGTTAATAGACATTTAAGAGCCGGTTTGTGGCTGAAAGCCCGTTTCAGCTACCCTAAAATTCTATATTTAATTGAGAACGAGCATAAAGAAGCATATCTATATATTAATGGTAACGACCTGCATCGCATCCATATTGCATGCGCAAAATGATATTCCGGTACGGTCATTGCCTTCAGAAATATTTGTTACCGTTAAAAAAGGCAATGCGGACACTATCCCGTGGAAATGGAAGTATGGTGGCAACGGCAATTTACATTTATCGCAGAGCTCCCTTAAAAACTGGGCTGCCGGTGGTGAAGATTTCTCCATGGCACTGACGACTTACGTCAATGCCTTTTTATATCACCGCAAAGGCAAACACTCCTGGGATACCAACGTGGATTTTAATTTCGGCTATGTGCAGACCACCTCTACAGGAGGACGTAAAAATGATGACAGGATAGCGGGTACATCCAAGTATGGTATCCGACTGGACAGTGCCGGAAAGATAAATGCTTCATTTTTGTTGAATGGGCGGTCTCAGCTTTTTGACGGTCGCCAGTATTTTACCAAGGACAGTTCTCAGCTTGTCTCCTCGTTTATGTCTCCAGCCTATGCTGTCATCTCTCTGGGTTTGGATTATAAACCGGAAAAAGAACTATCCATATTTGCCTCACCACTCACAACCAGGCTGACCGTGATCCTGAATAAGAAACTGGCCGCCCTGGGTCTGTATGGCCTGGAAAAAGGACACCGGTATCATTTCGCGCCCGGCGCCTTTGCGACGGTCAATTACCAGAAGGATATCATGAAGAACGTTAATTTCCGGGCGAACCTGAACCTTTTCTCGGATTATTCTGATAAACCGCAGAATGTTGATCTGGACATGAGTAACAACTTAAGTTTTAAAATCAATAAGTTTCTTTCCGCTTCCTACAGTCTTGACCTGATTTATGACGACGATGTCCGTTTGTTTGGGCCGGGTGGTGACAGCCCGGGTCTGCAGTTGAAAAGCATGATTGGGGTAGGTTTTTCCATGCCTTTTAAAACGGGATATGCACGCATGTAGCGCTTATTGTATGAAACCTTTTGGTAGCTCATCGAATAAACAATTGATCGACTTTTACTTCCGTTCAGTTCTTAAAAGTTTCACAGACTTCTCTAATGATGACGCCTCCGCTTCTTTTTGTCTTTGATCTGTAAAGCAACGAGGAATAAAATTTATAGTCTAGCCAAAAAATTTGGTATTATTTTTATATATAGCTATATTTTATTGCATTAAAAAGCCGGCCTTTTGAGGAATTTAGAAACGTCAAAACTTCTCGTTTTATACTAAACCCTGGGTAGTCAAGTGAGTATTGTATATTTGCAGAAAGACCAATTTATTCGTCCATGCAAGTCGCTATATACGCAAGAATTTTACCTGCTGAATACAACCATGATATCCATTCATTGCTTGAGGAACTAACCCTCAAGGGAATTGGTGTTATTATGTATAAGGGTTTGCTGGATCAGTTCGAAGATGTAAGGCAACGCTTTACCGGTATAGGTGTTTTTGAGGATGGCCGCAGTCTGCGTGGAGAAATAGATTGTCTGATCAGTCTGGGCGGCGACGGCACCATCCTGGATACGGTAACGCTGGTAGGGGATAAGAATATTCCTATCCTGGGTGTCAATTTTGGCCGGCTGGGCTTTCTGACCGGTGCCAGCAGAGAAGAATTTTCTACTGTACTGGGAGAACTGATCAATCAGAACTATATCATCGATTCGAGAACACTTATTCACCTGGACGCGGCAATACCGCTTTTTGGCGACACGCCCTTTGCGCTTAATGATTTTACCATTACCAAGAGAGATGCGGCTCCAATGATCGTTGTGAGAACCTTTCTGAACGGAGAATTCATCAATTCTTACTATGCCGATGGGCTGATCGTCGCAACCGCTACGGGGTCTACCGGTTATTCAATGAGCTGTAACGGGCCAATTGTGTTCCCTGATTCTTCCAGCCTGGTCATAACGCCTATCGCTCCGCACCACCTGAACACGCGCCCTATTATCGTGCCCGATAATAATGTCATTTCCTTTGAGGTAGAGAGCCGGGCGGAGGATTATCTATGCACATTGGATGCAAGAAGGGAGGTGGTCAATAACAGCGTACAGCTGGCCATCCGCAAGGAGAACTTTACGATTAAATTAATTCGTTTCAAGGAAAACAGTTTTCTATCTACTTTACGCAGTAAACTTTCCTGGGGATTTGATAAAAGAAACTAACATGAGCCAACACCCGATCTCCCGTATTCGTTATAAATATAAAGAAATAGTATTGGTCTTGTTATTGAGCAGCATTCTGTGTCTGACCAGAAGCAGGGCACAATATGCTAATTACCAACCGCAGGCTGAAGTGGGCTTCGGTTTAGGAACATCACACTACTTTGGCGATCTGAACCCTGAGGGCAGCCTGAATCCCATGAATTATAGCGCCGGGCTTTTTTATCAGCGCTATCTGGGGAATTATATCGGAGCTCGCCTAAGTGCTAATTATATTCATCTGGCGGCCAGTGATGCGGATAATAAGGCCCCCGCTTATCATAACCGGGGCCTGGATTTTACCAATAACGTTCTGGAATTGACACTCACCGGAAGTTTCAACTTTTTCCGCTACGCACCAGGCACCAGAGGGCATAGCTTTACGCCGTATGTTGGTCTGGGGATCGGGGGCATTTACACGGACCCTTATACGGAGACCGGTCAGGGAGAAAAGGTATCCCTGAGAAAGCTGGGAACGGAAGGGCAATATAGCAGTACGCCGCATGATGGCAGAAAATATGGGTCATTTGCCATAATTTTTCCCCTTTCTGTCGGCGTGCGGCAGGCACTTAGTACTAAACTCAATCTTTTTGCCGAAGCAACTTACCGGTTTACCCGGACAGATTATCTGGATGATGTCAGCTCTACCTATGCCGGTCCTGAGGCTTTTGCTCCCGGTAATTACAAAGGGAATGCAGCCGAGGCGGCAAGCGCGCTGGCATTACAGGACCGAAATCTGGACGGTGTCGCCAGAAAGCGGGGATGGCAGCGGGGCAATAGCCTGGCCAGCGACCGTTACCTGACCCTGCAAATAGGTCTTTCATTTAATTTTGGCTCCTGTAATTGCCCGATGGTCTATTAAAGCCTGTTAAAAAGGCCTGAAAGCAAGCTGAACAATGCTCGGAATATTTTTGTACTTTTGCTCCCTTATTTTTTAATAAATCAATGGATAAGTCTCAGCAATATCAGATAGATCCCGCCAGGCTCCCCAGGCATGTCGCCATTATTATGG
Organism: Arachidicoccus terrestris; assembly: GCF_020042345.1. NCBI lineage: Bacteria > Pseudomonadati > Bacteroidota > Chitinophagia > Chitinophagales > Chitinophagaceae > Arachidicoccus > Arachidicoccus terrestris. The sequence goes on from NZ_CP083387.1 coordinate 2,932,915, forward strand.
ATGGTAACGGCCGGTGGGCCCAGGAAAAAGGAGAAGACCGTTTATTTGGGCACTATCATGGCGTACAGAGTGTACGCACGGTAACCGAGGCTGCGACAGAACTGGGCATTGAGTATCTGACCTTATATGCATTTAGCACAGAGAACTGGGACAGGCCGTCAGCAGAAGTGACAGGCCTGATGCAGTTACTGATACAAACGGTCAGAAAAGAAGTGCCGGATCTTTGTAAGAACAACGTACGGCTTCATGTGATTGGTGATCTGGAAATGTTGCCGGAGGATGCGCGCCTGGAGATGCAAGAAGCCCTGGGGGAAACTGCAGGTAATACTGGGCTCCATCTTATACTGGCGCTCAGCTATAGCAGCCGCTGGGAGCTGACCCGTGCTGCAAAACTGATAGCCGAAGCAGTAGCGGAGGGTAAACTGGCACCTTCGGCGATCGGCAAGGACACCCTTGCCCGTTATCTGACGACCGCTGATTATCCTGATCCGGAGCTGATGATCCGGACAGGCGGAGAAAACAGGATCAGTAATTTTTTGCTTTACCAGTTGGCTTACGCGGAATTATATTTTACAGACATAAAATGGCCGGATTTTAACAAAGTCGCTTTTTTAGAGGCTATAAGCGCCTATCAGGGCAGGGAACGGCGGTTTGGGAAGACCGGGGAACAGGTTAAAAATGGCTGAAACGTACGCTCCACAAAGGTCGGGCAGAAAAAAAAGCTATCAGGAGAAATAGGTTGAAGCGTTGAAGGATACCGGTTTTTAGGACGTGAAAAACAACACGATAATACGTGGAAAGCATTGTCGGGAAAAATAAGAGGCTTTTTAACAAAGACTTTTAATTATTACCGCTAATTTGCCACGCTTATATATATAATTTACTGGCTGAAAGTTACTTTTAGGCAGGATTTATTTGAAACAGAAGAGGGAGTCGTCAGAACACCACTTCGGAGCGAATTGTTCTGACAAATTTAATCGGGGATCGGAAGCATTTGAATCTCTGGAAAATAATATGTTGGGTCATGGACAGCGGCAGATTGCTGTTTCATATCCCTTTTTGAAAAGATATTAAAGCAAAGGAAACTTTAAAACAGCAATTTAAAATTTAATGCGAAAATCGAGTCAATTGATATGGGTGCTGGTATTATTCCTATTAAGCGGGCAGATACAGGCGCAAATTAATACAGACAATAGCGATTCCACCAAGAAGGTTCTCTATTCTACCAATCCGGATCTGAAATCCATGCTTGATCAAGGCACACCGGTCAGATACAAAGTAGCCCAACTTGCTGTTACAGGAAACTCCAGCTTTGATACGAATTTATTGAAAGCTACTTCAGGCATCACCGTAGGCAGCTTTATTACCATACCCGGCGGTGACGAGATTGCCAGAAGTATCCATCGGCTATGGAGCCAGGGCTTTTTCAGTGATATTACCTATTATGTCACTAAGATCCAGGGAAATGAGATCTCTCTGGAACTTCATGTAACGGAACGGCCCCGTGTTACGAAATTCTATTTTAAAGGGATCAGTAAGACCCAGGCAGACGAGCTGAAAACAAAAAGCGGCATCACGCCCGGTCATGCCCTGACTGAGAATATGAAGATGACGGCTGTCGATGCCATTCGTAGCTATTATGCAGAGAAAGGTTTTCGCAGGGTCGCCATTGATATCATTGAGCGCAAAGACACGACCTTTGACAATTCCGTATTGCTCTATTTTAATATTAACAAGGGATCCAAAGTAAAAGTCAATCAGATCGACTTTTTTGGCAATACTGCCGTTGATGGTATCAAGCTGAAAAAACAGATGAAGGGCACCAAAGAAATGTCCCGTCTGACTTTATTTCCGAGCACAGAAGCCTTTGACACGACTGGCTGGGGGACCCCGTATCATTATGGCTGGAGTGATTATATGGCTGAGCATGGATACCTTACTTATACCAAGACCCGTAACCTGATCAGCCCCTATGTGCATATCAATCCATTGGTATCCGCTAAATTTAATGAGAAAAAGTACCAGGAAGACAAACAGAAGCTGATTGATTATTATAATTCCAAAGGATACAGAGACGCTAAAATCGTAAAAGATTCCGTCTATTATACCGAGAAGGGGAATGTGAATGTCGATATTAAAGTCAGTGAAGGGGCGAAGTATTATTTCGGGAATATTAAATGGGTAGGTAATACCATGTATCCGGATTCGCTGCTGAATGCTTTACTGGATATCCGTAAAGGAGATGTTTACAATAAAGAGCTGCTGAACGAAAAGCTGGGTATCGGCGGTGGTCAGGACGCTCTGAGTATTTCCAATCTTTACTTAGATAACGGTTATTTATTCTTCCAGGTGGAGCCCATTGAATCCACCGTGTATAACGATACAATTGATTTTATCATGAATATGCGGGAAGGGCCGGAAGCGACGCTTACACGTGTCAATATTGTGGGGAATGATAAAACAAACGAGCACGTTATCCGTCGTGCACTCAGAACCTTGCCGGGTGATAAATTCAGTAAGAGTGATATCATGATGTCGCTACGTGAATTGAGTGTGCTTAAATTCTTTGATGAACAGAAAATGGTGCCGGAACCGGTACCTAATCAGGCAGATGGTACCGTAGAACTGACGTATAACCTGGTTGAAAAATCTGCTGACCAGTTGCAATTGAGTGCGGGCTTTGGTGGCGGAATCGGTCTGACCGGTACACTTGGTGTTACTTTTAACAACTTCTCTATCCGTAATATCTTCAATAAAAAAGGATGGGATCCGTTGCCGACAGGTGATGGGCAAATGCTGTCCCTGAATTTCCAGAGTAACGGTAAGGCTTATCGTTCTTACAGTGTGCAGTTCGTTGAACCTTGGTTGGGGGGTAAACATCAAAACGCCCTGAGCGTAAGTTTCTCGGACAGTAAGTTTAGAAACGGATATAACTACCTGACAGGTGAATGGGATGATCAGGGAGATACGACTTCCTTCCGTACTTCCAGTATCAGCCTCGGGCTGAGCAAACGTCTGAACTGGCCTGATCCTTATTTTCAGATCGGCGCTCAGCTGAACTATACGAGGTATCAGTTACACAACTACTATATCGACCAGTATAACCTGCCCAATTATCGTAACGGGACATCGAATAATATCAATCTGCGCCTGACACTATCCAGAAACTCTGTGAACAGTGCGCAATATCCGACCGGTGGGTCTAATATCATGGCCTATGCACAGTTGACGCCGCCCTACTCCTTCTTTGACGAATCCATTGAGACGGCGACTGACCCGGCCAAAAAATATAAATTTGTGGAATACCAGAAGTACCGGTTTACAGGTGACTGGTATGTACCTCTGGGCAGACAGCATGGAGAAGACCATAAGCAATTTGTATTGAAGGCATCCGTTAAAATGGGCTACTTAGGTAAGTATAACTCTAATATGCCGATTTCTCCGTTTGAGCGTTTTCAATTGGGAGATGCGGGTATGAGTAACAATTACGCCTTATTAGGTTATGATATCATCTCTCAGAGGGGCTATCCGGTATATGAGACCTCAAATCCAAGATATAATCCGGACCAGTCTGGTGCAACGCAGTATTTTACCATATTTAATAAATACTCCCTTGAATTACGCTACCCGCTGTCACTCAGCCAGGCCAGCACTATTTTCGGGTTGGTATTCGCAGAGGCAGCCAATGGATGGTATTCTTTCAAAGACTATAATCCTTTCCAATTGCGCCGTGATGTAGGGGTCGGTGCCCGTTTTTATCTTCCTATGTTTGGCTTGCTTGGTTTTGACTATGGCATCGGTATTGACCGGCTTAGATCCGGACAGGGCCTGGGTAAAGCCGGCAGGTTTACCTTTATGTTAGGCTACGAACCAGACTAGAGCAGTGGCAATATTCAGCAAGTGCATAACGTTTAGGGTTTATATAATTTTATCTTCAGCTGAATCACCAATGGTGTAACTATGGGAAAATGGCGCTTTATATCCATACTGTTCATAATATTAAGTGTAGGGAGTATTGCCGTTGTCCGTGCCCAGCGCTATGCGGTCGTGGATATGGACTATATACTTGGTAAAATGCCGGAATATGCCAGGGTAGATACTACGCTGGAACTGATGACAGTTAAATGGCAACAAGAGATAGACAGCGTCAGCCATTATGCAGATTCACTCAGAAAAGATTATAACGCGGAACAATACATGCTGGCAGATGAGTTAAAAGCTAAAAGAATGTTGCAAATCCAGAACGCTGAAACTGAGGTACGCAATTTGCGAACAAGCTACTTTGGCTATCAGGGTGAGCTTTTTAAGAGAAGAGCACAACTTGTACAACCTATTCAAAATAAGATATATAGCGTCATTCAACAGCTTTCTGTCAAGTATGGCTGGGATTTTGTTTTAGACAAAAGCGCCGGGACGTCCCTCATCTTTTCAGATCCCAAACTCAATAAAAGCGATATGATTTTGGAGACGATGGGTATTAAGGCAAAATAAAGTTGGCAAAATAATTTAAGTTACTATATTTACAATTATAATTTTCGGGCACGGTATGTCCTGAACAAATAAAAACAAAAACTAAAAGAAAGAATGAAAAAGGTTATTTTCTCCTTATTGACGGTAATAGCACTCGGCTTTGTTACCAACAACACGCAGGCCCAGACCACTCCTGCTTTAAAAGTCGGTGTATTTAACCCAGATGTAATTGTCGCCAGATTACCTGAATATAAGGATGTTCAGAAGAAAATTGAGGCTTTTGATAAAGATTCACTGGGGCCAAGAAGAGATGCGATCGAATATCAGTACAATCGTGCAGACAGCAGTTATAAAGCAGATTCTGCTGCCGGTAAGTCTAAACAGGTTCTGGATATGATCAACAACCAGCGTCAGCAGTATGCCTGGCAGCTGATCAACTGGCAGCAAATCGTTCAGAATGCAGAACGTCAGAAATTTGCTGAACTGGCTAAGCCCCTGTATGATAAAGTCAACAAAGTATATATGGATGAGGTGAAAGCCCAGAAGATTACTTTAGTACTTAATCCAGACGCGGTCATGTATTTAGATGATAAAGTTGTGATCAATCTGTTTCTGCCGGTCGCCAAAAAGCTGAATATTGATCTGAATGCCAATCCGAATGCAGCTGACTCTACCGGAGCCGGTCAATAACTGGAAAGCGGATCTGAATACGGCACATACTGGGGGCAATTGAATGGATCTGGCATCTTAAAATTGCAGCCGGTTAAAACATAATGAAAGCGGTTCTATCTAACCATAGAGCCGCTTTTTTAATGCAGACAGGGTATATAAAGATGAGTATCATATTTGACTAAACGGGAATTTATTTTTTATGAATGGTAAAGCCATCGTGCTGACAGGCGGCCCGGGAATGGGGAAAACAACGATTATCAATTATCTGAGCGGTTTAGGGCATGATGTTATGCCGGAAGCCGGCAGGCAAATCATTCAGCATCAGGTTAAAACCAAGGGGAACCGGCTTCCTTGGGCTGATCAGCAGGGATACGCTATGGAGATGTTTCAAAAGGCGGTCAGCGACTACGATTGGATATTAAATACAGACAGGACCACCTTTTTTGACCGGGGAATTCCGGATGTGATTGGTTACTTAATGTTATGCCGACTGCCTGTTTCCAGTGAGATATGGCAGGCTGCCAGGAGTCGCAGGTATCATAAAAAAGTATTTATCACCCCTCCCTGGAAAGAAATTTATTTATGTGATACGGAGCGGAAGCAGACTTACGAACAGGCTGTTGCGACCTATGATATGATGCGATCTGTTTATGAAAAACTGGGATATATACTTGTAACAGTGCCAACAGCCACCGTTGAAAATCGCGCTGCTTTTATAGCTAACGCCCTGCGTAAAGTATGACTAGGCTCAGCCGTGCCCATCATAAACGCATACAAATAAAAAACGCCTTCTACAGTGTAAACACTATAAAAGGCGTTCATTTTTATGGTCTCAGACCGGGAGTAGCCTCCCCGCCGGATTAGTAGTTGTTTCTGTAACCACCACCGCCGTTGTTGCCGCGGTAACCACCGCCGCCGCCGCCGAAGCTTCTTTTCTTGTAGCCACCGTCTGCACTTTCCTGCTTCTGGTTAACAACAATTTTACGGCCGTCAACTTCGGTTTCATGTAAACCGGAGATAGCAGCATTAGCAGCTTCATCGTCTGCCATTTCAACGAAACCGAAACCTTTAGAACGGTTGTTGTTAAATCTGTCTGTGACAACTTTTGCAGAGATCACTTCACCATAAGGAGTGAATAATTCATGCAAATCATCGCTGGTAAGGTTCCAGCTTAAGTTTCCTACGTAAATGTTCATTTTAATTTTTTGAACTAGTTAAAAATGTTTGAACAGTAACCAAAGCCCAAAAACAATTACGTAAAAAAACGTCCGTTAAAAGGATTGAAATAACTGTCGATTACTATACAAAGATATACGTATTTCTGAATCCAGCAACTTTTTTGCTACTTTTTCTGGTAAGCGGGCAAAAAGCAGTGCCAACCGCTTATGCCCAGCGGGTTATGGCGATTGGCACTATTCATAAAAGGATGTATTGTGAAGGGAAGCCCCCTTTACATATCCCAGTTTTTACAATAATTGACGCCCCAGAGCTGATAGCGCTGTAACTCAGTCTGTAAGCGGCTTTTAAAGTCCTGATAGTCTTTTTTGGCAGGATCAGACCAACCGACTTCACTTAACGCACTAATACGTGGGAAGATCATATATTCTGCCTTGGCCGGTGAAGAGATGTACTCTGTCCAGAGATTGGCCTGCACGCCCAGGATAAAGGAATGTTGCTCAGCAGGTAACTGCTTTGGATAGGGGTGGAAGCTATAAACTTTACTGATGGGCAGAAATCCACCGATGGTCAGTGAATCAGAAGGTTTATTCTGCGCATAGTCAAAATACATGTAGGTGTTCGGACTCATGATCACGTGATGATCTTGTTTAGCAGCCTCAATACCACCTTTTTCGCCACGCCAGCTCATCACAGTTGCCTGAGGAGCGAGTCCGCCTTCCAGGATCTCATCCCAGCCAATGATCTGGTGACCTTTGCTGACGACATACTTTTCAATGGTTTTGATAAAGTAACTCTGCAGCTCTTCTTCATTTTTGAGACCTGCATTTTTCATTAGCTGCTGGCAGTAAGCGGATTTTTTCCAGTAATCCTTAGGGCACTCATCACCGCCGATATGGATATATTTAGAAGGGAACAGGGCCATCACCTCATCCAGCACGTTTTCCAGAAATTTGAAGGTATTATTGGAAGGGACAAATACATCCGGGAAGACGCCCCATGTTTGCTGCACCTGCTTACCGGTTCGGGGACCGGACCATGGTGTATTAGCGGCGATCTCTGTTGGCTGATTCGGGAAGGTGCTTAATTCAGGGTAGGCCGCGATGGCTGCAGAAGCGTGGCCGGGCATTTCAATCTCCGGAATGATGGTTATATAACGGTCAGCGGCGTATTTTACGATGTCTTTGATCTGTTCTTGTGTATAGAATCCTCCGGCTTTCTCGTCCGTGTTGCCGGTGCCCGGGTGGTGTCCGATAATGGTCCCGTTACGCCATGCGCCGACCTGTGTCAGTTTAGGGTATTTTTTGATTTCAATACGCCAGCCCTGGTCTTCTGTGAGATGCCAGTGAAATCTATTCAATTTGTGCAAGGCCAGATAATCAATGAATTTTTTGACAAAAGCGACCGGCATAAAATGACGACCACAGTCAAGCATCATGCCTCTGTAACCTAATTGCGGAGCATCCTGAACATCTACGCCCGGAATTAACAGCGTGGTAGCGGGTGTGGTTGGCAGCAGTTGAATCAATGTCTGCATTCCATAAAAGAACCCTTCTTCGTTGGAGGCGGTTATGATAACGGAATCCTTACTGACATGCAGATTATAGGCTCCAATGGTATCACCGGCGGCCGGCGCTTCCATCTGAAAGTAGATCACATTTCCTTTTTTACCAGTCGCAGAATCCGCCTGCGCCGGCTGGAACTGATAGTACGAAGACAGGTAATGATTAAAGAAATCAATTGAGTTGGCGGCCTTCGCAGGCATGGAGCCTTGAATCTTGGTACTGGCTGACAATACAAAATTTTGATTGTTAGGCGTTACGGATTCCGGCTCCGGAATAATGTGGATGTCTTGAGACATTCCATGTCCCAGCATAAACAGGCTGGCGACAGATAGGATTAAATGCTTCATAGTGATAATTTGGGTGTGAACGCCCAAATATAAGCGTTATGGTGGTAATAAGTAAGACTTAAGACCGGTTTTTTACGCAAATTTTAATTTTTACCTTTGGTGTTTTGAATCCTGAAAACCTAGCTTTATCCATGGAAGAAAGTACACAAATACAAGACAATCTGGCATTTGTACATACGGAAATCAGGTCCGCCTGCCTGCTGGCCGGCCGGCCTGAAGACAGCGTCCGTTTACTACTGGCTACTAAAACCGTTGAGCCGGAAAGGATCCGAATGGCTATTGCGGCCGGAGAAACGTTGATCGGAGAAAATAAAGTACAGGAATACCAGCAAAAGGCGGACGCCCTAGCAGACCTAAACTGTGAAAGGCATTTTATCGGCCATCTGCAAACCAATAAAGTCAAGGATATATTGAAGTACGTCACTTGTATTCAATCCGTTGACAGGATTACGCTGGCAGAAAAGCTACAGTCACAATTAGAGAACCTGGACCGGGAACTGGACATCTATATACAGATCAACACTTCGGGTGAGCAGAGCAAATCAGGTGCGGCACCTGAAGAGGCGCTGCGGTTGATGGAGCACCTTACTGCGCTGCCCCGATTAAAGGTGAAAGGACTCATGACCATTGGACTATTTAGCGATAATGAAGTGTTGGTCAGAAAGAGCTATGCGCTGCTCAGAACGTTCAGGGATAAAGGACTTGAGCAAGGGTTGTTACCCGGAGGCCCGCTGGAACTCTCGATGGGCATGAGCGGCGATCTGAACTGGGCCATTCAGGAAGGATCTACCATGGTACGCGTCGGATCCGCCGTTTTCGGTAAAAGAAACTATCATTGATATGACTGCAGGAACAGGCTGCTTAAGCTCCGATTGGTAATAGATTTTGTCAGTATTAATGCCAGTAACCTTTCCGTGTTTACTGTATCGGATGACGTATTGGCTGCAGGCTTAATATGCGCCTGAATATAGATTAATCCTGTATCTGCTTGGCGTTTTAATTAAAATCTACGTATCTTACTTGCCTTATTTTTATGGAAAAACGCTGGAAAATATTACCCACAGACCTGATGCATGAACGCGCGCTGCATGCAGTACTGAAGATCAATCCGGTACTTTGCAGGCTGTTGGTGCAAAGGGGATATCCTACCTTTGAAAAAGCGAAAGCCTTTTTTAGGCCGGTGCTGTCGGATCTGCACGACCCGATGCGCATGAAGGATATGGATAAGGCGGTCCAGCGGATCTTACAGGCACTGGAAAATGGTGAAAAAATACTTGTCTATGGAGATTATGACGTAGATGGAACGACGTCAGTTGCCAGCATGTTCAATTTTTTATCCGAAATCCACTCCGAGGTAATGTTTTATATTCCTCATAGGTACAAAGAGGGGTATGGCGTATCCAAAACTGGTATTGACTATGCTGCAGGTGAAGACGTACGACTGATTATATCGCTGGACTGTGGCATTAAAGCGGCAGAGCTGATCGGTTATGCAGCCAGCCTTGGTATCGACTTTATTGTTTGTGATCACCACTTGCCTGATGCGGTATTGCCTCCGGCGGTAGCCATCCTCAATCCTAAACAGCCTGATTGCCTTTATCCCTATAAAGAGCTTTGCGGCTGCGGTGTTGGATATAAACTGATGCAGGCATTAGCCGCTGCCAGAGGGCTGCCTGCGGAAAGTTACGAGCGGTATTTAGATCTGGTGGTAACGGCTATCGCTGCGGATATCGTACCGGTTACGGGTGAAAACAGAATACTGGCCTTCTATGGACTAAAAAGAGTGAATGAACAACCCTCTGTTGGCATTAAGGCACTCCTTGATCTCTCTGATAAAAAGGTCGAAGAGATCAATATGCAGAACCTGATTTTTATGGTTGCGCCGCGTATCAATGCGGCCGGCAGGATGGACGATGCCCGAAAGGCGGTGGAACTGTTTACCCAAAAGGACCCGGAGAAAGCAGCAGCGATCGCACGTCAATTGCACGCAGATAATTCAGATCGAAAGGAGGCCGACAGTCAGATTACACAACAGGCACTTGAAATGCTTTCTGCCGATGCTAAAGCCGTATTGCGTAAAACGACAGTTTTATATCAGGAGCACTGGCATAAAGGCGTGTTGGGTATCGTTGCGTCCCGACTGATAGAAACCTATTTTCGGCCTACGATCGTCTTGACGCTCTCCGAGGGGGTTGTCTGCGGAAGTGCCCGCAGCGTTCCAGGTTTTAATCTTTATGAGGCTATCCACGGCTGCAGGGATTATCTTTTAGGGTATGGCGGCCACTTCGCCGCTGCCGGACTAACCATGCTTCCTGAACATGTTGCTGGATTTAGCGAAGCATTTGAACAAGTTGTAGCTGATAACCTAACGGACGAACACCTTGTTCCCGAAGTGTCTATCGATGCGGAAATTAATTTTTCAGATATAAAATTCAGTTTTTACAATATTATTCAGCAGATGCGGCCCTTTGGCCCCGAAAACCGGACACCTGTTTTTGTCGCAAGAAACGTAGAAAATACAGGTCTTTCCAAGATCGTCAAGGAGAAACATATCCGTTTTGTCGTACGTCAGGGACGCCACCATTTTACCGGAATCGGGTTTGGACTGGCAGATAAATTTGATATTTTACAGCGTAGCCCCCAGATCGATCTGGTGTTTAAAATAGATGAAAATCACTGGAATAACAGCAGGACCCTGCAGTTGACAGTGGTTGATTTTGCAGCTTCTCAAGGCGCGGGCTGAAAGTTATGATCAGCAGGGGGTGTCGCAAAAAAAGCTGAAAAATTAAATGCTGATTTTAAAATATCAGACTTACATTTGCTTTTTAATCAATTTAAACAAATAATGGTAGATGTTATTCTCGGCCTGCAATGGGGCGACGAAGGAAAAGGAAAAATAGTTGATTACTTTGCACCTAATTACGATATTGTTGCCAGGTTCCAGGGCGGGCCTAACGCCGGTCATACATTGTATGTCGAAGGTAAGAAGGTCGTACTGCATCAGATCCCATCCGGTATTTTTCATCAGGGCGCTCAAAATATCATCGGCGGCGGCGTAGTGCTGGATCCGGTCATCTTACAAAAAGAATGTGCTACTGTTGAGAGCTTCGGCATTGATGTAAAGAAAAACCTGTTTTTATCCCATCGTACCAATTTGATCTTGCCAACCCACAGGGCCCTGGATAAGGCCTCTGAGCTGCAGAAAGGAGAAGGCAAAATCGGGTCCACCCTGAAGGGCATCGGACCTGCTTATATGGACAAGACCGGTCGCAATGCCCTGCGTGTAGGTGACCTGCTAAATAAAAATTTTACGTCACAGTACATTAAGTTACGTCTTAAACATCAGCGCTTGCTGGATACTTTTAATTTCTCTGAGGACATTTCAGCGTGGGAAGATGAGTTTTTCGAAGCGATAGAAGCATTGCGCTCCTTTAAGATCATTAATTCTGAATATTATATCAATGATGAGATCAGCGCCGGCAAAAAGGTGTTGGCGGAAGGCGCCCAGGCAGCAATGCTGGATATCGACTTCGGTACCTATCCTTACGTGACATCTTCCAATACGATTTCTGCTGGCGTATGTACCGGTCTGGGTGTGGCACCGCAAAAGATCAAAGACGTATTAGGAGTGACCAAGTCTTATTGTACAAGAGTCGGTAGCGGACCTTTCCCTACCGAACTGGAGAATGAAACCGGTGAAAAACTACGGCAGACCGGTGGAGAATTTGGTGCGACTACTGGCCGGCCGCGTCGTTGTGGCTGGATTGACCTGGTGGCCTTGAAATATGCCTGCATGATCAATGGCGTCACTCAGGTAGTTATGACAAAGGCAGATGTACTGGATAAATTTGAAAACCTGGATGTTTGCTTGTCTTACAATATTAATGGCGAAAGCACCCGTCAGGTTCCATTGCAGATGGAGAAATCGCCGTTGGCTCCTGAATATCAGAGTTTTAAAGGATGGAACACAGATACAACCGCTATCAGAGAGGCAGCGCAGCTCCCAGGTGATATGGATGCTTATATCCGTTTTATCAATGATTATTTGGGTGCACCCATCAAGTATGTGTCCAATGGCCCGGGCAGGGATCAGATCATTGCTCTGTAGAAAAATTTAACCCAAAAAAATAATTGAAAAAAAATTTGTTTGATTGGAAATCTCGTTGAAATTTTACAGTAGAAATCTTGATGAATTATGGCAACAAAATCTGACAAGGGCGCTAACAAAAAGCAGCCTGCTAAAAAAGTAGAGGGTCCTAAAAAAGTGAATGCAGGATCTAAAGCAAAAAAAGACCAGGATATGGATGAGGAGGATGAACTGGATGAGGATCTGGCCTTTTTTGACGCTGACGAAAAGAAAGGGAAAAGCAAACCTGGCTCAAAAAAATCTTCTAAGGCCTCTAAAGATGAAGACGAGGATGAAGAAGACGACGATTTTGAGGTGGAAGATGACTGGAACTCGGCAGATCAGGAAGACGACTGGGACCCTGATTTTGAAGAGTTTGATATTCCTAAATCCAAAAGTGCCAAAAAGTCTGCCGGTGGTAAAAAGAAAGGCAAGCTGGATGAGGATGACGACTTTAAGTTTGAGGATGATGACTTCGGTAATCTGGATCTCTTTAATGATGATTTTGATGAGGAAGATGACTTTTAATTAGGATAAGAATCTCCTGAAATAATAGAAAGGCATTAAATTATATATACGTTATAATTTAATGCCTTTTTTAATTTATGTAATATCCGGTTTTTTTGCATCTCAAAGAAAAATTACCTTTATCCTGATAAAAACCAACTCAGATGAAAAAAACAGCCGGTAACCTCTTCCTGATTTTAGCCTTATCCTTGACTTTTTCCCGTGCATGGTCCCAACAGAAGACCTCTCTGGATGGACTCTGGCTCCGGGCTGATACGCTGATCAACACGGCAAACCAACCCAGGGCGGCCCTTAGCTTACTGGATACGATCACTGCCATTGCCAGAAAGCAACATCAAAGCGATGAGCTGATCCGGGCCTCGGTCTATCGTCTGTCCTTGCAACAAACCATACAAGATGAGGATCCCGGCCATTATATGCTTTTTATAGATTCATTAATAAAGGCAGCGGATGGCGCTGTGGAAAGGAGCCTGCTGACCGTTTTGAAAGCCAGACTATTAATAGCCATCTATAACGGGGATCGCCGTAAGATCGTGAGTAGAACGGTTATTCAGGGAGGGCCACCGGATGAAACCAGGATCGCTTATTGGACAACGGCAGATTTTCAGATCAAAATACATGATTTATATACCAGGGCCCTGGCACCTGCTGCTTTATTACAACAAAGCCCTAACAAGAAATATGATGCCATTATCAAGAAAGGTAACACCCCTTTATTAAGACCGACCCTTTATGACCTTATCATGCATGATGCCATAGCGTATTATCATTCCGGTCTGGCCGGTGAAAGCGCCTCTGAGCCCGGTTATGTCTTAGAGGACCCACAGATACTGGCCGGAGCTGCCGCGTTTGCGACGCACAAATTTATACAGCCGGAGGCCAGTGACTCTTTGAATAGTACATGGATACAATTAAGATATTATCAGGCCCTGATAGCCTTTCACCTCAAAGATAAAGAGCCCATAGCTTTAGCGGATCTTGATCTGGAGAGGCTGGATTGGGCACATGACGTATTGACCGAACAGGCGCGCGATAAATACAAAGATGAATACAGGTCGGCGCTTGAGAAGGCCATTAAAGCATATGAGGGTACCGACGCCGCGCTTTACGGGGCTTTCCAGCTGGCTGACACATACGCAGATGATGCCAGCAATTATAACGCAGCTGAAGATACTGCCCACCGGTATGATTATGTCAGCGCGCTCAAGATTATTGAGCGGTTCCAATCCAGACTGGATCAGGCGCTTGAAGCTTCATCCGGTACTAAAAATAAAAATAAGTTGAGTCCGGGTGCTGCCGGTCTTTTGAATCTTAAAAACAGGATACTCGAGCCGGCAATTAACCTGGAAATGGAATCTGTGAATACGCCTGATGAACCGATGCGCGCACTGGTTAAATTCAGTAACGTTTCTAAGCTTTATTTTAGCATACTTCAAGTGCCGGTATCTCTGGAAAGCCTGGATTTGACGGATAGTCTCTGGAAAGTTCTGGTGAACAGGACACCTCTGAAGCGTTTTTCTCAGGCACTTCCGGCGACCGGCGACCACCAGCAGCATGCTGTAGAGATAAAGATTCCGGCACTGGGCAAGGGAGGCTATTTATTACTAGTGAGTGCAAGCCCTGACTTTCATACGGACAGCACCCTTACAGCAGTGAATTTTAATGTTTCCAGGCTGGCATATGTGAGCCAGGGCGCCGACATGTTCTTTGTCGATCGAAAAACAGGCCGGCCACTTAATGGTGTGGAGGTTCATTTTTATGATAAAATCTGGAAAAAAGACCGTTATAAGTATCTTCTTAATACGAGCATGCGTACCGACAAAGATGGACGCGTGACCATGCGTAAAGAGAATAATGGAAGCTTTTCGGTTATGGCCGTTTATGATGAAGATTCTCTGACTTCAAACGCTTCCTTTTATCAGGTTTACCGTTATCGTAATAACGATGAAGAGAGCGAAGCGCAGAAAAGCTGGCTGTTCTATTTAGACCGAAGTATCTATCGCCCGGGTCAACAGCTATTTTTTAAAGGAATCGCTACAATTATGTATCCAGACGTCCGTGGCCGCAAACTGCTGAAGGACGAGCGGCCCCATAAGATCTATTTATACGATGCGAATGGCCAGAAAGTGGATTCCGTGTCTCTGACGCTCAATGATTACGGGGCATTGTCGGGGAATTTCACACTGCCCGCGGGCCGCCTGCCCGGCAGCTATGCGTTGGGTGCTGAAGATTTTCAGGGAAGGCAATATTTTCAGGTCGAAGCATACAAAAGACCTACATATGTTGTCAATTTCGATACCTTGAAGGCGGCGGTGGCCCTGGGGGACAGTGTAACCGTTAAAGGGCAGGCAATGGCTTATAGCGGCTACCCGATTTCTGGTGCCAAAGTCAACATTCTCGTGACCCGAAATATATATTTCCCTTATAGCTGGTACCGGTATGTGCCCAATGTTTCCCCCAGCCCTATCGCACACGGGACTGTCATAACGGACGATAAAGGGCATTTTGAATTCACATTCAAAGCGCTTGAAGGAGAAAAAAACTGGAGCCGGTTAATGCCGAATTATCACTATACGGTGGCAGCCACCAGTACAGATCAGAATGGGGAGACACGGGAGGCCAGTACTTTGATCGTCGTAGGTTCACAGCCGTTTAATTTGTCCGTAGGCGTACCGGAAGATACGCCTGGGGACCTTTTGGATACGCTCAATCTGGTAAGTACAACGGCTGGTGGTCAGTTCATCCCCCAACAGGTCTCATTACGTATTACGAAATTACAGGCACCCCGGCGTCTCCTGAGAGCACGGCTCTGGCAAGTCCCTGATCTCGCCGTTATTGACTCAGCTTCTTTTGTACAGGATTTTCCGAACGACCCTTATATGGATGAGGCAAACAAGGATTTTTGGAAAAGAGATGCTGTCGTTTATAATGAGCAGGTAACGACCAATAGGACGGGTAAAATAGGGCTGAATAAGAAAATAGGACCGGGGTGGTATGAAATTACTTCCGAAGCGCCGGGTATTCACGGGCAGACCATTAAAGACCGTAAGTATGTCTATTTATATAATGCTAAAACCCCTTTAGTCGCTCCGGAATATAACTGGTCAGATCCCGGCCAGACTGAGCTGCTGCCCGGAGAACAGTCTGGGATTACACTGGCGAGTTCTGCCGGGGAACAATATGTTATCTATTCAACGACAAGAATGCCCCAAAACAAGCAGGTACAGCGCTATGGCCATTTAACAATAGGGGAGAAACCGGTATTATTACCATTGAGTTTGACAGAAAAAGAAGTACATGGTGCTGCATTGAATTATGTGTTTGTACGGGATAGCAGGCAGTATACCGGTAATTTGAGTGTGCACCTGAAGGACACGGCTAGCCTGCCGGAGATCGTCTACGAAAGTTTCAGGGATAAGACAGAACCCGGAAGCAAGGAACACTGGACATTGCATATTAATAAAGGGAAAGAGCGTTTAAAGGATATGGAATTACTGTCATCTATGTATGATGCTTCGCTGGATCAGTTTACCATGCATAACTGGTCTCTACCTGGTATGGATAACGGCAACAGGGTTTACCCCGGCTATTGGCAAACCGGTCAGATGTTCAGCGTTGCGAATTCCAGATCAAATAATGTTTTCAAAAGGAATTACACCTCTGTTAAAACTTATGATAGCTTTATTTACGATCAGTTATTGGGCAGAATGACACACGGAATTATGCTGCGGGGTGTTCGTCCGGTGCTGGCCGGTCGTATTAGAGGCGTTGCGGTCAATAGCCCTGCTGCACAGATGGATGAAGTCGTCGTGATGGGTTATGCCGCTCAGCAGGCCAAGGAAAAAGAATCTGTTTCCAGGGAGTCGTTAACTGCAGGTGTAAAGGTTGTCGATAACTCATTTTCAGGGCCGGTCCGCAGTGACTTCAGGGAAACAGCTTTTTTCTTCCCGGAGGTACACAGTGACAGTGAGGGAAATTATACCATTGACTTTCAGATGCCCGATGCACTGACGAAGTGGAAGTGGATGAATCTGGCCTATGATAAAGAGCTGCATATGGTTAAGAGCGAGAAGAAGGTTGTTACCCAGAAGACGTTAATGGTCGTTCCGAATCTGCCACGCTTTGTCAGAAATGGAGATCATTGGACCTTGTCTGCAAAGGTTGTTAACCTGAGTAAAGAGGCCATCAACAGCAAAGTCAGTCTGGTTATAGAAGATCCCGTTACCGGGCAGAAACTCAATTGGGTGGGAAGTGATAATACTGATAAAAGTGTGACGGTTCAGGCAGACGGTACCGCTACTGTCCGCTTTGATATCATGCAACCGGCGGACTTTACCGGACCGGTTAATATGACCGTTCAGGCAAAAGGGGGTGAATACCGTGATGCCGAAAAAAACATGATACCGGTGTTGACAAATAAGATGCAGGTCACAGAAACGTTGCCGATCTATCTAAAAGGGGATGGCGAGAAGACCTTTACATTGGATAAACTACTTTCTTTGACAGGCAAAGATAAGGAAAGCAAACAGCTGGTATTGGAACTGACGACTAACCCGATCTGGAATGTGGTCACGGCGTTACCCGATATACAGATCGGAGAAAAGCCAAATGGTATGGATGTACTAAACAAACTCTATGCAGATGCCATGGGGGCTTACGTGATGAGGACCTATCCGGCTATTACAAAAGTGATCGGGCAGTGGTCCACAGATACAGCAGCAGAGAATAGAGACGCGTTATTGTCGGCGCTGGAGAAAAACCCACATTTAAAATCGGTTCTTCTGCAACAGACACCTTGGGTCATGGATGCCCGCGATGAAACGGCTCAACATAAAGCGCTCGTGCGTTTTTTAAATAAACGGGCACTGGATTCCGGCCAACGCGTACTTGTAACCCAACTGCTCAGCTTACAGGATGATAACGGTGGGTTTAGTTGGTTTTCCGGTGGTCGTACGGATATTACTTCTACGCAAAATATACTAACTGGCATCCATCAGCTCATGCGCGACAAATTAAAGGACCCTTCTTTAGCGATTCCGTTATCAAAAATAGCAGGTGACGCAAGTCAGTATTTGAATGGCTATTATACGATGGAATATGAACAGTGGCATACAAAGAAAATACAAGCTATTGCTGCAATGAAAAACGGAGATAAACCGGATACGACCTATCCGATAGGCAGCCGTGAAATTCAGTATCTTTATGCGGTCAGCCTGAATCCGGAAACCGGTCAGTTGAACGAGATGCAAAAATTCTTCCTCGGGCAGGAGAAAAAAAACTGGCAGAGCAGGTCGGTATATCTGCAGTTAATGATTGCAGCAACACAGTATAGGATGGGCGATAAAGCGTTTGCGGTGAATACAATCATGCAATCGCTGCTGGACAGAACAGTCCGAGATAAAAACATTGGCATATACTGGAAAAAGGATACCCGTTACTATAACTGGTATGAGAATCCGTTGCGGGCACATGCATTGGCTATTAGCCTGCTCACAGAGACCGGTGCTAAAGCCGCTCATCCTGAATGGCAATCCTATGTCGATGAAATGATGCGTTATCTGATTGGTCAAAAACAGGTAAACCGCTGGCCGTCCACTACGACAACAATAGATGCCTGTGTGGCCATGATTGATGCCGCTCCCGAAAATTTCACCGCTGATAGATCCATTGATGTCAAACTGGGGAATAAAAAACTGGATCTCAGGCAGCAAACGGGAACCGGTTATATGAGGTATGCCGTCAACGCTAAAGATATACAACCGTCCATGGGCAAAGTGACAGTAGATGTAAAAGGCGTTGGTGGTCAAACTGCTGTTCCGGCATACGGAGCTTTGTACTGGCAATATATCAGCGCTATGAGTTCCGTCGAAGCGGCGGATAAAGCTCCGGGAATCAGTTTGCAGAAAGGTTTGTACAGAGAAATCAGTACCAATGGCGGTACGCGGCTGGTGGCTGTGAAAGCAGCAGATGTGCTGCATGTTGGCGATAAGCTTGTATCCAGATTAACGATCAACCTGGACAGAGATATGGATTATGTTCACCTGCGTGAAATGCGCGCGGCCGGCGTACAGCCGGATCAGACCATTAGCGGGTATCAATTTAACGACGGACTTTCTTATTATCAGACTGTCGGTGATCTGACAACAGATCTGTATTTTGACCATATCGCAAAAGGATCGTATGTGATAGAATATCCGGTACATATCAGTCATGCGGGCAGCTTCGAAGCAGGTACGGCGACGATGGAGTCTTTCTATTCGCCTGAATTTGCAACACATACTGAAGGTATCCGGATCCGGTCGGAACAATAAGGCATATATACAGGATAGCGTTAAAAATTGAAATATAGATACAAATGGGATATTCATTGGGAGAGGTAACAGTGGTATTATCGGAGAAGGGCATTCTTCTGGGTGACGAGACTTATATACAGCGACAGGGAGATAGAATTGAACATTTAGCGACTGATAGCCGCAAAATAAGTTTTGCGGCCAGTTCGCTGTTTTTTGCATTGACAACGGCTACAAGAGACGGGCAAAATTTTATACAACAAGCCTATGATGCAGGTGTAAGAAATTTTATATTACACCAGCCGCCTGATGACCGGCAGGCATTGCCGGATGCAAACCTGCTGGTCGTTACCGATACAACCCTTGCCTTGCAACAATTGGCCACCTACCATAGAAATCGTTTTACTTACCCCGTTATTGGCATTACAGGTAGCAACGGGAAGACGATCGTAAAGGAGTGGCTAAATTTTCTGCTGGAAGACAGATTCAAGATTGTACGCAGTCCCAGGAGTTTTAATTCTCAAATCGGCGTTCCTTTAAGTGTTTGGGAGATGTCTGATGAAGATCAGCTTGGGATATTTGAAGCTGGAATATCGACTGTAAGGGAAATGCAGTACCTGCAACCAGTAATCGCGCCTACGATTGGCATACTGACCAATATAGGTAATGCCCATGACAGCGGGTTTAACAACAAGAAAGAGAAGCTCCGGGAAAAATTGCTGTTGTTTAAAAAAGCACAGATTATTTTTTATACAGCAGAGAAAGATTGGATCCATGACGAAATGGAACGTCAGTTTAAAGGTTCGCCCATTCGCCTCAAGCGTATCGGTCATGATACAGATGCCGACTTGGTGTTACTCAGCGCTACGGTCAATGAGCAGACCCATACAACTGAGATGGCTACACTGATCAAAGTAACTGACGGTCAGCACAAGCAGGCCCGTTATACAATTCCATTTACCGATCAGGCAGCGATACAGAACGCCAGCATCTGTCAGGCAGTAATAACTTATTTGGGCATGCCGGCAGCGGCCTTTAATGAGAAAGCCAGCAATTTACCGGTAATAGATATGCGATTACAGGTTTTACCCGCCATTAATCATTGTAGCGTGATTAATGACAGTTATAGCCTGGATCAGAACTCCCTGCAGGTCGCGCTGGATTTATTAAACCAACAGTTACCCTCTAAGACATTGATCTTATCCGATATACCAGGATTGCATGGGCAAGACAACGCTTTTGCTTATGAAGAGATGGCGGCACTCATCCACAATAAGCATGTGCATCGATTAATTACCATTGGACCGGAGTGGCAAAAGTTCGCGGAACATTTAAATGTACCGGTACTGGAGCAGTATGGCAGCACAACAGCTTTTACAGCAGGGTTTCAGCCGGGGCAGTTCAAGGACGAGGCAATTTTACTCAAGGGGGCCCGGGCCTTCGGATTTGAAGCGATCTTTTATCTGTTACGGGAGAAAGTGCATCAAACCCGGCTTGAGATCAATCTGACGGCTATTGTTCATAATCAGAAAATATACCGCTCGCTTTTACACCCAAATGTCAAAATGATGGCCATGGTTAAAGCCTTTGCTTACGGGAGTGGCCTGTTGGAAATGGCCAGCGTACTTCAGTATCACAATATTGACTATCTGGCAGTTGCTTATGCTGACGAAGGAGTAGCGCTCAGGAATGGGGGAATCACCGTGCCTGTTATGGTTATGAATATGGATGAGTATGGTTTTGAAACCCTGGTCGCACACGGGCTGGAACCAGAGATCTATTCTTTTAGACTCTTGAATCAGTTTATCCATTTTTTAAACAGTCAGGGACTCAGCCAGTATCCGATCCATATTAAACTGGATACCGGCATGCATCGCCTGGGCTTTGACCCGGCTGAAGTAGCGAGCCTCGCAGAACAGCTCAGCCAGCAGCGCACCGTCTACGTAAAATCGGTCTTCAGTCATTTTACCAGTAGTGAGGATGAGCATGACGACCATTTCAGTTTGCGACAGGGGAGTCTGCTGATAGAGGGCTGTGAGATACTGGAAACTGCTCTTGGATATACATTTATACGGCATATTGCCAATTCTGCTGCTATAGCTAGGTTCCCCCAGTTCCAGCTGGATATGGTACGTCTGGGTATTGGGCTATATGGTATCAATACGACCCATGAAGATCTTCCTCTTAGGACTGTTGCGACACTGAAAGCCACTATCGCCCAGATAAAGGAATTGGCACCGGGAGAAACTGTCGGCTACAACAGAATGGGTAAGGTGGATAAAAAGACCCGGGTCGCAACGATCAGGATCGGTTATGCGGATGGCTTTAGCCGGATGCTTGGCAATGGTAGGGGACAGGTCTGGTTGCATGACAAGATCTGCCCGGTTATCGGGAATGTCTGTATGGACATGACCATGGTGGATATCTCTGCTGTTGCTGCAGCCAGAGAAGGTGATGAGGTGGAAATTTTTGGACCGCATTTGCCGGTACAGCAAATGGCGGCTGCCAGCGGCACCAGCAGCTACGAGATTTTTACTTCAATTGGCCAGCGGATCAACCGGATTTATGTAGAGGATTAGCTTTTACCAGGTCCTGTTTTATTGTAAAGAGAAAAATGGAGGCTATATTTGGCGTAAATCATGATGCAATGTTTTATATAGCTCGTCGTTATCCGTCAGGGCGAATGCCAGCGGCCATAAAGTCAATAATGGCGTCAATATTTATTATTTTTTGTTCCAGTGTCGGCTATTCACAGCGTACGCCTGAACATTTCAATAAGGATGTGCGTGCTTATTTTTTAGCGCGCCTTCATCAAACCGAAACAGATAGTATATTGATGCCTTTTGAGGGGCGCCATACAATCAGGATCAAGGATATACCGAAGATAAGGGCTGAGATTTGGCAACTATACAGGGGCGTGGTCTCGAGCGAAACACCGCTTGCCGTGCCGGTCAACGCATCTGCTCAGGTGTTTCCGGTCAACCATTGGAATCTGATCAAGGAAGACCCCATGCCTTTTTACTATTTTTTAAAGGATAGCGGGCAAACGCTAAATCAGCCGTTGCCGTTATATTTAGCATTACACGGATCCGGGCCCAGGGACCATGAGTTTGCGGCAACATTGAAATGGTGCCTCAGATATAATGATGGACCCAGTTATTATTTTATCCCTCAGATACCTACTGAAAAAAGATACAGATGGTGGTATAAAGCCGAGCAATATGCGTGGGAAAGATTATTTAGGTCTTCGGTTGCCAGCGGTAAGGTTGATCCTAACCGGATCTATGTGCTGGGTATCTCTGAAGGAGGTTATGGCAGCCAGCGCCTCGGTGCGTTTTATGCCGATTATCTGGCAGGTGCCGGACCAATGGCTGGTGGTGAGCCTCTGCAGAATGCTCCTGTAGAGAATTTTAGAAATATTGCCTTCTCTCTGCAGACGGGCAGTCTGGATAGCGGCTTCGGCAGAAATAGTTTAACACTCCGTGCCAAAACTGCTTTTGACAGTTTAGCACATCTGAATCCGGGCTTTTTCATCCATAAAATTGAACTCCAGCCGGGCAGGGGCCACCATATTGATTATACGGTTACAACACCCTGGCTTAAGCAATTCATCAGAAATCCATATCCCCTGGAGGTTAGCTGGATACGCTATCCGATGGATGGCAGGTACCGGTCGGGGTTCTATAATATAGCCATTGAATCAGATTTGGGAACTAAAGAATGGGATAGGTTTGACAGATCTGGTTTTACTATTGTATTTGACCGTAAGCATAATAAGATCTTTATTTCTGCGTATTTAACCACACCCGAATTGGATCAGAGAGAAAGTATCCGGCGGGGAAAGATAGGCATTTTCTTAGACCAACATTATATCAACTTGAAAAAGAAGGTTACCGTTTATCTGAATAAGAAAGAGGTATTTAACGCAAAGGTACCGATTGATAAGAAATATATGGCCGAAAGCTGCGGCTTGTTTGGCGATTCTGCCAGGGTCTTCCCGGCTAAGATCAGTATTCAGCTACAGTGATCAAAGATGGCGCTTAACAGGCCAGACGTTTACTTATTAAACTGCCCGGACTATAATCCTGTTTTAGGAAATAGCCGGGCAGATAGATATAGCTGAATATTCCGGAAGCATGGAAGTATTAAACATTAAATGGGCTTACGCCCACTGAACTATTTTAATCGCCATATAGAATCCCAACATCACAATTGCGGGCGACAGATACCAGGCTGTATTTGCCTTGATAAATACGCTGCGCAGGCTTTGGAAACAGATGGTAATCATCAGGAAGAAGGCATATACACTAAATATGGTTGACCAGCTGCCGCTGAAAAAGGAACTGAATCCACCTAGGTAATTATGTCCTGAAAAAAACAGCTGCAACAGGCAGATGACAATGAGCAAAACAATCAGTGGCAACGCACATAAGGCCCCGGTCAGGAGTTCATTCTGGAACTCCACTTGCTTATGGTGGATTTTTTTTATACACCAGGTCAGCAGTCCAATAAAGATCAATGCGATCATAACCGCGATCCCGATCTGTAAGAAGAACCTGAAGCCCAGAAATCTTCTGGCAGAGCCGACCAGCAAATAGGGTAGAAATGTGAATAAGATACCCGTCAGCAAAACAAGAACCGTGGTCTTTACCTGTGCATCCGGTTGTTTAAATTCCTGATTAAGTTCCAGCGGTTGAAAAAATACTTTTTTAATGAGCGGCCCGAAGCCTTCGGCAAGAAATTTTTTTGCAGCGTCCTTGGATTCCTGAAAATCCTTTAAGTGCTCTTTGTGCGCATTTGTTTCCATATTGCCAGGTTTTAGGTTAAAAAGATGGTGGAACAACATTCTGCCCTGTGAAATTAAAACAATTTTGAGGACTCTGACAAACAGGTTTCGCACAGGATGTGCATTACCTGGGTGCCAGACATCTGAATGAAATGAAAAGAGCATAAAAAAACTCCCCATCCGGTAAGGATGAGGAGCGTTGACATATGTGGAATTGTACTTAGCGCTCTGTATGTGTAGCAGGGATAACTTTTAGTGTTTCGGAGCCGGTTCCCGATGTACATACAGACTGATGTCTGATGCGTCGATCAGACGGAGCCCGTCTGCTATCAGGTTGGCGAGTTCGGGATCCTGTCCTGCCTTCTGCTCTAAATATCCTCTTATGGCCGATGCTTCATCTGAAAATACGCCATTATGGAGCATGAGCTCCAGGATTTCCATCGGTCCCAGCCAGTCTTCCGGGTGCTCAGTCTTGAGTTTTTCCCAGATAACTGGCAATAACCCTAAATCGCCTTTTTGTGTCCTTATTGACCGGATTTGACCATACAGCTTCTGTTTTTCAATGGTTTTGGCGTCGTAGGTAATCTTAGGCTCATCAGAAACAGGTGCGACATCCAGTGGATAATTCTTCTTATCTGCATGGCCGTTATATACAGAAATGATTTTCTCGCCGACTGCCATGTCGTAATTGCCCCATTCAGGTTTAAATAATACTTTACCCGTCGGGCGGTGCGTTACAGAACAGTCCGCAAAATGAATCAGCAGGTTTTTTCCCTCTCTTTTCGTAATACCCCTGACTTCACCACTTACCTCAACACCACTTTCAAAGAAAAGGCAGGCTTTATTGCCCTGAAAGATGCCCAGTTGACGCAACGCCGCCTCATCTGCGTCTTCCAGGGGCAGGTTTAAATTTTTGATCCTGCCTACGGGCGAACTAAAGCCGTCTGCATGGGTAACAGTCCCATGTCCTTCCAGTTCTTGATCTTTATAGGAAAGGGAGGTCGGACCAGCCAGGCGTATGAAAGCAGGCTGTGGGACAGGATTTTCTTTTTGCGGAATATCAGATGGCCAGGCTTCGGTGAAGATGCCACTGACTTGTAACCCGGAGCTATACACCGCAGTAGCGATATTCTTGCTTTCTATGGCTTTTATCAGACTGTCCAGGCCTCCCACCCTGAAGGCCATCGTATCTGCAAACGCCTCCAAAACATCGATTAAATTTTGAAAGGTAGGGGTCACAAATAGCTGTGGCTGCGCTTTGGTAATATCATATGCCTGGTCCGCAGCCGCTAATGTATACCATCTTTTTGTTACCTCCGGCTGCATACAACTCACGCTTTCGCCAATAGACGATAGTAATCCGGCCCCATAAATCTTTGGGTTTTCCAGCGTGCCTATAAGTCCATATTCTACAGACCACCAGTGTAGTCTGCTTAACATAGCCATTTCCGAAGGGTCGCCCAGGTTGTTGAAACAGTCGTCCAGGTGTTTTTCAGCTGCGGTTATTTTATCAGGAACCGTTCCGGGTATTTCCTTAAGAATAGATAAAGCGCGAATGGCATCGTACAGCTCATAATCCTTCGAAGAGAATAATGCTTTAGCGCCAATGGCTCCGAAATAGCTCAAATAGTTATTATAATCGGGATCCGCAATGATGGGGGCATGTCCTGCGGATTCATGGATAATATCGGGTGTAGGCGTGTATGCGATATGTTCCAGCTGCCGGATGTCCGCAGCGATGACCAAGACTTTATATTCCTGAAATTCCATAAAAATAGCAGGCGGAATAAATCCATCCACTGCAACGGCGCCCCAGCCAATTTCTGCGAGATTATCGTTCATTGTCTGCAGGTCCGGTATATGTTCAATGCTGAGTCCGGCTCTTTCCAGCCCCCTGATATAGGGATAATAAGCTACCGTTTTGAGATAGCTGTAGTTCTGGCGCATTACATAACGCCACACTGCGTGATCAATGGGCGTATACCTTTCATAATGCTGTGGCACAATATATTGCCTGAGATGCGGGGGCAAACCGGCCACCTGCGGATTATTAAAATCATAAAATGCCATACCGGTCCTCTTTACGGAAGGCAAGTTAGCAATTATTTTATAAACACGAACGTTTGTAAGCTAAAATATTCTTCAGAGAGTTTAATGGGGCCTGAACGGAAGTAAAGACAATGCTCATAGTAAGTCACCATTCAGATACGACTTAAAAATATAATCTGGATTTTCATAATACAGGCTGCTGTAGAAATCCTCAATTTTCCGGCAGCTGCATTTCTGCATATCCGCCATGATATACTTCCATATTTGTAAAGCCACCTGAATTTTACTGAACAGCAAATCGTCAGTCAGTTTTGTGACTGCATTGCGGTTGATTGCAGACATTTGCCCAGGCGCATAAAAACACCTAAGGCAGGAACCTGGTCCCTGCCTTTTGCAATAAACAATTATGAATTTTTAGCTTTTTAAAGCTTTGACAGCTTCTGTCAGCCTCGGTATTACCTCAAAGGCGTCACCCACAATGCCATAGTCAGCCGCCTTGAAGAAAGGCGCCTCGGGGTCTTTATTGACGACAACGATTGTCTTACTTCTGTTAACACCGCCCAGGTGTTGTATGGCACCTGAAATACCGATAGCGATATATAGATTAGGTGCGATCTGGATACCAGTCTGGCCAACGTGTTCATGATGCGGTCTCCAACCGTCATCAGCAACAGGCCGGCTACAGGCGATGGCACCATGCAATGCATGCGCCAGGTCAGTTACCAGGTGCCAGTTTTCAGGCCCTTTAAGGCCGCGGCCACCGCTCACGACGATTTCTGCCTCTGTCAACGGGACTTCTCCCTCTACTTTTTGTACGCCGGTAATGGTGACTTTGCTGGCTGCAGGGTGCAGATCCAGCGTAGTAATCGTTGCTGTACCTTCCGTCTTTTCTACAGGATAGCTGTTACCGGTCAGTGTAATCACCTTAACAGGCGTATTTATTTTTACATGGGCAAACGCCTTACCGGAGAAAACGACTTTTTTGACCGTAAATCCGTTTTCCAGTTCAGGAAGCGCAACTGCAAAGCTAACCAGCCCTGCTTTAAGGCGGACGGCAGTTCTGGGAGCTAACGCCACACCATTGGCATTTGCAGCGAAGATTAACACTTCTGCACCGCTCTGCGCGGCTGCACTGGCTATCACTTGTGAGAGAGCCTGTGAATCGGCTTTATCAAACGCTTCATCAGCTGCCTGATGAACGGTGCTGACACCATAGGCGCCAAGTGCCGAAAGATCCTCATTCACATGACCCAGAACCAGGCCTTCAGCTGTTGTATTTAATTTGTTTGCAAGTGCTGCACCATAGCTGATCGCTTCCAGCGCTGATTTCTTGATCTGACCGTCTGCATGGTCAATATATATTAAAACTGACATGGTTTTATTTTGTATTCGATATTCGTATTGATAAACTAATGTAGGAAGGAGCCCAATGAGCGTTAGATCACCTTTGCTTCTTCGTGAAGCAGACGTGCCAGTTCTGCTTCCTGTCCGGCTTCGATCATTTTTACACCTGTTTTAGCAGGCGGTAATTCAAAGCGGACGGTTTCAGTGCGTTGATCTACCTGTACAGGTTCAACGACTTTAATGGTTTTGGAGCGGGCGGCAATCACATTGCGGATGCCAGCCATACGCTGCTTGGCCATACCTTTCGCGCAACTGATCAGTACCGGGAAGCTGACTTCTTCGGTTTGCTCACCACCTTCTATTTCTTTCACGACAACGGCTTTGTCTCCCTCAACGGTTAATTTGGTCGCTACCGGTATACAGGGGATCTCAAGTAATTCTGCCAGCATACCCGGGACGGCGCCATCATTAAAGTCAATGGTTTCCTTACCGGTTAATATCAGGTCATAACCGCCATCCTTAGCTACAGCCGCCAATTGGCTGGCTACGCTAAAGCTGTCAGTAGGCTTACAGTTCACACGAATGGCCTCATCGCCACCCAGCGCCAGCGCCTTGCGCAAAATAACATCAGCTCCGCTTTCATCCACACTCACCAAGTGTATTACTGTATCTGGAGCCGCTTCTTTTAATTCTATTGCACGTACCAATGCATACCACTCGTCGTATGGATTGACAATCCACTGAACACCGTCCTCGTTAAAGGCGGTGTTGTTATCTTTAAAGGTTATTTTGGCGGTTGTATCGGGTGCTTTGCTTACCGCAACTAAAATTTTCATGTAGAGATAAAACTATTTATTATAAAAAATGTTAAAATGATGGTCTCAAATATAGTACAAAACTCCAATTTAGGCTTACGAATTCCGTAAATATTCAGGGGAGAAGGCCTAATTTTGTTCCATGAACAGAATGGAACAATTGCGGAAGCTTCTGGAAGAGAGCCCCAAAGACAGTTTTTTGAGGCATGCGCTGGCGCTTGAGCTCCAGAAAACAGGGGAGGACTACGCGGCCATTCAGCAGTTAGAATCTCTTCTGTCAGACGATCCCGGCTATATCGGTTCCTACTACCAATTAGGCAAACTTCTGGAAAAGACAGGAAATGAGAACATGGCCATCCGTTGGTATGAGCAGGGTATGGAATATGCCAAGAATGCCGGAGAAAAAAGAGCTTACAATGAACTGCGGTCTGCCTTGGAAGAGCTGACTTTCTAGTCATGGCTTTTATGGATTCCCCTTCGCTTCTCCATCATTTTTTTGAAGGTTTTTACACAGGTATTTCGCAGTTGAATAGAAAATGTTGTAAATTGAGCATACATTAAATTCAAATGCTATGATTAAAATTCAGGAACTTAAACAGGGTGATTTTGTAATAGCCGTATTTGAAGATGTGGAAAGAAGAGGGACTGTGGCTGAAGTAGCTGCCGATGATAAGATGGCACGCGTTATTACAGAAAACGGTAAACAGGACTTTTGGTATGACATGGATCATGTATTTCCGATTGCCTTATCTGACGCTGAAATGGGGCGTTTCGGATTTGACAGGGAGATTCTGCCGGACGGTGCCATCAAGTACAAAAAGAATGCGTTCAGACTGGTTATTCCCAGAGAAAACGATTTTTCGGAAGTAGAGATCTGGTACCGGGAAGATATCCGTAAGAATCCCAACGTACATGCGGTACATCAGCTGCAGAATCATTTTCATCAGATGACCAAGATCTACCTGGAAGAAGTCGCAAACACGACGATCATTTAGTCAGCGTGTAAGGAGCGTTTCCTCCTTTAAAAATTAAAAATAAGCTTGACTGCCCCATGGCAATTTTCGAAGGAAAATACAGACAGGGCAGTCTTTTTTTGCAATGAATTGTTTCAAATTATGTCAATGCCAAATAGCTGTAAATGAGTGTATCCCGCCATTTGACCGTCCATCATAAATAAATGCTATAATGCGGTATTTGTTGCATCTTTAGTATCAGAAAACTATATGCCCATGTCTGACAATGTATTATCGATTCAGTCTCTATCCAAAAGTTACGGCACGCTTCAGGCACTTGCTGCAGTCTCCTTTGATGTACCTAAAGGTAGTATCTATGGTATTTTGGGGCCTAATGGTAGCGGAAAGACGACACTGCTGGGGATCTTGACCGATGTACTCCGCCCTGATAACGGTCAGTTTACACTTTTGGAGGAGCCAGATCCGGTTTCAGCGCGCAAAAGAATCGGCACATTACTGGAAACGCCTAACTTTTATCCCTATCTGTCTGCCTATAAAAATCTGGAAATCAGCGCTGCAATAAAAGGCGTCAGCACGATGGAAATAGATCCCGTATTAGACAGAGTAGGGCTCCTGGCGCGTAAACATAGTAAGTTCAGTACTTTTTCACTGGGGATGAAACAGCGGCTTGCAATCGGTTCGGCCTTACTTGGCAACCCCGAGATGCTCATATTGGATGAGCCGACTAATGGCCTGGATCCTAACGGCATCGCAGAAATAAGAAACCTGATCAAGGGGCTGTCACAGGAAGGCAGAACGGTGCTTATGGCCAGTCATTTGCTGGATGAAGTAGAAAAGGTTTGCACGCATGTGGCCATTATTAAAAATGGGAAACTGCTGGCAAGCGGCAGTGTAGGCGAAGTCCTGGCAAGTGATGATGTGATTGCTTTGCGTGCTGCGGACCTGGAAAGGTTGGCAGAGATTCTCCCTGGTGTTAAAGGCTATGTTTCCCAGGACCGCCTGGAAAGCCGGATCCTGTTGCATGCCGATCTTGGCACCAGCAGCCTGGAGGAGATCAACCGTTATTGCTTTGAGCATGGCGTCGTCCTGGAGCATTTAGCCTTACAGCGTGCCTCCCTGGAAGCCAAGTTCCTGGAGATTACTCATTAGTTGCATGCATTTTCGGGAATGCATCAAACCTTGTTTAAAATATTTTATATGTTTAAGAATTTATCTATTGAATGGCTGAAATTAAAGAACTACCGGACTTTCTGGTGGCTCATGGGCTTGTTTGCCCTCTGTTTGATCGGTAGTAACTATATTACTTATCAGCTTAAGGTCGTTACTTCTGCCCAAAGCCATGGCGGGCTGGATCTGCTCATTGGTAATCCCTTTGGATTTCCTGATGTATGGCAGTCAGTTGCCTATGTCAGCAGTTACGTACTTTTTTTGCCCGGATTTTTAATGGTTATTCTTATTACCAATGAGTATAATTTTAAAACGCACCGGCAAAATATTATAGACGGTATGCGGCGATCTGAGTTTGCCTTGACTAAAATCCTGCTGGCAGTCTGCCTGAGTGTCTTGTCGACTATTCTTGTATTTATTATTGCATCTGTTACGGGACTTATCAGCGGAAGTAGTTTTAGCCTAACTGGCGCTGTTTATATCTTGTATTTCCTGCTGCAAGCGCTGACTTACACCCTTGGCGGCCTATTACTGGGCACGCTGTTGAAAAGATCCGGTCTTTCTATCGCTATTTATCTGATTTATATTGGGTTCATTAAAAACCTGATCGCTTTTCTGGCTGATCGTTATCTGGGAGGTATTGGTAGCTATACACCTGTAAAGAGCGCTGATAACCTGATTCCCCTGCCGTTTTTCAAGCAGGTCACCAAACAATTGATGACACCTCCGGATCTGACCTGGCTTTTGATTATGACCGTGCTATATCTGACGGCCTTTTATTGGCTTACGCTTCAAAAATATAAGATGCAGGATCTATAGCGGGATTTGATTTTGAAGCGTCTGTGGACAGGATCTAGTCTGTTTCACAGCCAAAATACGCATAATTTCTGCTAACTTTTGTGCAACAGTTCCAAAGTAAGTGGTGTAATTTCATGGTTTGATATCAACCGCGAGATACGAGCGGATCTTACTGCTCAACGTATTGTCTGTGGTAAGAATATCCATCCACCAAATTCAAAGAATTGAACCATGCAAAAGAAAAGATCTTACGCGAATACGCGCTCAAAATTGTCTGCTCTTATACTGGGCATCGCTATGGCCGGTTCGGCTTGTACACAGAAAGCTCCGCCGCCACCTGCACCCTACGGCGCACTTCCCACGCAAAATCAGCTGGATTGGCAGGAAAATAATATCTATGCCTTTATTCATTTTGGGATCAATACTTTTACAGACAAGGAATGGGGATATGGAGATGAAGATCCTGCTTTGTTTAATCCCAAGGATTTTGATGCGGATCAGATCGTAAAGAGTATCGCACAAGGAGGTTTTAAAGGAATCGTCCTTACCTGTAAGCATCATGATGGATTCTGTCTGTGGCCAACGAAAACCACGACTCATAATATTACAAAGAGCCCTTTTAGGGATGGGAAAGGAGATTTGGTAAAAGAGATTGAGCAGGCTTGCCGTAAATACGGGCTGAAGTTTGGTGTTTACCTGTCTCCATGGGACAGAAACGCATCCAGCTATGGCAGTCAGGAATATGTCAAAATGTACCGGGCGCAGTTAACTGAGTTGTTAACCCAATATGGAGATATATTTGAGATATGGCATGATGGCGCTAATGGAGGAGACGGCTATTACGGAGGTGCCAGAGAACGGCGGAATATTGACCGTTCCACTTATTATAACTGGCCAAGTGTCTGGGCGCTTGAAAGAAAGCTGCAGCCAAAGGCATTGATCTTCGGAGATATAGGCGCTGATCTTCGTTGGGTAGGGAATGAAAGAGGCTATGCGGGTGACCCTTGCTGGCAAACATTTACCCCTGTTTCCAATGAACCCGGCAAGGCTCCGTCTAATGGAACGATTAAAAGTGAACTTTCTACTAATGGCACCAGAAACGGGAAGTTTTGGATGCCGGCTGAAGTAGACTTTTCTATTCGCCCCGGATGGTTCTGGCATGCCAGTCAAAATGATCAGGTACGCACCGCACTCAATCTCTGGGACCATTATTTTTTGTCTGCAGGCAGAGGGGCGTCCATGCTGTTGAATATTCCGCCCGATAAAAACGGCTTGGTGTATAAAACGGATTCTATCCAATTGAAGGTATTCGGCGACATTCTTAAAGAGACTTTTTCCAGAGATTTAGCAAAAGGCGCTACTGCCACAGCGTCGAATATACGTGGAGAGGACCAGAAAGACTATGGCACGCAACATCTGTTTGACGGCGATCAGTTCAGTTACTGGGCTACTGACGACGCCATTCACACGCCCGAAGTAACGATCCAGTTAAAAGGGGAACAGACGTTTGATATTATCCGTCTTAAGGAAAACACCAAGCTGGGGCAGAGAATTGATTCTCTTGAGGTCGACGGCTGGCTGGATGGCAGCTGGAAAAGGCTTGCCGGTGCCAATTCTATCGGTTCCAATAGACTGATACGTCTTCCTGCAAAGGTTACAACAGAGAAACTGCGAATCAGAATTATTGCAGCCCCGGTTTGTCCGGCATTGAGTGATGTCAGCTTATTTAGCCAGCCCCTCCTGGTGGCTCAGTTACAAAAAGAGACACAGCTGGCACAGAGCACCAAGAAAGCGGTCAATCAGAATTGGAAAGTAATCGAGCCAGGTGGAGCGAATACCGCTACTATCCTGGATGATCAACCGGCAACCGTTTGGCAGTCGACTGATGCAGGTAAGGAGAATAAAACATCTGTCGTTTTAGATGCGGGCAGTGGCAGGTCCGTATTGGGACTCAATTATCTGCCACCCGGCAATAGTCAGGGAGCCATTGATAAATACAATATTTACGTGAAGGGAAAAGGAGAGGATTGGCAAAAAGTCGCCGGAGGGGAGTTCTCTAATATTAAGGCAAATCCGGTTGTCCAGACCGTCCATTTTTCGACACCGGTGAATGCCAGGTATATTAAACTTGAAGCTTTACATACAGTGGACGGCAAGCCTGCGGCTATTGCCGACCTGAACATCCTTGAACAATAACGGTGCCTAGGGGAGGTTGTATGAGGTAGAAAATAAAAATACGCTATAACTACATAGCGTATTTTTATTTTTTAAGCTTCGCTATTGTCTCATGGGAAAAATAGGCTAGCTTGCTGCTTGGATGATGCTTATTCGGTTCATCTATGGTCTTTAGCTTTGTAGAAAAGCGATTGTGGTTTGATAAAGTAAACTTTCCTGTAATTTTGTTTTATGGAGATTACGCTTAAGAATATTATTCCTATTCCACTTAAGGAAAACCTCGGGAAACGTCCTTCTGAGGTCTGGCATAACGAAATTGGCTTTAAGCCGACGGACAGAGTGAAAATTAAAGCACCTAGCGGTACCGGTAAAACAACGCT
The DNA here is from genome assembly GCF_020042345.1 of Arachidicoccus terrestris. Lineage (NCBI taxonomy): Bacteria > Pseudomonadati > Bacteroidota > Chitinophagia > Chitinophagales > Chitinophagaceae > Arachidicoccus > Arachidicoccus terrestris. The sequence continues at coordinate 2,966,577 of NZ_CP083387.1, forward strand.
GGTGCATTACCTGTACGGGCTCCGCTCAGATTATACCGGACAACTTAACTGGGACGGAAAACAGTTGAAGGAGCTGCATACAGATAAAGTGGCTGCCTACCGTCAAAAAGAGATAAGTGTGGTCTTTCAGGATCTCCGTCTTTTCCCCCATTTAACGGCCCGGGAGAATATTGAACTCAATCGCGTCCTTCAAGAGCCATATTATCCTGGTTCAGTTATAGAAGAAATGGCGACAGCATTACAGGTAGATCATATCCTGCACCAGGCGGCGGGCATCTGTAGTTATGGTGAGCAGCAGAGAATCGCTATTATCAGGGCCTTGGTACAGCCTTTCTCCCTGCTGATCATGGATGAGCCTTTCAGCCACCTGGATCAGAACAATACAAAAAAAGCTGCCGCATTGATTGATAGAGAATGCCAAAAAAGAAAAGCGGGCTTTGTATTGACTGATCTGGATGAAGATTCTTTTTTCAACTACAATACCTATCTTAATCTATAGGTTATAATAATATATATGCTGAACACATTATTAAAGAAGATTATTAAGACAGGAGCGGGCAGGTTTAGGTATCTGCTGGCCATGGTCGGATTGACCGTGGCCTTACTGTTGATTCTGGCTGCGATCCAGTTGCAATCCAATTACTGGCAATTACTGCATGGCAATAACGCACAGGATAGTATCGCTAATTTTCTTGTCATTAATAAGGTGGTCACCAACCAGAATGCCGGAAATACCAATCTGTCTGACGAGGATATTCAGAATCTGAAGCAACAACCTTTTATACAGGGAGTGGGCGTGGTAACACCCAGCCGTTTCAAAGTAGCTGCCAGCGGCGGTAGCGCTATGCCTTTCTATACGGATATGTTCTTTGAAAGTGTGCCGGACGCGTTCCTTGACATTACCGGAGAGAACTGGAAGTGGGACGACAAATCTCAGTATATTCCCATTGTGATCCCTAACCAGTTCCTGGATATGTATAATTTTGGGTTTGCTAAATCCCAGAATTTACCGCAACTGTCTCATGAACTTGTAAAAAGCATTCCGATCCGCATCGATATCCAGACGCCAACGGGACAAAGGTCTTTCTATGCAAAAGTGGCAGGATTTAGTGACCGCATCTCCTCCATTCTGGTGCCACAGGCCTTTATGGAATGGGCCAACAAAAATTTCGCGACTGAGCCGCCTAAAGGAGCTTCCCGGGTCATCATCAGAACAGACGATCCAAGCAATCCTCAGCTGATTGACTATCTGGAAAGCCATCATCTGACGACGGACATGGAAAAGACCCGGTTCAGCAAATACCGGCAGATTGTGGGCTTTGTGGTACAGGTTTCCGGATTTACCGGCCTGGCTATGTTCTTATTTGCGTTGTTAATTTTTAGTTTATTTATTGAGTTGACGATTGCCAGTTGCCGGGAAGAGATCCGGTTACTGGTTACGTTAGGTGCATCTCCCAGACAACTGCGCAAGTTTTTGATGAAAACTTTTTACCCGGCTAATATCATCATTGCTTTGGTCGTACTGGCAATACTATCGGCTTTGCAGTGGTTATTGTCAGGGTTGTTGGCACGCGAGTCTATGGTGATTAGCCCTATCCTCTCTTTGTATACGATTGCAGGTGCGGTTATTGTACTCGCGATACTGTGGTGGGTACATGTCAGAACTATAAAAAAGCAGATTGCCGGGACCTGACCAACCTGATCGCCTGCTTGAATCGGGTCATTATGAATGTTTTTTACTCGTTGAGGACAGGAACTCAGCTCCCTTATTCAATAGAATATCCCCAAATTATCCCCGCTTAAGGAAGTGGAAACCCCCGTTTTGGAAAATTTAATATTATATTTGACGGGTTGTTTTATGAACGACTGTTCGTAACAAGGCTTATTTAAGCTCCGGCATCGAGAGAAAACAACCTAAAATCTATAAAATTAACAATGGCAGGACAAGGACAACTAACGTTAGAACAAATTCAGGATTTTAAAGGAAAATACCCAAAACAGATCTGGTATATGTTTTTGGTGGAGATGTGGGAGCGTTTTTGCTTTTATGGCATGCGCGGGGTATTGACGATATTTATGGTCGACCAGGTGACAGGCGGATTGGGACTTTCTGAACGCAGCGCTAATTTACAGTATGGTACCATTCAGGCTTTTGTATATGCTTTTACATTCGTGGGGGGACTTTTTGCAGACAAGATACTTGGATTCAAAAGGTCCCTTGTCTTTGGTGCACTGGTCATGATTGCCGGTAATTTTATTATTGCTGTTAATCCGCATACCTTCTTTTATATAGGGATTACTTTCAGTGTGATCGGTACCGGTTTTTTCAAGCCGAATATCACTTCCATGGTCGGATATCTTTATAAAGACGGCGACCACCGGCGGGACGCCGGTTTTAGCCTCTTTTATTCCGGTATCAATCTGGGTGCGCTACTGGGAGGAGCCGTCTGTGTGTATTTAGGAAAGTCGCCGGATTACGGATGGGCTTACGCCTTTATAGCCGCCGGTACAGTGATGATCATTGGCCTTTTGACGTTCCTGTTGACCAAGAAATATATTCAGCCTATCGGCAATAAACCGGGTGAAGATGAATCATTGCATGTCGTTGAGATGGATCAGACGCAGCAGATTGTCGAAGCCGATATTAAACCTGTAAAACAAAAAGGCTGGTGGAAAGAATATCTGGTTTACCTGGGTGCGCTAGCCAGTATCCCGCTGATCTTGATCCTGATTAAAAACGAGAATTTTACAACGGTATTTATGTATTCGCTGGCGGCTGTGGCAGTTCTGTATTTTCTCTTTGAACTGTTCCGGCAAAAAGAAGTCGGTGCCAAATCTAAACTGATCGCCGCCTTCATCTTTATCTTTTTCTATTTTGTTTTTGAAACTTTTTTTGAACAGGCAGGCGGTTCTCTGGCAATTTTTGCCGATAAGAACCTGCACCATACCATGCTGGGCTTTTTCACGATTGATCCGAATATCGTTAATAATTCTGCCAATTCCTTTTTTGTCTGCATTTTCGGCGCGCTCATGGGCCTTTTCTGGTTATGGCTGGCTAAACGTAAAAGAGAGCCCAATACGATCAATAAATTTGGTATCAGCTTCCTTTTAATGGCGCTGTCTTATTATTTATTTTATTACCTGCGTTTTACGGCCGATGAACAGGGATTGACTTCTTTGGGAATTTTTACCCTGGCTTATTTTGTGATATCACTGTCAGAACTTTGTCTGTCGCCAATTGGCATGTCAATTGTAACGAAGTTATCGCCAAAAAGATTACAAGGCGTCATGATCGGGATGTGGTTTTTAGCCAGTGCCTACGGGCAATATGGAGCAGGGTTATTGGGCGCCAGCATGTCTGCGGCAGAACCGGTCAAGCCGGCCCATATGGCTACTGCCGGTGAAATTATCCAGCAGAATTTTGAGCGCCTGAACAGTTATACCGAAGGGTATAAACAAATGGCGATTTACTGTTTGGCTGCAGGTGTAATACTGATTTTATGTGCCTCCTTCATCAAGAAATTAATGCGTGGCGTGCGCTAAATAAAGATTTGAATGTTATCTAAACGGAGCTGGGTCTATATAGGTTTAGTCATTTTTATGGGGTTTTTTCAGGCCGCACCTGCTTTGGGGCAGAAAAAGCTGATGGATAAGTTGATTCATAAATTTCTGTCCAACGAAAAGGACACGGTCAAGAAGAACACCTTTTTTCCTTTCCCTGTTGCCTCCTTATCGCCGGAAACGGGGCTGGAGTATGGTGTAGCCGCCCTCTATTCCTTTTATCTGGATCGCCTGGATACCATTACCAGGGTGTCTACCGTGAATATTATGCTCACCCACACCACCCACAACCAGTCTAAAGCCAAGATCGTCTCTGATATCTGGAGCAAAGAGAACAAATATCACTATAGCTCGGAATTAAGATATTGGGATTTTCCCTATGGTTTTTATGGCATCGGGGCCAATACGCATAAAGTCGACAAGGAGTATATCAATGAGAAAAAAATACGCCTCACATTTGCTGCAGATAAGTTGATAGCCGCTAATTATTATGTTGGCCTGCAAACGGGTTTTGAGTATTTTAAAAATGAAGGCACTGATCCGGACGGCATTTATTCTTCCCGGTCTTATTATGGTAAAGGAGGGGGAAAGCGAATCTATCTGGGACTACGTCAAACGTATGATACCCGAGATAAGGTCACCTATACAGGCAATGGATTGTATGGGAGCTTACAAGCCAACTATACCCCCGATTTTTTTAAGGGCGAACAATACAAAGGCTGGAATCTTGCATTCGATGGCCGGTATTTCAGGTCACTAAATGATCAGGTTATATTGGCCTTTAATGGAGTATACCAGGGAATCTATGGAAGCAATGTTCCGTTTTATCTGCTGTCCCAGCTTGGTGGAGAGAATTCGATGCGGGGATATTATCAGGGGCGTTTCAGAGATAACAACATGGCAGCCTTACAGGCAGAGATCAAATACCGTTTTATACCCCGCTTTGCCATCGTGGGGTTTGGAGGTGCCGGAGCCGTGTTTGGAGAGGATCCGCTTAACAGGTCTAATATTAAACCCAATTATGGTGCGGGTATCCGCTATTTCTTTGACCTGAACAAAGACCTGACACTTAGAATAGATTATGGCTTTGGAGAGAAACGTCCCGGTGAAAAGAGAATGTCGGGGTTCTATTTCTCAATGAATGAAGCCTTTTAAGCTGTCTGTTATTATTATTTTCCGGACTTGGTATCCATAAACCACGGCGCTTGCATTCGATGAATTGCCGGCGTTAGAAAGATGCCCCGCTTTTGTGAAGCAATTTTCAATACACGATAAGGAGCAGATGGTAGCCAGCTATCATGTTATTGATTGAACGACCATAGATTGAAAAGCTTTCCGTTATAAGTTCTGAGTGTTATCAATAACTCCGTCGTATGATCGAAAGAATATTTTTTAACCAGCGCTTTTAGTTTTTGCTCGTCGCCTGAATATTGGTATATGAATTTCTTTGTATATAAATAGCCGCTGTCATTTTTTTGTTCTATTTGCCCGTTGCCTGCTACTGTAAACAGGCCGTAGTTGCCTGGAAAATATGGCTGCCTCCTGGCGCCTGATTCCTGTAGTGCATCTAGAAAGCCATTAATGATGCCCACAGTGGCCGGAGAATAATAATGAACACTGCCGAAAATGCTATTCAGCGGGATCTTGTTTAACTTGTTGGCCTTTACTGTTACCAGGTCATTTTTTTCCAAATTCAGTTCATAGGTATTATTATCAACGATCAGTTTGCCCGGAATCTGGGTTTCTTTCAATCTTAGCGTTATATTATAGGTGCCATTTTCCAGGCTATCAATATTTGCGACCGTTTCAAGCGGCGCATTGGAAGGTGGGGTGTTGGCTGCAGTATATAAATTTACTTTTATTTTATTTTGGTGCTTAAGTACCTTGTTTTGTAATCTGAAACCTGCTTTTTCCTTAAGGCTATTGGACCAAAAATTGAAGGACAGTGTTCTTTTGTTATCTGAAATGGTCTCAGACATTTCCATCGTCAAATGATAACTCAGGTTATGCGCTTTTTTCTCCCGGCATCCGCTTACCATTATCAATAAACTTGATAGGAACAGGAAAATGTATGCTGACCCTCTATTTGACACAGTTTGCATAATGTCCCGTTTAACGTTTCATGTAAATTAGTGATTTTTTCGTTGAAACGGCAAGCTTGAGCTATTATTTTGCAGTAAGTGTTGTTTCGAACAAGGCCGGGGTAGCTCATGATCTTGAGGCAAGCGTGCGTTCAGACGCTCATTGCCGGGTTTTCCGGTTAATTGATTTTCCGGGTTATGGGATTATTGTGATACTCGGGTTGAGGAGAAAAGGCAGCTACTTCCAAGTAGCTGCCAGGGTGTGTATTTTAGTGAAATGCAATTTTAACCGAACCGCCGCTCGTGCTGGCATCCAATATTGAGCCGCCCCCATTCAAATGACCGGTCGCATGATCTTTCTGCTTATTGATCTCTACTTCTATCTGATTCGCCGCACCTACATGGACCGAAGAACCTCTAAGGTCAAAATCCATTTTAGCAGCGTTAGGCACGTCCAGCCGGATACTGCCGCCGCTGGTTGACAGACTCGCGGCTTTAGAAAATTTGATGAAACTGGCCTCTATACTGCCGCCACTGGTACTGGCTTTTAAAGTGGCATCAATATTTATGAGATCGATATTGCCTCCACTGGTAGAAGACGAGAGCTCTCCGGTAACATTTTCTCCTTTTATATTACCCCCACTGGTGCGCATCTCAATTGTGCCTTCCAGATTCTGCATCTTGATGTTACCGCCCGATGTATGTGCCTGGATATCACCATGGCTGTCACTGGCCACAATATTACCCCCGCTGGTGCGCCCCATCACCTCACCGGATAGCTCACTGAATTTAATATTGCCACCGCTGGTCGCGAAGTTTTGAGACCCTTTTAATCCGGACAGCTGAATATTACCCCCGCTGGTTTTTAACGCAGAAGAAACATCCTTACTGACATGAATAACATAGGAGATATTCACCCCATTTTTCCAATTAATGGAGTTTTTCCGTTTACAGATGGCTGAGATTTTATTGCCGTCTTTTCCGACTGAGAATTCATAGTCTCTCTGAAGAATATCCATAATTTCTTCTTTGGAATAGCTCTTGCCGTTATTGCCCTGTCCAAGCACCTCAATGGTTGCCTGACCGACAGCATCGCCGCTGACAGAAATGTTACCTCCGCTCGTGAGCGCCTCAATGCCCTTAATGGAGGCAGCATCAAAGCTTTTGGTCATCAACGTAACAGGATTGCCTTGCCCGCCAAAGTTTACACCATTAGATTCTACACTGATGCATGAAAGTGCTATCGCAATAAGTGCGGCACCAAGAATAGCAAATTGTAGTTTTTTCATGATTATGTTTTGTATGTTTCGTTTTGATTTTAGACCCATCTTTTTACGCTTACGCAAGATGCCAAACCGAGGCCAAAAAATTAATTGGCTGATTATCAGTATTATTTTAAAATCGTCGATTTTCCAGCTGTCCGTTTTTGATACAGACCCTGTCCGCTTATAAAACAAACTGTTTCGTCCTGTACTGGCTGCATCAAAATCAATCATGGATCCGCTTACCAAAATTACCGTTTTTGACAGCCACCGGGGACAATATCAAAAAATACAATCAGTATTGATCTATTGATAGACGGATGGAAGTTATGCTATAATAGAATCTTTCTGCCCCGTTTTGGAAAGACTAAACGAACGCCTAATTCATTTTGTTCGCGCAGGGCTTTATGGATCATTTGTTCGTTGCTGCCCAGAGGTTTAATGTGGGCAATAATTACAGGAAGGTCTTTTATAACCGGTTTGCCTGGTGTACCTCCTGCCAGACTATCTAATATGGATAAATTATGCATTAAAAGTGTCGGCTTTAAATGGCCAAACAAGTGGTTATCGGGTTGCTCATCAGGAAAGGAACATTCAATGGAGATTCCTTTTAACTGCCCTGCCTTAAGGAGTGGTGCGACGGCTGTCCACAAATCAAATAATTTATGGCTCTGTTCGTTTGTATCATCGCCTGTATCTCCTAAATACAAAAAGTAGTTCTGACCGCTTCGTATCAGATAGGCGGTACTCTTTCCGGGAACGGCATGGCTGAGCTGATAGGCTTTAACCTGCATATGTGTACCTTTAATCGCGGTGGCCTGAGCTTCTTTCAGCCTTACATAATGATATTTATTCAGGGCAGGCTGTTCGCCTTCATTGGCAAAATTGGCCCAGCTGGACCAGGTAAAATATTTGGTTTTTAGCGTTTTAATAGTGAAAGGTAAACCATAGATATTTTTACGGCTGTCATCAGGAGCGTTGATGATAAGCCCTGAAACGTGATCCAGATGAGGATGCGTAATTAAATAGCCTTTGATCCTTCGCCTTTGAAAATCTGCCGGATCCATCTTAAAAAAATGATGCCTCCGGGCTGCACGCAGGCCGTCATGAATCGTTCCCGCGTCAAGGGCGACGAAGGCTGTATCACCTATTGGAGAGATGAGGTAGGCCGAGAGATTGCCCTCGTCGCTGCCTCCATACACACCCAATGGCAGTATGGCAAAACTGTGTTGTGCCTTCAACGTAGTGGTCCCGGTAAGGCAAACACAACAAAGTAATATAATGGTGAAAGCACTTTTCATACAAAAGATTTGAATACAAGCGGGTTAGGGCTTTGAGGCATCTTGAACAAAACAAACTCCAGATGTTAAAGCTTTCTTGTCGTTTAACTTTCCTCCGGCTTCTTTTAATGCAAATTACGCATAATCTTCGGTATTATCCCTATTTTTACGCTCTAACAAAGTGTAATAATTCATGAGAAATTTGTTCGCCGCATTACTCGCCGCTATCTGCATGCAGGCACCTTTGCATGCGCAGATTCATAGTCAGTCAAGAGATACCGTCTGGAAAGAACAGTATAGGGCATCTGCTCCCAAAATTAATGATATTCAGGTCACTAAACTGGATGTCAGGTTTGATTATGACAAAAGCTACCTCTATGGTAAAGCGTGGATTACCCTGCAGCCTCATTTTTATCCGACTGACTCGCTGACCCTCGATGCCAAGGGTATGGATATTAAAAAGGTTGCACTTATCAGTGGTGAGAAACAGACTCCGCTTAAATACAGCTACGTTGACAGCCTTCAGCTGCATATCCAACTGGATAGAACTTATAAGAACAGTGATAAGTATACAGTCTACATAGAGTATACGTCCAAGCCGAACGAAATAAAGTCTCATGGCAGTGCTGCGATAACAGATGATAAAGGCCTGTATTTTATTAATCCCAAGGGTATGGAGAAAGATAAACCTACCCAGATCTGGACCCAGGGTGAAACGGAAAGCAATAGCGTTTGGTTCCCTACAATTGACAAGCCGGACCAAAAAACGAAGATTGAAATCGCGATGCGGGTGCCGGCCAAGTATGTTACGCTCTCCAACGGGTTATTAATCCATCAGCAAAAAAATAGTGATGGTACACGCACAGACACCTGGAAACTGGATATGCCTATCGCTCCTTATCTGGTCTTTATGGGGGTCGGTGATTATGCCGTTATTAAAGACAGTTATAAAGGCAAGGAAGTGGCTTATTATGTTGAACATGCTTACAGCGATGTTGCCCGTAAGATTTTTGGCCATACCCCTGAAATGATCGGCTTTTTCTCCAAAATATTGGGGATTGATTATGTCTGGCCGAAATATGATCAGATCGTGGGCCGGGATTATGTCAGCGGCGCTATGGAGAATGTTACCGCGACCCTGCATCAGGAATCTGCTCAGCAAAATGCACGGGAACTGACGGACGGAAACAGGTGGGAAAATGTGATCGCGCACGAGCTGTTTCACCACTGGTTCGGGGATCTGGTGACGGCCGAAAGCTGGAGTAATCTGACCGTTAACGAAAGTTTTGCGAACTACAGTGAACAACTCTGGCAGACCTATAAGTACGGGAAGGACGCCGGCGATGCTCAGGGGTATGAAGAAATGCAGGGTTATCTGCGTAGCGGCAGTGATAAAAAAGATCTGGTACGTTTCTATTATAAGGATAAAGAAGATATGTTCGATGCCGTAAGCTATAATAAAGGTGGCCGGATTCTGAATATGCTGCGGCATTATGTGGGCGATGACGCTTTCTTTAAGGCACTTAATCTTTATCTGACTGAACACAAGTTCTCAACGGGAGAAGCTCATCAGCTCCGCCTGGCCTTTGAACAGGTGACTGGACAGGATTTGAACTGGTTCTGGAATCAATGGTACTTTGGTGCAGGCCATCCGGTACTGGACATCAGCTATGTATATGATTCCAGTGCACATAAAATGATTGTTGCACTGGAACAACAACAAAAAACTGGGCAGATATTTCAGCTACCTATCGATATTGACATTTATATAGGGGGCAAAAAGACGCGTCACGCTGTCTGGATGCGTCACCAACGTCAACTGTTTAGTTTTGCCGTGAGTGCCAAACCAGAATTGGTGAACGTAGACGGAGACAAAATATTACTGGCAGAGAAAAAGGACCATAAGACGCTGCAAGAATTTATTAATCAATATAAGCTTGGTGGCAATTATGTAGACAGAAAAGAAGCGATCGATTATGCCTCAGATCATTCTGAGGAGCCGGGCGCTAAAGATTTCCTAGTCAGTGCCTTAGCCGATTCTTTCTATGGTATCAGAAAAGATGTCCTGCAACAAACCAATCCGAAGTCCTACGGCCCTGACGATCTTAAAAAGATCGCCGACATGGCTGCTAGCGATGTTGACAGAACTGTCCGGGCAGCAGCGATAGATGTGTTGTCATTTACCGGCAATCCCGCTTATAAACCCTTATTTGAGGCGGGGGTAAAAGACTCTTCCTATAGCGTCGCCGGCGCTTCCCTGCAGGGGCTGGCCAGAATCGACCAAAAGGCGGCCATGGCCCTTTTGCCGGTGGTGGAAAAAGATGCCAAAGGGCGTCTGGCTTCTGTTGTTCAGAAGCTGACCATCCTGACGAAAACAGATGCTGATTTTGATGAGATCTACGGTAATTTTACTGGATTGCCGATGGGGCAGGAGAAGGTCAGTGGGCTGTTTGATATGATCTCGTACATGAGCAACCTTAAGGACCCCGGGCATTTTAAGAAAATGACCGATGCCGTTGTGGAGATCCGGGAAAAAATCGCTGAAATGTATCCCCCTTTTAAAGACAGGATTAATGATGCGCTGACCCAGTTGCTCGATAAAAAAACTAAAGAACACGGTTCAGCAGCCAATCAGGAAGCAGACCAACAAGAAATAGACTATCTTAAATCCCAGATTAAATAGTTCTGCCCGCGTGGCAGTTCAATAGTGACGTCTTAGGATGGAATCAGGAAAATGGAATCTTTCATCTGAAGATTCCATTTTCCTTTTTAGCTATTATCTTCGCTCCATGACAGCAATTGAACAAGTAGAACTCCAAAATGTGATTGTTCACCAGGTAGGCAACCCTACAAGGGGGGAACAGCTACATTTATCCAATGCGCCCCTCACTTTGAATGATACCCTGGTCAGGGAGCTGCTGACCAAGTATTTTTTAGGTAATTTCAATGAGAATGAAAGGTATCAATTTACCCATGTCAGCGATCTGAACCTCAATGAGCTTTATCAGTATGCCGGTAAGATCTTCGAGGATAAAAGATCTTTTGTAGAAGTATCCGGTAATATTGCGCAGTTTCTGTTTAGTAAAAGCACACATGTTAAGGTCAAACAAGGAGAGCTTTATGTTGCTCATTTTAGCGGGGTTCCTTTAGATAACGGCTCTGTAGAAGCGATCGGCATTTTCAAAAGCGAGACAAAGCAGCCCTTTTTAAAGGTTTTTCCTCATGGAGATAACCTTGAACTGGTTTCTGAAGAAGGAATCAATATCAATAAACTGGATAAGGGATGCCTGATCTATAATAGAGGCAGACAGGATGGGTATATTGTTTGTGTTGTGGATATCACCAATAAACAAAATGATACCCGGTACTGGATTGATGAATTTCTACAGGTAGCACCCTACAGTGATGCCTATCACCAGACCGATAACTACCTGGGCTTCTGTAAACAATTCTTTACCCAGGAATACCCCGATAAGTTTGAAGTCGCTAAAAGTGATCAGCTGGAACTGGTTGAACGGTCCATGGATTATTTTAAAACAAATGAACAGTTTGACCTTCACGAGTTTGCCAGAGATGTGATTGTGCATGAGGAAGTTATCGATTCTTTTATGGCTTACAAGGAGAACTATGAGAAATCCAGAGAATTTGAAACGCCGGAAAACTTCAATATTCATTTGGCTGCTGTAAAGAAGCAGGCAAAATCCTTTAAATCTATCTTGAAACTGGATAAAAACTTCCATATCTATATTCACGGAAGACGAGATTTGCTGGAAAAAGGCTTTGATGACAGGAGTGGTAAACATTATTATAAGCTCTATTATGATGAAGAGAGCTAAGCCGTGGTCCCGTTGAAACTTCAGGCACGTAAATCGAGTGATTTGCAATGCTTTACTAAAATGGGGCAAATCAAAATGAATTTCTGTATTTTTGGCTCCGGAGGGTAAGGTAAAATCCTTCTGTTATTTAGATTCAATTGATAAGTGTAACGATATGCAACAGTATTTAGATTTATTACAACATATAATGGATAGCGGAGCCGATAAATCAGACCGGACCGGAACAGGAACACGTAGTGTTTTCGGCTATCAGATGCGCTTTGATCTCGAGGCGGGGTTTCCATTAGTGACAACGAAGAAATTGCATCTCAAAAGTATTATCTATGAATTGCTCTGGTTTTTAAACGGAGATACAAATGTAAAATACCTTAATGACCATAATGTCTCCATCTGGGATGAATGGGCAGATGAGCGCGGCGATCTTGGGCCGGTATATGGTAAGCAATGGCGCAGCTGGGAAGGTGCGGATGGAAAGGTCTATGATCAGCTGACGGAGGCTATCCATCTGATTAAGACCAATCCGGATAGCCGTCGTATTATCGTCAACGCCTGGAATGTAGCGGATTTACCCAATATGGCCCTCAGCCCCTGTCACGCCCTCTTTCAATTTTATGTAGCGGGCGGAAAACTGAGCTGCCAGCTTTATCAGCGTAGCGCAGACGCTTTCTTGGGCGTACCCTTTAATATCGCTTCCTACGCGTTACTTACAATGATGATGGCACAGATCACCGGCTTGAAACCAGGTGAGTTTATCCATAGTTTCGGGGACTTGCACATTTATAACAACCATTTTGAACAGGTAAAGCTGCAGTTGTCCAGAAAGCCCTATCCGCTGCCAGCCATGCGGCTGAATCCAGCGGTAAAAGACCTGTTTGGCTTTAAATTTGAAGATTTTACCCTGGAAAATTATCAGTCTCATCCCCATATCAAAGGCATCGTCGCTGTCTAATAACAGAAACGTTTGATTCTTTATTATTATATTCTCAATATTATGACCATAACTCTTATTGTAGCAGCAGCAAATAATCAGGCCATTGGTAAAAATAATCAGATGCTCTGGTATATGCCGGAGGATTTCAGATATTTTAAGAATCAGACCTGGGGACTGCCGGTGCTGATGGGCAGAAGAACCTATCAAGCGCTGGAAAGCAAGGCGCTGCCCGGCAGACTTAATATCATTTTGACCCGGGACAAAAATTTTAAGGCAGAAGGAGCCGTTGTGGTGCATAAGGTGGAGGATGCACTGTTCATGGCCCAGGAGCATCATTATAACGAACTCATGGTGATCGGCGGAGCAGAGGTCTATAAACTATTACTCCCCAAAGCAGGCAAAGTTTACCTGACCCGGATTGATGCGACTTTTGAAGATGCGGATGCGTACTTCCCCGAACTGAACCCCAAAGAATGGAATAAAACAGCCAGCTATCCACACCAGGCCGATGAAAAAAATCCTTATGCGTATACATTCGAAACCTGGGTGCGCAAGAAATGATAAAGGAAGCGTGAAATTGGCTTAGCGGAAATAAGGCCTGGGCAAATTCATCGTTGTGCTTCCCCACCGACGATTTATATATCGTCAGTAGGGAAGTCTTTCTTTTTTAAACCCCAGGATGCTATACCTGAAATACACCTACTTTAAAAGGTTCAAAATCGGGATTCTCATCTGCGCAGGCAATCGCCAGGGCAATTCTGTCGCGGGTCGAGCCCGGGTCTATGATCTCATCAATCCATAATCTGGCAGCTGCATAATAAGGCGTCGTCTGCGCTTCATAGCGGGAAGTGATCTGATCCAGTAATGCCTTCTCATCTGCTTCAGACACTGTTTCTCCGCCGCTTTTTTTAGAGGCCACCTGGATTTGTAATAATGTTTTGGCCGCCTGACTGCCGCCCATAACAGCGATCTTGGCAGATGGCCAGCCATAAATAAATCTGGGATCATACGCCTTGCCACACATGGCATAATTACCCGCTCCGAAACTATTGCCGATCACAATAGTGATTTTGGGTACAATGCTGTTGGCCACAGCCTGGACCAGTTTTGCCCCGTCTTTGGTAATGCCGGCATGTTCACTTTTACTACCTACCATAAAGCCGGTTACATCCTGCAAAAAGACCAGCGGTATTTTTTTCTGATTGCAGTTCATAATAAAGCGCGCCGCTTTATCCGCACTGTCGCCATAAATGACGCCCCCTAACTGCATTTCTCCTTTACCGCTTTTAACAACCAGCCTTTGATTGGCGACAATGCCCACGGCCCATCCGTCTATGCGTCCGTAACCACAGACAATGGTTTTACCATAGCCTTCCTTGAATTGATCAAACTGGCTTTGGTCGACCAGCCCATGGATAATATCGAGCATATCGTAAGGCCTGCTGTTATTTTCACTAAGTGTCTGATAGAACACCTGAGTAGCAGAAGCCGGTGGGGCCGGGGTTGCTCTGTCAAATCCCGCTTTTGGCCGGGTTGCGAGCTTAGATATGATACGTCTTACCTGATCCAGACATTCATTTTCAGTGGCAAATTTATAATCTGCTATACCACTGATCTCATTGTGCGTGGCAGCGCCTCCCAATGTCTCTGCATCAATATCTTCACCGATGGCGGCCTTCACTAAATAAGGCCCTGCCAGAAATATACTGCCGGCGCCTTCTACCATTAGTGTCTCATCGCTCATAATCGGCAAATAAGCACCCCCCGCAACACAGGCCCCTAATACCGCAGATATCTGCGTAAGCCCCATAGCGCTCATCCTGGCATTATTGTAAAACGCCCTGCCAAAGTGTTCTTTGTCTGGAAAGACTTCATCCTGCAGGGGTAGAAATACCCCTGCACTATCTACCAAATAGATAACAGGTAAATGATTTTCTATGGCAATCTCCTGCATGCGGAGAAACTTTTTAGCTGTAATGGGAAACCAGGCTCCTGCTTTAACAGTCTGATCATTGGCAATGATCATGCATTTGCGGCCGGCAATTTCACCGATGCCTGCCACCAGGCCACCACTGGGGCAGCCGCCATATTGTTCATACATCTCATAAGCGGTAAAACTGCCCAGCTCCTGAAATTCCGACTGTTTGTCAATCAGATACTCAATGCGTTCCCTGGCAGTCTGTTTATTTCTGCTATGCTGTTTTTCAATGGCCTTCTTCCCGCCACCCATCATAATCTGGGCGCGCCTTTTTTTCACCTCGCTGGTTAAAAGACGCATCCAGTCTTCATTTTTGTTTTTACTTAAATCCATTACTAACAATTATTAGTTTTAAAGGTAGGGTTTAATTGGTATATGTACCTCACTTAGTAGCAAATTTTTAAAATTATTTTCCGGCAGAGACGTATAATCCAGGTGATCGTATATTATGATCCACGTCATAATCCCAAAATAATTCCCAAAATACCTACCCTGAATTTTGGGATCAGGCAGAAATGGTTATTTTTGACGTTAATGTTTGACTGACTATGTGATAGCATATCAGTTTTGCATCCTGTCCATTTTTTAAATATACCTTCAGCAATGAAAAGATACTGGTTTGTATTATTCGCATCTGTATTAGTAGTAGGATTATGTGTATTTTCAACAGGCACACAGGCACAGGGCCCTATTGCCCAGCAAGCAGGCACTTCTCCCGGTATCACCACTGAACTCTTAAGAAAAGAAGGGATGTTGCGTCAGGAATTTGCAAAAAAAGGACTTATCTGGCCAGCCAGGGAAATTTATATCCGTTCCTTTAAATATGATAGCCAGCTGGAAGTCTGGGCGCGTAATAGTGATAATGAACCTTTTAAGCTTTTCAAAACCTATAAGGTTTGTGTAATGGCCGGAACGATCGGCCCTAAAAGAATTGAAGGTGATTATCAGGTGCCCGAAGGCGTTTATTATATTTCGGGATTTAATCCACGGAGTGAATACCATCTCTCACTGAAGCTTAATTACCCCAATGAATCTGATAAGCTGCTAAGTGATAAAGTCAAGCCTGGTGGAGGTATTTATATTCATGGAAATTGCGTGTCCGTGGGTTGTATTCCTTTACAGAATGACCAGGTTGATGAAGTATACCTGATGGCTACCGCCGCACGCTTAAGCGGTCAGAGTTATATCCCCGTACATGTATTTCCTATCCGCTTTGACAATGAACAAAGTCTGACCTATTATACCAAGTATACGTTTAATGATGTAGATCTACAGCATTTCACAGCTAATATTAAACCTATCTATGATTATTTTGAGCAGCATCATGAAGTTCCGCTGATAGGTGTGGATCTTAAAGGAAATTATAATATCCTGAACTAGCCGTTTTTCTTGTATTGCCGTCAATTACTTTGTATAAAAGCGGAATAAAAAAACAGAGGTCCTGTTTGCGATCAAACGCAAACAGGACCTCTGTTTTTTTAGGATTGTGATCAGGATTGAGGTGCAGGTACAAATGCCTTATAGGCCTGCCCTCCTTCATTACTACCTAGTGAATACCTGGTACCAGGGAGAATGTAGCAGGCTTCTCCTCTAAACAGATGTAAACTGTTATCTGATAACGCTTCCGCCTGCTGTATGCGGATATCGCCATCCATAACAAGAATGATTTCTCCCGAGGTGCTTTTACCTTCGGTCTCACCTTCTGCGTGGAGATCAATCTTCTGTATACCAAAATCGCCGACCGGACAGGGGTAGTTCCAGGTGCCTGGTGTGATCTGGTCCCCCTCCATGATATTAGGTTCAATGCCTTCGAAGATCGTATGTTTAAGTAATTCCGGTACGTCAATATGTTTGGGCGTCAGGCCCCCTCTGAGTACATTATCGCTATTGGCCATTAGTTCTACATTCTGTCCTTCCAGATACGCGTGCGGGACGCCTGCCCCCTGAAATACAGCCTGTCCTGGCTTTACAAAAACGATATTGAAAAAATAAATGGAGAAAATACCCCGGTCGATATTGACTAATGGCCCGGTCTCACTTATGCCATTGGGATAGAGTTTGCTCACCCAATAAGCCGGCTCATTTTTCCCCGCCTCTGCGGCCAGCGCTGCTTTTACCAGCGGTGTCAGAAAATGATCCACCTCTTCCTGGGGAAGTTCCATTACGTATTGATATAGGCCTTTATAGCCAGACTTTTCAAATACAGTCAATAATGGGGTAAGAGTCGGCGTCTCTTTAAGGGTTTTACGCAGCAAATCCTCTTTTTTAAACCCATGCAGTAAATAGAAATCACTGATTGCGACCATCACCTCTGGTTTGTGATTACGATCTTTATAATTTCTGGTAGCATCAGTAATGGGCTTACCGGAAGCCTCTTCTTTATCGAATCCCTTTTCAGCTTCTGATTTAGAAGGATGCACCTGAATAGACAACATTTCCTTTACATCCAGTACTTTAAATAAATAGGGGAGTTCGCCAAATTTACCAAGCACGGTATGGCCGATATATTTTTCCGGATCTGCCGCGATGAGCTCGTTGAGTCGATGCTTCAGCGCTCCGATCGTTATTGTGGACGGAGCGGAAGGATGGGCTCCCATCCAATATTCGGCAAAAGGTTCGTGATTTTTATTTTCTAAATGCAATAAACGGGGGATAAATACTTCGCCACCCCAACTGTAATTCCTGACAACACCGTTCAGGAGAAATATTTTTTTACCGGACATATGCTGATAAAGATGAAATGATGTTTAATGGCGCAAAAATACAAAGGTTCTGTCACTATACCGAACGTACAGGGGATTTCCGTTTTTTGCCCTTGCCGATAATTTTCAAGCCGGAAAGGTCTTTTTTATCCGGAAAGGTCTTCAGTTTTTGCTTAAGCAGTTCTACAAATCTATAGGTGGCCGGGCAATACATCATATTCTGACGGTGGATGTGAATATAATCTTTGAC
This sequence comes from Arachidicoccus terrestris, assembly GCF_020042345.1. Classification (NCBI taxonomy): domain Bacteria; kingdom Pseudomonadati; phylum Bacteroidota; class Chitinophagia; order Chitinophagales; family Chitinophagaceae; genus Arachidicoccus; species Arachidicoccus terrestris. The sequence goes on from NZ_CP083387.1 coordinate 2,984,458, forward strand.
CTTTTGCTTCGCCAGATGGGGAAAACCAGCGCAGTCGTCTGGCCGGGCCTCGTAGATCGTACAGAGGTTTGTGGACAGGTCCAGAAACTGACAGGGTTGTTGACGATTCACCCAATCTTTGTCCTGTTTTTCCTTTATCAGCCATTTTGCCTTAAAGGCGGCCGGCGTCATATGAAGGAAAGTGGCAGCGCGTTTAATGTCTTTAGGTGTAAAAGTCGGCGTCATTTTTTTACAGCAATTGGCACAGCTGGTACAATCAATTTCCTGCCAAACTTCTTTGTCTGTCTCGATAGCTAAGCTGTTCAGGTTTTTGGGTGGTTTTTTTTCACATTTGGTGATAAAACGACGAAATGCTTTTTTCTTTTCTTCTGCCTTTATAGCAAAGGCCTTTAAATCTATTTTTTCCATTTTTCTGCGGTTGAGACAATGACCGGATATCCAATTGTATGAATAGTCTTACAAACCTAAGATTTTGAAATAACTTTGCCAATAATGTGGGACTCTTCTATAAAAGGTTTTGCAGCCTACCTGCAACTGGAGCGCTCACTGAGTCATCACTCAGTGGAGGCCTACCTGCGTGATATCCGTAAACTGACTAGCTATCTGGAGATGCAGGGAATAGCCGTGCCTCCCGAAGGGCTCAGTCTGGAGGTTCTGCAAGGCTTTATCAAGTATGTGGCAGAATTAGGGCTGGAGCCCGCCTCACAGGCCCGGCTGATATCCGGAGTAAAAGGCTTTTACAAGTATTTATTAATTGAGAATCTGATCAGTATTGATCCGACTACTTTATTGGAAGCACCAAAAATGCGCAGAAAGCTACCGGATGTGCTTTCTTTCGGGGAGATCGAAGCGATGATTCAAGCTATTGATCTGAGCCGGCCGGAAGGTCATCGAAATAAAGCCATGTTGGAGGTGATGTATAGTTGCGGGCTGCGTGTCAGCGAACTGGTGGCATTGCGTAATAGCTGGCTGTTTTTAGATACGGGGTTTATCAGAGTGATTGGCAAGGGAGATAAGGAAAGATTGATTCCTATAGGAAGCGAAGCGATTCATTATTTGAATATTTATCTGGAAGGGCAAAGGAGAACAGGCGTGATTCAGGCGGGATATGAAGATTTTGTTTTTTTGAACAGAAGAGGTAAGCCGCTGACAAGGGTGATGGTGTTTCTGATTATTAAGGACCTGGCTAAAGCCGCAGGCATCAAGAAGAATATATCTCCTCATACGTTACGTCATTCTTTTGCTACACATCTGGTAGAAGGAGGGGCAGATCTCAGGGCGGTGCAGGAAATGCTGGGACATGAAAGCATTACGACAACGGAGATCTATACGCATCTGGATAAACAGTTCCTGAAGTCAACCCTGGAGCTTTTTCATCCGGCATTTAAGAAATAGGAAAGCAGGACGGGGCTTACCGTAATGGGGGCCATTGCTGAAAGGCTAGGATAAGATACTGCAAGCTTAGCAGGTAGGAATCCGTATGCTGGCTGAGGCATGCGTCAAATGGTTTGTGAATGGCCATTGCGTCCATGGCATCAAAAAATGGCCGCGAGACCTTCTCTCATACTACTTTACATTGAAACGGTCCGATTGTTGATCGGTACGGACGCTTTAGTAATCCACATTTCCGGTGAAGATCCGGGTCAGCTTCTTCGCATTATAGTTGTTGGGGTTATATTTATTTCCTAATAGAATAATGGTTGCGGTATCCTGCGCAATACGGTTGAAAACCGTATTGCTGCCATGCCAGTATCCATTATGATAAATAATAGAATCTCCGGTTCTGGGATTAAAATAAGTGCGCCATGCCAGCCCGTAGTTATGCATGGAAGGATGTTCGTGGCTTTGAGGAGTGAAGGCCATTTTAAGCGTAGAGGCCTTCAGGAACGTATGGGCATAGAGGCTTCGGTCCCATAGCAGCAAGTCCCTGACTGTACTATAGACGTTTTTATCGCCATAAGTACAATCTACATTCGTCATTGGGAAAGGCCGATTCCCCCTATAGGTCGGAATATAATTGAGTGTATCTTTAGTGGAGAACACATAGGTGTCTTGCATGCCCAAAGGCATAAAAACACTGTCTTTCATATATTCCGGGAAAGGCATTTTGGTGACTTTTTCTATAATAGAAGCCAATAATAGGAAATTGGTATTACAATATTGGAATGCTCTGTCAGGCTTCGCTGTTATTTTGGGCTTATTCACCATCATGAAGTTGATGACGTCCTGGTTTGTAGCTTTTCGCTGCCGGTCAAACCCCTTTTCCATAAAATATACATAGTTGGGTAAGCCTGTCCTATGGGAAAGCAGCATCTTGATCGTAATGCCGTAATACGGCAATTTGGGAAAATACTTTTGCAGATCGTCATCCAGGGAAAGCTTACCGGTCTCCCAGAGATGTAAGATGGTCATACCGGTAAATGTCTTGGAAATGGATGCCAAGTGCATGGGCGTATGAATTGTGATAGGGGTCTTTTTTCTAAAGTCAGCAATACCCTTGTAATCCTCATATACGACCTGACCATTCTTCGCGACCAGGATGGCTCCATTGAAGTACGGTCCCAGTATCTTATGGTAGGCAGCTTCCACTTCGTTTTTGTAATGATTCTTCTCGGCATCTGTGAGCGGCCTGAAATAAGAAGAATCAGCTGGATAGAGCACAATACCAGGCTCCTTTTTCTCTTTTTTAGGCTTTTTATCCTTGGTGGCTCCGCAGGACAACAATAAACTAGCTGATATAATTAAGAGAAAAAGTACTTTCACAAATATTGATTTTTTTGAGTTGGACAAAAATAACAGAAATATATTCGCTCGTTAACAAGTTCCGCGCCACGGCCGGAAAATAAGATTTTTTTAGCATTTGAGCGTGCCGCTTTCAGCAAGTCTGGCCGGGCAGAAAAATTTGTCAGATAAAGGCCTATTACGGAACTTCATGCCTAATATGGCGATATACTTATTTGAGACCCTGCAGTTGAGGCAGCGCTTTTATCCTCTGACCAGAAACAAAAATGTTGCAGACCTGCAATTGGGCGGGTATGAGCTTGCATTCTGGTGGCAGCATTATAACGAAGAAATAATCCATATATTGACAGAGGATTATTTACAGACAACTATTCCAGCATTCATGGAGCCTGGTGACATACTTGTGCACGGGGCGTCTTATCCAGGCCAGATGAGGACCTTGCTAAAAAAATACCATTCGGATAAAAAGGGGGTTGGTTTTAAGCTGAAAGGAATAAACGTTGAGAAGACAGATGGGATTGCCGCTGTCTGCATAAAAGAGCGCCTTTCTACCGAAGCGGTAAGAACCTGCCTTTTTAACAGTACAGACGCCGATATTGCTTTAGCAGCGCTGCTGGAAGGCCAGAATATCACCTGGACTATCCCTGAAGGTAATATTTATCTAAGTACACCGGAGCAATTATTGAAGTGGCAGGGGGCCGGCATACGTATGTCGGTTGCGGCGTTTACAGATATAATGGAGGGGACGACCGGCAGAGAAAGTCAGCCTCTAGACAAGAGCAACCGGATTACAGGGGATCATCCGGTGATCATTAAGGAAGGGGCCATTGTCAGAATGTCTTTGCTGAATACAGAAAGCGGTCCGATTTGCATTGGAAAAGATGCCTCTGTTATGGAAGGTTCCATGCTACGGGGCCCCCTTTATTTAGGTGATCGTTCCGTTATTAAAATGGGTACCCGGATCTACGGCCCTGTTGTTACGGGAGCAGACTGTGTCTTAGGAGGGGAAATCAAGAATGTTATCTTTCATGAGGGGTCCAATAAGGGACATGAGGGCTATTTAGGCGATTCTATCATCGGAGCCTGGTGTAATTTCGGGGCCGGAAGTGGCGGTAGTAATCTCAAAAATACCGCAGGCGAAGTAAGGTTATATGATTATGCATCGCAAAACTACAGAAAAGTTGGTTTGAAGTTTGGGGCACTGGTAGGTGACTATACCCGCACGGGCGTCGGGACACAGCTCACTACAGGCTCTAGCATCGGCCTCTGTTGCCATCTTTTCGGGCAGCAGATGCCACCCAGGCTCGTGGCGGATTTCTCATGGGGCACGGGGCATGATCTGGATACCTATCAGCTGGAAAAAGCCATTCAGCATATCGGGCAATGGAGGAAATTTAAGGGGAGCACCCTTACTGATAGGGAAATTCGAATTTTGCATCATATCTTTGGCCAGGCCAGATAACAGGGAAAACCCTGTCACAGGCCCATTCCATCATCTCAGTTATATATTGATTAAACAAAAATTGAATATGCGTACACAAATTGCAGCAGCAAACTGGAAAATGAATCTGACCTTGCAACAAGGCCAGGATCTGTTAAGTCATATTTTGTCTAAATCTACTTCCGTCAGAGAAGGACATGCCGTCATCTTTGCCGTTCCTGCTCCTTATTTGCAGGCCGCAAAAGAGATCGTAGGCGACAGACAAAATGTCTATATTTCGGCTCAAAATATCTATTCCAAGACTTCAGGCGCATACACTGGAGAAGTTTCCGTAGAAATGCTTAAGTCTGTGGGGGTTTATCATACCTTGATTGGCCACTCCGAAAGGAGAGAGTATTTTGGAGAATCCAATCAGTTCCTGGCGGATAAAGTAGATATTGCACTGGCGAGTAATGTCACACCGATCTTCTGCCTGGGCGAATCTCTGGAAATCAGGGAGAGCGGTAAACAAAATGAATTCGTGGCCACACAGTTAGAACAGTCTCTGTTTCATCTGAGCGCTGATCAGATAACCAAGATCATTATCGCTTATGAACCCATCTGGGCTATCGGCACCGGTAAGACAGCGAGCAGTGAACAGGCGGAGGAGATCCAGAAATTTCTGAGAGATCATCTGGCTGGTAAGTACGGACAGGAAATAGCGGATCAGATATCGATCCTGTACGGCGGTAGCGTCAAACCGGGCAACGCTAAAGAACTCTTTGGTCAGGCGGACATTGACGGAGGCCTTGTAGGCGGCGCGTCCCTGGTGGCAGACGATTTTGTTGCTATTATTGATGCCTTAAGCTAAAACACTTGGCTGAATTAAAAGAGGATTTTTTTATTAATGATATTAGGAAACATGGGGTACTTATGATTAAACGGTAAGATAATCATAAGTACCCCATGTGATTTAAGAGGGTATTATTTGGTGGTCTGACACCGTTCAGACTTATTTATTGACCCCGCAGTATTTGTCTGTTCGCGCATTTGTAATATAGCGCTGCAGATATAATCGGGTATGAGGCATTCAACTTGACTTCGTCTTTTAAAGATTTCAGATACCTGTCCCGGTAGGGAATATTTTTTAATTTGGGATCTGATTTTAAATGGGGGTAAAGTATATGCACATTATAGTCCAGGTTACTTAAATATGCGATATCTGGTGTTGCCATATAAGCCAAATCATACCGTGTGACAATCGCGCTCCAATTAACGGTACTGTTCAATATAATGGTCCCGAAGATAATTTTAAACATGACTGATACAAGATAACCGGCACTTTGATGATCTCTAATTTTTCTATAGGTAAAATAAAGCCCGATCATCGATAATAAGAGAAAAATATACACGCCCACTCTGAGCAGGGTTAATCCATAGCGTTGTATATAAACAGTATTATGCAGAGCTGCGGAGACAACCAGTATAATGTTTAAAATAACCCAGCAGTAAGCCAGTTTTCGCAATAATCTTGATTTTTTGTTACGGACAGTATTAGGGTGATCCGGCCGGATATAATACATGATAACTGCTACAGCCATAACAATGGAAAGAATGACAGAATTGACCTGTTCATGAACGGCTGCACTGAGGCGCGCTGCGTGAATACCCTGATAGAGTTCATACCCATAGATTAATAGAAAAGGAATCAGCAGTGCAATCAGCAATGAAAGCGTTATAATAGCCCCTTTTTGGTGAGCGGCAGTCTGTTTATTCTCCCCGGCAGTTTCATCGCGCCGGGTATCCCAGCCAAGTACTTTTTCATTGATTGTATACAACCACGGGATGGGTAACAGATACATAAAATTGAATAGCAGGAAAAAACCAAGTAGAGACAGCGCAAATATCACCCCGAAGTCCAGATCAGGGAGCAGCTTAGTCAATACATCTGCGAACATTGAGCTGCTGAACATATAAACCACCAAAAAAAAGATCGCGATTATTATCGGAAGCAACCAGGTCCGGACCCAGGAAATTGTATGACTGGGTTTCGTGGGGGTGAACAAGATATCAGATGTAATAACGTTGCTGTCAGTTCTCTCAGGCTCTTTGTCTATATCGGGCCGGAACAGGTGACTCCGTTGGGGAATCCATCTGTCCACGAAGAATATCCGTACAATAAAAGTTCCAAAGCTATAGGCCAGCAATAACGGATATAGGATTATCTGGAACTTTCGATCCGTCAGGTAAACACCCAGGGCATAAAAACTCAAAAGCAGACAAAACATCGAACCCGGATCTCCATAATAGGTAAATGCACCCGCCGTCAGGCCGACAGCAAGGCTTAATGCCCAAAAACCGGTATCAGATTTGAATGCTTTAAATCCGTCCAGACTTATTATTGCCAATAGCCAGGCAATAGCACAGAAGATAAAAACATTCAAACCGGGTTCTCTGTTGTAGAAGAGCACCACAAAACTGAAGAGGCCCACAAGAAATATCAGTAGTTTTCTTTTGATTTTCATTTTTATTGTTTTAAAAGTACTTTGAGTTGCAAAGTATAATGATAAAAAAATTATGATTGACGCATCAGTTTCTCTAATTGTGTTAAATGATCAGTGAATGCTTTTCTGCCTAATCTGGTAACATTATAAGTCGTTCTGGGCTTCTTCCCGACAAACTCTTTGCGGACTTCAACATAATCATTTTTCTCCAGGGCGCCTGCATGGCTGGCAAGGTTACCATCAGTGATTTCAAGGAGTTCTTTAAGCTCCTTGAATTCCACCCATTCCCTGACCATGAGTATACTCATTATTCCCAGGCGTACCCGACTCTCAAATTCCTTATTAAGTGATTGAATATTAATCATGATCAGCCGCAAATTTAACGATATTTCCGTTGCATCAAAATACCGTAGATGATATGAAGCACCCCAAAACCAACGATCCAGAATATCAGTCCGTATCCGATCAAAAAACAACTGATCAATCCCAGACAGGCTTCCAACAGTCCTAAATAATAGATTTCCTGGAAAGTGTATTTGCTGGCGTTGATCAGCGCCAGACCATAAAATATAAGGGTGGCAGGAGCGAGGAGTTGCAGCTGACCATGATAGAATAATGCCAGGCAACAAATGCCACCGATAATGAGCGGTATGAATAAATTGACCAGTAGTTGCCGGGTGGCAGATGTCCATATCTTCAGGCCGGATCGTTTGCTTTTGCGTACTGTAAAATAAGCGGCTGCAGCAATAGCTAATATCAGGATCAAAAGTGCCGTAATAAATAATTGTGTAAAAAAGGCAGTGGAATAAGCCATCTCGGAAGCAGTCAGGTAATCTCTTCCCTGTTGATGCAAAAGATATAATGCCCAACAACCGCCAACGAGTGCGATCAGTCCGGCAGCCACACCGGAAAGCCCACTCAGTGAAATAAATCTGGAAGAACGTTCCATCATGGAACGAATGGCGGTAAGATCGTCTTGATATTTTTCTGCTGCCATAAAAAGTACTTTGAGATACAAAGTAAATACTAATTATCTTTTCAACAAAATTTATTTTTCAATATGGATGGGGCATACTAATTGCCCAATTATAATTGCTAGCCAATCTCTTATGTGTTATGGTTGTTTTTCTTAAGACCCTTTTCTGAAAAAATAGGTTGTCAACATATCTGCTTTTTCTTCGTAATCCCCCGAAGACACCGATGTTATTGTACATTGGGATCCAACATGTAACCCAAGTTTCTATTGGTTTTTACTCCGCCGGATTTGTGTAAATTTGCGACATGACTTCAGAAGAGTTTCTTGAGATCGCACCCAGTATCCCTAAACTTCCAGGTATCTATAAATACTTCGATGGTGAGGGCCTGCTGATTTATGTAGGAAAGGCCAAGCATCTGCGTAAACGTGTGAGTTCGTATTTTAATAAAACCCTAAGCAATTACAAAACGCATGAGCTGGTACAGCGTATTCGGCATATAGAATTTACGATTGTGGATACAGAGCAAGACGCCTTTTTACTGGAAAACTCCCTCATCAAGCAGTTCCAGCCTAAGTATAATATTATGCTTAAGGATGACAAGACCTATCCTTATATTGTCATAAAAAAAGAGCCTTTTCCACGGATTTACCTGACCCGCAACAAAATAAAGGATGGCTCAGAATATATTGGTCCCTTTACCAATGTATGGAGGGTCAGGGAAATATTGGACCTGATCAAGGAAAATATACCGCTTAGAACCTGTAAGTTAAATCTGACTAAAGCCAATATCGAAAATGGAAAGTTTAAGGTCTGTCTTGAGTATCATTTGGGCAATTGTAAAGGGCCCTGTGAAGGTTTGCAAACCAGGGAGGATTATGACGAAAGTATACAACAGATCCGCCAAATTGTAAAAGGCAATCTGGGCCCAGTAGTGCAGCATTTCAGGGAAGAAATGAAGAGCCACGTCGAGAATATGGCATTTGAAAAAGCGGAGATCGTCCGCAGAAAGATCGCCGACCTGGAAAATTATCAGGCAAAATCGACGATTGTTAATGCACATCTCGGGAGTCTGGATGTTTTTTCAATCTGGAAGCAGGAAGAAATCGCCTATGTTAATTTCCTGATGGTAGAAAACGGTACTATTATACATACTCATACTGTGGAACTTCTGGCGCAGATTGAAGAAAGTGAGGAGGATGTATTATTGTTTGCCATTGCTAATCTCAGAGAGCAGTTTAACAGCAACAGTAAGGAGATTGTACTCGCAACGGCTCTGGAATTTCCGGATCAGGATATTAAAATCACTGTTCCCAAGGCAGGAGAGAAAAAGAAGTTACTGGAACTATCCGAGAAGAATGTTAATTACTTCCGGATGGAACTTAAGAAGAAAAAGACATTGTTACTCGAGTCCCAGGCAACCGCAGAAGATGAAAGGGCACTTAGAATGATACAGGAACAGCTTTCCTTACCTGAGCTGCCGGTGCATATTGAATGTTTTGATAACTCGAATTTTCAGGGATCTTATCCGGTGTCGGCGATGGTCTGCTTTAAAAACGCGCAGCCCAGTAAAAAGGATTATCGTCATTTTAATGTTAAGACTGTAGAGGGGATCAATGACTTTGCCACCATGACAGAGGCTGTATCCAGAAGATACAGTCGTCTGACGCGAGAAGGTCTACCCTTACCTCAGTTGGTTATTATTGACGGAGGGAAAGGGCAGCTAAGTGCTGCGATGAAAGCCATCAACGAACTTCGTTTAAATGGTAAGATGACCTTGGTCGGTCTCGCAAAAAATGAAGAAGAACTTTTCTTTCCCGGAGATACACAATCCCTGAAACTCCCCTGGGATAGTCCCTCACTTAATCTGATACGCCGGATCAGAGATGAGGTACACCATTTTGGCATTACCTTTCATCGCAATAAAAGGTCAAAGGGCACTTTTAAAAATGAACTGGAGGCTATTCCCGGCATCGGAGAGGCCACTGCGAGTCAGCTACTTAAGCGCTTTCGTTCAGTCAAGCAGATTCGCCAGCTGACAGAAAGAGAGTTAACTGCTGAAGTAGGGATATCTAAGGCGGTGAAGATCTGGCAATACTTCCACCCTTAGCATTTCATCAATGTCTCGCTGCAAGCTGTCAATATACTACTCAGGGTCAACTTTTATCAGACGCCTCATTAGCTGCTGTAGCGGTGGCGTCTACATCCGCTTTGTTGGCAGGAGGCTTTCTGTTTTTAAGCTGACGGTGTAAGCGCATAAGGTTAAAGCCTGAAAGGGAACCAGCCACAAAGATAATCGCTGCAAACATTGTATTGGTGGTCATGCCTTTTTGAATCAATTCAATGACGCCAATGATCAGGGATAACCCTGCCAGAATTAATGCGATACAGCCCAATATAAGAGGCATTCTGTATTGTTTCATTGCTTATGTTTTATTGCTGGCGGATTCGTGTCGGCGTACTCCAGTCAATTATCGGGTTGCCAGACCTGCATTGTTATTGGAGAACCGGGGATGAACACCGCTTTTGATCAGACTATTCAGTAACGCTTCAGATTCCGTAACGGGTTGGTTACAATGATAGTCCTGGCAAAGATAAATAAAGCTTTGGCCCTTTGGCACATTTTTACCCGCTAATAATGGTAATTCCGCCAATGCGATACTACTTTGCTGTATTAATGCGCCGGGAATATAGTGCTTTGATATTTCCTGTGCCAGGGATGCAGCATCTTCTCCTATTACAGCAATCTCAGGGGTGCCAAAAGCCACCTTCTGCCAAAGTGTGCCCCAATAACCAAAAGAGGTCGGATAATGGCTAAACAGCGGTTCCATAGCTTTTATCATATAGACCGCTCTTTCCCGCCAGATCGATTTATCCAGTAAAATAGACAGACGCCATAGATTATCCGCCATTACGGAATTGCCAGAGGGCGTTGCATTATCATAGGTGTCTATTTTCCTCACTAGTGCGCCGGCCTGCCCGTCGGTATAATAAAAGAAATTTTTCTGTTCATCACTAAAGTTCGTAATAGCATTTTTCGTGAGATCCGCTGCTGCATACAGGTAATCCTGTTTACCTGTGACAGCGTTCAATTCTATCAGTGCCTGAATTAGCAGGGCATAATCATCTAAAAAGGCGCCGGATTCAGCAACCTTTTTATTCCAGTGGTGACGCCAGGAATTTTTCCCTCCTGTATCTTTTATCAATAGATGAGTCGCCAGAAATTGATAACAATTCTCTGCTAACTGGATGTATATCGGATTATTTAATGATGCGCCACATTTGCAAAGGGCGGTGATCAGCATTGCGTTCCAACCAAGAATGATTTTATCATCTTTACCTGGCGGCTCTCTTTTGATTCTTTCATTCAGCAGTTTTTGCTGGCATCGTTGAATGACCTTTAACAGTGATGAAGGAGGAATTTTAATGTTTTGCGCCACCTCTTGAATACTCTGCGGCAGCCATAGGATATTACTATCCTCCCAATTTCCCCGTTCTTCTACATCATATACCAGACAGAAAAGCTCTGCTTCTGGGCCCAGAATGTGCTCGATTTCTTGTTTTTGCCAAACGTAATATTTGCCCTCTATGCCTTCGCTGTCCGCATCCAGAGCCGCGTAAAACCCGCCTCCGGTATGGAGCATTTCCCGGGTTAGAAAATCTACCGTCTGCCGGATCGTGATTTCATAAACAGGATTACCTGTTAGAGACCAGGCTTCTGTCAAGGCTTCCAGAATCAAGGCGTTGTCGTAAAGCATTTTCTCAAAATGCGGTACCAGCCATTTTTCATCCGTACTATAGCGGGCAAAGCCACCTCCGATCTGATCATAAATACCACCTTGGATCATTTTGTCAAGACTCAGCAGTGCCTGCTGAGCACTCTGTTCGTTACCGGTGTAGTAATAATCTCTCAGCAAATATCGAATGGCTAGGCTTTGGGGAAACTTCGGGGCATGGCCAAAACCACCCCAACGTGTATCTGCTGTTTGCATGACGGCTGCCCGTATTTCCCCGGCCTGATCCAAAACTGATTTGTTGTTTTCGTCAGGAGCGTCCGTTAACCGTTGCCTAAGCGTTAATGGTAAATTCTGTTGCTCCAGATGGTTGATAAGGTTGCCTGCCTGGGTTAATAGATCCGTCTGTTGCTCATTGAAAGCGTGAACCACACTCTCGAGCACTTCTTGCCAGGAGGGGCGCTGATAGACACGACTTGGGGGGAAATAGGTGCCACCAAAGAAAGGTCGGATATCCGGCAGTAAGAAGACATTCAGGGGCCAGCCGCCCTGACCGGTCATGGCCTGCACTGCATCCATATAGAGATGGTCCAGGTCCGGCCTTTCTTCCCGATCTACTTTAATATTTATAAAGTGCTTGTTCATGTAGGCAGCCACTGTCACATTCTCAAAACTTTCTCTTTCCATCACATGACACCAGTGACAGGCTGCATAGCCAATGCTGATCAGGATCGGTTTATTTTCCTGCAGGGCTCGCTGTAGAGCCGTTTCTCCCCATGGATACCACTCTACAGGATTATAGGCATGCTGTAAAAGATAGGGACTGGTTTCATTTATGAGATGATTAGGTGTCTTATTAATATTATTGTGAGATGTTTGTTCCATGGATTGTCTGCTTTACGCAATAAATATGATTTTTGCCATATTTAAGGCCGCCTTTCAAGTTTATGCTTACGAAGCTACGCCATTTTAATAGGAATAAAGCGTTTTGGTATCCGTGTATTATAGTTCCGTCAAGAACACTCCGGCTCCAGTGGTGTTGCGGATGGCTGGGGCATTGGGCACATCGGTTAGACTGGCGTCGCATTGAATTTAGCCGGCATCCTTGATTTGTAGGGATTTAATTTTACTTTTGGGCTATGATTATAGAAAAAATTGAGTCCCTGTATAAGGAGGTATTTCAGTTAGAACCGAAGCGCATTGAAAAGTTGCCTCAGAGTGGAAGTGATCGGTTATATTTTCGGGTCTTTGGAAAAGGGGATCGCGCCTGTATTGCTACTTATAATTATAATGAACAGGAAAACCGTACCTTTTTAGCTTTTACAAAAAGCTTCCGTGGGCTTGGGCTACCTGTCCCGGAGATTTTTGGCGTATCGGCCGATTATCTGCTTTATTTGCAGGAAGATTTTGGATCTACCTCCCTGGCAGGCCTGCTGGAATCGGAAGGACATAGTGACCGGGTATACAAGCTCTTTCAAAAAAGCCTGGCGGCACTTGCCAGACTACAGATCAGCGGCCATGATAAGGTCGATTACCGGCTTTGTCTGACTTCCACAGAGTTTGGCAAACAGGCCATTCTAAGCGATCTGCTGTATTTCAAATATTATTTTCTGGATTTTCTTGGATTGCCGTATAATAAACAGCAATTACTGGATGAATTTGATGTTTTGAGTGTGTTTTTGGGCCAGAGCCGGTATAAGTATTTTATGTTCCGGGATTTCCAGAGCCGCAATATTATGATCAAAGAGGAAGAGGTTTTCTTTATCGATTATCAGGGGGGCATGAATGGTGGCCTGCAGTATGATGCAGCAGCCTTACTTTGGCAGGCAAAGGCCAATTTGCCAAAAGAGTGGAAGGACGCATTGCTGGATTATTATATGGAACAGGTAGATGGCCTGGTAGCAAATAAAGTTGACAAAAATGCTTTTAGAAATCAGTTCAAGGGATTTGTGCTGATCCGTTTATTACAAGTGCTCGGCGCTTATGGGTTCCGGGGCTTGTTCCAACGAAAAGCCGCATTTTTGGCCGGCATCCCCATTGCCCTGGATAATTTGAAAAAGTTTACAGATAACAATGTGATCGGCATAGAACTTCCTGAATTTGAAAGAATCCTGGGGCTGATTACCGGTCCCGAGACCAAAACTAAATTCTTGCCTGTACAAGCCAGTGACAAGACACCGCTGGTGGTTGAGATCAATAGCTTCTCTTACAAAAAAGGTATCCCTGAAGACAAAAGCAGCAACGGGGGGGGATTTGTCTTCGACTGCAGGGGCATACTTAATCCCGGCAGACAAGAAGAATTTAAAAAACTGACAGGGCAGGACAAACCGGTACAGGATTACCTGCAACAGCGCACCTCCATGAATGAATTCCTGAATAGCGTTTTCGATCTGGTGAGTATTTCTGTAGAAAATTATATTTCCCGGGATTTTGCACATTTACAGATCAATTTTGGATGTACAGGTGGTCAGCACAGAAGCGTTTACAGCGCAGACCAGACCGCCCGGTACCTTAAAAACAAGTATAAAGTAAAAGTCATACTGACCCATACCAATAAAGACAATTGGGTTCAATAACGGCTGTGTGAAGATGACCAATAAATATTTTACTATGAAAGCACTCATTCTAGCTGCTGGTTTAGGAACTCGTTTAAAACCCTGGACATTAAATCACCCTAAGGCACTGGCCTTGGTGAATGGCAAACCTTTACTCCAGCGAACCATCGAATATCTGCAAAGAGCCGGCATCTATGAAGTGATTGTAAATGTCCATCATTTTGCTGATCAGGTCATTGACGCCCTGGAACAAAATAAGGGCTGGGGGAGCAAATATCAGATTTCCGATGAAAGCGGCTTATTGATGGACACGGGAGGCGCCATAATGAAAGCGGCACATTACGGCTATTTAGACGGGTTGGATCATTTTGTTGTCGTGAATGCCGATATACTGACGGACATGCCTTTGAAAGTATTTATGCAACAAAGTGAGGAGAGCGGGCAGTTGGCCACACTGGCTGTCAGTGAGAGACAATCCTCCAGAAGGTTGCTATTTGATACCCGCTCCGGACTTTTAGGAGGTTGGGAAAATATAGCTACCGGTGAAGTAAAGATGACCAGGACATTGGAACATCCGTTATCCATGCCTTTCAGTGGCATACATTGTTTGAAACATACTTTAATTGAAATACTTGCCGGGATGGACGCGTTCAAAGGTAAAGAGCCGTTTTCCATTATTGATGCCTATCTGACACTAAGTCTGACTCAGCGGATCGGTTATTTTGATCACAGTGGGTCAAAATTTATGGATACCGGAACGCCGGAACGGCTGGATGCTGCGGCTGCGTTATTTGACTGATCCAAAGTATTTGTAACGCGGCTGTAAAACAATAGATTTTAGGCGTGGCATTTGGCGCACAGGCCATTCACAATTACCTCGGTCTGCGCCTCGGTAAAGCCTGAAGGTAACTTTACGTGAGGAACATTGGTGTGTTCCAGACAATATGTTGTGTGGCATTCACTGCAAACAAAATGAACATGTTGGTCATGGTGATGGCCTTCAGAGCATTCGTCTTTGCAAAGGGCATATCGGATGGAGTTATCAGTAGTTGGTATAATATGGATAATTCCTTTTTGGACAAATGCCTGGAGCGTGCGGTAGATCGTAATGCGATCCATTTTTTCATCAGCTTCCTGTTCGATATCTGCATGAGAAAGTGCTCCGTCAGTCGCCAAAAACAAAGAAAGTATCTTTTTCCTGCTGACCGTTACACTTAAGTTGGCTGATTTTAATATGTTATTGATAATCTCGTCTTGCATAATAATCTCCTTCGTTCTCCGGATTGCTGATACAAAATTACATATTATTCCCAAATATGTTGTTGCTGAAATTGCTGCGGCCACCGGGACGTTCTTTCAACAGTATTTTGATATCTTCTTTTAATTTATTCAGATCTTTTTGCTGTAAACCGTCAAAAATCTCGCCACGCACATTCCCGTCCTTGTCGATCAACGCAAAGAACTGGGTATGAATAAACTGGTCCTCAATACTGTTTACAGGATTTTTGTTGTCATCTACCAGATAACTGTTTCTGGCCTGATAATATAAACTGTCCTTTCTGCCAGTTAGAAACACCCATTTACGATCGTTCACGCCTATAGAGTCGGCATAATGCTTTAAAACAGGTACGGAGTCCACTTCCGGCATGCAGGTATGAGAAATGATCATAAAATCTTTCTCATCCTTAAAAGTATTGTAGATATCGTCCATATTGTGGTTCATTTTAGGACAAATACCTTTGCAGGTTGTAAAAAAGTAATTTACAACACAAACTTTACCCCTCATATCGTCCTTTGTAAAAGGCTGACCGTTTTGGTTAGTAAAGCTAAAAGGCTGCACTGTGCTAAGTGTCGGCAGTTTCGTCTTCCAGTTATCGGTACCTGCAAAAAGTAAGATCCAGAATACAATACAGACCGCCACAAAAAACAGGCTATACCCAATCAGCTTTTTATACTTTTTCATTACTGAAAAATTTAATGCATTACATAAATGACCAGGGGCGACAGCTCCTTTGGTGTGCAAAGGTACGACAATCAGCTCGGCTTATCATCTGAATTGTCTTTGACTTAACAATGTATTGCAACTTTGTTGCAAAGTTGTATCTTTGCTTAAATCTTTTAAATAAATGGGCTTTAAAATCAACTGGGATGCAATGGGTATAGGGGCTTCGCTGGCCTGCGCCATCCATTGTGCCTTATTGCCGCTGATCATGACGTCACTCCCTGTTTTCGGGATAAATATCATCGAAAATAAGGGTTTTGAATATTTTATGATTTTTCTTGCATTTGCGGTAGGAGCTTATGCATTGTCCCATGGTTATCGTAAACACCATCGTAGTTTTGTTCCTATCCTGTTATTTTCTGTCGGTATACTATTTTTGCTGGCAAAGGAGATCTGGCATGACTACTCTGTTGTGCTATTGATTCCAGCCGTAACGCTTATTGTCTGGGCACATTACTATAACTTTCGGTTGTGTCGGATTGCCGGCCATCCCAACACGACGACTATCGAGTAAAAGACGATTAGACCAGCATCATATCTGGGGAATTATAAACGGATATTTATGTTTTCTGAGTGCCCCTGATTTATTCGATGCTCGAAACGGTGATACCAGGAGATATAAAGAATAAAGGCACTCGGGTAAGTATACCAAGCGCCCTTATTTATTTTTATCAGGGAGATCTCCTCACCTGACTATAGTTTACCATTGATCTGATCGGTCAGTGGCGTAATCGGGTCACCGATACAGCCACTAGGCATCTGGATGTGTAACAGAGCGGCAATTGTAGGGGCGATATCTGTCATATGAATGGTCTTATTAGTCTCGCCATGAGGCACTTTCCATCCCATAAAAACGAGCGGAATATGGACATCATACATATACCAGCTGCCATGAGTGGTACCCGTTGTGTAATGGCTGCCCAGCATTCCGGAATTATACACGATCTTGATCGCACCGGCTCTTTCGCGGTTATACCCATTGATGATCATGTCTTTAAGTCTGGATGGCAAACCGGCACCTCCAGGGTTGGTGGCATCCATGGCAAAAGCTATCTCCGGCTGTTCGTTCAAGAATTGTATCGTTGTTTTTTTGAGCTGATCTATATCAATATTGTTATCCTTTACAGCCTGGTAGTCAAAATGCACCTGTTCATTTGAAAAACTGGTGACAAGCTTAGGCTGTCCATATTTTTTCTGTAAAACCGCATTGAGCTTTTTTGTCAGGCTTGAGGTAAATCCGGTAGGCATTTTATGATGTTCCATGAAGCCTTCTGCATGGGCTCCTCCATGATCGGCACTCAGGAATACCAGATAATTACCCTTCCCGACTTTATCATCCAGGTAGCTGAAAAAGGTAGCAAGATCCTTGTCCAGGCGTAAATAGACATCTTCTACTTCTATGGCATTGGGACCCACCAGGTGACCGGAGTAATCGGTAGAAGCACAGTTGACCGTCAAAAAGTCAGTGGTATTATCAGCGCCAAGTTGTTCTCCCTGTATGGCGGCTTCTGCAAACTTTAAAGTCAACGTATTGCCAAAAGGTGTTTGCCTGAGTGAAGATTTATTTTTGGCGTATGCTGCTTTAAGGTCATAAGGGAATACAGGAGCAGAGGCGCCTGCCAGTTTCCCTTCCCAGGGTACGTTATCTTCAGTGCTTTGTGTATATTCATTAATAGGCAAGAGTGTTTTCCACTGACCGGTCATTAACTTATTTGGAAGACCCTGCTGGTTGAAGCCGGATACCCAATCTGGCAGCTGATTTTTATAATAGGTGCTGGTTATAAAATGCCCAGACTGGTCATCCAGCCAATAAGCTCCGTTCGGATTATGCCCTGCAGGCAGAATGGACGCACGGTCTTTAAGGGATACCCCTACGACTTTACCTTGAAAATTAGTAGCCAGTCTTAACTCATCGGTAATCGTTGTGGTGAGCAAGTTTCTGGGAGACATCTGCCCAGCTTTTCCGGTAGCTCCAACGGTCTGAACGGTCGAGTCATCTGTGCAATAAGTAGATTTCCCTGACCTGGTATAGACCCAGTCATTACCGGTGATGCCGTGGATAGCAGGAACAGTGCCTGTAAAGATGGTTGTATGTCCTACAGCTGTATAGGAGGGCAGGTAATCGATCAATGTATTACCACAGCTATAACCTTCCGAAAGTAACCTTTTGAAGCCTCCGTCCCCATATTGATCGTAATACCGATAGAGGTAGTCCCAACGCATCTGGTCAACAACGATACCAACGACTAGTTTTGGCCTTTCCACCTGTGCAGATCCGGAAAGAAACCCGGCCAGCAGTAAGGAAAATAATGCGATTTTTTTCATAATTACTTTGACTTTGTTTGAATAATGTGTTTACTAAAAAGCTAAGTTAAATGGGTTGGCTAAGATAAGGCATTACGTAATAATTAAATTATTTAGAATAGTTCAATATTTTGTTTAACTTAGGATTCAATAAATAAAAGCAAGTATTATATGTCCTCGATTACCCTTTCCCTGGTTCAGTCTAAGGTGTTTTGGAAGAAAAAACAGGAAAATCTCCAAATGCTGGAAGAGAAGATTACTTCGATGTCATCTCCGACGGAAATTGTTCTTTTACCCGAAATGTTCAATACCGGTTTTACTTCAGAACCCGTGAAAGTGGCAGAAACGATGGACGGCCCAACGGTTAACTGGATGCGGGATCTGGCGGCAAGCAAAAAAATTATAATAGGCGGTAGCTTAGTTATCCGTGATGGAGAAGATTTTTATAACAGACTTGTCTGGATGTTGCCTAACGGGGAAATCGGTACCTATGATAAAAGGCATCTTTTTGCCTATGGGGGAGAAGGGGCAAAATATAGTGCTGGCAAAAAAAGGTTGATTGCCAGCGTAAAAGGTTGGCGCATTAACCTGCAAATCTGTTATGACCTCAGGTTTCCGGTTTGGGCCAGGCAACAAATGGATGGCAATAACCCGGAATATGACCTTTTGATCAATGTAGCCAATTGGCCGGAAAAAAGGCAAAGTACCTGGTCTACCCTGTTAAAGGCAAGGGCCATCGAAAATATGTGTTATGTTGCTGCCGTAAACAGAGTGGGTGTCGATGGAAATAATATCGTTTACAAAGGCGGCTCCGTTGTGTTGGACCCGTTGGGTAACCCTCTTTATGAGGCTGAAGAGCGTGAGGAAATCAAAACTATTACACTCAAAAAAGAGAACTTACAGCAAATCCGGGATCAATTCTCGTTTTTGGGAGATGCAGATAGCTTCTTAATTAAATAAAGATGGTTTCAGTGGTCGACTGAATAGGTGACCACTGAAACCATCCCAATGCAATGATTAGTTGCAGTGTTTTATCTTTATAATACACCAGCTAATTTGATTGTAAAGATCTCATTGGGCAGATCTCCCGGACCGAGATCAGACAAGTCAATAATACAATCTTCCCCGGCCTGTTTTACAGGAAGGATTTTATTACTACCCAATAGCGTGGCTTTTACAGTAGATGCCGGTTTGATATTTTTTATCCTGAATTTTGTTTCATCTACCGGTAATGTGCAGTATAGATCTTTGCCTTTAGTGGTAAAAAACGCTTCGATATGAGCGGTGTCCTTTTTGGGTCTTGCCAGTTCAGCAGAGCTATACCCATTCATATAATTTCCTTCTTTTTGAGTTGGAATGATGCCTGCACTCCATTGATAAGGATGTGTATAGGCCTCTGTTCCATATATCGCTTCGCCATTAATTTTTAGCCATTCGCCGATCTCCGACAAACGTTCCTGCATAATAACCGGAATCCGGCCATCCGCCGTTGGGCCGATATCCAGTAAGAGATTGCCTCCGCGTGAGACAATATCAACCAGCATTAGTATCAGGTCTTTTCCTGTCTTATAATCACTCAATTGCTCGTTTCGGTTGTAGCCGAATGAATGGCCTATCCCTTCGCACTGTTCCCAGATGATACTCTTGTCCATACCGCTGCCGTATTCGGAAGTCGTATACATGGCACCTTTGTTTTGACCACGCGTATTACTTCCCCAGCGGTCGTCTACCACTACTTCGTTCTTCACAGGCGAATCATTGAAAAGCCAGGCCAGAAACTGGGGACTATGCCAGCCGGTATCGGGCAGATCCCATTCTCCATCTGAAAAAATGATGGAAGGTTTATATTTATTGACCAAGTCCTTTAATTGGGGAAGCATATGTTCGGTGACATATTTCTCGCGATTGGTTAACCACAGGGGGTTAAACCATTCGTATAAGGAGTAGTAGACACCCATTTTCAGGCCTTCTGCCCGGACGGCTTTAGTCAGGTCACCTAATAAGTCACGTTTCGGCGTGCCGGTAACAGCGTTCCAGGGACGTCCCCAATCGCGGTCTGCTTCAGGACTATTCCAGAGGCAATACCCTTCATGGTGTTTGGAAGTCAGTACCACATATCTGGCACCGGCTTTTTTAAATACATCTGCCCATTGCTGAGGATCATAGAGCTCTGCTTTAAACATGGGTTCAAACTGCTCGTATTTAAAATCCTTTCCATAGTGCTTATTGTGGAAATCGGTAAACATTTGCCTTGAGGCCTCATTTTGCTCCGGCCCTCCGGTATGGTCACGGCGGATTCTGCGCCAATACCACTCCGCGTAGTTATAGCCGCTATTGGGTAGAACCGGGGCATAGGCTGGGACGGAATAAAGGCCCCAATGAATAAAAATGCCAAATTTGGCCTGGTGGAACCAGGACGGCATTTTACGCGTGTTGAGTGACTTCCAGTTCGGTTGGAATCTTTGTGCATAACTGATGCCTGCAATAACCAAAGTGGCCGCGAATAAAACGAATTTTTTCATTTGAATTAAAATTTACCTGGAGCAGCACTAAGTGCCGGATTGTTGTCTTTCCCGACAAAAATATTGATTGTAAACCATATTACCTTGCGGTAGTCAGCTCCATATGGCAATAATCTCATTAATAAATGCGAATATTTTGCTATTGAATAAATGGTTTATTGGTTAATTTTGAAAAAAGAAATCACAATGAAGGCAATTCAGTTTGCAGCGCCGGGCGAAGTAGAGGTCATTGAAGTTACAGATCCTCAAATAAGGGACAACGAAGTATTATTAAAAGTAAACTATATTGGCATTTGCGGTACCGACTTAAGTACATTTAGGGGGGTAAATCCTTTAGTCCAATACCCCGTTATTCCGGGACATGAGATATCCGCTGAAGTGGTAGATAAAGGCGCAGATGTCCCTGCACATATTAAAAAAGGAATGTTAGTTACTGCCAATCCTTATACAAGTTGCGGAAAATGCCCCTCCTGCAAACGAAGACGATACAATGCCTGCGCATTTAACGAAACGATGGGTGTTCAAAGGAGAGGCGCTATGAGTGAGTTTTTGGCATTGCCGTGGGAGAAGCTATTGATTAATGAAAAGCTCAGTAAAGAACAACTGGCTTTGGTAGAACCCCTTAGCGTGGGGTTCCATTCCGTTTCACGTGGAGAAGTGACCGATATTGATACCGTAATGGTTTTAGGCTGCGGGATGATTGGTGCCGGCGCCATTATCAGGGCGGCGCTCAGGGGGGCCACGGTAGTAGCAGTCGATCTGGATGATCAAAAACTGGAAACCGCCAAAAAGCTCGGCGCCCATTATACGGTCAATGCGGCAAAAGTGAATCTTCATGAATTTTTGCACAAAATTACCGGCGGGGGCGGGCCGGATGTTGTAATAGAAGCGGTCGGCAGCCCGGCCACGTACGTCACTGCAGTAGAAGAGGTCGCTTTTACGGGGAGAGTAGTATACATTGGTTATGCTAAGCATGAAGTGGCTTTCAGTACCAAACTGTTTGTACAGAAAGAACTGGATATTCGTGGATCACGCAATGCGCTGCCTGAAGATTTTATGGCGGTCATGAACTATATGAAAAACGGCCGGCTGCCGTTGGAGTCCTTGATCTCTAAACAACTCCGGCCCGAAGAAGTGGCAGACGCCATGAAAGAATGGTCTGCAAATCCCGGTGAAGTGTTCAAGATGTTTGTGGATTTCAATAGATAGGGCCGGATGAACCTGTAGTCTGTCACTTAATTAATTCAAGGTCTATTTGTTCTCCCAACCGTTGAATCCCCTGTTCATCCAACTTACCCCAAAGTTGTTTCCACTTGCCGCTATCTTTACGGATTTGTGCAATTCTTTCCCCATTTAGATAGCAGACATACGTATCTACATCATCCGTGGATGGCTTGACATGGACATCTACCAACTGCTCGGAACCGCCCTGCTGAAACGAGATTGTAAAGTCATCTGTTTGCATAATCTATATTTAATAATCAACGAATACATACAATCCCTCAAATATGCGACCAAAACCGGTAAGCTCTCCTTACACGGAAAGTTTTTAAATGGACAACTATTTTGTCTAAATATCGGGATAAAATTATCCTTGCTCTATTTTCATGAAAATTGCATGCCTTTTTCATTTATTAACGCTAAAAATTATTTGGCTGGTGAAGAAATTAAGTTAAATTTGATTTGCATTTGTGTTATTGTAAGGTTAATGTACGATCGTTTTTCTTTCTTTTATGATTAAGCCACTCCAACCAGAAATAATAGATTCTGAAATCAATGATTCAACCGTAGCTGCTGTACCGGATGAATCGTGTGTCCCATTAAATAGCCATGACAAGGATGTGGCCGATGAAGCGGCATTATTTATAGAGATCGCCAACGGGAATGAAATTGCCTTTCGAGCGCTTTTTGAACGCTACTCGCCTTTATTTAGTTATATTATTCATAAGATTACCGGGGATGAATCTCTGATTCCCGATTACCTGCAGGATACTTTTTTAAAGATCTGGCTGAAAAGAGATATGTTAGCCACCGTTAGACATCCACGCAGATGGGCCATGCAAATCGTCTATCATTTATGTTTTAATCATCTCAAACACAAACAGGTTCAACAAAAACATTTAATATCCTCGCTTGACGATCAGATACCTGCAATAAAGCATAATGTTGTTGAAAAAGAAATTTTTCACAGGGAGACCGATCAGGTCTTAAAGCGTATTATTCTTCAGTTACCCCCTCAGACACAAAAAGTTTACCGGTTAAGCCGTGAGGAAGGAATGGATATTCAACAAATCTCGGAAAGATTGCAACTCTCTTCTCAGACCGTGCGCAACACTTTATGTCGCGCAGTGAAGAGGATCAGGCTGCTGCTTAAAGAAAAAGGAATCCTGGCTGGCCTTTTAACGCTGTTGGTGTATCTATCGACGGTGTAATTGAATTGAAGAAATAACTGGCCCCCAGTACTTTAATGTCTGTTGATCACAAAAATATTTACAACATCATATATTTTTTTTGAGCGATAGGTACATTTACGCCCTATGCTTGTCTACTTCTGGATGGAGCTTTACACTCATTGTTAATTTCTAAACACTAAAGAAGCAGTAGACAATATGCCTGTACTGGATACGAAACAAATGTGGGATTTGGCCAGAAAGGCGCTGGAGGGAAAAGCAACGGCCGCTGAACTGGATTTATTAACGGATTGTCTGCAGGGTGACCAGGGAGAGGACCTGCAAATGATGCTGGATGATCTGCTGGAAATTAACGGCAATATACAGCGGCATACAGGTAACTACAAAGAGGCTCCCGAAAAATTCGCAGCCGTATTGGAGCATGTACTCCAGATAGATAAGATCAAGAATAAAGGCAAGAACAGGCCCGCCAAGACCCTTTGGTATAAAAGTCGTTATTGGTACAGCGCAGCCGCCATTGTTTTAATTTGTGGTCTTAGCGTCCTGATTGCCCTGCGTATTCAAACAGGAAGAGAAACAGTCATGCAGAAAACCAGGCTGCCTGGCCAACAGCGTACAGCGATTCTTCCCGGAAAAAATAAAGCGATCCTCACCTTATCGGATGGCCGGCAAATTATTTTGGACAGCGTCCAAAGCGGGGTGCTGGCTGATCAAAATGGCGTGGATATCCAAAAGGTACAAAACGGTCAGCTAATCTATACGGAGAACCGGCCAGGGCACATCATAAACTCGGCGCCGATCACATTTAATTCGATTGTTACACCCCGGGGTGGTAAATATCAGCTGGTACTGCCCGATGGGACCAAGGTCTGGCTGAATGCGGATTCCAGACTGAAGTTTCCTGTCCGCTTTTCGGGTGCAGCGCGTGTCGTCTCCATGGAAGGAGAAGCCTATTTCGAGGTCGCCAAAGACGCCCGTCACCCTTTCATTGTCCACACTTCCAGAGGCATGGAAGTGCGTGTATTGGGTACTCACTTTAATATCAGCGATTATAAAGCGCAATCTAAGGTCAAGACCACACTGCTGGAAGGGTCGGTGCTTGTCCGGCGCAATAAGGACTCTCTGTTAATTGCTCCGGGACAACAGGCCATTATGAACGGTACCGGTCAGCTGTCCAGGAAGTCACATATTGACCTGGATGGCGTCATAGCGTGGAAAAACGGCCTGTTTTATTTTGATCAGATGCATATAGAGGCAATCATGGAGTCGCTCAGCAGGTGGTATGATATCACCGTCGTATATAAGGGGGCACATCCGACTGATTTATTTTCGGCGGTCATGAACCGTAGCAATGACATTCGTGAGATCCTTTCGATGCTGGAGGCGACCGAAAAAGTCCGTTTTAATATTTCGGGCAGAACCATTGAAGTACTGGCGATGAACGGACCTTAAAAAAGTAATTACAGCGTCACAGTATTTATGGCGCTATAAGGACCATCCATTTGTTGATAAACGATTAAACAGTAAGCTTATGTAAAGACTATTAAAATTCATTGAGTCATTGGCCACATCAGACAGCATGTTCTGATAAAAAAAAGGCCGTTCCAGCTCCTACCCCGGAACGGCGGCATTTAGGTCAATTTCTTAAAATCTACTAATCGACTTTATTATTTATTAAACCCAAACACAGCAAAGCTATGCATTTTAGATTGAATCATGACTTGCCTGGTGGAGTAATTACCAAAACATTCCGATTTTTTAAATTATTTGTTGCATTTGTACTGGCCGGTGTGCAACTCAGTGCGAAAAGCTATTCTCAAAAATTAACGCTTCATGAGAAAAATGCCACCATTCAAGAGATTTTCCATGACATCTGGAAACAAAATGGTGTTCAGTTCGTCTATACCAATGAGGTACTGAAAGGGGCCAGACCCATTACCATTTCTGTCAGACAGGCCGGTCTCACAGAAGTGCTCACCGTCTGCTTTAAAGATCAGCCCTTTACGTACCAGATCACCAATAAAGCTATTATTGTTAAAAGGCGCACACCGTCTGATAAAAAAACTGAGGGGGAAATAACCGTGAAGGGCTATGTGACCGATAGCCTCGGTAAGCCCATTGCCGGTGTATCCGTTGAGGTGAAGGGAACCAAGACCGGCACCACAACAGGCGAGCAGGGACAGTACATATTGAGCAATGTACCGGAAAGTGCCAGCCTTGTGTTCAGTTATGTGGGGATGCAGACCCTGGAAGTGGAGGTCAACAGTCAGATCAACATTTCTGTTGTATTAAAAGTACAGCCTTCTGATCTGGACCAGATCGTGGTGATCGGTTATGGAACACAGAAAAAGGAGTTTTTAACGGCAGCCATCAGTACGGTCTCCGGAGAGGAATTGGTCAAGGCGCCGGTGCCGAACATCAGCACGGCCCTGAAGGGTCAATTGGCGGGGTTGGTCGCGCTGCAGAATTCGGGTAAACCCGGTGCGGACGGTGCCAGGCTTACCATCCGCGGCATTGGTACATATACCGGTCAGACAGGCCCGCTTATCATGGTGGACGGTATTGCCAGGGATACTTATGATGACATAGACCCCAATGAGGTCGCGTCGATCAGTATTCTGAAAGATGCCTCGGCTACGGCAGTCTATGGGGTAAGGGGAGCCAATGGCGTCATTCTGATCACGACCAAGCGGGGTAAGATAGGCGCTCCGCAAATCAGTCTCTCCGGTCAGACGGCTATTACAAAGTTTACCAATATACCGCGGTTTGTCAATTCTTATGAATATGCTTCTCTACTTAATGAACAGAGTTTTGAAACTTATTGGATTAACCATGCTAATGATGCGGACATCAAAACCTGGGATGATTTCGTCCGCAAGAGAAACCAGAACTGGAAGCAGGAAGCTAATATATATTATTCGGGTGAGGACCTGATGTATTATAAGAACGCGCACACGCCAAAACTGGCGGATGGCCAGACCAATCCCTATTACGATCCCTATTTTCATCCCGATGTCGATTGGGTAGACCAGATCTTCAAAAAATTTACACAGGTGAGCCAGGCGAACGCTAATATTAATGGCGGAACAAAGTTTCTACGATACTTTGTCTCTCTGGGTTATCTGAATCAGGGCGGGTTATTTAAAACCGATTATCTGACCTTTCCCGATGAAATGGAGTTCAGAAAGAACCGGTATAATCTGCGGGGTAATTTTGACTTTGATGTTACGGAAGATTTTAAAGTATCGGTGAACCTGGCTGCTCAGTTTGTCAAAATTAGTGGCATGGATAACGATCAGTATACCTGGGAGAAGCGGATTTTATGGTCTACACCGCTGGCTTCGCCCGGAATGATCGATGGGAAATACGTGGTGCCCTTTAATAATCAGAACGATCAGCTGGATCCCATGTATGCTATCGAAAACAGCAATAACTATAATATTACCAATAACAGTATTCTGAATTCTTCGGTGGTATTTCAATATCAGTTGGATAAATTAACCAAAGGGCTGTCCGTAAAGGGATTGGGCTCTTATGACAGTTACTTTTCCAGCGCAGCGGGTGGCAATTACAGGCCGCTGTGGTATGGCGTCCGGGAAAACCCCAACGGCGACAGGCTGGATCCCATTCTCGTACAGTTAAATGATCCTACGCCACCTTCCAGGTGGGGCGATTATTTTAATGGTAAATGGCGTAAGCTGTACGGAGAAGTGTCCATTCACTACGACCGGACGTTCGGAGACCATGCCATCTCTGCGCTGGCACTGGGCAGCAAAGAGAAAAAATATGATCCCGGCCTGCAATATGATTTGCCACATGCTTACGAAAGCCTGGCAGGAAGAATTCATTATGCCTATGCGAATAAATACATTGCTGAATTCGATATGGGATACAACGGTTCCGAGAACTTCCCGGAAGGGAAAAGGTTCGGCTTTTTCCCTTCGTACTCCGCGGGCTGGATCGTCAGTAATGAATCCTTTTATCCTAAAAATGACTGGGTCAGTTTTTTAAAGTTCAGGGCTTCTTATGGTAAAGTAGGCAATGACAACATCGGAGGAGCGAGATACCTTTATCTGCCTGATACCTGGAAATATGAAGGCGGCTACAATTTCGGTGACCTGGACAATCGAAATTATATTCAGGGGGCAGATGAAAATGTTTTAGGCAATCCGGATGTTACCTGGGAAGTATCGCAGGACCTGGACCTGGCTGTGGAAGTGCATTTGTTCAAAAACAAACTTTCCCTTATCTATGATTATTTTAAAAATAAAAGAACCGGTATTCTTTCTTACCGGCAGACGATCCCTGATATCGTGCAGGCCAATCTGCCGCCTTATAACCTGGGATCTGTCAACAGCTGGGGCCATGATCTTGAGATAAAGTTCAATGACAAGATCGGTGATTTTAGCTATTATGTCAGAGGCAACGGAGCGATTCACAAAAACAAGATCATCTTCCAGGATGAACCCATATTAAAGGGCCAGGAATATCAGGCAGCCACCGGGCGCCCCGTAGGGCAGCAGCTGTTGCTGATGGCCGATGGACTGTATACGTCCTGGGCAGATCTGTATGCCATCGATGACAACGGCAATCCCATCCTGTCGCAGCCCGTTCTGGCACTCAAGGACGGCAAGCCTTATAAGAATGCCAATGGAGAACCGGTATTTCAGAAAGATCTTGGATACGCCGGGGTGCCCCTGCAGCCTGGATCCATACGGCTGGAAGACGTCAACGGAGACGGCCTTGTAGATGACAAAGACCGGGTCCGGACAGGAAAGACCGTGGATCCTATATATAATTTCGGACTGACCGTAGGATTCAATTATAAAGGATTTGATGTGTCGGCACTGTTTGCCGGCGTGGCCGGTGTCGCCAGAGGAGGGATGAGCGAATTGCATTTTAATAAACAGCAGTCTCTTTTTGGCGTGGATGCAAACCGATTCACACTGGAACGCTATAATAACGGTGAGCGTATTGATTTTCCGATGGCGGCTTACAATCAGCAGGCTGCCGGATCGGGGGCTGGCTATGCAGGCAACACTTTCTTTTTGATCGACGCTTCTTATGTCAGATTGCAAAATCTGGTGATCGGTTACACATTCAATAAAAGGTTTTTACACAAAATGGGGATTCGCTCCACAAGATTGTTTTTGAGCGGCGACAATCTTTATACCTGGGCGCCCAATAAGATCTGGGGCGATCCTGAGAATCTGGGCAACATCGGATATCCTTTGACCAAGACTTTTAATGTAGGTGTCAATATCAATTTTTAGTCAGCAAAAATCACTTTAAACATGAAAAAGAATTTCCTCTATATAATTATCCCTGCTTTTGTTTGGCTGCTGGTGGGTATTTGCAGTTGCAATAAGGACTTTCTGGAAAAGCCCAAAGGAGGGGCCGTTACGGTCGACACGATCTTTCATACCAAGAACCAGGCGCAGTATGCCGTCGCCCAGATGTACAATCTTTGTCTAACGACTTACTTTCCCATGAACGATCCGACACACTGCAGACCGGAGGCGATTACCGACGAATTGTACATCCTGCATCCGACTTATGACTGGGCTTGCTCCAGCATTAATGCTGGCTCCTATAATACCGGTAATGAAAGCCCTGATGCCACCATCGATAAAGGTGGCTATGGATCTCATTATCGGGGAATCAGGCAGGCCAATCTTGTTCTTAGAAATATTGATGCCGTGACAGATGCGGATGCAGGCTGGATCAGTGATGTCAAAGGGCAGGCACTCTTTTGCCGGGCATGGCAGCATTTTGAACTGTTCCGCCTGTACGGCGGCATTCCCCTGGTCACAGAGCCACTAGACGGCACGCAGGAGCTGAAGATCAGAAGAAGCGCTGTGGCAACCGTCGTGGACAGTATCGTACACTGGTGTGATGAGGCCATTGCTCTTTTGCCGCCTACCAGAAGTGCTAAGGAGTATGGAAGGATCACCAGCCTGGCTGCCCGCGCGCTCAAGGCCAGGATATTACTATATGCAGCAAGCCCTCTGTACAACACGCCGGCGGACATGAAAGCCGCTATAGCTGGCGCCCGCTATGGAGACGGGAGAGACTCCGTACTGGCCTATCCGGACTTTAGCAAGGAGCGCTGGAATACCGCCGCCCAGGCTGCGCTGGATGTCATTAACCATGCCGGCCAATCAGGGGTCGCTTTGTATAATACAGGCAAACCCAGAACAACAGGCGACAGCTATGCCAGCCTGGGGGACTATGAAGCGGTTTCCAATGTCTATGCCAATCAAGAACTGATCCTGGTCAATACCGCCAATCAGGCGCAGAGCGGTTTTTTCTGGGGCAGGTATCTGAGCTCCAAACTACGGCTTGCGGAATGGGGCGTGAAAAATAATGTCCCTGTTGAGTTTATGCAGCAATATGAAAAAGCCGATGGCACAAAATGGACCCTTCCGTCTCATGGCGCTGATTTTCCGACTGATGTTCAGGCGCTGGATCTGGATCCCAGATTCTACCAGACCATTGCCTATGACGGTATGCATTACAATAATGTCAGAGGAACGCTGGCATACTACCGGGGTGGCGATGGATATGCAGACGGTAAACTCTCTTCCAGCGACGCAGGTCTGGACGGGTTTTCCATGGAAGCCTATAAGTTTGTGGCACGCATCGACAATATGAATGACAATCATTTTGCCTGGCCTGTATTCCGGTTGGCTGAATTCTACCTGAGTTATGCGGAAGCGGAGAACGAATACAAAGGCCCCACTGCTGAGGCTGCCAGATATCTGAATCTGATCCGTGAGCGGGCCGGCATGCCGGACAAAAACATCAGCGACCAGGCTGTTTTCAGGGCGGCCGTTCAAAATGAAAGAACGATTGAGTTCGCTTATGAAGGCTTCCGGTATAATGATCTGAACCGGTGGCTAAAAGCACATATCGTGCTTAACGGGACTTTGCATGGGGTCCAGACGACCG
Source organism: Arachidicoccus terrestris (assembly GCF_020042345.1). NCBI lineage: Bacteria > Pseudomonadati > Bacteroidota > Chitinophagia > Chitinophagales > Chitinophagaceae > Arachidicoccus > Arachidicoccus terrestris. The sequence goes on from NZ_CP083387.1 coordinate 3,014,577, forward strand.
CTAAAAAGGTGAACGGCGCCTTAAAGCGTAGCTGGCAGGTGGTTAGCTTTATTAACCGGGTGTTTCCGGTCAAGTATTATTACGTACCCTTTCCAAATAATGAAGTCAGCAAGAATTATTTAGGCGACGGCGCATCCTGGAACGGACAAAACCCGAATTGGTGAGTGTCCCGAACGCAGGCTGCGAAAGCTGCACACGGATGCTGTGTTAATGATGAATCATGCTTTCATACCAAAATAAAAACAAATGAACTTTTTATCTAAATATATTTTAATTGTAATCGGAGCCCTGCTGCTCATGACCGGTACCGTGCATGCGCAAATGATCACGGGAGCATCCCTGCCCGATACGACAAGAGCAGATAGCAGCCTGTTTACTGTTGTGGATCTTGGCCTGCGCCAGGAACAGGCATGGCGGAATACGGGGGCCGTTTATACGCTGAATGGCAAGGACCTAACACGGATGTTTACGGGTAACCTATTGAATACTTTGCAGGGCAGGATACCGGGGCTGACGGTGGTGACAGGCTCCGGAGAACCGGGATACGATAATCCTCAGTTGTATATCAGGGGCCGGTCCAGCTGGAACAACAATGCGGTACTTATTTTGCTGGATGGTTTTAGAGTTGACCGGGGCGCCCTGAGTGCGCTGTCACCTCATGAGATCGCTTCCGTTACCTTGCTGAAGGACGCCGCTTCTCTGTCTATGTATGGCCTGGAGGGAGCCGGCGGTGTTATCAGCATCCGGACGATCAAAGGCAAAGCCATGGATAGAAATAGGCTGCTCATCAATGGCCGTTACGGGATCCAGAGCCCTGTACGGCTGCCAAAGGTGATGAATGCCTACGATTATGTAAGGCTTTATAACGAGGCCCTTAAAAATGACGGGCTTCCTGAAAAATATCCAGATCCTTCTTTATATCAGAAAAGTGGAGATCCTTATCATCCCAACGTCGACTGGTATAAAGAAATGCTGAACCCTACATCGAATATTCAGGACTATAACCTGTCTTTCAGAGGCGGCAACGCGCATGCGCGGTACTTTGTGCTAATGGATTACACCAACTACAATGGCCTGTATAAAAATGCAACGGCTATCGATAAGGATTTCGGGACGAATGCCCAATATAATAAACTCAATCTTCGGGCCAATGTGGAGATTGATCTGACAAAAAATTTGCTGGTCAAGGCTAACATATCGGGTATTACCGAAGACCGGAAGACGCCGGCTGGGTTTACGGCCTCCACGCTGTTTGAAAACCTCATGCGGTTGCCCGCAGCAGCCTTTCCGGTAAAAAACCCGAATGGCAGCTGGGGCAACAACTCCGTCTTCGAATTTAACCCCGTGGAACTGCTGCAACAAAACGGCATCTATAGCGCTCACACCAGAACACTGCAGACGGACTTTACTTTCCGTCAAAAATTGGATGCACTGACACCTGGTTTAAACCTGACGGGCGGTGTGTCCTTCAATAATCAGTATGTGGGTTTTTATCAGACCCTTTTTTCTGTTCCTTCTTATGAGATTCTAAAAGATGCAGATGACCAGCCCATACTGGACGATAACGGACATCCAACCTATAAAACCATTGGTACAATTTCTCAAAGTTCCAATGACGCCGGTTCTGATCACTGGAACAGAAACACAACACGGCTGGGTCTTAACTATGACAGACGTTTCGGTATGCACCACTATACCGGTATGCTACTGGCTATGAAAAAGAACTATTCACATGATGGCCAGACATATGAAGTACATACACAGGGGCTTACCGGAAACTTTACCTATGACTATGACAGTCGGTATATATTGAATCTCACGGCCGCATATATGGGGGCAGCAGACTTTCAAAAAGGGCATCGCTATGGCCTGTCCCCGTCATTGGCGCTGGGCTGGATCGTAAGTTCCGAACCCTTTCTCAAAAATAGCCATGCCGTGGATTTTCTGAAGCTACGGGTGTCCTACGGAACAGCAGCCAGTATCAATGAAGATTACCGTTTTTTGTACCGCCAGAATGCTGTTGATGCGCCAGGCTGGATTTTCGGCAGCAACAACACTTTTAAAGGAGGTATGACCGAGGGGCGTTTTGCGAACCCTGAGGCTACCTGGGAAGAAAAACAGATTTTAAATCTGGGTGTCGATCTCAGGCTGTGGAAGCATCTGGAGGCCACCGTTGACATTTTCCATGAACACCAAACCGGCATTTACGAGATTGCCAACGGTGACGTGCCATCCTTTGCCGCTTTTTCGCTGCCTTATACCAATAGCGGTGTTGTGGATAATAACGGATTGGAAGCAGTCGTTACCTACCGGAATGAAGACCGCGCATTTACGTATTTTATCAGCGGTGCTTTTGCCTATGCCCGTAACAAGATCAAAGAGAAGTCACAGGATGCACAGCCTTTTGACTATCTATACGATAAAGGTTATCCGATTGATCAAAACAGGGGGCTTTTGTTTGATGGTTACTATGGTGAAAATGATTTTGGCCAGGACGGCAGGCTGAAAGAAGGAGTCGCTGTATCTTCCTACGGGCAGGTACATCCCGGTGACCTGAAATTTAAAGATATAGACGGCAACGGTGTCGTCAATCAGTATGACATGAAACCTATCGGATACGATATTGTGCCCGAGATCAACCTGGGTTTGCACCTGGGCTTCTCCTACAGGCATTTTGATTTTGATGCATTTGTGCAGGGCGTGATGAACCGTACAGTTACGCTTCTGGGGGCAGCTTATAATTATACACATCCTTTTGCGGGTAATAATAATATCACGCAGTTTTCTGAAAATTACTGGACACCCGGGACCGCTGGTACAGCAACGTCGCCCAGGCTGTCCACGCTTGAGAATCCCAATAATGATCAGGATGCGGATTACTGGATGCGCAACGGTAATTTCCTGAAACTACGCAGCATTGAATTAGGCTATACTTTTCAGGTAAAGAAGTGGATGAAAGGACTGGAAGGTATCCGGCTTTTTGCCAGTGGGACCAATTTATTCACCTCGGATAAAATTGACGACCTGGAGCCAGAGAATCTCTCCATGGGCTATCCCCTGACCAAAGTCGTAAGCTTTGGCTTTAATGTAAAATTCTAAAGGTCTAAATATATTGATTATGAATAAAAAAATGATTTTGGCAATGGTGGCAACGGCCACCACTACGCTGTTTTCCTGCAAAAAGGACTTTCTGGATGTAAATAATGTTCAGGCCAATGTGTCTGTGGATGAACTGTACAGTAACTATGGTTATGCTCAGCAGGTCGTATGGGATGTTTACAGCTATCTGCCAAGAGGCCTGGATGACCTGGACCTGGAGGCCACCACGGATGATGCTGAAGCTACCGGTGTATCTGACCGGTCTCAACAGTACAATAATGGTACCTGGGACCAATATGCCGATCTGGATCATAGCTGGGGTCGTAACTTCAATGGCATCCGGCAGGCGAATCAGTTTTTGAAAAACTATGACCGGATCGATATCAATTACCTGAGAGACCGGATTACCTCAACGGATTCCACAGCTTATTTTAATGCCCGCGATAATGTGAAGTTCCTCAAAGGGGAAGTCTATTTTCTGAAAGCCTATTTTTACTTTGATCTGGTCAGGCATTATGGCGGCGTACCAATTTTGAAGACCCCTTTAGACTATGCAGATAAAGATAGCTGGAAACAACAGACAAGAGCTTCAGTGAATGATTGTATTGCGTATATTAACACACTGTGTGATTCAGCGGCAGGGATCATACCGCAGGATCTGTCTCCTTATAGCTGGTATGATCTGGGAAGGGTGACCTATGGTGCGATCGGGGCCCTGCGATCCCGGGTCTTATTATATGCCGCCAGTCCGCTCTTTCAGCAGGCGGGTGCGACACAAACCTGGCAGCAGGCTGCGAAAGCGGCACATGACGTGATCGCACTTGGCAAGTACTCACTGGACGGCAGTTATGATAATCTGTTTGGATCCGGTAATACCAGCTCGCCTGAGGTCATTTTCTATCAACGTTACGGAGCTATCGGTTGGCTAGAGGAAAATAATTTTCCGATTGTCTTCCAGAACAGCAACGGCGAGAGCCTGACGCCGACAGCGGATTTTGTGGATGCCTTTGAAGTATTAGTGAAAGATAATACGGGCCAGGTGACCGGATCAAGGCCCTTTAACTGGAATAATCCTGCCGATGCGGCAAATCCTTATGCCAGCAGGGATCCCCGGCTGGGAGCAGAGGTGGTTTATAACGATATGAATTTTTCAGGTGTCGCCATAGGGACCTATACCGGCGGTAACAGCGGACTGCCGAAACTCAACGCCACGAAGACCGGGTATTACCTGAAAAAATGGATCAATCCTTCCATTGACCTGGTCAATGGAACGACGGCCAATCATGCCTGGATCTATTTTCGCTATGCGGAGATCTTACTGAATTATGCGGAGTCCATGTTGCACGCTTATGGACCGATTTCAGATCCCGAAGGGTATGGTATGACGGCCCTAGAGGCGATCAATAAGGTCAGGGCCAGATCCAAGATGCCGGCACTCACAGCAGGTGCGCTGAACCAGGAAGCTATTGAACATGAAAGAAGAGTGGAGCTTGGATTCGAAGACCAGCGGCGTTGGGATGTACGCCGCTGGAAGATCGGTGATCGTTTTAACCAGCCGGTACACAGGGCCGTGATCACCAAAACACAAGCGGGTTTTGATTACAAAATCCAGTCACTGGAAAACCGCAAGTTCTCCGATAAGATGTATTGGTTTCCTATACCGCAATCAGATATCAATAAAACCGGCTGGTCACAGAATCCCGGCTGGAATTGACCTTATCAAAACAGCACATTTAATTGACGTTAAATTACTCATTACTCATGAATATACAATGCAACAAAATCAGTATCCCGCTACGCATACTAACTGCCTGCGTAGTGGCTATGCTGTTCAATATCCAATGTAAACAGGATTTCTTACGCGGCGTTAAAACTGCTGTGAATGGGAAAATATATATCCCTGATGTCGCAGGCCGCAGAGGGCTGATCGCAGGCCTGGTGGATGGCCAGATGACAATTGACACGACCACAAAAACGGCCGATTTCTCTGTCGACGTTTTCAGAGGGGGATTTGGAGATACGAGTGCTTTTACGGTCAGCGCTGTCGTAAACAAGGAGTTGATTGGTGCCTTAATGGCCAGAGATGCCTTACCCGGTAATACGGTGGCGTTGGAAGAGGGGGATTTCACATTCGCTTCTACTCTCACCATGCAGTATGAGGATGGTGTTATGCAGGGGCATTTGCGTCCGAGGGTCAATGTTGACGCACTGTCTGCCTATAGCGGCAAAACAGCGGCCATTGCCTTAGAGTTAAAAAGTGCCGCTAAGTTTGCCATAAATGATTCAATGCGCCGGGTGGTTATTTACTTTAATGTAGATTCACTACTGGATGAAGCCGTTCCTCCGAAGAACCTGATAGATCCTTCTGCCTGGCAGATACTGCATATTGCAGGCAATGACAATGTGCGTTTTACGGTGAACCCCGATGGATCTGTTTTGGCAACCGGTGGCAATAATGGTCACCAGGGCGTGTTTCAGGCTGTAGATGTACAGGCGGGCAAGCAGTATATAATTGATCTGCATGTCAAAGGGTCGGGTGCTACAGATACGTGGTATGAGGTCTATGTGGCCGGAAAGGTACCGGTACAAGGTGTGGACTATGCCAATGATCCGGATTATATTAAGCGTCTTTCTCTGAATACCTGGTCAGGTTGTGGAAAGGTGGCCTTTGATGGATTACTTTCCAGGATTTCCTGTTCCGGAAGCGGTAATCTGATAAAATCTGATACTTCCGGTACCCTGTACATTGTGATCAAATCCGGAGGGGCCAGCCTGGGTACCGAAGGCATTCTTGCCAGTGACATTGATTTTAGGCGAGTACAATAATTCAATAGATCAAAAGCGTTAGATGATGATGAAACCATGTATTTACGGCCCGGGAAAAATAAGGGCAAAAGCGAAATGGATTATGGCCTTTTTTCTGGTCTATTGGACTGTTCAGAGCGGTCCCGCGTTCGCTGGCGGGCATCTGAACAGTCCTGCATGGCATAATGCCCTTGAATGGGGCGGCCCGAAAACTGATTCTGCCGCTTTCAAAGTCCTGGTCCTCTATGAAAACGGAGGACATCATCTGGCCTATTCCAGGGCCGCCATTCCATTTATCAGTCAGTGGGCCAGAGAGAATCATTTTTCCGTGCACTATTTGCAGGATCCGGCGACCATAGACTCGACCCTGCTGACAAGGTACCGGTTATTTATCCAGTTGGATTACCCGCCCTACAGCTGGCCTAAAAAAGCTATGCTGGCCTTTAAGTCCTTTATTACGGAAGGAAAGATCGGCTGGCTGGGGTTTCATCACGCGACTTTGCTGGGTGAGTTCGACGGCTATCCCATGTGGGATTGGTTTAGCTGGTTTATGGGTGGAATCCGGTTTCAAAATTACGTGGCGGATTTTGCCGCTGCCTACGTCGATATTTGCGACAAGGCACATCCGGTCATGCAAGGCGTTAGTCCAAGATTTCTGGTGAAGAAAGAGGAATGGTATACTTATGATACCGTTCCGGGAGATTACATCCATGTACTCGCTACGGTGGATGAATCAAGCTACAGGCCGGATACAAATATAAAAATGCATGGACTGCATCCTGTTGTCTGGACCAATACATCAGTGAAGGCCCGTAATCTCTATGTTTTCATGGGGCATGATCCAGCGCTATGGGAGAATTCAGATTATAAACGGCTTTTCTGGAATGCCCTTTTCTGGTCGGCCGGCCAGAGACCCATACACCGGTTTTCGGGAACCTTGAAGCAATAACGAATTGAATAAAGCGATAGACCGAATGATTGATTTATCTCATTAATGATATCTTATGAAACATCTTCATTTTATTAAAAGAGGCGGCTGGAAAGGCAAGCAAGCGCGGAGCATCTGGCGCATGGCCATAATCTGGAAACGAAGAGCGACCTACTGTGTGTATCTTACTGGCGGCCGAAAAGCGGGACTTTTGTTAACTGCGGCCATATTCTTATTGTGTCATAACGGTATTTTTGGACGAAGCCTGCACCCGAAGGTGCCTCCTTATCCTGAATTTAAGGTTCTTATTCTTTATTCCAATACGGTGGAGCCTGATCATGTTGATTTCAAAAGAACCGCAATTGCTTTTTTCAACGGACTTCAGGAAGGGCGGGAGTTTGATATGGATACAAGTGCTGACATGGAAACCCTTTGTACAAAACGGCTAAGCGACTATAGCCTGATTATTATGCTCAATGATTTTCCGCATACAGAGCAGCAAAGAATCGCCTTTCAGCAATACATGGAAAAAGGAGGCGGTTGGCTTGGATTTCATGTTGCGGGTTACAATGATGCGTCTACGCACTGGCCGTGGCTGGTGCATTTTTTGGGAGGTGCCGTGTTTGATGCCAACAGCTGGCCGCCAGTTCCCGCTAAACTGGTGGTGGAAGCACAGGGGCATCCGGTAACCCGGACACTGCCGTCAACTTTTATATCACCATCCAATGAATGGTACAGATGGAAACCAAGCCCCAGGCTGGACAGCAATGTTCAGGTACTGGTTTCCCTGTCAGATGAGAATTATCCACTAGGGCTAAAGGATATACTCCGCAGGGGGGACAATCCTGTAGTCTGGACAAATAAGGCCTACCGAATGGTCTATATTAATATGGGGCATGGAGGGGCTATTTTTACGGATGCGACGCAAAATAGATTAATCATTAACGCCTTTCGGTGGCTGGTTTCCAGGGACCCCAAAGGAAATGTTTTTAAATGAACAAAATGAAAACAAACGCTACCTCAAGAATCGCATCCATTGATATTATGCGGGGGCTTACGATCTTCTTGATGTTATTTGTAAATGATCTGTACGAGCCGGGTGTCCCGCACTGGCTGGTGCATGCCGGGGTATACGAGAATAGTATCGGGCTGGCCGATCTGGTATTTCCCGGCTTTCTGTTTATGGTCGGCTTGTCCGTGCCTTTTGCAATAACATCCCGGCGGCGCTCAAAGACAGACCTGCAGATTCTTCGTCATATAATATGGAGAACGGTGAGTCTGATTCTTATCAGCGTACTTATATTGAATGGTTCTGAACGGCTCAATCCCGTGCTGACAGGGACGCCTAAGTTGGTCTGGCTTTTTTTACTTTATACGGCGATCTTTCTGATCTGGAATGATTATACCGGTTTTTTCAGGTGTAGGCTGGGTAGAACGCTGTCTTTATCCGTTATACTGAAAGGGACCGGGGTGCTGCTGCTGATTTTTCTTGTCTGGAGATTTAAAAGCGGTACTGGGGACCAGCCCACCTGGCTGACGCATGGCTGGTGGGGGATACTGGGGCTGATCGGCTGGGGGTACCTTGCTGCGGCACTCGCTTATCTGTATGGGGGGAGGAAAATTATTTATGGCGTATTGTTTTGGCTGCTGGCCCTGATCCTGAATATAGCAAATCTTTCAGGTTGGCTGGATGCATTGCACAATAGCCGGTTTACGGAGCTCCTGGACGTCTGGCTGGGGGGTAATGTACCACTTATGACGCTGGCCGGCCTCGTTGTCGGGATGATCTTGCAACGCCGGTTGTTCAGCCCCGCGTTTTTTGTAAAAATCATTTTTGTGCTGGGCACACTCTGTCTCGCAGCGGGCTTCATATTACGGCACTGGTTTACTTTTTCTAAAATTATCGGTACACCGAGTTGGGCCATGGTCTGTAATGGTGCAAGCATGCTCTGTTTTGCGGGGCTTTATTACCTGATCGATATACGGAGATTTGATCGGTGGGCATATGCTTTCAGGCTCGCAGGCCGCAATGCGCTGACCACTTATCTGGCGCCGGATATGATCTATTTTATGATCTGGTATTTTGGTTGGCCGGTATTAATATATAAACAGGATGGAGCGGTCTGGTGGGCTATAGGCGGCTCGGCACTCTGGGCTGCGTTGATGATACTGTATGCTCAGCTGCTGTCGAAAATATCTATTCGGTTAAAGCTATGAAACGGTTGCCCCTATAATATGCAGGGATCATTTCAGGATATATAGCAAACATTTTATTAATGGCCGTCGCGGGAAAGTGACCGCTTATCATTCAAATTGACAATAAGATGAAAAAATTACCATACACTATTGATGTTTTTAGGGTTTTGTTTTCTTTTTTTCTTCTGGGAGCGGTGCTGCTGGCTGGCTGTGCCTGTGGCGCCGCCCCACTATCTCTAACGGACAGCACGGCTCCTTCAGGAGGGACTTATGGGAAACGGGTAGCACTTGCCTATGTCACTTCCTGGAGCAAGGGGCTCCCAGACCCAACCTATCTGACACATATCAATTATGCCTTTGGTCACGTCAATGCTACTTTTAATGGTATAGACATCTCCAACCCGGACAAATTAAAGGGGATCGTGGCGCTAAAGGCAAGATTTCCTGAATTGAAAGTGTGTTTGTCTATCGGTGGCTGGGGGAGTGGCGGTTTTAGTGAAATGGCTGCCAGAAGATCCTCGCGGGATAGTTTTGCAACAGATTGTGCGGATGTTATAGAAGCATATCGGCTGGACGGCATTGATATCGACTGGGAGTATCCGACCAGTTCGAGTGCAAAGATCAGTTCTTCTCCTGAAGATAAAGACAATTTTACATTATTAATGAAAGCTATTCGCCGCGCCATTGGTCAGCATAAACTGCTGACCCTGGCCTCTTCCGCCGGTGCCGGATATATTGACTTTAAAAGTATTGCCGGGGCGATCGATTTTGTTAACATTATGGCTTATGACATGTCAGGGGCACCGAAACATCATAGCGGCCTTTTCCGGTCTTCCCTGAGTGCCCGTCTGACGGCCGATGAGGCGGTGCGACGGCACGTTAAAGCAGGTATTGCTCCGGAAAAACTGGTCCTGGGCATTCCTTTCTATGGACATGGGAGAAAACCGCTGCCTGGCTATATCGACTATAAAAAGATCATTGCATTAAAAGGTTACAGGCATCATTGGGACGACAGTGCGAAAGCGCCCTATCTGACAGATGACACCGGCAAGGTATTGCTGAACTATGAGAATCCCGCCTCCATTACACTGAAATGCGAGTATATCATACGGCACCGGTTACTGGGGGCTATGTTTTGGGAATATGATGGCGATGCGCCCGATGGCGTGCTGCGTAAAACCGTTTTTGAAGGATTGGGACTGCGGCTGCTGACCGGGGACAATAAGCCGGCGCTTACCGATAAAGAGTTGGCTCCCGCGTTTTCGGTTCTGGCTTTTTTTACCGCAGACTATGATCCGGCGCATATAAGTTTTGCCCATGAAGCGAATCAGTGGCTGACGGCCGCCGGTCATCAGTTCCATTTCCGATACGATTCGACGAAGAACTGGGCGCTCCTTAATGACAGCAATTATATGAAGCGGTATCAGGTGGTGCTGTTTTTAGATAATGCGCCACCAGCTTTCGTCCGTGAAGGATTTGAAACGTATATGATACGAGGTGGGGGATTTATCGGATTCCATGTGAGTGCTTTTAATGACCAACAACATATTTGGGACTGGTATTATAACGAACTGCTGGGTTGCGGCCGCTTCAATGGAAACACCTGGCGGCCCATGCGGGCAATTCTGAAGGTTGATGCGCCCGGGCATCCGGTTTCCCGCCTATTGCCTCCCCTTTTTGAATCTGCGCCGAATGAGTGGTATAGATGGGAACGGAACCTTCGGACAAACCCGGATATTGAGGTCTTAATCAGTATTGATTCGTCCAGTTTTCCTCTGGGGACAGGTCCCAAGCTATTTGAAATATGGCATCATGGAGATTACCCCGTTGTCTGGACGAATAAAAAATATCACATGCTGTATGTGAACATGGGGCATAATGATCTGGATTATGAGCATAAATACGGGCCTGGGAACGGTACATTGTCCCATACCTTTTCCAGTGAACCTGAATGCCGGCTTTTGCTGAATGCTCTTTTCTGGTTAGGGGCCGGATCTGATTTACCTGACTTGCCCATTCACCCTGATGAACGGATCAGGAGTTATTAGCAGTATAAAGGTTGTATTTTATTAAATCATTATAATTTGAAATATAAATACCAATGCATCCTTATCAATTTATCTCTGGAGACAATCACGCTGTCAACCGTAAGGATATGTCAGTGCTGTATCTCTGTCTTAAGATATTCTTGTTACTCAATGTTGGCTGCCCCGTCTATCTGGCTGCGCAGCAGGGCAACGCGCCGGAGGCCATTCCTGCATTTGAGCCGGCATTGACCACCCGGCAACCGTTGAGCCTGCCGACAGAGATATCTCCGGAATTCAGATTCGATCAGTTCGCCTATGTAAGTGACCGGCCTAAAAGGATCGTGGTCGCGATGCCACGGTCCCTGATCAGAGGAGCGGCTCAGCCGGGAAGCGAACGACTGGATTCTTTTTTGGTGTACCGTGTCGTAAAGGATGAACAAAACGCTGACCAGACGCAGGCAAAACAAGTGCTCAGCGGCAGCTCAGTTTCTCCGGTTGCGGTAGTAGAATGGTTTCAGGACAGAGTTTATTACGCCCTTGATGTCTCTATGATCCATGCACCGGGCCATTACCGGATAAAAATATATCTGGGAGATAGCGCTTACACGAGTCCCGTCTTTCGTGTGGAAGCCCGTCTGGCTTTTGTCCGGACCGGCATAGGTGCATTGCTCCATTATTTTAGAAGGCAACGGGCCAATACCGCAGTTGAATGGGAACAGGATGCGCACCTGAAGCTAAAAGGAAGTTCAAAGCGGGTTGATCTCAGAGGAGGGTGGTGTGACGCTTCGGGAGATGTGAGCAAATACTTTTCCCATTTAGCTTATACTGATTTTATGAGCCCGCAGCAGATTCCGCTGGTGACCTGGTCACTGGTCCAGGCGACGGAAAAAATGCATAACGCGCTTAAACGTTGGGGAATGCTGGCTTCCATGCGTTCAGAAAGCTTGTGGGGCGCAGATTATCTGCGGCGCTCCCTGTCGGACAGTGGTTACTTTTACATGACCGTTTTTAGTTATTTTAAAAAAGATCCGTCCTACAGAGAAATTGTCGGACTGGAAGCAAATAGTGTGACAACCACGGATTACGCCTGTGCCATGCGGGAAGGGGCAGGTATGGCTATTGCAGCGCTTGCCCGGATCAGTACCTGGAAGCGAAACGGCACTTTTACATCCGGAGAGTACCTGCGTGCTGCAGAAAGCGCGTATCAACATTTGCTTGCCCATAATCGCCGTTACGATGATGACGGGGTTCCGAATATCATTGATAACTACTGTGGCCTTATGGCGGCCACAGAACTCTGGAAAGCCACCGGCCGTGATTTTTATAAGCGCCAGGCACGTATCTGGGCAGCAGATCTATGTGCCCGGTATATACCGGACGGGTATCTCCGCTCTGATGGTGAAATCCTGGCCGGCCGTATCATCAAAGGCCGGGGCATTACCGGCCGGCCTTTCTGGCATGCCAGCGACGCCGGGCTGCCCGTTGTAAGCTTGATGCGCTATCTCGACCTAGAAACCGGTAAGGCTCAAAGAGACAAAGTCATTCAGGTCATTACTGCACTGCTCAAAAGCCAGCTTCATTTAGACGGGGCCGTCCCAAACCCGTTTGATTACCCCAGACAGTACTTTGTGTTTAAAGGTCGGTTGAAGTCGGGCTTTTTTATACCACACGCGAATGAAAGCGGTTGGTGGTGGCAGGGTGAAAATGCTAGATTGGGCTCAGTTTCTACGGCATTGCTGCTCGGTAAAAATCTTTTTCATCATATTGGTAATCACTCCGACAGTGCCGGGAGCTATGAGCTGGAGGCCACTGCATCGGCCATGCACCAACTGTCCTGGATAACAGGCTGTAATCCCTACGGTATTTGTTTTCTATATGGATACGGCTATAAAAATGTGCCTTATATGCATTCAAATTATGGCCACGGCAGCGAACGAGGCGGGATCTCCAACGGGATAACCGGACTGAATGCTGATGGGACCGGTATTGCATTTAAAGCAAAGGATAACGGTAATGAATGGCGCTGGACAGAACAGTGGCTGCCGCATGCGGCCTGGTATCTCCAGGCATTAACCGCACTCGGCTGTGGCAAATGAGTTGATTAAGAGAACAGGCAAAAATCTTTGGTGAACATAAAAATGTAAAGGATGAAATGTAATTTGATTCATGGTGTTTTGGGGTTATTATTTACGGCGTGCTGGTTTCCTGCTGTTGCTCGTCTGTCCGGGACATTGGCAAAAGGAAGTGAACATACTGTCAAAGATGCAGCATCCGTCTCCTATTATCAAACTGCTCCTGAAGATACGGCAGCCTGTTATTTTACAGCGGAGCGATATGGTATACGAACTGATGGAAGTATGGATGTTTCAGATGCTTTACAGCAGGCTATTAATGGTTTAAAGCGTAACAAGAATTTTGGGGTATTGTTTATTCCAGAGGGAGAATATCTGATCAGTAAAACAATTTACATACCCGCCGCTATTCGTCTTATCGGTTACGGGGTGCACAGACCGGTCATTAAACTCAAAGATCATGCAGCCGGATTTGCGGCACCCGTTGGAGGGGACAAGGGCTCAGCTGCCTATATGTTATGGTTTACCTCATCCATCCCTGAAACAGGGAAGGGGGTTCCCAATGCGGGAGCCGGCACATTTTATAGTGCGCTCAGCAATATTGATCTGGAGATTGGTGCAGGTAATGCAGCGGCTGTGGCCCTGAGGACACATTATGCACAGCACTGTTTTATTGAACACGTCAATATCCATATCGGGTCCGGAAAAGCCGGAATCTTTGATATTGGGAATGAGATTCAGGATGTACGTTTTTATGGTGGAGATTACGGGATCTATACCACCAAATCGTCTCCTGGGTGGCCCTATATGATGCTGGATACCTATTTTGAAGGTCAGCGCAAAGCAGCCATCAAAACCCAGGAAGCCGGCCTGACCGTCGTTCGCATGCATGTCAGGAATGTTCCGGTTGTTATAGATGTGGATAAAGGCTTTTGGGAAAAACTATATATGGAAGACTGCTTGTTTGAAAATGTTGCCGATTGCGCACTTAAAATAGGTATGTCCCGTAGTCCGGAAACGCAGGTGAATTTACAAAAGATCCAATGTCGTAAGGTGCCGGAACTGGTCCGCTATAAGGATAGAGAGGGGCAGCCCGAAAGGCAACCCGGCCTTTACGTGGTGCGAAATTATACCGCCGGGCTTGTGATGGACAGTCTTCGCTGCGTTCCACATGAAAAGGTTTTCACTGACATCAAGGTTGTCGATCACTTTGTGCCTGTCCTGAAGACTGATATTGCCGACCTGCCTGCTACATCAAAATGGGTAAATATCAAGTCCCTTGGAGCAGTTGGAAATGGCTTACAGGATGAAACTGCGTTAGTACAGGCCGCGATAGATCGATATGACGTTATCTATTTTCCCGCGGGCAGGTATAAGGTATCACAAACCATTCATTTGCGAAGCAATACGGTTTTAATCGGTTTGCATCCTTTTGCTACCCAGATTTTGCTGGCGGATAATACACCAGCTTTCGGCGGCTTTGGCGGACCGGTGCCTTTAATTATCTCCGGCAAAGGAGGGCGTAATATTATTTCGGGTATAGGCCTGAATACTGGAAAGAGAAATACAAGAGCGGTGGCACTGCAATGGGAAGCAGGTGCAGCTTCATTGGTAAATGATGTCAAATTTATAGGCGGCCACGGACAAATGCACCGTCCCGGAGATCGGGACCAACGTGGGCTCTATGGCCAGGCAGAGGAGCATTTATGGGATCGCCAATACTGGAGTCTATGGGTGACCCGCAACGGCGGGGGGATCTTTAAAAATATCTGGTCCGCCAGTACTTATGCCGCTGCCGGTGTCTATATTGCAGAAACGGTCACGCCCGGGCGGATATATGCGATGTCTATCGAACATCACGTAAGAAATGAGGTTCGTTTTAATCATGTCAGCCATTGGAAAATCTATGCTATGCAGACAGAAGAGGAAAGCAGGGAAAGTTCCGAATGTCAACCGCTATTCATAGAGCGGAGCACTGATCTGCAGTTTGCCAATCTGTATATGTTCAGGGTGATCCGGGTGAAAAAACCTTATCCATATGCCATATTAACCGAAGCGTCAAAGGATATCCGGTTTCTTAATCTGCACAATTATGCCCAGACAAAATATACCAGCAGCCATAGTTTATATGACCGGAACCGGAAAGTGTTTGTCAAACCCTGGGAATTGGCGGCACTATATCTTAAAAATACAAGAACCGGCGGCCGGAACACGGTTCTCACCAGTCACCGCAAAGCAAATCTGCAACAGGTGGCGAAAGGTTTTGAAATGCCTGAAGGAATGTGTTCAGACAGTAAAGGGAATATTTATTTCTGTGAATCGGCTAGAAAGCGGATTTACAAATGGTCTGCTAAAAGCGGGCTTGTTACCCTATTATGCGATTCTCCCTGGGAGCCATTATCGCTGGCCTGTGACAGGGAGGATCATCTGTTGGCCGTGTTTAAATACCAGCCAATGGAAGGTTATCTCGTTGAGGGGAAACAAGAAGTTTTTACCAATCCGCCTGACGCGGCAGGAACGTCTTTTAGTGGATGGGGGAATTCAGGTTTTGGAATATTGGTCTATAGTATAAACACAGATAATCCTGATCACTCCATCAGGCCGCTGAAACGCGTGGCTGTGCAATCATTAGACACTATTGTACAGGCTTTTTATCCGGCCCATCGCTGGAGAGATTTTCATGACTTTGCTCAAGTCGCTGTGGCAAGGCCCGACAGTGCATGGCTGGCGCCGGATGGCGTGACTATTATTCCGATTTCTTATGATCTTGCCAGATCCACTTCACTGGCCGTGGCTGTGCCGGGCAAGCAGCTATATATCAGCGATGAATACAATGAATGTTCTTACCGGTTAGATGTCGATCGCTCTGGCTATGTATCCGACCTTAGTTTTTTTGCACCCCGGGGAAGCTTTGCCATTGTAAAAGACAAAGAAAAGCGGGTATGGATCGCTGACGGAGATGTATACAGATATGGTGAGGATGGTAAGCTGCAATGTCAATTGGCCCTTCCTGAAAGAGCTACCGGCGTCACGATAGGGGGCGAAAACAGCAATACACTAATGATCAGTACCTACGGAGGATTGTATTGCTATAGGTTATCTGAACTGGATAGCACCGGGCTGTAACAGAGGGATAAGGGCCGGCCGGGTCGCATGCATACAGACAGCAGCTGTCGGCAGAGGTGCCGTGGGTCCGGTGAGCCCGGGTCTTAAAGCCTGCGCCGTGTTTACAATCAACGATGCTTCGGGGCACAGCGGGAAGAAGTAGTATGTAAATATTGTAGATGAAATCGTCCGGTTATGACAGAACCGGAAAAGGTTGTTTTTTATTCACCCTAAATATTTGAACTATGAAAAGAATGAAGTTCTTTAGACCTCTCCTGGGCTTTGCAGGCCTGTTCGCCATGCTTGGCCTTTTGTTTCAGTGCTCAAAAAGAGCCTCGCTAAAAAGCTCGTCTGAGTTACTGAAACCTCAGGGAACAATGGCGGTGGCGAATGCGCAGGCGATAAGCAGTTTTGTACATCCCGGGGTACTGAATACCTCAGCCCATCTCGATGAAATTGCTGCGGACATGAATTCGGGCGACGGGATCCGGACGGCTGCCTACCAGAAAATACTGGATTATATTAATAGTCACACTTATCCCACTAGCTTTCCCAGTATTGTGTATGTTGGTTCTAATGGGCATACCAGTCCGTCAAAATCCCAGATCCGCTCTGATGCAGAACTGGCCTATGCACTTGCGCTGGTTTTTGCCCGTACGGGAGACTTGTATTATGCCAACAGGACAATTGGCATACTCAATGGCTGGTCCTATCATTTCCAGAGCTATGATATTATAGACCAGACAGACAATCCCAATCAGCCCGCTCTTGAAGCCTCCTGGACGACGCCGTCCTTTGTGGCTGCTGCAGAGATTATACGGTACTATCAGCCGGGTGGTGTCAGTGCCGGGTGGAGTCAGACAGATATTCAGAAGTTTAATGACTACCTGAATAATGTCAAGAATAATTACATCAATCATTGCCCTAATTACAATAATAACTGGAATGTATCTGCCGGTTATGCCAAAATGGCTATTGGCGTCTTTTTGAACAGCAGCAGTGTCTATGAAGATGGCCTGAGCCGTATCAATACGATATTGCCGACGGTGATTCATTCCGACGGTACGATGCCGGAGCTATGCGACAGACAGGACTGTGTCCATTATCAGTACTCGCTGACCGGAGTCACCTATGCCGCTGAGATCGCATCTATACAGGGAGATAACAGTCTGTACAGCGCGCTTTCCGAACGCATTAAGTCCGGCTATGATTTTATGAAGTCTGCCTATCAGCAAAATACCAGCTGTGATTACTGCAGCCTTTCCAGCCCTGTCTTTGGCGGAGTCGAAGTCGCCTATCATCACTATGGTACCGGTAATATGCAATATCTGCGAGACCTGCATGATCCTCTCGGTGTTCCAAATGATAATACTTTTCTGGGATTTACCACTTATACACACAGTGGCTTGTCTGACGCCGTTTCAGGTCCTTCCAATCCTCCCTCAGGACAGCCACCAATCGGCCAGGTGATTGCGCTGAAGGGGTTTAACGGTAAGTATGTCAGCGGAGAGAATGGAACAGATGATATGCACTGTGACCGTACGACTGCGCAGACATGGGAGCACTTTACCGTGATTGACGCCGGCGGCGGATTGATCGCGCTACGTAGCATGGGCAAATATGTATCTTCTGAAAATGGTACGAAGCCAATGACCTGTAACCGCGCAATGGTGGGAGACTGGGAAAAGTTTAGCTGGGAGGTAAATGCCGACGGAACGGTTTTCTTAAAAGGAAATAACGGAAAATATGTTTCCTCGGAAAACGGCACGCAGGCCATGACCTGTAATCGGACCACGGCTTCCGGTTGGGAAGCCTTTACCATTGAATAGTATTTTTTCTCATTAAATTTTATCGATATGAAAAGCCTGAAAAAAATGTTCTTTCTTCTGGCAGCTGGTATATTCTGCTGCCTGTCATGCACCAAGCAATCAGAAAAACCGGGGGATAAAATCGAGCCCTCGTCCATTGCAAATGCCGGAGCGGACCTCCAGCGGTCTTCGCTGGCAGCAACCGGGTTTAAAGTGATCGGTTACCTGCCTACCTGGTCAGGGGCGGTAAATGATATTCAGTTTTCTAAATTAACACATGTCAATTACGCATTTTTAATTCCTACTTCCACAGGGGGATATCAAAGCATAGAAAATCCCGGGAAGCTCTCCGATCTGGTCAGTGCGGCGCATAGTCATCAGGTAAAGGTGCTGATCTCGGTTGGTGGCGGAGGTGGCGGAAATGCCTTTCATTCTATTGTGGCCAACAGTAGTTACCGGACCAATTTTGTCAACAGCATGATTGCCTTTACGGATCAGTATAACTTAGACGGCGTGGATGTCGACTGGGAGTATCCCGGTACTTCGGAGGCCAATAATTTCTATCTCCTGATGCAGGAGTTGGCCAGTGCGATGCATAGCCGTGGAAAGCTTGCCAGTATAGCCGTTATTGCCAATAATGATGGCAATACGATTTCCGGGAATTTGTTTTCTGTTTTAGACTATATCCAGATAATGGCCTATGATGATAACAATTATCAGCATTCTACCTATAGCAGCGCCGTTAATTCACTGCATTTTTGGCTAAACCGGGGCTTGCCTGCCTCCAAAGCCATATTAGGTGTTCCCTTTTATGGACGGGATAACCGTTATGATTATGCGACCAAGAATTATAACGAGCTGCTGGATATGGGTGCAAGCCCCAATGCAGATACCTGGTCTTACTATGGGTATAATGGGATTCCGACGATTCGGAGCAAAACGCAGCTTGCCCTGGATGAGGGCGGGGGCATCATGATGTGGGAACTGTCAGGAGATGCGACCGGAAGCACTTCCCTGCTGTCCGCCATTGATGACGTGGTCCAGAATGGCAATAGTCAGCCGGGAAACACCCCTCCGATCGGTCAGGTGATTGCTCTCAAAGGATTTAATGGCAAGTATGTAAGCGGGGAGAATGGAATGGACGACATGCATTGCGATAGGGTCACTGCACAGTCTTGGGAACACTTCACCGTGATGGATGCAGGTGGTGGAAAGATCGCCTTACGCAGCATGGGCAAATATGTGTCTTCCGAGAACGGAACGCAACCGATTACCTGCAACAGGGCCGCCGTTGGGGATTGGGAGAAATTTACCTGGGAAGTCAATCCCGATGGTACGGTGTTTCTGAAGGGCAACAATGGGAAATATATTTCTTCTGAAAACGGAACACAGGCAATGACCTGTAACCGAACGACTCCTTCCGGTTGGGAAGCTTTTACGGTAAACTAATGTCATTAACATATAAATGAATAAGATGAAAAAGATAATATTAACAATGTGCTGGTCACTCATTGTCCCGATGTTTTGCCTGATTTCCTGCCAAAAACGGGTACAGCGTGATCAGGCTTCAGACAAGACCGAAAGCTTAAAACCTGTTTCTAATGCAAATAACATTTCAGAAGCTCTGGCGACCAACTATCAACTGATCTGGTCAGATGAGTTTGATGGCAATAGTGTAGACGGCAATAAATGGGGTATAGACAACGGGAATCCCGGTGTAAATAATGAAAAGGAGTATTATCAGAGTGATAATGTATCGGTTTCCGGCGGTAACTTAATCATTACAGCCCGCAATCAGTCAGTTGGCGGTCAGCCTTACACTTCCGGTAAACTCACCACCTTCGGTAAATTTCAGCCGACTTATGGACGGATAGAAGCCCGGATTAAACTGCCTGCTTTCCAGGGAAGCTGGCCGGCTTTCTGGATGTTGGGTGCAAATATTGGTGATGTTGGATGGGCTGCCTGTGGCGAGATTGATATTATGGAACAGGTGAATACCAGCTGGAATATTTTAGGTACCATGCATTGGGACGCCGGTAATGGTCATGTCCAATACGGAAACAGTACAACCGCTGACCCGACTCAATATCACGTGTATGCAATAGAGTGGGATAACAACAGTATAAAGTGGTATGTAGATAATACTTTATATAATACTGGGAATATTGCCGGTAATATTAATAATACCGCCGCTTTCCATAATCCTTTTTTTATTATACTTAATCTCGCCGTCGGCGGAGATTTACCTGGGCAGACGGTTAATACAGGCGCGTTACCTGCCAGTATGTATGTGGATTATGTCCGGGTATATGCTGCGAGTAGTACGGGTAATCCGTCTCCGCCCATCGG
Source organism: Arachidicoccus terrestris (assembly GCF_020042345.1). Classification (NCBI taxonomy): domain Bacteria; kingdom Pseudomonadati; phylum Bacteroidota; class Chitinophagia; order Chitinophagales; family Chitinophagaceae; genus Arachidicoccus; species Arachidicoccus terrestris. The sequence continues at coordinate 3,034,966 of NZ_CP083387.1, forward strand.
GCAGACTATTTCACTGAAAGGCTTCAATGGCAAATATGTCAGCGGCGAAAATGGCCAGCAGGCCATGACTTGTAACCGGACTTCGCCGCAGGATTGGGAAAAGTTCCAGGTGGTCGATGCAGGGGGCGGGAAAATCGCTCTGAAAAGTATGGGAAAGTATGTCTCGTCAGAAAACGGCCAGCAGGCGATCACCTGTAACAGAACCGCTGCCGGAGACTGGGAAAAGTTCACATGGGAGGTAAACCCGGATGGAACGGTCTTTTTAAAAGGTAATAATGGAAAATATATTTCTTCCGAGAATGGCCAGCAGGCCATGACTTGTAACAGAACAACTCCTTCCGGATGGGAAGCTTTTACGGTTGGATTGTAATGTAGATTTATCTATTATTATTTAATAATGCCCCGATATTCTGGTAAATTTTATAACCATTTACTTGAATCCGGGGCAAACTTTTATGCCTTTACAATTAATTTAAAAATAATTTCGAGCGCTGTAACGATGATGAATACTAAATTATAGAGAAGCGGTCGGGCTTGAAAAATAATTATTTCTAAAATAAATTTGTTGTTGAATTAAAAGGTATTACCTTTGCAATCCCGCGACGGAAAAGAGGGTGCTAAGGCGGGTCAGTTCTTAAGATATTTTTCTTTGTAAGGGGGTGGTTAACAGCGAGTTGCGAGTCTCAGACCTGCAAGAAAAATAAAAAAAATCTACTTAAAATATTTGGTTGGTAAATGAGTGTTTACTACCTTTGCACTCCGCCTGACGGTAGAGACTGTCAGCTGATTGGCGGGGTAAAAAAGTAGGGAGTACGGTGTGCCGTGAGGTGCATGGTATAGCAAGATAGGGATAGAGATATTTCTATAAAGATCTTTGAAAGGAAAATATAAATAACAGTAAGGAAGACACTACGAAGCGTTGAAAAAGAACACAAATTTTGACGCCTAATTTTCGAGAGAAATTTAGTCAGTTCAAACAATACATTAACAATGGAGAGTTTGATCCTGGCTCAGGATGAACGCTAGCGGCAGGCTTAATACATGCAAGTCGAGGGGTAACAGTTGAGTAGCAATACTTGAGCTGACGACCGGCAAACGGGTGCGGAACACGTGCGAAACCTTCCCTTATCTGGGGGATAGCCCGAAGAAATTCGGATTAATACCCCATAATATAATGATGTGGCATCACATGATTATTAAAACTCCGGTGGATGAGGATGGTCGCGCGTATGATTAGGTAGTTGGGGGGGTAACGGCCCACCAAGCCGACGATCATTAGCTGATGTGAGAGCATGATCAGCCACACGGGCACTGAGACACGGGCCCGACTCCTACGGGAGGCAGCAGTAAGGAATATTGGTCAATGGACGCAAGTCTGAACCAGCCATGCCGCGTGAAGGATTAAGGTCCTCTGGATTGTAAACTTCTTTTATAGGGGGCGAAACACTTTGTTTTTACAGAGCTTGACGGTACCCTATGAATAAGCACCGGCTAACTCCGTGCCAGCAGCCGCGGTAATACGGAGGGTGCAAGCGTTATCCGGATTTACTGGGTTTAAAGGGTGCGTAGGCGGACTTGTAAGTCTGAGGTGAAATCTCCGAGCTTAACTCGGAAACTGCCTTGGATACTATAGGTCTTGAATGTCGTTGAGGTCAGCGGAATATGTCATGTAGCGGTGAAATGCTTAGATATGACATAGAACACCTATTGCGAAGGCAGCTGGCTAAGCGAAAATTGACGCTGAGGCACGAAAGCGTGGGGATCAAACAGGATTAGATACCCTGGTAGTCCACGCCCTAAACGATGATTACTCGACGTGCGCGATACACAGTGCGCGTCTGAGCGAAAGCATTAAGTAATCCACCTGGGAAGTACGTTCGCAAGAATGAAACTCAAAGGAATTGGCGGGGGTCCGCACAAGCGGTGGAGTATGTGGTTTAATTCGATGATACGCGAGGAACCTTACCTGGGCTAGAATGCGAATGACGGTACCTGAAAGGGTATTTTCTAGCAATAGACATGAAGCAAGGTGCTGCATGGCTGTCGTCAGCTCGTGCCGTGAGGTGTTGGGTTAAGTCCCGCAACGAGCGCAACCCCTATCATTAGTTGCCATCAGGTTAAGCTGGGAACTCTAATGAGACTGCCGTCGTAAGACGCGAGGAAGGAGGGGATGATGTCAAGTCATCATGGCCTTTATGCCCAGGGCTACACACGTACTACAATGGGAGGGACAAAGAGCAGCCACTTGGCGACAAGGCGCGAATCTCAAAAACCCTCTCTCAGTTCGGATCGCAGTCTGCAACTCGACTGCGTGAAGCTGGAATCGCTAGTAATCGTATATCAGCAATGATACGGTGAATACGTTCCCGGACCTTGCACACACCGCCCGTCAAGCCATGAAAGCTGGGTGTACCTAAAGTCGGTAACCGTAAGGAGCTGCCTAGGGTAAAACTGGTAATTGGGGCTAAGTCGTAACAAGGTAGCCGTACCGGAAGGTGCGGCTGGAATACCTCCTTTTTAGAGCGGCGCGCCGACGCAAGTCGGAGTAGTATTACTGTTATTTATTTTCCTTTTAAACTTATTAGTTCTTTCAAACAGATAGCACTGACGGCCAACTTGAATGTAACACATGGCTATAGATTGGCGATAGGGTTCAAACAGTCACAGTCTCGTAGCTCAGTTGGTTAGAGCGCTACACTGATAATGTAGAGGTCCCCAGTTCAAATCTGGGCGGGACTACAAAAAGTTCGATGAGATTCTGAAGTGCTATACTGTAAGGTATATAAATGGGGGGTTAGCTCAGTTGGCTAGAGCATCTGCCTTGCACGCAGAGGGTCATCGGTTCGACTCCGATATCCTCCACATTAAGAAGTAAAAAGAACAGTTCTTAAATTAAGATGAGTTAAGTGTAAGCGGGTTGATTGATTACAGAGGTGATCAAAAGACAGCGGCAGCAGGAATCGGATTCCATACACTGACAGATGTGCCTGAGTCAGCGAACGGCTAGTAATAGTTAAGTAGTAGGCGTAGAGGGTAGATAAAGATCTTTGACATATTGGGAAAGCAAAAACAATAAGAGTAACGAGAGGCTTTTTTTCTGTTGTAAGACGGAAGGAGAGCTGATCAAACACATAGTGGTGGTAACATCACTACAATTTCTAAATTTTTTAAAGCAATTAAGGGCGCATGGTGGATGCCTAGGGTCTGAGAGGCGAAGAAGGACGTGGTAAGCTGCGATAAGCTGCGGAGAGTTGCACACGAGCGTTATATCCGTAGATTTCCGAATGGGACAACCTGGTATGTTGAAGACATATCACTCTGCAAAGAGAGCCAACCCCGAGAACTGAAACATCTAAGTACCGGGAGGAAAAGAAAATAAGACAATGATTCCCTAAGTAGTGGCGAGCGAACAGGGAAGAGCCCAAACCTATGAGGCGTGCCTCATAGGGGTTGTAGGACTGCATTTAGGCGGTATTATCAAGCTGAAGTATCTGGAAAGTTACATCACAGAAGGTGAAAATCCTGTAGGCATAAATTAATACCAACGAGCAGTATCCTGAGTAGCGCGGGACCGGAGGAATCCTGTGTGAATCTGCCAGCACCATCTGGTAAGGCTAAATACTCCTCAGACACCGATAGTGAACCAGTACCGTAAGGGAAAGGTGAAAAGTACCCCGAACAGGGGAGTGAAATAGTACCTGAAACCGTGCGCCTACAAGCGGTCGGAGCATCTTTATGGTGTGACGGCGTGCCTTTTGCATAATGAGCCTACGAGTTACTCCTCACTGGCGAGGTTAAGTTCTTAAATAACGGAGCCGTAGCGAAAGCGAGTCCGAATAGGGCGTTCAGTCAGTGGGGGTAGACGCGAAACTTTGTGATCTATCCATGGGCAGGTTGAAGTTTTGGTAACACAAAATGGAGGACCGAACCCGTTGACGTTGAAAAGTCTTGGGATGACCTGTGGATAGGGGTGAAAGGCCAATCAAACTGAGAGATAGCTCGTTCTCCCCGAAATGTTTTTAGGAACAGCCTCGGATATAAAGAAGTGTGTTAGAGGTAGAGCTACTGATTGGGCTAGGGGGCTTCATCGCCTACCAAACCCTGACAAACTCCGAATGCTAACACATATCTCCGGGAGTGAGGCTACGGGCGCTAAGGTCCGTGGCCGAGAGGGAAATAACCCAGATTAGCGACTAAGGTCCCCAATCCATGGCTAAGTTGAATAAACGCGGTGGGACTTCTATAACAGCCAGGATGTTTGCTCGGAAGCAGCAATTCATTTAAAGAGTGCGTAACAGCTCACTGGTCGAGAGGTCCTGCACGGAAAATAATCGGGCATCAAGCCATGAACCGAAGTCCTAAAATTGCACCTTAAGGTGTATATTGGTAGGGGAGCATTGAAAACAGCGTTGAAGATGGTGGGCGACCACTGTTGGAGCGTTTTCAAAAGAAAATGTAGGCATAAGTAACGATAATTAAAGTGAAAAACTTTAACGCCGAAAGTCTAAGGGTTCCTGATCAACGTTAATCGGATCAGGGTTAGTCTGGTCCTTAGGAAAACCCGAGAGGGGTATCTGATGGAAAGAAGGTTAATATTCCTTTACCTGCATATCAATAAAAGTGACGGATCACCGTGGTCTGTATGTCCTGACGGAATAGGGCATCTGAGTAGAACCTTCGGGGGAAGCGAACGGATAAAAGTGGTTCCAAGAAAAGCGAGATATGCAGCCAGTACCGCAAACCGACACAGGTAGACGGGATGAGTATTCTAAGGCGCTCGGGTGAGCCGTGGAGAAGGAACTAGGCAAATTAATGCTGTAACTTCGGGATAAAGCATACCATAGCGATATGGTCTCAGTAAATAGGTTCAACCAACTGTTTAACAAAAACATAGGGCCCTGCAAAATCGAAAGATGACGTATAGAGCCTGATACCTGCCCGGTGCTGGAAGGTTAAGGAAGGATGTTAGCGCGCAAGTGCGAAGCTTCTGACTGAAGCCCCAGTAAACGGCGGCCGTAACTATAACGGTCCTAAGGTAGCGAAATTCCTTGTCGGGTAAGTTCCGACCTGCACGAATGGTCTAATGAGTTGAACACTGTCTCCTCCACGAGCCCGGTGAAATTGTAGTATCGGTGAAGATGCCGGTTACCCGCCACGGGACGAAAAGACCCCGTGAACCTTCACTACAACTTTGCATTGATTTTGAGCAACCGATGTGTAGGATAGTTGGGAGACTATGAAGCATGCACGCCAGTGTGTGTGGAGTCAACGTTGAAATACCAACCTTCTGTTGCTTAGAACCTAATCCTGAACAAGGAGACATTGCATGGTGGGTAGTTTGACTGGGGTGGTCGCCTCCTAAAAAGTAACGGAGGCTTGCAAAGGTACCCTCAGTACGGTTGGTAATCGTACATAGAGCGCATTAGTATAAGGGTGCTTGACTGTGAGGCATACACGCCGAGCAGGGACGAAAGTCGGCTAAAGTGATCCGGTGGTTCTGAATGGAAGGGCCATCGCTCAAAGGATAAAAGGTACTCCGGGGATAACAGGCTGATCTTACCCAAGAGCTCATATCGACGGTAAGGTTTGGCACCTCGATGTCGGTTCGTCACATCCTGGGGCTGGAGAAGGTCCCAAGGGTTGGGCTGTTCGCCCATTAAAGTGGCACGTGAACTGGGTTCAGAACGTCGCAAGACAGTTCGGTCTCTATCTGTGGTGGGCGCAAGTAAATTGAGAGGACATGACCTTAGTACGAGAGGACCGGGTCGTATGTACCGCTGGTGAATCAGTTATGCCGCCAGGTGTAGTGCTGAGTAGCTACGTACAGCCAGGATAAACGCTGAAAGCATCTAAGCGTGAAACCTCCCTCAAGATGAGTTTACTTTTAAGGGTCGTCAGAGACGATGACGTTGATAGGCTATAGATGTAAAGGTGGTAACATCAAAGTCGAGTAGTACTAATTGCCCGTACGCTTTATTTTTTAAATCTATTTTTATTGTTGAAATGGTAAAGATAGTTGCTCTAAAGTTGAGCTTTTCCAATATGACCTTATTAAGTGTGCCGTAAGCATAGAGCATAATGCACACGAATTTTTTATGGTGGTTATTCCGAGGGTCTTCACCTCTTCCCTTACCGAACAGAGAAGTTAAACCCCTCATGGCCGATGGTACTTGGGTCTTATCCCTGGGAGAGTAGGTAGCTGCCATATTTATTTGAAAGTCTCCGTAAGCAATTACGGAGACTTTTTTTTATGCCCATGGGGAAGATGATTGGAGGCGATTTCGCTATTTTTCGCCAATTAGAGTAAGGACTTATTTTACAGTTCCGCTTATGGGATCATTTACGGTCATATAAGCTCTTTTGAGTCTCAGGGCTTTATCCAGATGGTTGTTTTGAAGCTTTATACTTGTATTTCATCTTGATTTTTAAGCCACGTGTTCTTTATTTTTTCTATTATTATTTTTTCCTGTGTTTGTTATTTCATTGGATTTCAGTTAATATGTGCATATTCCATGGAAAGTGGTACAATAATTCCACAGAAAACTGGTACAGGTGCCCGGTACACATTCATTGTTTTGAGGCATTGTTACTGAATTGTTTTTATAAGGATACGCAAACTTCTTGATTGGCGCCGTTTTACTTCCTAGCTTGGACCTATTTTACTTCCTGATTTGGCAATTATTGTTGTATCGAATGCAAATGTAATCCGGTACCGGCAAAAACCGGTACCGCCCCAGTATTGCCAGCTAAGATCAATCCATTGTCTTCAGCAGTATTATTGTTGTATCTGGCATCTTGCTTTCATTGGTATGTGTCTTGGAAATATGGCATATATCGAATCAGATCGACTCGCTTGGCACAAATGCCGTGGCGCCATATTTAACTTTAGTCATCTGTAAACTTTTTTGAGATGGTTTTTTGCCGGAGCATGTTTTTATTTTTCGGTAATTCCGTTTTATATTTTGAAATACTATTTGAATTTTAAATCGATTGGTAAAGCTAGCTCCAGGTTCTTCATTTTCACATCCACGAGTTGGGCCACTCAAATTAAACAATTTTACCGGCTGATTTACAAATTAAGCAAACGATTGAGTTCCCTGTTTACAGGTGTTTTGGGTAGTATTGCCATTCTGTGGCAGCGGTTTGATACAAAATAATTGTTATTTTCGGTGTGAAGAGCAACGTTTAAGCCTTAGGTGTAAATGCACCGGTCTATCACGCTACAAAATGACCTTGCGCGGCGCTCCCCGTGCTCTACAAAATACATATTCAGATCGTATCATATAACACCTAAATTTTTAAAATCGGATGATGAAAAAATACGGAAAATCATTATTACTTGCTGTATTTTGCCTGATTGCTGTGAGGTACGGCTTTGGACAACAAAGAAATCTTCAGTTCGCCTGGTTAACCGATATTCATATCGAAAGGGGCAGCAAGCATATTGACGACCTGAAGGCTTCTGTCGATGATATCAACAGTAATAAAGACGTGCAGTTTACGATTATTTCGGGGGATATAAGTGACTTCGGCTATGATATGGATCTTAGGATCGCTAAACAGGTTCTGGATAGACTTAAGAAGCCGTATTATATCGTCCCAGGTAATCACGATACTAAATGGTCTGAATCCGGTGCAACCGGGTTTCAGGACGTGTTTGACCATAGAAATATCGCATTTGACTATGGAGGCATTTCATTTATTGGGTTTCAGACAGGACCTATTGTAAGAAGAGGAGATGGTTATATTACACCAGATGATTTTAAATGGGTAGAAAAGGAAGTGGAGAAGGCCAAAAAACACAATCATATTATCATACCATTTACGCATTACCCATTGAATAATAGTATGAGTAACTGGTATAAGCTATCTGATTATTTTAAAGAAAATAAGGTGCCTGTTGTGTTGGTAGGGCATGGCCATCGCAATCGTAAGATGGATTTTGACGGATTGCCTGGCGTAATGGCTCGTACAAACCCTGGGCGTAAGAGTAAGGATAAGAACTCTCCCGTAGGATACACGATGGTAAAAGTAACTTCTGACAGTATTTATTTTATAGAGGTCAATCCTGAAATAAATAAACGGACTCTTTGGCATCAGCTTTCCATTAGGCCCGCAAATTATACAGACGTAAAGCATATGCCTGATTTATCCATTAATAAAAGATTTACAAATGTTAAGACCGTTTGGCAGCATCAGATCCCGGCAGGTATTTCGGCAGCAGCCTCTTATGACAAAGGTAAGATTATGGTAGGTGACCGGGCTGGCCTTATGCATTGCTTTGACCTTGTTTCCGGAAAGGAGTTATGGAAATTTAAAACCGGCAAAAGTATTTTTTCTGCACCTGCGATTTACGATGATAAAATGGTGTTTGGCTCTGCTGATGGTTTTATTTATTGTCTGAATACACAAAGCGGCAAAGTTCTGTGGAAATTTGCAGCGGATAAATGGGTTTTAGGGAACCCGGTCATTGAGGATGGTAAGGTACTGATTGGGGGCAGTGACGGCAAGTTCCGGGCTATTGACCTGCAGACGGGGAAACAGTTATGGTCTTTTGATGGAATGAAGGGCTGGATTGAGACGAAGCCAGTTGTATATGACAGCAAGGTGTATTTTGGTTGTTGGGACAATAATTTTTATGCATTGGATGTAAAAACTGGTGCATTAATCTGGAAATGGGCCCTAAATGAAATTCGTTCCGTTTCTGCTTTTTATGCACCGGCTGCTTGTTGGCCTGTAGCGTCCAATGGGAAAGTATTTATTGCTGGTCCTGACCAGATATTAACCGCCCTGGATGCCGCTACTGGGAAAGTATTGTGGCGGACGAAGGAGCAACCCAGAATAAATGAAGCTTTGGGTATTTCGGCTGATGGCAGTAAAGTCTATGTGAAAGCGCAAAAAGGCAATATGCTGTTTGCTTATAGTACAAAAACTACAGAACCTTCTATCGTTTGGCAAACTCCCGTCGAGAATGGGGCGGATGACAATCAATCTGCGATTCTGGAAATGGACGGGCACGCTTACTTTACTTTCCGCAGTGGTGTGGCTGTTTCCGCTGAAAGTGCTACCGGCACTATTAATTGGGAATTTAAATTAGGGGACGTTATGTTGAACCCTGCCACTCCGGTTGATAATGGTAGAGTGATCCTGTCGGATGTTGATGGTAACCTGGTGCTTTTGTACTGCTCAACTATGCATTAGGTTTTTCCTTTTGCATAGCCTTCGCTTCAGGCTTCACAGACTCCCCTGGTGGGAACGCCTCCGCCTGTTTTTGTTTAGTGTCCGACTGCGCACCACAGCCAGACAATATTTTAAGACCTTCCCTGAGTATGTTCCGGGCGGCATTGACATCTCTGTCATGCGTGGTATGACAGCAGCTGCAGGTCCAGGCCCTGTCTGCCAGAGTCAGGTCTTCTTTCTTTTCCCCGCAAGCATGACAGGTTTTGGAAGAGGGAAAGAACCGGTCAACTTTCACGAACTTCCGGCCATACCAGTCGCATTTGTACGCTAGCTGGGGCAATAGCTTTCCCAGTGAAGCGTCTGACAGGGACTTTGCCAGACAGTGGTTTTTCAACATGTTTTTCACCGCAAGGTCCTCTATTGCGACGGTGTCGTGATTCTTGACAATGTCGGTAGTGATCTTATGCAGGTGGTCCTCCCTGAGGTTCTTTATCCTTTCATGCAGCCAGGCTACTTTACAGCGTTGCCGTTTCCTGGATTGGCTGCCTTTCTGCTTTTTGGAGAGTTGCTTTTGTCTGTGTTTTAGTTTCTTCTCCAGTGTCTTCAGCGGTTTGATGTTTTCATACCTGGTGCCGTCCGACAGGATGGCGGCATCCCTGATCCCTACATCGACACCGGTATCCTTACCCGTACCGGCCAGTATCTCCCTGGGGACCTCACAGGTAAAGGAAACGTAATAGTTGCCTGTAGTGGTCCTGGACAGATGCAGGTATAATATTTTCCCTTTGATCTGCCTGCTTATTTTTATCCTGATCCCTGTTTTCAGTTTAGGGAGCCAGAGGTGATCACCCTCCACCCTGAAGCCCTGTGGCAGCTTAAAGCACTGACGATCGCTCCTGCACCTGAATCTGGGGTACCTGTTCTGTCCCTTAAAGAAACGCTTATAGCTATCATCTACATTTTGCATGGCCATCTGCAGTGGCTGGGCGATCACCTCGCCCAGCCACCCGGTTTCTTGCCGGCTTTTAAGGACAGGCAGCATTTTGGCGGTATCATAGTAAGACAGTGATTTGCCGGTCTCTTCATAGGTCTTTTGCCGCAGTTCAAGGGCATAATTGTACACGAACCGACAACAGCCAAATTGCCGGGCCAGAAAATTAATCTCCTCCCCTTCGGGGTAGATCCGAAATTTATAGGCTTTCAGGTGCGTGCTTTTCACAATTTAATTTTTTTACAATAGAATACCTGTACCCCTTTAATGTGGCCTTATACGACCAGGGCATGATTTCATTAATATTTGGATTGATGGCTGTTCTTACTGCTTATAGCAAAGCGGCAGATGTACAGTCAGGTCAAATCAACGAAGTAGGTTCATCATCATCTCCACCCTATTAGTATCAGTGCTTTTCGATGACAGGGGCAAAACTAAATAATTACAGTGAAAGAAGCGGAGATGGCTGTCAACTTTTAAAGACAGGTTCTTTTGTTTGGAGCTGCGCTTCGAGTAGGTGTTAAACTCGTTGCCTTTGGGTATAAGCTAATAAACTGACAACCAATTCAATAGTTATATACCTGAGTTGTTACTTATTTTTAAAAATCTATTTTTATCTGGGAAAGAGACTTTTCGGGATACTGTCTCAAAGAAATTTATTTCATGTGCGTTTTTTTACATGAATGATTTGGCCTCACTGGTTAAATAATAACCTTCTGTTTTTTGGGAGCCAATAAATTCAATTATGTTATTATCTTTTAATTGTTTTATGTATCGTCCAGTGGTTCTAATGCTTATCTGAACCATTGATGATATTTTATTAGTATCTAGTCCAGGATTCTCATTGATTACTTTTATAAGGCTTTTTATGGCCACATTTAATCTGTCATTTAATCTGTCTGTTATTGTGTTAGTCTCGACACTATCCATCTTTTCAGCCCGCCATAAAATGGTTCTAAAATTTTCTTCCTGAATATACTCAGGATTTTTAAGTCAAGCTCCCTGCATTTATTTTATGGAGACTTCATGTAGGATAGAGATTAATCTGTCTGGGGCTTCCCTCATTATATTATGCCCGCAATTTATCGTTTCAATGTGCCATTCCGGATTATGTTTCAGCGCTTCGAATTGCTTTTTAAAGGGTGTCGCTTCCCAACCACATGCGTATATGAAGACCCGGTTGCCAATTTGTTTATAATTGCCGTTTAGACGCAGGCTTTGCAAGAATGTGGCCATTGGGTGTGGCACTCTTCGACTATCTGTTCCAGCAGGAACCGCCACTGTAAACCCATCGTCGCTACATCCTGCTATAAAAAGGTCCCTATAAATGTCGCTTGTGAGCTTCCAGCACGAATCGCCATTTTCAGGGATATAAGCATCTATATAAACAAGGGCATTGATTCTCTCAGAAAGTCTGTCTGCAACTCCTGTAATGACTAAGCCGCCGTAACTGTGCCCACATAAGATTACATTATTGAGGCCTTGATCTATCAACATGTCCACTACAAACTGGATATGTGTATCCAGATTTATTATTTTATTTTGATCTGGAGCAGAGTCTTCAAGGCCTGGCAATGTAAGGGGGAATAGTTTATGCCCCATTTTTTCAAGCCTTTCCTGAATAGAGTCAAATGCCCAGCCTCCGTGCCAGCCGCCAGGAATCAATACAAATATTTTTTCGTCTTTTTTATTCACCATCATGATTTATCTGGAATTAAAGAATGTCAACGACATTTTTAAAGGTACTGTATATGGGCGGGATTTATAGAATATGACAATATTAGATGTCTGTTAATTGGCCGCAGATGATAGTAAGTCATCTTCTTTTTTGAATTGGTTTTGCCTTCTTTACTCAGAACTTATGGCCTTACTACCTTTAAAATTGATGCAGAATGCTTTTGTCTGAATATTTTTTCTTTTCTGAAAGTCTTATAAACATTGGGTTTCATAAAATAGTTTTGGATTATTTCTAAAATAAATTTGTTGTTGCAGTAAAAGGTATTACCTTTGCAATCCCGCGACGGAAAAGAGGGTGCTAAGGCGGGTCAGTTCTTAAGATATTTTTCTTTGTAAGGGGGTGGTTAACAGCAAGTTGCGAGTCTCAGACCTGCGAGAAAAATAAAAAAAATCTACTTAAAATATTTGGTTGGTAAATGCGTGTTTACTACCTTTGCACTCCGCCTGACGGTAGAGACTGTCAGAAGATTGGCGGGGTAAAAAAAGTAGGGAGTACGGTGTGCCGTGAGGTGCATGGTATAGCAAGATAGGGATAGAGATATTTCTATAAAGATCTTTGAAAGGAAAATACAAATAACAGTAAGGAAGACACTACGAAGCGTTGAAAAAGAACACAAATTTTGACGCCTAATTTTCGAGAGAAATTTAGTCAGTTCAAACAATACATTAACAATGGAGAGTTTGATCCTGGCTCAGGATGAACGCTAGCGGCAGGCTTAATACATGCAAGTCGAGGGGTAACAGTTGAGTAGCAATACTTGAGCTGACGACCGGCAAACGGGTGCGGAACACGTGCGAAACCTTCCCTTATCTGGGGGATAGCCCGAAGAAATTCGGATTAATACCCCATAATATAATGATGTGGCATCACATGATTATTAAAACTCCGGTGGATGAGGATGGTCGCGCGTATGATTAGGTAGTTGGGGGGGTAACGGCCCACCAAGCCGACGATCATTAGCTGATGTGAGAGCATGATCAGCCACACGGGCACTGAGACACGGGCCCGACTCCTACGGGAGGCAGCAGTAAGGAATATTGGTCAATGGACGCAAGTCTGAACCAGCCATGCCGCGTGAAGGATTAAGGTCCTCTGGATTGTAAACTTCTTTTATAGGGGGCGAAACACTTTGTTTTTACAGAGCTTGACGGTACCCTATGAATAAGCACCGGCTAACTCCGTGCCAGCAGCCGCGGTAATACGGAGGGTGCAAGCGTTATCCGGATTTACTGGGTTTAAAGGGTGCGTAGGCGGACTTGTAAGTCTGAGGTGAAATCTCCGAGCTTAACTCGGAAACTGCCTTGGATACTATAGGTCTTGAATGTCGTTGAGGTCAGCGGAATATGTCATGTAGCGGTGAAATGCTTAGATATGACATAGAACACCTATTGCGAAGGCAGCTGGCTAAGCGAAAATTGACGCTGAGGCACGAAAGCGTGGGGATCAAACAGGATTAGATACCCTGGTAGTCCACGCCCTAAACGATGATTACTCGACGTGCGCGATACACAGTGCGCGTCTGAGCGAAAGCATTAAGTAATCCACCTGGGAAGTACGTTCGCAAGAATGAAACTCAAAGGAATTGGCGGGGGTCCGCACAAGCGGTGGAGTATGTGGTTTAATTCGATGATACGCGAGGAACCTTACCTGGGCTAGAATGCGAATGACGGTACCTGAAAGGGTATTTTCTAGCAATAGACATGAAGCAAGGTGCTGCATGGCTGTCGTCAGCTCGTGCCGTGAGGTGTTGGGTTAAGTCCCGCAACGAGCGCAACCCCTATCATTAGTTGCCATCAGGTTAAGCTGGGAACTCTAATGAGACTGCCGTCGTAAGACGCGAGGAAGGAGGGGATGATGTCAAGTCATCATGGCCTTTATGCCCAGGGCTACACACGTACTACAATGGGAGGGACAAAGAGCAGCCACTTGGCGACAAGGCGCGAATCTCAAAAACCCTCTCTCAGTTCGGATCGCAGTCTGCAACTCGACTGCGTGAAGCTGGAATCGCTAGTAATCGTATATCAGCAATGATACGGTGAATACGTTCCCGGACCTTGCACACACCGCCCGTCAAGCCATGAAAGCTGGGTGTACCTAAAGTCGGTAACCGTAAGGAGCTGCCTAGGGTAAAACTGGTAATTGGGGCTAAGTCGTAACAAGGTAGCCGTACCGGAAGGTGCGGCTGGAATACCTCCTTTTTAGAGCGGCGCGCCGACGCAAGTCGGAGTAGCATTACTGTTATTTATTTTCCTTTTAAACTTATTAGTTCTTTCAAACAGATAGCACTGACGGCCAACTTCAATGTAACACATGGCTATAGATTGGCGATAGGGTTCAAACAGTCACAGTCTCGTAGCTCAGTTGGTTAGAGCGCTACACTGATAATGTAGAGGTCCCCAGTTCAAATCTGGGCGGGACTACAAAGAATTCGATGAGATTCTGAAGTGCTATACTGTAAGGTATATAAATGGGGGGTTAGCTCAGTTGGCTAGAGCATCTGCCTTGCACGCAGAGGGTCATCGGTTCGACTCCGATATCCTCCACATTAAGAAGTAAAAAGAACAGTTCTTAAATTAAGATGAGTTAAGTGTAAGCGGGTTGATTGATTACAGAGGTGATCAAAAGACAGCGGCAGCAGGAATCGGATTCCATACACTGACAGATGTGCCTGAGTCAGCGAACGGCTAGTAATAGTTAAGTAGTAGGCGTAGAGGGTAGATAAAGATCTTTGACATATTGGGAAAGCAAAAACAATAAGAGTAACGAGAGGCTTTTTTTCTGTTGTAAGACGGAAGGAGAGCTGATCAAACACATAGTGGTGGTAACATCACTACAATTTCTAAATTTTTTAAAGCAATTAAGGGCGCATGGTGGATGCCTAGGGTCTGAGAGGCGAAGAAGGACGTGGTAAGCTGCGATAAGCTGCGGAGAGTTGCACACGAGCGTTATATCCGTAGATTTCCGAATGGGACAACCTGGTATGTTGAAGACATATCACTCTGCAAAGAGAGCCAACCCCGAGAACTGAAACATCTAAGTACCGGGAGGAAAAGAAAATAAGACAATGATTCCCTAAGTAGTGGCGAGCGAACAGGGAAGAGCCCAAACCTATGAGGCGTGCCTCATAGGGGTTGTAGGACTGCATTTAGGCGGTATTATCAAGCTGAAGTATCTGGAAAGTTACATCACAGAAGGTGAAAATCCTGTAGGCATAAATTAATACCAACGAGCAGTATCCTGAGTAGCGCGGGACCGGAGGAATCCTGTGTGAATCTGCCAGCACCATCTGGTAAGGCTAAATACTCCTCAGACACCGATAGTGAACCAGTACCGTAAGGGAAAGGTGAAAAGTACCCCGAACAGGGGAGTGAAATAGTACCTGAAACCGTGCGCCTACAAGCGGTCGGAGCATCTTTATGGTGTGACGGCGTGCCTTTTGCATAATGAGCCTACGAGTTACTCCTCACTGGCGAGGTTAAGTTCTTAAATAACGGAGCCGTAGCGAAAGCGAGTCCGAATAGGGCGTTCAGTCAGTGGGGGTAGACGCGAAACTTTGTGATCTATCCATGGGCAGGTTGAAGTTTTGGTAACACAAAATGGAGGACCGAACCCGTTGACGTTGAAAAGTCTTGGGATGACCTGTGGATAGGGGTGAAAGGCCAATCAAACTGAGAGATAGCTCGTTCTCCCCGAAATGTTTTTAGGAACAGCCTCGGATATAAAGAAGTGTGTTAGAGGTAGAGCTACTGATTGGGCTAGGGGGCTTCATCGCCTACCAAACCCTGACAAACTCCGAATGCTAACACATATCTCCGGGAGTGAGGCTACGGGCGCTAAGGTCCGTGGCCGAGAGGGAAATAACCCAGATTAGCGACTAAGGTCCCCAATCCATGGCTAAGTTGAATAAACGCGGTGGGACTTCTATAACAGCCAGGATGTTTGCTCGGAAGCAGCAATTCATTTAAAGAGTGCGTAACAGCTCACTGGTCGAGAGGTCCTGCACGGAAAATAATCGGGCATCAAGCCATGAACCGAAGTCCTAAAATTGCACCTTAAGGTGTATATTGGTAGGGGAGCATTGAAAACAGCGTTGAAGATGGTGGGCGACCACTGTTGGAGCGTTTTCAAAAGAAAATGTAGGCATAAGTAACGATAATTAAAGTGAAAAACTTTAACGCCGAAAGTCTAAGGGTTCCTGATCAACGTTAATCGGATCAGGGTTAGTCTGGTCCTTAGGAAAACCCGAGAGGGGTATCTGATGGAAAGAAGGTTAATATTCCTTTACCTGCATATCAATAAAAGTGACGGATCACCGTGGTCTGTATGTCCTGACGGAATAGGGCATCTGAGTAGAACCTTCGGGGGAAGCGAACGGATAAAAGTGGTTCCAAGAAAAGCGAGATATGCAGCCAGTACCGCAAACCGACACAGGTAGACGGGATGAGTATTCTAAGGCGCTCGGGTGAGCCGTGGAGAAGGAACTAGGCAAATTAATGCTGTAACTTCGGGATAAAGCATACCATAGCGATATGGTCTCAGTAAATAGGTTCAACCAACTGTTTAACAAAAACATAGGGCCCTGCAAAATCGAAAGATGACGTATAGAGCCTGATACCTGCCCGGTGCTGGAAGGTTAAGGAAGGATGTTAGCGCGCAAGTGCGAAGCTTCTGACTGAAGCCCCAGTAAACGGCGGCCGTAACTATAACGGTCCTAAGGTAGCGAAATTCCTTGTCGGGTAAGTTCCGACCTGCACGAATGGTCTAATGAGTTGAACACTGTCTCCTCCACGAGCCCGGTGAAATTGTAGTATCGGTGAAGATGCCGGTTACCCGCCACGGGACGAAAAGACCCCGTGAACCTTCACTACAACTTTGCATTGATTTTGAGCAACCGATGTGTAGGATAGTTGGGAGACTATGAAGCATGCACGCCAGTGTGTGTGGAGTCAACGTTGAAATACCAACCTTCTGTTGCTTAGAACCTAATCCTGAACAAGGAGACATTGCATGGTGGGTAGTTTGACTGGGGTGGTCGCCTCCTAAAAAGTAACGGAGGCTTGCAAAGGTACCCTCAGTACGGTTGGTAATCGTACATAGAGCGCATTAGTATAAGGGTGCTTGACTGTGAGGCATACACGCCGAGCAGGGACGAAAGTCGGCTAAAGTGATCCGGTGGTTCTGAATGGAAGGGCCATCGCTCAAAGGATAAAAGGTACTCCGGGGATAACAGGCTGATCTTACCCAAGAGCTCATATCGACGGTAAGGTTTGGCACCTCGATGTCGGTTCGTCACATCCTGGGGCTGGAGAAGGTCCCAAGGGTTGGGCTGTTCGCCCATTAAAGTGGCACGTGAACTGGGTTCAGAACGTCGCAAGACAGTTCGGTCTCTATCTGTGGTGGGCGCAAGTAAATTGAGAGGACATGACCTTAGTACGAGAGGACCGGGTCGTATGTACCGCTGGTGAATCAGTTATGCCGCCAGGTGTAGTGCTGAGTAGCTACGTACAGCCAGGATAAACGCTGAAAGCATCTAAGCGTGAAACCTCCCTCAAGATGAGTTTACTTTTAAGGGTCGTCAGAGACGATGACGTTGATAGGCTATAGATGTAAAGGTGGTAACATCAAAGTCGAGTAGTACTAATTGCCCGTACGCTTTATTTTTTAAATCTATTTTTATTGTTGAAATGGTAAAGATAGTTGCTCTAAAGTTGAGCTTTTCCAATATGACCTTATTAAGTGTGCCGTAAGCATAGAGCATAATGCACACGAATTTTTTATGGTGGTTATTCCGAGGGTCTTCACCTCTTCCCTTACCGAACAGAGAAGTTAAACCCCTCATGGCCGATGGTACTTGGGTCTTATCCCTGGGAGAGTAGGTAGCTGCCATATTTATTGAAAAGTCTCCGTAATTGCTTACGGAGACTTTTTTGCTTATATATGAACCGAAAAGCGAAGAGAAAATTTGATCATAAACGGAAGCGTAAATTGCTATTGTCAAAAGAATCAATCCTTAACACAGCAGTCCTATTTTCGGCGTGTTCTTTCCGGCAGTATTAGGTATGAACTTTCACTTTTTGGGTATGTGTTCATGGATTTTTAGACTGAATATTATCCTGTATTCTTTTTTTTATTCTACTTAGGGATTGATTTTTAATACCAAGATATGATGCAATATGGAATGAAGCCACACGCTGAATGATATTTGGGTGCTGATTTAACAGATCCTGATAACGCTTTTCGTGGCTGAAAAATAAAAGCTCTTCTGCCCTTGCCTGAGAACTATGGAAGAAATATTCTGCCAGCATGCGGCCAAAACGCTCCCAGGATTTATGCTTTTGATACAAAAGCTGTAACTCCTGGTAAGATATAAACAATACTTCGGCGTCCTCAAGAGCTTCTATATAATATACACACGGATACTGTGCCAGGAAACTCCGGAAAGAAACAATGAACTGGTTTTCTGAAAAGAAGAACAGGTTCTTTTCTTCATCCGTAGCAGGATCATAATAATAGATTCTAAATATTCCCCTTACAACTATGCCTAAATCCTGACAAACAATATTTTGTTTGTTATAGAAATCCCCCTTGGCTATTGTTCTACTTTTCCACAGAGGGAGGCTAATCATAACATCCTCCGCTGTTAGCCCGCCAAAGGGTATAAGAATATTTTGCAAAAAATCTGACCAGGGATTGTCCATTTTCAATTAAAAATTAGGTCATGCATTTATTTGACGGACTCCTGAAATAGAGTTGAGTATGAAATTAAGCAATTTGCTGGAATTGCATCATTCTTTTGGATTGACGTTTAAATAAGATCATATTACTGTAGCTTATTGATTTTACATTGTTTTCGGTACTGGAGAATTGTCCCGATCACAAAAGTGGCAAAAAGGCATAACAGCGTTTTCCCAATTATAGGGTCGGAAGGCCCTGTTGCTAAAGGGTGGCCGACAGGTATGCGTGTGAAAGTCTCGTTCACTGTCGGTACCAATGAAAGGAAGAAACTGAAGGAAAGTGTAAAATTCTCAAAATGCCTGGCCCGTTTACTGCCTTTTCTTTTACGGTTTAAGTAGTAGGCGGTCAGTACCAGCATCAGGATAAATAGTGAAAATATATGGCCTGCATTGAACCCACCGTTTTTTGATAGTCCTAAGGCTGTTATTGAAGTGATGACTGTACCATATAGATATAATTTACCGGTTAAACGTTCCAGGCTTATTTTACTATATCGTGTAAAAGATATTACTGCGCTTATCAGCGAGATAAGGCCGACGATTGTGTGGAAAATCCCAAGATTTGATAGTGTCATGATTGTTTGTTTAATACAAAAGTAGAATGCCGTGGTTCGAATAAAATTCACTTAAGTTAAATTCATATTGAATATGATGTTTTTCCCGAACTCGTAAATGAAATTCTGGCTGCTTGATTAATTTCGCTTTTCTTTTCGCTATTCAAGTTATAATTAATGTCTTCTCCTAAAACCTATAGCCGGGCACTCAGGATTGTTCACTGGCTAATTGCTGGTGTCTTTCTTTTCATTATGCTCACTATCTTTTTAAGACAGAACTGGATGAACAAGGATCATATGGGTATGATACTCAGGTCAGAACTTCTTAAACGAAACATCGAGCTGTCTGGTAAAGAGGCCTCCTTAATAGGAAAATCTATCCGGGCTCCAATGTGGCAGTGGCATACAGTTGCAGGGTATATATTGCTGGGGCTATATCTTATACGGATGATCGTCCTAAAAGTTGAGGGTGCAACTTTTGAAAACCCTTTTAAAGCTGGGATCACGGGAAAGGATCGACTGAAGTCCACTATCTACCTACTTTTCTATGGCTGTTTTGCAACTTCATTATTGACCGGTATCCTTATTGTGTGGGGCAAACAAT
This sequence comes from Arachidicoccus terrestris, assembly GCF_020042345.1. Lineage (NCBI taxonomy): Bacteria > Pseudomonadati > Bacteroidota > Chitinophagia > Chitinophagales > Chitinophagaceae > Arachidicoccus > Arachidicoccus terrestris. The sequence goes on from NZ_CP083387.1 coordinate 3,054,767, forward strand.
GGCATGATCTGCATAGGATAGCTGTCAAAATACATATACTGTCCATGTATTATGCTGTTGCTTTCGTTGTCCTGCATCTTGTAGGGCTTGTCTTTGCAGAGTTGGGGAAGAACAAAGGGATTATTTCACGGATGATCCATGGTGGTTCTTGACAGTGCTCGTGTTGGTTTTGAGAAAAGACAATATGATTGATATTGACTTTAACCTGTAGAGTCGCAACGATTCATATTTTTCCCATATTCGAAAATGGTTCCGTTGTCAGTGTTCTACATTTGCGCCGTATTGTTGACATTGTTTACAAAAAATTAAAAATGCGTTTATATTCCCTGTTTAGCATGAGATTAAATAAGATGCTCTATAGAGCAGCATATCTGGTACTTTTATGCATTTTGGCACTCCCGTTCGCTCCCCTTCATGCCCAGCATTCCGATAATGCAAAAGTGCATGGCATTATTCTTACCCAAGAAGGAGATCCGGCGATTGGTGTGACAGTTAGTATCCCGCAGCTACGTAAAAATACGATTACAAATGCCAGCGGTGAATTTTACTTTCATGATTTACCGGCTGGTTCTCACGTTCTATCACTTTCTTTGAGCGGTTACCATTTTAAGAAGAAAGCGTTCGAATTAGTGGGAGGCAAAACAACTGAGTTCCGCGATACGTTACTCTATTCCGCTAACAACCTGGAGGCAGTGATGGTTTCTAGCGGGGGGAACCGCTTTGCCAGAAAAGAAAGTGATGATGTGGCAAAAATGCCTCTGAAAAATATGGAGAATGCGCAAGTCTATACAGTTGTCAGCAAAGAACTGATGAACGAGCAGCTCATTACAGATTATAATAGCGCTTTTAAGAATGTTCCCGGAGCCGGAATTGCACAAGTGCGCAATCAAGGCCGCACTACTTCTATTTCAAGGGGGTTTGCGACGCCTCAATTGGTCCGCAACGGAGTGGGAAGCTTTACCTTCGCGACCATCGACCCTGCTAACCTGGAACGTATAGAAGTGATAAAGGGGCCATCGGCTACTCTTTTTGGTAGCACCATTTCATCTTTCGGCGGCTTATTCAATAGAGTTACCAAAAAACCATTTGAAAGTTTTAAGGGGGAAGTGAGTTATTCCGCGGCCAACTGGGATTTAAATCGCCTTACCTTCGACATCAATACGCCTCTTAACTCTGAGAAAACAGCTCTTTTAAGAGTGAACACGGCTTTACACAGTGAAAGAAGCTTTCAGGATGCAGGCTTTAGTAAGAACTACCTGTTCGCACCGAGCTTTTCTTATAAAGTGAATGACAGACTTACGTTGCTATTGGATGCAGAACTTAGTAGCTATAAGGCAACTTCTCCCATCAGGTTATCTCCGATCAAAACGGGAAAAGCCAAAAGCGTAGAAGAGCTGGGCATACCGTATAATCTGTCGTTTTCAAATAATACGGTTAACTATACCAGCCAGCAATATAATATTTTTGCGCAGGCAAAATATAAGATATCGGATGACTGGACTTCACAGACGGTGGTATCCAGGACGCGCTCATCGTCAGACGGATATGTTACCGCATTGTCAATCAGATCTGATTCTACACTTCGCCAGTCGGTCACTTATCAGCAGTATCCTTATTACGGAACTGATATTCAACAGAATTTTATAGGAGATTTTAAAATAGGGAGCCTTCGTAATCGATTGGTTGTGGGGTTTGATTTTTACAGTTTACGGGCTACCAGAAATGATGCAACAGTAAATATGCCTGAATTGAATTTTAAAAAGCCCGGGGCCGCGTACAGGGATTTTAATATAGAAAAAGTGGCACCCCTATTTGAAGAAGCACAATTTACCAATTTTGTATCTGTGAACGAAAGAACCTATAGCGCCTATATTTCTGATGTATTGAATATTACCGATAAGCTATTAGCAATGGCCAGTATACGGGCCGACAGGTACATTAACAAAGGGGTTTATTATCCGGATCTTGATTCCAGTGCCGGAGCCTATAAACAGACAGCCTATTCACCTAAGTTCGGATTAGTCTATCAGGTGGTCAGAGATAAGGTTTCCTTATTTTCTAATTATATGAATGGCTTTAATAATGTCAGTGGGGCAGATTTTGATGGCCATACATTTAAACCTAATGAAGCGAACCAATGGGAAGCAGGTGTTAAGGTGGATTACCCGTTTTTGAATGCGACACTCAGCTATTATAATATTAATGTATCCAATATGCTGCGCGATGATCCTGAGCATCCTGATTTTAGTATCCAGGACGGGACGCAGGTAAGTAAAGGATTTGAGCTAGAATTGATTTCTAACCCTTTACCAGGACTTAATATAATCGGCGGTTTTACCTATAATGAAAGTAAATATACGAAGAGCGATTCCTCAATATTGGGCTTAAGACCTGTAACTTCGGGGTCGCCAAGGACGGCGAATCTATGGTTAAGCTATCGTATGGTTGATGGAGCATTAAAAGGCCTTGGTTTGGGTTTTGGCGGGATATATGGAAGCGAATCTTTTCAAAGCAATACCGACAAGTTTAAATTTATTATTCCGGCTTACACGGTATTGGATGCGGCGCTGTTTTATGATCAGCCTCATTTTAGAATCGGGTTGAAGGCAGATAACCTGACCAGTGAAAGATACTGGTCCGTTCGGATGGCGCCTCAAAATCCTTTACGGATTACGGGCTCCATTACATATAAGTTTTGATCGATGGAGCTTAATAAATGACACGCTTATATTTTGACAACTGATGGTCAAACCTTAATGACGGTGTATAGCGTATTGTCTGACTCTAATGTTGGAAAGGCGGGCAAAACAGGAGATAGATTTCGTAAGACTCTCTATCCATTAATCCTGGAGATGTTTCCAAGGGGGGGGCTTATGATTGATCAAGTCATATTTACTATTTGCCTGGGTTTTCTTTTCTCAGTATTCCGTTGTCAACACTTTCATTTATAATATTCTCTGCATAAGTCGCGATGGAGGAAGATATAGCCTCATGAACATTTTGCTTTTCCATGACTTGTTGATAATCAATGTTATATTCAGCCCATGTGCCTCCGTTATTGGACACATTTTGTAATAATGGTTCGAGCCTGTCCATTGATCTGGCAAATTTAGCCTCATCGGTTTCCCCAGCTTCAAATTCTTCCCAAATGGTCATGAATTCCTGTGCTTGTTCTTTTGGCAGTAAGCCAAAGATTCGTTTGGCTGCAATCCGCTCTTCGGTTGTATTTGTATGATTTTTAGCGGTGTCAAAAATGAAAGTGTCCCCGGCATCAATTTCTACTATATCGTGAATCAATACCATCTTTAATACTTTCAGTACATCAACTGGCCTGTCAGATTGACGAGCCAGAATAATGGTCATCATGGCCAGATGCCAGCTATGTTCCGCATCATTTTCTCGTCTGTCACTGTTAAATAGTTTTGTTCTGCGCTGGATATATTTTAGTTTGTCAATTTCTTGAATAAAAGCAAGTTGCTTTAATAAATCGGCGGAACTCATAGATTTGAAATAATTGTGAGAAGGCCAAAGGTAGCCGAATATTTTTGATTCTTTATTCTTTACGAATTTATGCTGCTTACATATAGAGGATTGTAGTTAAAGCTTGAAAATGAGTCGTGTTTGCTGTATCATTGTTTAACAAATTTTTAGTCACATTTTTGCCCTAGGTGCGAAGGAAATTATTTAAGTTATTTGCTGATTATCAATGGAATATATGTTATCAATTGTATATATAATATTGATACATTTAAACTGTAATAAATTAATTATCAATACGAAAACGGTTGCGTAACTTTTTGCTAACTAATGATAATTATTAATTATCTTGAGGTTGCTATTCTTTCACATTTCTTTTTAAATTAGACCTTTATGAGAGCTCAATTGTTAAAAGTGTCCAAAGGCCCAGATTTGTCCTTTAGTGTGCGCCGGGATCGCGTTCCCTATGTAAATAACAGATGGCATTTTCATGCCGAAGTGGAACTGATTCATTTCAGAAGCGGAGAAGGTTCTCAGTTTATTGGCGATAGTGTCAAAAGATTTAAAGCTGGAGATGTGGTATTAGTCGGATCAAATTTGCCTCATTACTGGCGGTTTGACGATGTATATTTTGATGAAAATGCGGCCGTATCTGCAGATGTTACTGTTTCCCATTTTGAAGAAAATTTTTGGGGGGACCGGTTTTTAGAACTGCCGGAGAATTCGAGGCTAAAAGTGTTGCTTACAAATGCAAAAAGAGGGATTGTTCTGAGGGGAGTCACCAGACATAAAGTAGCTGGCCTTTTGGATCAATTGATCGGTGCCAACGGCTCTCAAAGAATCCTTTTGTTAATAGAAGCTTTGTCGGTAATTGCGGCGTGTACCGATATTGAGATACTGTCATCCATAGGGTTTCATCCCGAATCAATTGAAGTGGATTCTGAAAGAATCAATGCAGTTTATAATTACACTTTGAAAAATTTCAATCGCAAAATAGAACTTAAGGAAATTGCTGAAATCGCTAATATCAGCCAGAACTCTTTTTGCAGATATTTTAAGTCCAGAACGGGGAAGACTTATTCTCAGTATATTATTGAGCTGCGTGTGGGACGCGCCTGTAAGCTTTTAATTGAGAATCGCCTTTGCCTGAAACAGCTTTGCTATGAGAGCGGATTTAATAATTTTACTAGTTTCCATAAGTATTTTAAAATGATTACTGGAAAAAGCCCATTGAATTATCAGCGCCAGTTTATTTCCGGTTAAATTTGAAAGGCAATGAAATCGTTTACATATTAAAGAAATAAAGCTATTGTAAGCTTTTGAAATATAAAAAGATCTGTCAGCCTGTATGCACCTCTTGATAGGTCTTAATTTTATATTTGGGATTCAGAGCGGGTGGATAAAGACGTCCGGCCTGATTTATCATTCTTCCATTATTAAAGTAACCCGGCTATATAACTGATAGGCAGCTGATATAAGAGTGTGGATTAGCTTATACCCCTTATATAATTGCTAAAATAGGGAATTGGATTTTCCACGATACGATTAATTTTGACGATCGAAAAATTAATGTCAGAGAAGGATATACTGAGGCGCAGGATGATCAGGAAATAAATAGTGAAGTATTTATAAAATAAATATATGAAATCGATTCGTATTCTTTTTGTCGTGGCCGCTTTAATTGGCTATGCCAATTTGCCAGCGCAAACAGCTAAAATTAGTTCATTTAACAACTGGCCGGGTGGCTGCTCCCCTAAAGACATAGGAGAGAGAATTGCGGCGAAGTTTATCGCTACGCCACACACCAACTTTAATAGGACAACACCCCCTAAAGTGATTACCTATCCCGAGTCCTGTACCTGGTACGGCGCGCTGACTTTCGCGAAGGTGACTGGCAATAAAAAAATGGTTCGGCAACTGGCGGATCGTTTTGAGCCCTTGCTGGGAAATCGCGACACACTGGTACCGATACCAGATCACGTGGATTATGCTGTATTCGGATCGGTGCCGTTGGAGCTTTATATACAGACAAAGGATCCGCGTTATTTAAAACTGGGAAAGACATTTGCTGACAGACAGTGGGGACCGCCTGAAGGAAAGCGGGTGACGGCAGCATCACACCGGTTCTACGACAAGGGCCTGAGCTGGCAAACCCGGTTATGGATTGACGATATGTTTATGATTACCGCTGTTCAGTCACAGGCATACAGAGCGACTGGCAACCGGATGTATATTGACAAGGCTGCCAAAGAAATGGTGTTCTATCTGGACTCATTACAGCAGCCCAACGGGTTGTTTTATCACGCACCTGATGTGCCTTACTTCTGGGGAAGAGGAGATGGGTGGATGGCCGCCGGCATGAGTGAGTTATTGCGCTCTTTGCCTAAAGACAATCCAAACCGGCCACGTATATTGGCTGGTTATCGGAAAATGATGGCGACGCTGCTGAAATACCAGGCGAAAGACGGGATGTGGAGACAATTGATCGACGACCCGACTTCCTGGAAAGAAACATCTTGTACCGGTATGTTTACCTTTGCTTTTATTACAGGTGTTAAAGAAGGCTGGTTAGATGAAAAGATATATGGCCCTGCTGCGCGGAAAGCATGGCTCTCCCTCATTAAATATATCAATTCAGACGATAATATTACTAATGTGTGCGAAGGAACGAACAAGAAAAATGATCATCAATATTATCTTGACCGCAAACGTAATATCGGAGACCTGCACGGTCAGGCCCCCTTGTTATGGTGTGCAACTGCTTTAATTGCCCCCAGCGGCTATCTTTAGTTTTCTTCCGGACCGGAAAATCCGTCCCGCTCGTGTTACAGACAGGAAATCTTTATATACGCATCACCGGAATAGATGATTATTACTGCTGCTCCAACCTTTGTTTTAGTTGGGCCATATATAAAGATGCGGGCTGCAACCTTTTTCTGTTCAGGCCTTCCCATATACCCTGATTCCTTTCCGGGAAACGTGCTTTTCCGATACTGCCTTGCAGGCCTATACAATAATTATGACCTGAGACCCAGGGGTCCTGCACAACCGCAGCTCTGGCGCTGCAGTTCCAAAGTATCTGGGTTACGCCGCTCCAGCCATGCCCGCTCCCCCAGTTTCCCCTGTCCTGAATATTAATTTCTCCAGTAGTCTTTACATTATCGTATAAGGTGCCGGTGGCCCATCTATGGTGGGGGCCTATGTCTGCATGAGTATTATTGGCGGTACAATTATAGAAGACATTGGGCCCGCAAACTCTGGCTCCGGTGACGTAGTCATGCCTGCCTTCCGTCGCATGACAGTCCATGAAGAGATTCATTTGACCATCATTGGCAAACGAATAGCGCCTCCCGCCTGTAATGACAGATTTTGCATCCAGGCAGTTTGAATGTAATACGGAAATGTTTCTGGCACCATAACCTAAACTGACGCAGGCATAGCCAAAGTATTGAGATGTTACTTGCCGCACCCAGCTATTTTTTATTTTGTCCATACGAATGGCTATCCATCCGTGATTTTCAGCAGTATCACTTGTGTAGGTTGAGGCGCAATATAGATTTTCAATACCTACTTTTTCAATTCGTCCCGGGTAATGATAAGAAAATACGGACCCGCCTCCGTATTTGGTTTCCATTTCCATTACGATAGGATTGTCAAGAAAAATTCTGTTGTCTTCTACATGAGTGATGATTCTTTCGAATGCCAAGCCGTATTCCCGGGGGAACCATTGTCGGGTTCCTTTTCTTTCAATAATCTGGTCCATTTTTAAGTCGTGAATCCAGCTGGCTGTACCAGGGCGAAATACGATAACAGAGTCTCCTCTTTTAAAATGTTCTGCTGATGATACGCTAATTGATTTACTGCCGACCGGAACAAATTGATCAGTGATCTCCACTTGGCTTTTTTTTATTTTCCTTAAGGAACCTGTTCCGGATATATTGATCAGGCTCCTTTGTGTTGTGCCTGTTGCAATTAACCGGGTGCCATCCTTTCCTTCTCCTTCACCGCGTAATATGATTCCACTGGTATGTATTTGAATTGTCCCCTCGATTTTATAAGTACCCCTTTTAAGAAGAATGGTACCTCTGAATCCATTCTTGTCCAGAGGATAACCCGATACCTCATTGATGGCATTCTGAATTACTGCCTGGCTGCTGCCGTTTTTGGCTGCTTCAATGGTTTTCACTACAGGGATTTCAGGAGGCGTTATGCCTCCTTGCATATAGCCTACGCTACTGAAATCCGGCAGAATGTTCCCTTGTTTGTCAGGGCGGTATACTAAATGGCCGTTTGGAAGGACTTCAACAAGTTCCGATGACCAGGGCGTGATGCCTGATTTGATAAATGAAACACATAGAAGCAGGCAAAGCCCGCTGAATATTAGTGATTTAAAAGCTCTTTTTGGCATGGGCAAAGAGATTAGTTTGATGGAAGTGATATCTCGCACAATATTCGTACAAAAAAACAGTACTTTACCTCTTTTGCCATAATAGCTGAATGATTTGCAAATTTTCTTATTTCCCTGATAGCGATTAAATATTTAATTTGCTATGGGATTGAATCAGGGAAACCCTGTTTTTCTGTTTCATCGTTCCGGATTGTAAAATGCTCCGGTTGTATAGAGATATAGATTGGATGCACGCTATTATAATTATTAACGCGGGTAATAATGAAGAACTATAATTTAAGCAGTTTGCTGGGCGCAAGTAGGACTGCATTGTTATTTTGTCTGCTTTTGTCTTTGCATTTTGCAGGTACACAATTAATGGCGCAAACAAAGCTGGAACTAAGACAGGCTCCGGGAGATACGACACAGCTAAAACTACCCGCTCACTTTTCGGCGATTGTTGTTGCAGACCTGAAAGCGAAAGCCCGGCATTTGGCAATAACGGAACAGGGACTTATGTATGTGAAGCTGGCCAAGCCGATTGATGGTAAAGGTATATTGGTTTTAAAAATAGGCAAAGATGGCGCTGCCAGAAAAATTGGCGGATTTGCTAATTATGGAGGAACAGGTATTTATTTAAAGAACGGGTATCTGTATGCTTCCTCGAATAGCGAAGTGTTTCGCTATAAGTTAAATAACCAAAATGAAGTCATCAACCCGGATCAACCGGAAAAAATCATTACTGGGCTGTTAAAAGGCCGGCAACACGAGACAAAGTCGATAGTACTAGACAATGACGGCAATATCTATGTAAATATTGGGTCCCCGTTGAATTCCTGTCAGGAGAATGATCGCCAGAGGGGCTCTATGGGCATTCCGGGTTGTCCATTATTGGATTCAGCCGGTGGCATATGGCAGTTTAAAGCGGATAAACTGGACCAGTCCTATGGGCAGGGTGTGCGATATGCTACAGGATTGAGAAATGTCGTCGGACTCGACTGGAATCAGCAAAACAACACTTTGTTTGTCATGCAACACGGCAGGGACCAGTTACACGATATTTTTCCACAATA